>CAXBQH010000019.1:0-44437 GCA_963977985.1 uncultured bacterium
AATGTACGAAGAACTTGATCCTTTTTTTGGTGGTGATAAAGGTAGATTATTTGTTTCTCTCAATTATGATGGACGTTTTGATACTGCTCCCAATACTAAGGAAAACCCAGATACTTTATTATCACACCCAGTTTACCAACTTATGAAGGCAAATAATTATCAAGATAAAGCTGATTTAAGTGATAATGTTATATCAAATGAATTTTTAGAATTTATTCAAAATGTTGGTAAATACCATGGTAAAATTGATAAAAATGAAGAAGTTACCAAAAATTTAATAGCGACTTCAGTATATAATAATTGGGCTAATTTAACAGATGAAACTCGCGAATTTTATACTACATTCATGAATCTTGTATCTACAGAGGATAGAGGTGTTGTATCAGACGTATTAACACCTAATAAACTTAAATTAAATTTAAAAAAAGTAGATAATAGTGATAAAAACTCTGATAAAATATTCCAAACAACACTTCCCTTTTTACCATCCGGAACTATAAGTGAAACAGGTGACTCTTTGGATAAAAATTTTTTACGTGTACTTTATCAAGATAGTTATAATAATGTAAAGGATCAGGGCATAGCAGGTGGCAATGGCGATCAAGGTGTTGCCAATGGAAGTATCAATGGGAAAAATTATGAGGGAAATGGCGGACCCTTTGTTACTAAAGGAGATAGAAGAATCACCAAAGCCTATTCTTTTTTAGGAGATGTTGAACCTGCCACTATATATGCAGAGATTGAAGTAAATACAGCAGGCGTAGGTCGATTTATACAAATTGTAAAAGGATCTAGCTCCAACGATGCCAAATATAAAAGAGCTATAGTAGAGTATTTAACAAAAATTAATTTCAATAGCGCTGATCATATTTCAAATGTAACTGTAAAGTTTAAATTCGAAAATCAATAATTATTACTGTGGCTTTTAACGATTATCAAAATACGATTGATTATTTATATAGTCGTTTACCTATGTTTAGTCGTATAGGTGCCGCTGCTATCAAAAACGATTTACACAACACACATTCCATTTGTTCATTTTTGGGAAATCCAGAAAAAAAATTTAGTACCATTCATATAGCGGGTACGAATGGTAAAGGCTCCACCAGTCATATGTTAGCAGCCATATTCCAAAAAGCAGGATATACAACAGGTTTATATACTTCACCTCACTTATATGATTTTAGAGAGAGAATTAAAGTGAATGGTGAAATGTGTACCCAAGAATTTGTTACACAATTTACCCATAAGGTAAAACCTTTGATTGAAAAAATTGAACCTTCTTTTTTTGAAATAACTGTAGGAATGGCTTTCGAATATTTTGCCCAAGAAAAATGTGATATTGCTATCATTGAAACAGGATTAGGAGGCAGATTAGACAGCACTAATGTAATTCAACCTATACTAAGTCTTATTACCAATATTGGTTGGGATCATATGGCTTTATTAGGAAATACACTTGAGGCTATTGCTTTAGAAAAAGCAGGAATTATAAAAAAACAAACTCCCATTGTTATAAGTGAACGCATTCAAGAAACAACAACCATTTTTGAAAAAAAAGCAAATGATCAAAACGCTCCCATTTATTTTAGTGAGGATTTTATAGAACTAGTATCCTTTCAATCTAATGAGGACTACGCTAATTTTACATTTCATCAACCCTTGATGCATTTATTGAAACAACCTTTGTTTGAACAAAATTTTTCTATGCAGTGTGACTTACCTGGAAAATATCAAGCAAAAAATTTAAAAGGAGTTTTAGTCGCCTGTCAATTATTGTCTGATATGGGATGGAAATTAGATAGCACCACCATACAAGAAGCTTTAAAGGAAATAAAATCAACTACTGGTTTTATGGGCAGATGGGAATGTCTACAAAAATCTCCAAGAGTGATATTAGATGTAGCACATAATGAACACGGCATTAAAGCACTCTTAGACCAAATGGCCCATACTACCTATGATCAACTACATATCATCACAGGTATGGTGAAAGATAAAGATATTGATTCGGTTCTTACGCTTCTTCCCCAAAAAGCAAGCTATTATTTCACTCAATCTCATTTACCTCGTGCATTATCCAAAGAAGAACTTGCGCTTAAAGCAAATAAACTAGGCTTAGAGGGTAAAGTATATAAAGATGTAAACATTGCTATTAATACGGCTTTACAAATAGCACAACAAAATGACCTTATTTTAGTTATTGGCAGTGTTTACTTAGTAGCAGAAGTAGATAGAAAATTATTTCACCCTAAAAAGTGAGGGCATTTAAATTTACCAACCCTTCTGTTGACATAAATTGGTGATATGCATAAGATGATGCTTACCGTGCCAAGCATAAATTGCCAACATATCCCATAAACTTACTTCGGCATTTCTCACTGGATGAAATAGTTTTTTTTGAAAATCTTCATCGGTCATCGACTCTAATAATATCACCCAACGAGCGTGTAAGGCGTGTAAAATAGTAGTAGAATAATTCACAGGCGCATTCAATGAATCTGTGGTATTGGCAAAGGCAGCTTCATTATATGCTTTTATAGCTGGCACTTCTTCTGTCAAAGCCAGCTTAAATCGAATAAATGCATTCATATGACTATCTGCCAAATGATGCACCACTTGTTGTATCGTCCACCCTCCTTCTCTATAAGGAGTTTCTAACTGAGCTTTATCTAAATGTTGCACAGCCATTTCTACATTGGTAGGCGCTGTTTTAATAGCTTGTATAAATGCTTTTTTATTTTCCTGCGTAAAAGGTAAATGAACCACTTTACCTATTGGATATTTTATATCTTCCATTGTTTTAAATTTTATAAGTTTAACATATTAAGCTTCGTCTCTTAAAGCTTTACCAGTTAAATGTATAAATACATCTTCCAGATTGGCTTTTTTAATTTCTTTGACCTTCTCAAAACCGGTCTCCACCAATTCATCTATTAAATGATTCGGTGTATTAATAGCAATAATTTTACCACTATCAATAATAGCTACCCTATCGCATAAAACCTCCGCTTCATCCATATAATGAGTAGTAATGATAACTGTAGTGCCATTTTTTCTAATTTCTTTGATAAGGTCCCATAAATTTCTTCTCGCCTGCGGATCCAAACCCGTGGTGGGCTCGTCTAAAAAAATAATTTTGGGTTTATTAATTAAAGTGGTAGCAATAGAAAATCTTTGTTTTTGTCCACCACTCAATTCTTTAAATTTTGCTTTGGCTTTATCTTCTAAATTCACTTTTTGTAAAAGTGCAGTGGCATCCATTTCATTTTGATACAACCCCACAAATAACTCAATAAGCTCTGTTAAATTTAAATTAGGATAGAATCCTGCTGTTTGTAATTGAACCCCTATTAGTTTTTTTATGGAGGCTGGAGCCGTATCTAAATCAAAACCATTCACTGTTACTTTCCCACTTGTTTTTTCTCTTAAGGTTTCAATAATTTCAAGCGTCGTAGACTTTCCTGCTCCATTAGGACCCAATAAGCCAAAAATTTCTCCTTCTTTTACTTCAAAACTTATCCCTTTCACTGCTATAAAATCACCATATGATTTTATAAGATCTTTGACTGTAATAATAGGTGTAGAAGCGTGTATGGCTGGGTGCATAATACAATGAATGAGTGAACAAATTTAAACTCTTTTAAGCGCTATACAAAATGAAAACTTGTCTAAGAACCTTATCTTTGTAAAAAGGTAATTCAATGAAATTAGGTATACTAGGTGGCGGTCAATTAGGTCGAATGTTATTGCAAGCAGCAGCTAACTACGATGTTACTACCTATGTACTTGAAAAAGATGCCCACTGTCCTGCTGCTCATTTATGCCACCATTTTACTTTGGGCAATATCAATGATTTTGATACCGTCTATGAATTTGGAAAAGATTTAGATGCGCTTACCATAGAAATTGAAGCCGTCAATATAGAGGCCTTAGAAAAACTAGAAGCCAAGGGAGTAAAAGTCATTCCAAAACCTAGCGCCATTCGCACTATCAAAAATAAAATTTTACAAAAACAATTTTATAAAGACAATGAAATACCTACTGCTCCTTTTGTCATAACTCAAAATACCTCTGAGCTATATCAACATCTCTCCTTATTACCAGCAGTACATAAAATTGCAGAAGGCGGTTATGATGGCAAAGGCGTTCAAATAATTTTGAATGAAAAAGATATTGAATTAGGTTTTAAAACTCCTTCTGTCTTAGAACAAAAAATAAATATTGTTAAAGAAATAGCAATAATTGTTGGTAGGAATACAAAGGGAGACACCATTATTTACCCTCCTTCTGAAATGATTTTTGATGCTGTATATAATTTATTGGACTATCAATTAAGCCCTGCCCTTATGGAAGAAAAAATTTTATGGAAGGCAGAAGCCATCGCCAGAAAAGTAGTGCAAGGTTTAGCAAGTCCTGGTTTATTTGCTATTGAATTATTTATAGATCAAAATGAGGAAGTATGGGTGAATGAGACCGCCCCTCGTGTTCATAATAGCGGCCACCATACTATAGAGGCCAATTATAGTAGCCAATATGATATGTTACTTAGAATTTTATTAGACTATCCTTTTGGAAATACCGATGCCATTTTACCCTCTGCTATTGTAAATATCATTGGAAGCAAAGGACATAGTGGTGATGTGTTTTATGAGGGACTAGATGAAGTATTAAAAATGGATAATGTGTTTGTGCATCTGTATGGAAAAAAACAAACACAACCTGGTAGAAAGATGGGTCACGTAACCATTATGAGTAAGGAATATCAAGATTTAACACATAAGGCCAATAAAATAAAGCATACACTCAAGGCCATTACTACATCTTAGGCGCTAAAATGGTCTTTTTTACTTGTAAGTTTTTAAAATAGCCAATACCTATAATACTTTTTAATTGAAGCCCAGGTGCATTTTTCAAAGGGCCAAATATTTTAATTTTATCATCATAGATGAGATCCAAGCTATAAGAGGCTGAAAAGTTTTTATTTATTTTGAATGTAAACATATTGGTCATATAAATATTTATATTCTCAGGCTTTTCATTATAGTCGGAAAAAAAGTCTGCACGGGCTTTATAAGTTATATTGGGCGCTATGGTATTATTATAATTTAAAGTCACAAATAAACCCGTCTCTCTATTTATTTTTTTACCTGCAGGTACACCATAACTACCCGCATTAGAAAGTTTTGTATTTAATAATAAAGTAGTTCTTGAAGTTAAAGGTGAAAAGAAAACAGAGAAAATATTATTGGGCTTGAAATCTAAACCCGCAGATAAAATAATATAAGCGGGAGATAAAAATGAGGAAGTAAAATTGGCATTGGTTCCACTAAAACTATAACCGTCAAATAATTGAGATCTAAAATTAAATAAACCAGACAAGTACCACATACCTGTGGTATCAATGCGATAACCATATTTACTTAGAATGTCAATTCTATCATCATTTTTTCTACCTCCTAAACTAGTGGATTGTACAAATCCTAAATTAAGGTCTAAATTATTATCCCAGCTTTGACGAGGTTTTTGGAAAAAGGCATAATAATTAAAATAGGTATTAATAGACATATTAAAATTATCACCACCTGCAGCCCAATTGCTTAATGAACTTTGGGATAAATTAAAATTATACATCCCCCCCTGTTTCCAATTGTAATAACTTGTATCGTTTTCTTTTTTTATATTTCTTGAAGTTTCTGATCTCAATTTGGCCACCGCCACATTTTGTGCAAAAGAAGTCTGCATCAATATCCCTAATAAAAATAGCAGCCCGCTTTTTCTCATAATCTTCAAAATTTTTTCAAATATAGTAAGCCTTGGATAAATCATTGATTTCTAATTATATAGAAATTGTTAAATAGGAAATAGCCACTATGCAGTAAGGGTTTCATTATCAAAGATTTAGAACAAATGGCTGACAAGTTGACACATACTGTTTTTTTTAAGTAAATTTGCGGTTCAAAACAAATTGAATGGAATTATCCACTATGGATATACAAATGCACGATGAGTCAAAACAGGGAGAAGCGTTTAGCTCTGTTAAAACTAATACCGCTTACTCTAAGTTTTTCTATATAGAAAGCTATGGCTGTGCTATGAATTTTGCAGACAGCGAAGTAGTGGCTTCAATTTTAGAAAAGAGTGGTTATGGAAGCACTTCACATCTTAACCAAGCAGATTTAGTGTTAATTAATACCTGTTCCATTAGAGAAAAAGCAGAGCTTACTGTTCGTAAAAGATTAACTGAATTTAGAAAATATAAACAACAAAAGCCAGAATTATTAGTGGGAGTGTTGGGTTGTATGGCAGAGAGGTTAAAGTCAAAATTATTAGACGAAGAAAAATTGGTAGATCTGGTAGTAGGCCCCGATGCTTATAGAACCCTCCCCGATTTAATTATAGAAGCAGGCACAGGACAAAAAGCAGTTAATGTTTTATTGAGTCGTGATGAAACCTATGCCGACATCTCTCCTATTCGATTAGATAGTAATGGCATTAGTGGTTTTGTTTCTATAATGCGTGGCTGTAATAATATGTGTAGTTTTTGTGTAGTTCCCTTTACAAGAGGAAGGGAAAGAAGTAGAGATGCATTTTCAATTGTAGCAGAAGCTAAAGACTTATTTGATAAAGGTTTTAAAGAAATTACTCTCTTGGGTCAAAATGTAGATAGTTATTATTGGATAAATCCAAAAACCAATATGCCATTCACTTTTGCACAACTTTTAGAAAGTGTGGCATTAATAAGTCCCTTATTGCGAGTAAGATTTAGCACTTCCCACCCCAAAGATATCACAGACGAAGTGTTGTATACAATGATGAAATACCACAATATTTGCAAATACATTCACTTACCTGTGCAAAGTGGAAGTTCGCGTGTATTACAATTAATGAATCGTACTTATACGCGTGAATGGTATTTAGCCAAAGTAGCACGCATTAAAGAGTTGATGCCCGATTGCAGTATTTCTTCAGATATCATTGCAGGTTTTTGTACCGAAAGTGAAGAGGACCATCAAGAAACATTAAGTATAATGCAATTAGCCCAATTCGATTATGCCTATATGTATTATTACTCTGAACGCCCTGGTACTTTAGCTGAAAAAAGATATGAAGATGATGTACCCTTAGAAGTCAAAAAAAGAAGACTTCAAGAAATTGTTGATGTGCAATGGCATTTATCCAACAATAGTAATAAAAATGAAGTGGGTAAAGTATATGAAGTACTCATTGAAGGCAATAGTAAAAAAAGTGATCAAGAATGGATGGGAAGAACCAGCCAAAATAAAGTTGTTGTATTTCCCAAGACCACCAAAGAAAATAAAAAGAATTTAACTAAAGGAGATTATGTATCTATTCTTATAACTGATTATACCAAAGGCACCCTAATGGGTATTATAAAATAATAAATATGGACTTACAATCTTTAAAAAATAGATTTAGCATTATTGGTAATACCCCTGCGCTAAATCACGCATTAAATACTGCAGCTCAAGTAGCTGCTACCGACCTCACTGTACTCATTGTTGGAGAAAGCGGTGTGGGTAAAGAAGTATTTTCTCAAATTATTCATAGTTTATCTGCTAGAAAACATAATCCCTTTATTGCAGTGAACTGCGGCGCCATTCCTGAAGGCACTATTGACTCAGAATTATTTGGTCACGAAAAAGGTTCTTTTACGGGTGCGGTAGATAGTAGAAAAGGATATTTTGAAACAGTGAATGGAGGAACTATATTTTTAGATGAGATTGGGGAATTACCACTAGGTACACAAGCCCGTTTATTACGAGTACTTGAAACTGGCGAATTTATTAGAGTAGGTTCTTCTAAAGTGCAAAAATCTGATGTAAGAGTCATTGCTGCTACTAATAGAGAGCTATTGGAATATACACAAAAAGGAAAATTCAGAGAGGATTTATACTACAGATTAAATACGGTTCCTATTCGAGTTCCTTCTTTGAGAGATCGTAAAGAAGATATTCCATTATTATTTAGAAAATTCGTTGTAGACTTTGCAGAGAAATATAAAACCAAGCCCTTATTTTTAGATGAAGACGCAAGAGCCTTATTAGCCAATTATAGTTGGCCGGGTAATGTGCGTGAATTAAAAAATATTGCTGAACAAATTTCAGTGCTTCGAAAATCGGATAATATTGATAGTGAAACTTTAGCAGGATTTTTACCACAAGTAAATATGCATAATATGCCGATGGTGACAGGGGGTACCCCCGTGGGAGAATTTGCCAACGAGAGAGAAATACTTTACAAACTTTTCTTTGATATGAAAAAAGATGTAAATGAATTAAAGAAAATGTTTTTAGAGATTTTACAGAATCCCGCAATGGCAGTTCAAAATTCCAATTTTAATAAAGAATCTTTAATCAATGAATTGAAAGAAGATATTATGCCTACTATGGGCTCCACTTCCAATGCCATTGCCGCCCCCTCTGTGCAAATAAACCATTCTCAGCCTATTATTATTGACAATGAAAATGGAAGCCATTATGAAGTGGATGAATCTTTGAATATAATGGATAAAGAAAAAGAGCTAATTTTAAAGGCATTAAAAAAACACAGAGGTCGTAGAAAAGATGCTTCTACCGATTTGGGCATTAGTGAAAGAACTTTATATAGAAAAATTAAAGAATATAATATTGAAGAGTAGATTAAAGAGTAGATTAAAAAATAGATTGAAGAGTAGACTGAAAAATAGATTGACGAGTAGTAATTATTTAAAATGGAAAAACTAAGTATGCGTTTATTTTTAAAATGTATTAGCTTCTTTATCATTTTTGCTTGCATTAGCAGTTGTGGTATTTATAGTTTTAGAGATGCCGTCATTCCCGATAATATTAAAACTATTAAAATTGGATTTATTGAAAACAAAGCTCGCTATGTCAATCCTCAGTTGGCACCTCTTTTAACCGATAAATTGCAACAAAAAATTATGAGTCAAACTAAATTGACTCGCACCAATAATGATGATGCTCATTATCAAATTTATGCTACTATTACCAATTATGATCCTTCTCAAACTGTGGGTGTAAGTGCTCAGCAAGCCAGCACCAACCGTTTATCAGTTACCGTACACGTGCTTTTGAAAAAGACATTGGATAACAAAGAACAAGAATTTGATATCAATAGAAATTTCGATTTTTCTGCTAACCTTACTTTAAATCAGGCAGAAGCCCAATTAATGGAAGAGATTGTTAGAAATATTACTGACGATATATTTAACCAAATATTTTCAAACTGGTAATTATGAATGTAGACCTTCATCATAAGATATTATCTCAGTGGACGGGTCATAATTCACTAGAATCCATTGAAACAGATGCTTTAGAAAAATGGGTACAAGCACATCCTTATAGTGCAAGTCTACAATTTTTATTAGCTAAAAAATATGCATTAGAAGGGTCTCCCCTCTACGAAGCACAGGTTCAAAAAACAACCAGCTTTTTTCCATCTGCTTTGCACCTGCATCAAATCTTAAGCCCTCAAAAAAGTTTGAATGAAGCAGAAAATGAAAATGAAGAAATATTGAATGATAAAGTCACAAATATTCTTTCAGCACAATTGGCTGAATTTCAAAAACCAGTAGATGCCAAAGAATTAGAATTTGAAGCAGCTATAGCTTCCGCTGCTCAAGCAGATTATTTTGCTTCACAGGGTATAGAAATTGACTTAACTAAAATACCACAGGACAGATTTACTCAACAATTAAGGAGTTTTACAGCCTGGCTAAAGGTACTTAAACAAAAAGACGGGCTTCCTGTAATTGTCGAAATGGCTGAGGAAAATGAAAAAGAAATTGCAGCTATTGCTGAAAAAGCCAATACTACGGCCGATGTAATTACTGAAGCAATGGCAGAAATATGGATAAAACAGGGCCATAAAAATAAGGCCATTGACATCTATTCCAAATTAAGTTTTATTTTTCCTGAAAAATCCGTTTATTTTGCGTCTAGAATTGATCAATTAAAACAAAAAAAATGATAACACTTTATTTAATATTAATAATCGTAGCTTGTTTAGGCCTTGGATTTATGGTATTAATACAAAATCCAAAAGGAGGAGGTTTAAATGCCAATGTAGGGGGCCTTACGAATAATTTTATGGGCGTAAAGCAAACTACAGATGTGTTAGAAAAAGGCACTTGGATTTTTGCTGCAGTAATAGCTTTATTAGCCATTACTTCCACTTTATTTTTAAAATCAGGTGCTTCAGATACTGACAAAGGATTATTAAACAAAGTCAATACTTCAGTTACTGCACCTGTAGGCACTCCCGTTCAACCCGCAGCACCCGCAGCTGCGCCTGCCACTGTACCAGCAGCTAGCAAAAAATAAATTGACCCTTACCTATTTATACATCCCTTTCGCTGAAACGAGAGGGATTTTTTATTATGTTGTTACTATAATTTAAAAAGTATAAAATAACTTTAGGATATGAAAAAATGGATCATCCTTATTTTATTGGGAGTTATAGCATACAGCAGTTATATACTTTTTATTAAAGTAACCCATTTCAGTAAAGAAAAAGTAAGCTTTCAATATAATCAAGAAGGTCTCCAAGCACTTGCCGATAGTTTAAGTGCTAAAAAAATTATTAGAGATAAGTATAGTTTTTTGCTAATGGCTAATGTATTCGATGTTGAAAATAAAATGAAAGCGGGTAAATTTTCTGTAGATAAAAATACTAGCTTATTGAAATTAATTAGAATGTTTAGAAATAACCAACAAGCAAAAGTAAAGTTGGTTATCAATAAACTCAGATTAAAAAGTGATTTAGCAAAACTTTTAGCTAGCTCTTTTGATGTAGACAGCGCCCAATGTATGCGGTATTTAACTAGTAACGATTCCTTAGCTCCTTTTGCAACTGATACCACTCAAGTATTGAGTCTTTTTATTCCCAACACTTATGAATTTTATGCTTCCTCCCCTTTGCCTAAAATTTTTCAAAAAATGAAAAATGAAGAGGAAATTTTTTGGAGTAAAAAAAATCGTTTAGCCAAAGCCAATGCCATTGGACTTACTAAAAATGAAGTGTATATTTTAGCCTCTATTGTAGAAGAAGAAACTAATTTCGATTCTGATAAAACTATTATTGCAAGCGTCTACCAAAATAGATTGAAGAAAAAAATGCCACTACAAGCCTGCCCCACCATTAAATATGCCATGCAAGATTTTACCCTTACGCGTATTTATGATAAATATTTAACCAACCCCTCTCCCTATAACACCTATAAAAAAACGGGGCTACCTCCAGGGCCTATTTGCACACCTTCTCCCACTACTATTGATTTAGTAATCAATGCCCCTAGTACTACCTATTATTATTTTGTAGCCAAGGCAGACTTTAGTGGATATCATCATTTTAGCACCACTTATGAAGAACATAGTAAATTTGCCAAAGAATATCAACACAAGCTTGATGAATACCAAGCAAAAAAAAATAAATAAATATATTGAAGCCCCTAATGCATCCAACATTTGAATAAATTAACCAACATACCTTATAAGATTTTAAATCCCCTTTATTTGTTTTTAAAGCAAAAGGCAAAAGCAATTTATATACCAGGCTTTCAAAAGATTAATGTGTACCAGGTTGTAAGATTTATTTACAACCAATTAAACACCATTGGTTTATATGACCGTGCTTCTGCAATTTCTTTTAATTTAATAATGGCTTTACCTGCTGGGTTTCTTTTTTTATTTTCTATTATACCCTACTTCCCTAAAACGCTCAAGATAAAAAAACAAATACTTTCTTTATTCAAGGATATAGCCCCTAATTCAAGCACTTATAAATTTATTTTAGATATTATCAATGATTTATTAAGTCAACACGTGGGTATTTTTTCTTTTGGATTTTTATTACTCTTATTTTATGCTTCCAATGCTATGACTGGTATTATCAGAAGTTTTGATAAATCCATAATGCAAGACAAACCTTTTTTCTTGCATCAAAGAATGAGAGCGATTCGTTTAACCATTATACTCATACTTTTGGTTGTTGCAAGTTTATTAGTATTAATCGGACAAGACCTATTAACAGCAGTATTCAGAGAAATATTTGAAATAAAAAGAAAAACCATTGTGCCCTATTGGAATACTGTTCGCTGGGGCGTCATTATTTTATTATTATTCTTAGGCAATGCCTTTATTTATAAATATGCCCCTCTCATTAAAGAAAAATGGCCTTTGGTTTCACCTGGCGCCCTTCTCTCTACGCTACTTATGTTAATTACAACACTTGGCTTTTCTTATTGGGTAAATAATTTTAGTAGTTACAATAAAATTTATGGGTCTATTGGAACCGTGTTAGTAGTAATGACACTGGTGTATTTAAACTCATTAATCCTACTCATAGGATTTGAGCTCAATGTGAGTATTGAGGTTCTAAAAAAAGAACAAAACTAAATTTCTATTTAAACTTACAAATCCTCCTTATTTGTTCGCCATATCTGGAATGACTTCAGATTTATAGGCGCCGGCATCTAGTTTAGCTTTGGTTTCGCTAAAGGCTTTCAAAGTAATTTCAATTTCTTCAGCAGTATGATCGGCGGTAGGAATTAATCTATAAATAATATGTCCTTTAGGAATCACAGGATATACTACTATAGAACAAAATATTTTATAATTTTCTCTTAAATCCATTACCATTAAAGTAGCTTCTTCCACACCCCCTTTCATATAAACAGGAGTGACTACAGAATTTGTATTACCAATATCAAAACCTCTTTCTTTTAAACCTTGCTGTAATGCCAAAGCATTTTTCCAAAGCTTATCTTTTAATTCAGTTTGAGTTCTTAAAAGTTCCAAGCGTTTTAAATTACCTACCACAAAAGGCATCGGTAAACTCTTGGCAAAAATTTGGGAACGAATATTGTACCTTATGTAATCAATAATTGTTTTAGGGCCAGCCATAAAAGCTCCAATAGATGCCATACTTTTCGCAAATGTAGAAAAGTATAAATCTATACCTTCTTGACATCCTTGCTCCTCACCCGCACCAGCACCGGTTTTACCTAAGGTTCCAAAACCGTGGGCATCGTCCACTAATAATCGAAAAGCAACTTTATTTTTCAAGGCTACCACTTCTTTTAATTTACCTTGGTCACCCGCCATTCCAAAAACTCCTTCGGTAATAACTAAAATACCTCCTGCTTTCTGTTTATCTATAAGTGCTTGTGCTCTTAGTAATTGTTTTTCGCAATCTTCTATATCATTATGTTTATATACAAATCTATGACCCGCTAACATTCTTAATCCATCAATAATACAAGCGTGGCACTCAGCATCATACACCACTACATCGTGTCTTCCACAAATAGCATCTATAGCACTCATAATACCTTGGTAGCCATAATTCATTAAAATGGCATCTTCCTTTTGTTCGAAACTAGCTAAAGCCGCTTCAAGTTCTTCGTGTAAATCACTGTTTCCACTCATCATTCTTGCACCCATAGGAAGGGCTAAACCATACTTGGCACTTGCTTCTGCATCGGCTTTGCGCACAGCTGGGTGATTAGCCAGACCCAAGTAGTTGTTCAAGCTCCATACAATCATTTCCTGGCCTCTAAATTTCATTTTTGTACCTATATCTCCTTCTAGTTTGGGAAATGCAAAATATCCGTGGGCTCTTTCACGGTGCTGCCCTATAGGTCCATAATTTTTAATAAGTCTTTCAAATATATCCGACATATTCAATTTTATATATATGCCCGAAAATAATAATTTTTTACCTTTTTACCTCTAATAATTAGGTGTAAATTGCAGTCAAATGCTTGTTAATGTTAACAAGTGTATAATTATAGTTTAAATAATTGGGTATGAAATACATATTATGGATGAGTTTGAGCATTTTTTCTCTAATAAGTAATGCACAAAAAAATGATCATTCACCAAAGATGAAATTGGCTTCTAGTAAGCAAATGGCACCAAGTAAACCTAAATTAATTGTGGGCATTGTGGTAGACCAAATGCGTTGGGATTATGTAAACCGTTTTAAGCCTTATTTTAAAACAATAACCGGATTTCAAAGATTTTTAAATGAAGGTGCCACTGCAGATAATACCCTTATCCCCTATATTCCCACCGTAACTGCCTGTGGTCACGCGAGTGTGTATACGGGCTCTGTTCCTGCTTTGAATGGTATTGCAGGTAATGAATGGTATGATAATTTCAAGCAAAAAAGAATTTATTGTGTAGAAGATCCCAATGTACAAACAGTGGGAAGTAATAATAGTGCAGGGCAAATGAGTCCTGTCAATGTATGGACAACCACTATTACAGATGAATTAAAATTGGCTACTAATTTTAAAAGTAAAGTTTTTGGTATTTCTTTAAAAGATAGAGGTGCTATTATACCTGCTGGTCATTCAGCCAATGGAGCATTTTGGTATGATAGTAAATCTGGAAATTTCATTAGCTCTACTTATTATGGAAAAACCTTGCCTTCGTGGGTAAGTCAATACAATAGTATGCATCGTCCTGATAGCCTTTATAATTTAGATTGGAACTTAAGTTTGCCTGCTTCCCAATATGAAGCCAATTGCGACAACGATGAAAATTCTTATGAGTCGGCACCCTTAGGTAATTCGGCAAAAAAGTTTCCTTATGTTTTAAAAAATTTTATTGGGAAAGACTATGGTAAAATTGCTAGCACACCCTATGGTAATAATTTAGTGGAAGAATTAGCTAAACAAACCATTAGCAATGAAGCATTAGGTGCAGATGATATTACCGATTTACTAGCATTAAGTTTTTCTTCGCCCGATTATATAGGTCACAGTTTTGGTCCAGATTCTTGGGAAACTATGGATAACTATATCAAACTAGATGAAATCTTAGCAGATTTTTTTAGTTTTTTAGATAAGCAAGTGGGCAAAGACAACTACACCGTTTTCTTAACAGCCGATCACGCAGTGGCTAATATTCCTGGTTATAATATTAAACATCAAATACCTGCAGGTATTAGTAGTGAGGCCGCATTTAAAAATGAAATAGGTTCAATGTTAAGTGCTAAAGGATATAATGCCAATTTAATTAATTTCATTGGAGAAGGAAATATTTATTTGAATCATCCACTAATGGATAGTTTACACATTAATCAAGAAAATGTTTTTGAATTAGTGTCGCAATTTTTAGAAAAAAAACCTGATGTATTACAAATAGTAAATGCTAGAAAAGCAGCCTCCGCTCCTATCCCTGCTCCATTGAGAGAAAGAATAGTGAATGGTTTTAATGCGCAAAGAAGTGGAGATATGGTTATTATTTACAAATCGGGCTATGTGGCGGGGTCACCCACAGGTACTGGTCACGGCACTTTTTATAATTATGATGCTCATATACCTTTGCTATTTTTTGGAACTGGCATTAAAAAAGGTATTGTACATCGAGAAACTTATATGACAGACATTGCCCCCACCATTGCTACATTAATGGGTATACAAATGCCCAGTGGCTCTGTTGGAAAACCTATCACAGAAGTTTTACAATAAAAACTTTTTAGAATTAATTATGCAAGCTTCGCTTGTAAATTAGCATCGAGTGCATCTAGGAATTCTTCTGTATAAACATAGTGTTCACCGTGTTTAACTTTATTTCCGTGTACACAAACTGCCAAGTCTTTTGTCATAATACCCGATTCAACCGTCTGTACACAAACTTCTTCTAAAGCTTTAGAGAAACGAATTAATGCTTGGTTATTATCTAATTGACCACGAAACTCTAGTCCTCTAGTCCACGCAAAAATAGAGGCAATAGGATTGGTAGAAGTTCTATTCCCTTTTTGGTGTTCACGATAATGACGCGTTACTGTTCCGTGAGCTGCTTCAGCTTCCATCACTTTACCATCGGGTGTAATTAAAGTAGAAGTCATTAAGCCTAAGGAACCAAAACCTTGTGCAACGGTATCTGATTGTACATCGCCATCATAATTCTTACAAGCCCATACAAAATTACCATTCCATTTTAAAGCAGAAGCTACCATATCATCAATTAAACGATGCTCATAGGTAATGCCCACAGCGTCATACTTTGCTTTAAATTCTTTTTGATACACTTCTTCAAAAATATCTTTGAATCTACCATCATATTTTTTCAAAATGGTATTTTTAGTAGAGAGATATAAAGGCCATTTTTTTGCTAAAGCTTGATTAAAACAAGCACGCGCAAAACCATAAATACTTTCATCGGTATTATACATCGCCATTGCTACTCCATCAGATTTGAAATTAAAAACTTCAAATTCTTGCTTAGAGCCATCTTCCCCTTCAAACTTAATGGTTAATTTTCCTTTTCCTTTAGTAACAAAATCGGTAGCACGGTACTGATCTCCAAAAGCGTGTCTACCTATACAAATAGGCGCTGTCCAATTGGGCACTAAACGAGGCACATTTTTACACACAATGGGTTCTCTAAAAACAGTGCCATCTAAAATATTACGAATGGTTCCATTAGGGCTCTTCCACATTTGTTTTAACTTAAATTCTTCAACCCTTTGTTCATCGGGTGTGATAGTAGCACATTTAATACCTACTCCATATTGTTTAATGGCATTGGCTGCATCTATGGTAACTTGATCATTGGTTTGGTCACGATACTCCATTCCTAAATCATAGTATTTGATATCAATATCTAAATAAGGTAGTATTAATTTGTCTTTAATAAATTTCCAAATTATTCTGGTCATTTCATCACCATCTAATTCAACTACTGGATTAGCTACTTTAATTTTTTGTGCCATTGAGATTTCAAGATTAAGTTAAAAAATTTGTACACAAATGTACAAAAACTAGCGTTATAAATATCAATTATACAGAGGCAAAATAGCCTCCAAGAAGTATTTAAATATTCACAATAAGAACAGGAATTTTTACTTTATGTCTCACCGATTCAATAGTTTCTCCAAAAATATAGTCCTTCCAACCTCGATGACGATGTCCTCCCATTACTAATAATTTTGCATCACTGCGGTGTACTAAATTTACAATTTCTTTGACCCTATTTTCATACCCCAAATAAGTACTAACGGCATACCCTTTCATCTTTAAACTATTAGCATAATTGTCTAAGCGGGACTGATCTTTTCTTGTTTCAATATCATCACTTGACTCTTGTAAGTATTTAGCAGTAGCACTTTCTACAACGTGAATAAATATAAATTCAGTAGCCTCGTGTGCGTGGGCTATGGCAGTTTTAATAAGTTTTGCATCAAAAACAGAAAAATCAACAGCAATGACAATCTTATTTACAGGCTCCTCTTTAGTCCAATCAAGTTCGGTTATTTCATCGTGGAAACCTTGCTCCAAGCTAGCTTTGTTGTTAAAAAAAAGAGGATACATTATAATATAAATGAGTAATGCCATAAATAAAAACACCATTACTATTAATAAAATTTTTAAAAATAGATTTCCCGAGCCTTGGTAGAATTGAATAACAAAATCAATGACTAAATTACTATTTAAAAAAACTAATATGCCCGCTACACACCAAGCTAAAAATTGTATCGCTTTGTGAATAACAAATTCTCCCATAGTAGTTTTATCACTAACAAAATGTATAAGTGGAATTACGGCAAAGCCCAATTGTAAACTTAAAATGACTTGACTTAAAACTAAAAGTTCATCCACATAAGTTTCTCCTAGAAAGCCAATCACTAATAACGCTGGAATAATTGCAATAAGTCGTGTGAGTAGTCGTCTTATCCAAGGGTTCAATCTTAATTTTAAATAACCTTCCATTACTATTTGACCTGCTAAAGTACCTGTTACGGTGGAACTCTGCCCTGCTGCAATTAAAGCAATGGCAAATAATATGGGTGCTAATTTTGAGCCTAACAAAGGCGCTAACATAGCGTGCGCTTCTTCAATTCTAGCTACCTGTGTATTACCTGTTGTAAAAAATACAGTAGCTGCTAAAATTAAAATGGAGGCATTCACAAAAAAAGCAGCATTTAAAGCCACTACACTATCAATAAAATTATAAAAAATAGATTTTCGTATGCCTTTAGGGGTTCTTTCAATTTTTCTTGTTTGCACTAATGCAGAATGTAAATATAAATTATGAGGCATAACAGTTGCACCAATAATACCTACTGCTATATATAAAGCCTCAGGTGATAAAGTAGAGGGAATAAAACCTTGAATGGCATAGGACAAATCAGGCTTAGCAATGAATAATTGTAGAAGAAAACATACTCCAATAGTTGCCACTAATACTAAAATAAAAGCTTCCAATTTTCTAATTCCATATCGTTGTAAGAATAAAAATAAAAAAGTATCAAATACGGTAATGAGGGTTCCATACAGCAAGGGTATACCTGTTAATAATTTGATACCAATAGCCATTCCTAATACTTCCGCTAAGTCGGTAGCAGCAATAGCAAGCTCTGCTAAAATATATAAAATGAAATTTATAAAAGGCGGATAAGTCTCTCGGTTGGCTTGAGCTAAATCTATCCTTCGTACAATACCTAATCTTGCACTTAGGCTTTGTAATAAAATTGCCATTAGATTACTAAGTAATAAAATCCAAATTAACTGATAGCCAAATTTGGCCCCTCCTTGTAAATCTGTAGCCCAATTGCCTGGATCCATATACCCCACACTCACCAAATAAGCAGGTCCAATGAATGCCAATAGCTTGCGCCATCCCCCTTTATTTTGGACAACCACCGACTCATTTAAATTATCTAATGACTTTTCATTCATTTGTAAATGATTGCTTTATAGTGAATTTGAACCAACGCTCCTTATTAGAATAGTAAGCAAGCTTGACAATTGTATTGTAAATTTAACAATAAATCCTTTTGCCCAACTGAGATTGATAGTCTATTTTAGCAAAAAACTATTGAATGTCTAAAGGCTACTTTATAATCATTTGCTTATTGATATTGGGATGTAGTGAAAAAAAACTAGACTACACAGGTAATACACCCCTTACCATAAATGATTTTAATAAAGTTTTTAAAGGGACAAATTTGCCATTGACAATAAGTGATTCCAATTTGCATCAACAAACCGATACTTTAATTATTGGCAGAAAAGCTTTGGCTCAGTTTGTACCAGACTCAATTGTTGAAAATATATTATCCTTAAAAGATAAAAAAGCTTTTTTGCATCCTATGATTCGAATTGAAAAAGAAGAAGAATATTATTTATTATTAAATGTAACACATCCTAAAAAACAAGAAATTGCCGTAGTGGTATTTAGTAAGAAAAATAAATTCATTGATTATAAAATTATAACGGAATTTAATGATGAAAATAGAAGTTCTAAGATGTATGGAAAAAGTTTAAATATTAATAGAGAACCTTCTTTCTTAGTAGAAGAAAATAAATTAGGAGACGACAATGCACTCACCTATGAAAAAAAAGGATGGGCCTATACCGATAGCAGCTTTAGACTTATTTATTTTGATAGTAATAAAAAACCAGAGACTCAAAAAGTAATAAATCCCCTTGACACTATGTCGATGAATTATACTTATAGTGGCGATTATGCCAGAGATAATAAAAATTTTATTTCTTTAAGAGACTATGCAACACAAAATAAATATCAATTTTTCTTACATTTTGAAAAACAAAATGGCTCTTGTACAGGTGAATTAAAAGGGATACTTCATTTTACAAAAAATCAAGCTACTTATACTGAAAAAGGCGATCCTTGCATTATTCATTTCACTATACAAGGCAATGTCATTAATATCAAAGAGGATGGCAATTGCGGCAACCACCGTAATATGACCTGCTATTTTAATGATAGTTATGATAAAAAAAGAAAGGTAAAGAAGAAAAAATAATCCTCCCCACTCTACTTCTAATTATTTCTTATCCACAGTTTAATGTGTATTAATTACATTTTCTTCAAATACCATTATATTGCAGCCAAATCATCAAAAAAGATATTATGAGTTTTAGGAATTTTCAAGTGCCTTATCCCATCAATGATCAGTTCAAAAAAAAGGCAGCGTATTTTTCTATGGAATTTGCCATTCATCAACCCTTAAAAATATATAGTGGAGGTTTAGGATTTTTAGCGGGCTCCCATTTAAGAAGTGCTTATGAATTAAATCAAAATTTAATAGGAATTGGTATTTTATGGAAATATGGTTATTACGACCAGGCGCGTCATCAAGATCAGACCCTACAAGTAACTTTTATGGAAAAGATGTATTCTTTTTTAGAAGATACTGGTATTAAATTTCAAGTACTTATTCACGATCATCCTGTATGGGTTAAAGCATTTTACTTAGCACCCCATATTTTTTGTAGCGCTCCCCTATTTTTATTGAGTACCGACCTACCCGAAAACGATTATATTTCTCAAACTATTACACATCGTTTATACGATGCAAATGTAGCCACCAAAGTGGCACAATTTATTTTATTAGGCGTGGCAGGGGCTGCCTTAATAGATGAATTAAATTTTAATCCTGAAGTATACCATTTAAATGAAGCGCACGGTTTCTCTGCCGCATTTTATTTGTTGAAAAAATATAAATCGCTTGCAGAAGTAAAAAAACGATTGGTATTTACTACTCACACCCCAGAAGAAGCAGGCAATGAAAAACACGATATTTATTTGTGTCATAAAATGGGTTATTTCTGTGGATTAAGTTTGGATGAAGTCAGAAAATTAACAGGTATTGAAGATGACCAGTTCAATCATTCTTTAGCGGCTCTTCGTTTTGCAAGAAAAGCAAATGGCGTTTCTGAATTACACGGACACGTGAGTAGAGCCTTATGGGGAAAACACGAAGGTATTTGCGATATCACTCATATCACCAATGCTCAAAACTGGCGATATTGGGCCGATAAACAATTATATCGATTTGCTGAAAATATGGATGATGCTGGTTTTGATGATAGAAAAATGTATTTAAAAAAGCGTGCTTTTGAAATTGTAGCCGATCAAACTGGTAAAGTATTTGACCCTCATATTCTTACTATTGTTTGGGCAAGAAGATTTGCAGGATATAAAAGAGCAGATTTTTTATCTTGGGATTTGGATCGTTTTGAGCAATTACTTTCCCATTCAAAATATCCCGTACAAATTATTTTTGCTGGCAAACCTTATCCAGTAGATCATCCTGCTATTTCTCAATTTAATAACTTAGTACACTTGAGTAAAAATTACAATAATGTAGCTGTATTAATTGGATATGAACTAGGCTTAAGCAAAAGATTAAAACAAGCTTCAGATGTTTGGTTAAATAATCCAAGAGTGCCTAGAGAAGCTTCGGGCACCAGTGGAATGACGGCAGCAATGAATGGAGCTGTTAATTTTTCTACCGACGATGGATGGATACCAGAATTTATTAATCACGGTAATAATGGTTTTGTGATTCCAAAAGCCGATTATGAAAATATGAGCACCCAACAACAAGACGAATACGATTTAAATGAATTATATAAAATTTTAGAAACACAAATTGTTCCATTGTATTATGACAATAAGGATACCTGGCGTCAAATTATAAAAAATGGAATGAAAGATGTTCGTTTTAGATTTGACAGTAATAGAATGGCTGAAGAGTATTATGAAATAATGTACAAGACCGACAAATAAACCCCAAGATAAGAGGTTTCTGATTCAACCATTTATATCTATTTTTGTTATTAGTGTATGCATAAAATTGTAGTGGCCATCACAGGCGCCAGTGGCGCCATTTACGCTAAGTGCTTATTAGATAGCTTAAGCCAGCTCCAAGACCAAATTGAGTCGGTAGGTGTTGTTATGAGTGATAATGCAAAAATTGTTTGGGAGACAGAATTAGGAAATCAAAAATATACCCACTACCCTTTTAATTTTTACCAAAAAAACGATTTTAATGCTCCTTTTGCCTCGGGGTCTGCTCAATACAATACAATGATTATTGTTCCTTGCAGTATGGGCACTTTGGGACGAATAGCCACTGGCATTAGTGACGACTTACTCACCAGAGCTGCCGATGTAATATTAAAAGAAAGAAGAAAATTAATATTGGTGGCGCGAGAAACACCCTATAATTTAATCCATATCAAAAATATGGAAACAGTGACTTTAGCAGGTGGTATTATTTGTCCTGCCACTCCTAGTTTTTATAGTAAACCTCAAAGCATTGAAGAGCTTGCCTATACTGTAGTTCATCGCGTATTGGACTTAGCGGGTTTGAAGAACAATGGTTATCGCTGGGGAAAAGAAAAATAAATATTTGTTGTTGCTAAATTCCTAGTCTTTATTTCTTAATTCCAATTCCTTATTTTACTTTTTATCCCTTATTCCTTAATCTTTATCTATTATTTATTAACTCTTAATTATTTAAACAGCTTTTACTCTTCCTTGGGCTCTTTAGGTAATTTAGGCGCTTTTTCTTTTTCCTTTTTTTGTAAAGTAAAAACCAATTTTCCTTTTTCTTTATCTAAATCGCCTACTAAAGTATCTCCTTCTTTAATGGTAAAGTTTAAAATTTCTTCTGCTAAAGGATCTTCAATATATTTTTGTATAGCTCTATGCAAGGGTCTTGCGCCAAATTGAATATCATAGCCTTTTTCAGCAATAAATTCTTTGGCTTCACTAGACAAAACCAAATTCAATCCTAAGTTCACCAAACGACTTAAAACATTTTTCATAATTATATCAATGATCAAGAAAATATTTTCCTTGGTCAAAGAATTAAATACCACTACATCGTCCACCCTATTTAAAAACTCAGGAGAGAAAGTTCTTTTCAATGCTTTTTCAATAACTGATCGGTTGTTTTCATCGGTTTGAAGTACTTTGGTAGCTGTTGCAAAACCTACTCCATCACCAAATTCCTTCAATTGGCGCGCGCCAATATTAGAAGTCATAATAATTAAAGTATTTTTAAAATCTACTTTTCTTCCTAAACCATCAGTTAAAATACCATCATCTAAAACTTGTAATAAAATATTATAAATATCTGGATGCGCTTTTTCAATTTCATCTAATAAAATGACACTATAGGGCTTACGACGAACTTTTTCTGTTAGTTGACCTCCTTCTTCATAACCCACATAACCGGGAGGCGCTCCTACTAATCTACTTACAGAAAATTTTTCCATATACTCACTCATATCAATTCTTATTAAAGAATCTTCTGAGTCAAATAAATTTCTGGCAAGAGCTCTTGCTAACTCGGTTTTACCTACTCCTGTGGGACCTAAGAAAATAAAAGTACCAATGGGCTTTTTAGGATCTTTTAAACCTACTCTGTTTCTTTGAATGGCTTTCACCACTTTTCCTAAGGCTTCGTCTTGTCCAATAACTTCAGACTTCATTTCCTCAGACATTTTTTTCAACTTCGTAGTTTCTGCTTCTACCATTCGCTTCACAGGAATGCCTGTCATCATACTAACCACTTCCGCAATGTTTTCTTCATTGATAGGGAAACGCTTATTTTTTGATTCTTCTTCCCAATGCGTTTTTGCTTTTTCTAAAGCCTCCCCTAATTTCTTTTCTGTATCTCTCAAACTAGCCGCTTCTTCAAAGCGCTGGCTTTTCACTACTTTATTTTTTTCGTTCTTTACCTCTTCAATTTGTTTTTCTAATTCCACAATATCCATAGGTACATTAATATTTTTCAAATGTACCCTTGCACCCACTTCATCTAATACATCAATAGCTTTATCTGGAAGTAAACGATCGGTCATATAACGATCACTTAATTTCACACAAGCTTCAATAGCTTGTTGATCGTATATAACGCTATGGTAGTCCTCGTATTTGGATTTAATATTGTTTAATATAGTAATGGAGTCGGCCACACTCGGAGGTTCAATGAGTACTTTTTGAAAGCGCCTATCCAAAGCTCCATCTTTTTCAATATGCATTCTATATTCATCTAAGGTAGAAGCTCCAATACATTGTAGTTCACCGCGTGCAAGAGCGGGTTTAAAAATATTAGAAGCGTCTAAAGAACCGCTTGCACCCCCTGCACCCACTATAGTATGTATTTCGTCAATAAATAAAATTACATCTCTATTTTTTTCAAGCTCATTCATTATGGCTTTCATACGCTCTTCAAACTGTCCTCTATATTTCGTACCTGCTACTAAAGCCGCTAAGTCTAAAGAAATAACGCGTTTATCAAATAACACACGACTTACTTTTCTTTGTACTATTCTAAGTGCCAAACCTTCTACAATAGCTGTCTTACCTACGCCAGGTTCTCCTATTAAAATGGGATTATTCTTTTTTCTTCTACTTAGAATTTGACTCACTCTTTCTATTTCTTCATCACGACCAACAATGGGGTCTAATGAATCCATTTCTGCTAGTTTGGTAATATCGCGTCCAAAATTATCAAGCACGGGTGTTTTTGATTTATTGGCATTGGCTGGTTTTGCTTTTGAAGTAGTACCAAATCCTCCCCCACCACTACTTCTTTTTTCTTCTTCAAATTCATCATCAGATTCTTCTGAAAATTCAGAACTAGGAGGCTGCACTGGTTCATCTGCACTTGAACTAATCATTCCCAATTCTGTTCTAAATAAATCATAGTCGATGTCAAATTGATTGAGAATTTGAGTAGCTATATTTTCTTTATTTTTCAAAATACTTAAAAGTAAATGTTCTGTTTCCACCATTGGACTTTTTAGCGCTTTTGCCTCCAGCACAGTTACTCTAATTACTTTTTCAGCTTGTTTAGTTAAAGGGAGACTATTTATATTCGCTACATTTTTCCCCGACTTATCCTTCACTGCTAATTCAATTTCTTTTCTTAATTCTGCTAAATTTACATTCAACTGCTTTAATACCTTGATAGCCGTATTTTCCTGATCTCTAATAAGACCCAGCATTAAGTGCTCCGCACCTATAAAATCATTGCCTAATCTCAAAGCCTCTTCACGGCTATAAGAGATGATTTCCTTAACTTGTGTTGAAAAATTATTATCCATATATTTATTTCGAGCTGTTACAAGAATAACGAATATTTTTGACCTAAAGTATATTAAGTATTACTTGTTTATCAACCTTTTATTATAAAGCCCCTATGCAATACAAAACAGAAGCCAAAGAGAAATTCACCGTACTTACTATACTAGAGACTAGTCTTAATTCAAATCTCGTGCCAGAATTGGGTCAAATTATAGAAAAATTAGGAGCCCAGGCACCCAAAAACCTTGTTTTGAACCTGGGAAAAGTAGCTCATTGGGACTTACCTGTAATTACAAAGCTAGCAGAAGACCAGACTACCTTTTACGATAATAATACCTCATTTGTCATTTGTTGCTTATCAGATAGCCTTCAAAATACCCTAGATTTGACAGAATATGCTGACATTATGAATATTACCCCCACAGAATCAGAGGCTTGGGATATTGTTCAAATGGAGGAAATTGAGAGGGAATTGTTAGATGGGGAAGATATGGAGTTTTCAAGCCAACAATAGATTCATTTTCTCTTAAGATTAGTTATTTTCGCCATCGTGATTAGCGCTCAAACCATACAACAAATTACCCAAAGAATTGACATTATTGATGTGGTGGGTGAGTTTGTTAAACTTAAAAAAAGAGGTACCAACTATATAGGTAATTGTCCTTTTCATAACGAAAAAACGCCTTCTTTTACCGTTTCTCCGGCCAAAGAAATTTACAAATGTTTTGGATGTGGAAAAAGTGGCAATACGATTACCTTTTTAATGGAGCACGAAAAGTATAGTTATGTAGAGTCTTTGCGTTGGTTAGCCGCAAGGTATAATATTGAGATTGAAGAAACCCAAACCAGTCCTGCACAAAAATTAGCACAACAAGTAGCCGATAGCTTATATGCCATTAACAATTTTGCAATGCAATTTTTCACAAAGCAATATTGGGAAACAGAAGCCGGCCAAGACATTGCTCAAAGCTATATGCAACACAGAGGTTTTTTAAAACCCATTGTAGAAAAATTCAAAATTGGATATAATCCCAATGAAAAAGATAGTTTAGCCAAAGCATTAATTCAAAATCAATTTAATACTGACCTATTTGCAAAAACCGGTTTAGTAGTAGAGCGCAATGGTGAATGGCAAGATAATTATAGAGACCGTATCATCTTCCCTATTCATAATACCACAGGAAAAATTATTGGATTTGGTGCAAGACAAATTGCAAAAAATGACAAATCTCCTAAATACATTAACTCCCCAGAAAATGATATTTATGTAAAGAGTAAAATTTTGTATGGTTCTTACTTTGCAAGAACTGCCATTGACAAATTAAATGAATGTTTATTGGTAGAAGGTTATACCGATGTGGTAAGCTTACACCAAGCAGGTATTGAAAATGTGGTGGCCAGCGGAGGCACTTCTTTAACCATCGATCAATTAAGATTAATAAAAAAATATACCCAGAATTTAACCATTATTTACGATGGTGATGCAGCTGGAGTAAAAGCCGCCTTAAGAGGTTTAGATATGGCTTTGGAAGAAGGATTGAATGTGCAATTGGTATTGATACCCGATAAAGAGGACCCAGATAGCTATGTCAATAAAGTGGGACCCGAAGCTTTTAGAGATTTTGTGCAGTCTGCAAAAAAAGATTTTATTCTTTTTCAATTAGAAGTTCAGTTGAATGAAATTGGAACAGATGTTAATAAGAAAAATAATTTAGTCAATCAAATTGCTGAGACATTAAGTAAAATTAACAAACCCGAAGACTTTACCAAGCTTCAAGAATATGTTAGAAAGTGCGCTACCCTACTTCGAATTGATGAAGCAGGCCTCACACAACTGGTCAACAAATTCAAAAGAGACAAAATTGTAAAAGAAGAAAAGAAAATGTCTTTTGATGAAGCGGCAATATTAATGCCCAGCTTTACGAGCTCGAAAGAGACATTCAACGATACCGATTTTTTCGCCAATAATGATTTAGTGCACGAAAAGAATTTAGTCAAGTTAATTATTGAACACGGAATTGAGCAAACCAAAGAAAATAAATTTATAGCCCAATGGATATTTGATGAAATAGAAAATTTCCCAATGGAAAATGAGGATATGATTTATGTGGTGGAAGCTTATAAGAAATGGCTTTATGAAGGCAAGCTTCCTAATGGAAAATCGCTTCAATACCACGAAGATGAAAGAGTTCAAAAATGGGTGGTAAGTTTATTGGAACCCGACCACGAGTTAAGTCAAAGATGGAATGAAAAATTAGGAAAACCTGAAAGAGAAGAAGTGAGAGATATTATCCGCGAAGTAGAAATAGGTTTACTTTATTTTAAATTAAGAAAGGTGAAAAAGATGATTCGTCAAAATCAAACCGATATGGAAAGCGCTTCTGACAAGGAACAAATTCAATTACTTCAAATACATAAGCATTTAAAAGAAGTAGAACGAGAACTAACGCAAGGAATTGGAACGGTAATTTTAAAGTAACAGCTATTTGTTACACTCTACAATTTTTCAGAGGGGCTATTTTTCAGTCTTCTATTTTTCAGTATACTATTTTTCAGAGGGGCTATTCTTTCCAGCCAATAACTTTTCTAAAGTAGCTTCTAACCTTTTTTGTTTGGTTTCTTCTTTTTTAGCTCCTTGAATCCAACTCAAATACTCTTTTTGATGTAATATAGATAAGGAAGTAAAAAACTCTCTAGCTTCCTCGTGTGCTGCAAATAATTTATCTAATTCAATAGGAAGTGCAATTAATCTTTTTTCAAAATCGTCTATTTTGATATTCGCTGCTTTGAATTCTACGAAAGTTCTGTTTCTATTAGGAATTTGATCTAATTTTTTAAATCGCATAGCAATCCATACGTGGTCTAAAGTAACTTGTCTAACAGCTTCGTAGTCATTTTTAGATAAGATTTCCCAACTAGCATCTCTATTTAAGTCAGACACAATTTTTGAGGTTGTTTTAGGATAAGCAATCCATAACTTACTTTCAGTATGCAAAGCTGAAAAAACCTCTTTTAAAATATTATTTAATTGTAATTGATTGATGGCAAAAATGAGCGCAAAATCAATTTTTCTAGTTTTTAATAAGGGAGTAAGGTTCTTGTTGTAAGAAAGCTTGGCAAACTGCTTTTCTACGGAGGATGGCAAACCTTGAATCAGAATATTTTTCTCTTCTTTTAATTGCAATTTCTCTAGAATGTTCTGAAAGGATGACATAGTTTGAATTTTAAAGGACAACAAATTTACGAAATTCTCATTTTTTTAAACTACAAAACTGATGAAATATTGGAGTTATTTGATGAGCAAGCTCTTATTTAAGGCTTCTTCTAGCTCTATTTTTGAAACTAGGCACTTTATTTTCTGTGCCTTTTAGTAGTCTGGTAATGTTTTTTTGATGCGTGATAATTACCATCATTGCCACCATTACTGCGAAAAGACGATACATAGTCTCCTTTTCGTTGAAAATAAAAAGAATCAATACCATAAAAGCTACCCCTGCCAACATCGAACTGAGTGAAACAAAGCGCGTTGAAAGTAGGGTTATTAAAAATACTACTAAGCACAATAAAGCAACCACTGGTTGAATAGCCAAAGCCATACCTAATAAGGTTGCCACTCCTTTACCACCTCGAAAATTGGCAAAAATGGGAAAAATATGACCTAGGACTGCCATCATACCCAAAGCAATCATAAAATTAGTTCTGGCTAGTTCATTAGTAGCGTAAAAAGGGATGATGATGTATAATGAAGTTGCAATAACACCTTTAAGAACATCCACCAGCATTACGAAACTACCCCATTTTGAGCCCAAAACCCTAAAGGTATTAGTGGCTCCAGCATTTCCGCTTCCATAATCTCGAATGTCAATGCCAAAAACAGATTTGCTCACCCAAACAGCTGTGGGGATAGATCCAATGATATAGGCTAAAATAATAAGTATAATTTCTGTCATAATTTGTACTTATGGGAAGTACAAAGATAAGACGAAAAAAATTAATGGTTTGTTAACAATAGGCTTAACCAGCCATTAAGAGCCCTGGATTTTTGCATTTTCCAACCATTTTGGGCACTTAAATTTATCATATCTTGTTGATCCTCAATTAGTATTCCACTTAGTACCAATATTGAATTACTTGCAGCTGCTTTAGTTAGGGCAGGCAAATTTGCTTCAATAATATGTCTATTTACATTGGCTATTATAATATCAAACTGCTTATTTTGATGCGCAGAAGCTACTTTTTCAATGCTAATGAGCTGACAATCATTACTTTGAATATTTTCTAAGGAATTTTGAATACACCAGTCGTCATTATCAACAGCTAAAACAGAGGCTGCCCCTAATTTTTCCGCTAGAATGGCTAAAATACCAGTTCCAGTTCCAAAGTCATACACCGATTTTGATTTAAAATCTATGCCTTCCATAAGCTCAATTACAGAAAAAGTGGTGGGATGATGCCCTGTTCCAAAGCTCATTTTTGGAGTAATCTCTATTTCAATATCAACTTTAGGATCAAAATGAGGATGAAAATTGGCACGAATTCCTACAAAATTGGCCACTCTTATGGGTTCAAAATTAGATTCCCATTCCGCGTTCCAATTTTTATCTTTAATTATTGATTTTAAATAATTTATATTATATTGCTTAAATATAATATTTAATTTATTTTCCAATAAATTAGTATCAAAATCCTCTTTTTGAATATAAGTTTTGCAATGTCCAGCACCCTGGCCTAAAGTGTTAAGGCTGGCAATACCATCATTAATGCCAAGATTGGGCATTTCTTCATTAAACCCATCAAATCCCAGATCAGATAAATGGGCCACTAAAATATCCAATTGCTCTTGGCTATTAAAATCAAAAGCTATTTGAACATACTCTTTAGGCATAAAAATTAACCCTAACCGCGATTTTCTCGAGGTGTCTGTTCTGGACGAGGTAAAAGAACTTTATGACTTAATTTGAATTTACCCGTTTTAGGATCTAATCCCACTAGTTTCACTTTCACTACATCACCTTCATTAAATACTCCCTCCATAGATTCTAAACGCTTCCAACTAATTTCACTAATATGTAATAAGCCTTGTTTGCCAGGCATAAATTCTACAAATGCTCCAAATTCTTTAACACCTTTTACCACACCTTCGTATTCATCTCCAATCTCTGGAACAGCCACAATTCCATTTACCCACTTCACTGCTGCTTCTAAGCTAGTTTTATTAGAAGAAAATATACTTACTTCACCGTGATTACCCACTTCTTCAATATTAATAGTGGCACCTGTAGTTCTCTGCATTTCTTGAATAATTTTACCGCCTGGTCCAATAACGGCTCCAATAAATTCTTTATCAATAATTAATTTCACCATTCTTGGAGCGTGTGGTTTTAAGTCGGGACGAGCTGCACCCACACAAGCATACATAGACTCTAAAATATGCAAACGACCTTTTTTCGCCTGAGACAATGCTTCACGCATAATGTCCATACTTAAACCATCTACTTTAATATCCATTTGAACACCACAAATTCCATCGCGAGTTCCTGTTACTTTGAAATCCATATCACCTAAATGATCTTCATCACCTAAGATATCAGTTAAAATAGCATACTTACCATCTCCTCTTGATATTAATCCCATTGCAACACCACCCACGTGTTTTGGAATAGGTACCCCTGCATCCATTAAAGCTAATGAACCTGCACAAACTGTTGCCATAGAAGAAGAACCATTGGATTCTAATACATCTGAAACCACTCTTATAGTGTAAGGGAAAGTGGTGGTATCTGGTAACATTTGTTTTAAAGAACGCATAGCTAAATTACCGTGTCCCACTTCACGACGACCTACCCCACGCATCATTTTCACTTCACCAGTTGAAAATGGAGGAAAATTATAATGCAAGAAAAATTTAGTGTATTCTGCACTTGCTGCAGTCTCTTGCATTAACTCATCTAACTTAGTTCCTAAAGTTACAGTGGTTAAAGATTGTGTTTCACCTCTTGTAAATAATGAAGAACCGTGTGGTGTAGGAAGCGGATCTATTTCCATCGCAAGTGGACGCACTTGATCTAATTTACGGCCATCTAAACGAATTCTTTTATCCACCATCATATCTCTCACTAATTCCCATTTTAAGTCTTCGTAGTATTTACCTGCTAATTTCTTTTGCAAATCGGTAATATCTGCACCTAAATGGTCAATAATTTCTTTTTTTAATGTAGTGAAAGCTTCACTTCTTTCGTGCTTGGAAGAACCCATTTCAGCAATAGCTTTTACTTTTTCTGTTGCAAAAGCATATACTTTTTCTTTAATGGTTTCATCTTGTTCTGGTTTTTTATAGTCACGAACAGCTGTAATACCCACTAATTTTCTTAATTCAGCTTGTGCCTTAATTTGTTTTCGAATAGCATCGTGTGCTATTTCTAAGCATTGAACTAATTCTTCTTCAGAACATTCTTTTGCTTCTCCTTCCACCATCATTAAATTTTTCTCAGTAGCTGCAATGATAAATTCGAAATCAGAATTGGCTAATTGCGCTTTGGAAGGATTAATTACAAATGTTCCATTGATACGGCCTACTCTTACTTCTGAAATAATTTCTTTGATAGGTATATCCGATACTGCTAATGCTGCAGATGCTGCCAAACAAGCTAATGAATCGGGTAATACATTGTCATCATTAGATATTAAAGAAACTAATACTTGCACATCACATAAATAATCTTCAGGGAATAATGGACGAAGTGCACGGTCAATTAAACGACTGGTTAAAATTTCATAATCATTTAAGCGAGCTTCTCTTTTGAAAAAAGAACCTGGAATACGGCCTGCTGATGCAAACTTTTCTTGGTAGTCTACGCTTAAAGGAAAGAAATCTTGTCCTTCTTTTGGATCTTTATTAGCCACAACGGTTGCTAGTAAAATACAGTTCCCCTGTCTTACTGTAACAGCACCATCTGCTTGACGAGCTAATTTTCCTGTTTCAATAAAAACCTCTTGTCCAGGATTTATTTCGAATTTAACGGAAGTTGGTTGTGATATCATTTTAATTTTTTTAAATCTTTTTTGAATGGAATAGACAATGTACAAATGACTAATCCCAACCGTGATAACAGTTGGGACAGCCTATACATTGTTTAAGTTGATTATTTTCTGATGCCTAATTTTTCAATTAGTGCGCGGTAACCCGTTAGGTTATGTTTTTGTAAATAAACCAATAAACGCTTACGCTGACCCACTAATTGCATTAAGCCTCTTTGAGTGGAATGATCTTTGTTGTTGTCCTTCAAATGATCTGAAATGTGCGCAATGCGTTCGGATAATAAAGCAATTTGTCCTTCAATAGAACCTGTATTAGTTGCTTTAGCGCCGTACTCAGCAAAAATGTTTGCCTTTTTTTCTGATGTTAATATAGCCATTGTAAAACTTCTTTTTTTGTAGTTAACTATTAACTACGATTATATTTTTTTTATTTCGCCTGCAAAGATAGGTGTAAAATGGCGTATATCAATCAATTATTTCAATGTTTTTAGGGTATTTTGCCCTATTGAAAACGAATTGATTATCAGCTAACACTGCGCTGTAACTGATAGATAACACTTTAACAAAGGTGCTATTATTGCTTTTATCCAAAATGGAGGCCGAGGAAAGGGCCGATTTAAGCTTGTCAATAATAAGGGTTACTTTTTGAAAATTCTTGCGTTTATCTATGGGTATTAATTCAATTGTAGCAGTGGTATTGTTTTGGGCTAATAAATTGTAATTGAAGTCTTTATCGTAGCTACCTGATAATAATTTTTGAGGGCTAAGCGTTTGGTCAGATTCTGCCACACTAGACTTTGATAAGGTAGTTTGTCCATCGAAATTGTAAATAATTTTACCATCACAAAGAATCTCCATCACCCCTTGTTTCAAATAGTATTTATCTCCTTTCATCTTCAAACTTATTTGCTTGGTAGCCAAGGCCTTACCCTGTACATTTTTTGAAATCATTTGAAGGCTTACAAGAATTCCTTTTGATTCCTTCACTTTAGCCCCTAACTGATCCAAAATAGCTTTTGCAGAGGGATCTTTTTGGGCAAAAGAACTAGTGCCTATGAATAAAGCTATAAGAATAAAGGGGATTCTCATAAATATTAATTATTTAAAAAAGTGAAGTTTGGAACAAAAGTAAAGAATGGATTTTTAACTTATTGATAAAATTAAGCCAAAGTTTTAAGTAAGATTTAATCTAGCCCCTTTAAAAAGTTATTCAATTCTGCCTCTGTCTTATATAATACCTCCCTGGGTTTACTGCCTTGACTAGGACCTACCAAACCAGCAGACTCTAATTGATCCATTAATCTGCCCGCTCTGTTATAACCTAATTTCATTCTTCTTTGAATTAAAGAAGTAGAACCCATTTGTGCACTTACAATTAATCTGGCAGCTTCTTCAAATAAAGCATCTCTCTCACCTGAGTCAAAATTACCAGCCTCCATTTCTTTCTCATCAATATATTCAGGTAATAAAAATGCTTGAGGATACCCTTTCTGGTCAGCAATAAATGAACATACTCGGTCTACTTCTGGTGTATCTACAAATGCACATTGTAAACGTGTAATTTCACCGTTATAACTTACTAGCATATCCCCTTTCCCAATTAACTGTTCTGCACCCCCTGCGTCTAAAATAGTTCGACTATCAATTTTACTAGATACTTTAAATGCAATGCGTGCAGGGAAATTTGCTTTGATGGTACCAGTAATTATATTGACACTCGGTCTTTGTGTGGCAATGATTAAATGTATGCCCACCGCTCTTGCCAACTGCGCTAAACGAGCTATAGGCATTTCAACCTCTTTACCTGCTGTCATAATTAAATCAGCAAACTCATCTACTACCAATACTATAAAAGGTAGAAATTGATGCCCCTTTTCCGGATTCAATCTGCGTGCGGTAAATTTATCGTTGTATTCTTTTATATTTCTACATCCAGCTTCTTTCAATAAATCATATCTATTATCCATCTCAATACATAAAGCATTGAGGGTATTGATTACTTTTTTAGTGTCTGTAATGATTGCATCTTGCTCACCGGGTAATTTTGCCAGAAAATGTTTTTCAATCACACGATACAAACTTAATTCCACTTTCTTTGGATCCACTAAAACAAACTTTAATTGAGAAGGATGCTTTTTGTATAATAGAGAAACCAAGATGGCGTTTAATCCTACCGACTTACCTTGACCAGTGGCGCCTGCCATTAATAAATGAGGCATACTAGTAAGGTCTACAATAAAATTTTCATTGTCAATTTTTTTACCAATGGCAATGGGTAAAGAAAATTTACTGTTCTGAAATTTTTCACTGGCTAACAAAGTCTTCATACTCACCACCGACTTTCTAATATTAGGCACTTCAATACCAATAGTGCCTTTACCAGGAATAGGTGCAATAATACGAATACCCAATGCCGCCAAACTTAAAGCAATATCATCTTCTAAGTTTTTAATTCTACTAATTCTAACACCAGGAGCAGGTACTATCTCATATAAGGTTACTGTAGGCCCTACTGTGGCAGCAATTCGCTGAATTGCAATATCATAATTTTTTAAAGTAGCAATAATTTGATTTTTATGCGTCTCTAATTCTTCTGGGTCTTGAACAATTTTTTCAGAGCCGTGTGTTTCTAATAAATTAATAGAAGGATACTTGTAATTTTTTAAATCCAATGTAGCATCATAAGTAGATCCTATACTACCCGCCGCTACGATGGCTTCTTTAGCTACTGGTTTAATTTCTAAATCAAGGTCTTCTAACAATTCTCCATTCAAGTCATCTAAATTCATTTTAGCTTCTACAGGAGTTGGAACTACCACTTCTTCATTTACCACCACTGGGGGTTCAGTATCAATGAGAGTAGGTGTTAGCTCTTGCGCTAATACGGGCTCAGCTATTTTTTCTTCTTGTAAGCTTATTTCATCTAAAGTACTATTTGAACTATTTAATTTATTACCCCCTACGGCAGGTGGTTCTGGTGCTGTTAAATCCCATTGTTGTTGAACCGCAGTTTCATCTGTGTCTACTATATCATTTACTTCCTCCTGCAGTTTTTTCTTAGGTATTAGAAAATTAAAATTGGGCACATTGAAACTTGGATTAAATCTCCAAATAATATAACTCAAGGCAACTACTAGTAGTAAGGCGCCTGTTCCAAAACTTCCAATTAATTTTATCAACCAACTACTACTATATTCTCCTAGCGCGCCGCCCCAAGAAAAATTGGAACCAGGTGTTATAAAAGCTAAACTAGTACTAATAACAAGCAAACCCACCATCACATATCTCACATTGCGCCAGATATTAAAAATGGGTTTGGTAAAAAATAAATTTACTCCTAACACAAAAAAGAAAGAGCAAAACAAATAAGCCGCAATTCCAAATCCATTAAATATAATTTGATAAGCCACAAATGCTCCAATATAGCCCATTAAATTGTTGGCTTTTAAATCATTGGTAGAAAATAAATGGGTGCGCCATAATTGAACCATATCTTGGTCATCCTGCCAAGTAAATAAATAGGAAGTGAAAGCCACAAAAAGAAATAAAGTAATAAGCAAACTTAAAGAACCTAAAATTTTAGAAGTTCTTTCGTCCTTCACCACTTCGGTCACCGAAACTTCAGCTTCATTGTCAGGATTTAAATCCTGCTCATTCAGCTTGGTTTGTTTTTTACTTTTCAAGGAATTTGCCATTATAACAAATATAAGTTATCTACATAGGAAGAAAAAGGAATTTAAACAAATGTGTAAAATTGAAATGGAGGTAGCTTACTTATCCACTTTACTCTCAAAGACAACCCTTAGCCAACATAACCAACCCAAGATAAAACACAATCCACCCAATGGTGTTAAGGGGCCCAAAAAACGAATAATGGGATGTGTTGAATTTGAAAATAATGTCAATAAATATAAAGAACCACTAAATAAAACAGCGCCTGTCAAAAAAAAATGACTCGCCCAAACTAAGCTTTTTTGATTTCTAATTTTATTTTCAAATTGACTTATATACAAAGACAAAGCTATAAGCGCCACACCGTGCATAAACTGATAACGAACTCCAGTTTCAAATATTTGTACTTGAGCGGGACTTACCAAAGATTTTAAAGCGTGAGCACCAAAAGCACCCAATATCACCGCTAATAAACAAAGTAATATGCCTTTTAATAAAATATTACGATGCATATTTAGCAATTAATTTTTTCATACTTGCTTCGTTCATTGAATCTGTGTTAATTCTGTAATGAGCTTGTGCATAATAAGAATGCCTTTCTACTAATTTATTTTCAATAAAGGCAGCAATTTCATTATCATTCAAAGAGGCAATTAAAGGTCTTTGTTGTTTTTCAAGAGATAATCGGTTAACCAGTACTTCCAATGAAGGATCTAACCAAATCACTAAGCCTTCTTTTTTCATCCAAGACATATTTTCTTGAAAACAAGGAGTGCCTCCCCCCGTAGCAATGATAAATTTTTTCTTTTCTTTAAACCATCTTAATATTTTAGCCTCTACTTTTCTAAAATATTCTTCCCCCTCTTCTTCAAAAATTTCAGCAATGGTTTTTTCTTCATTCATCTCAATTAAAGCATCTAAATCGTACCCCACACATTTATTCCACTTTGCCATTTTTTGAGCCCAATAAGTTTTGCCAGCACCCATCATCCCAATTAAAAATATTTTATCTGCCGCCATTTTTATTAATTGAACTTTCTATTTAAAAGCATTCAAACCAGTAATGTCCATTCCCGTAATTAATAAATGAATATCGTGAGTACCTTCATAAGTAATTACACTTTCTAAATTCATCATATGTCGCATTACTGAATATTCACCGGTAATACCCATACCGCCTAACATTTGTCTAGCGTCTCTAGTAATTTGAGTAGCTATGTCGCAACTATTTCTTTTAGCCATACTAATTTGTGCAGGTGTGGCTCTTCCTTCATTCATTAAAACACCCAAACGCCAAACCAGAAGTTGACCCTTGGTGATTTCAGTTAGCATTTCTGCTAATTTTTTTTGTTGTAATTGAAAAGCAGCAATAGGTTTACCAAATTGTACTCTTTCTTTACTATACCTTAGTGCAGTGTCATAACAATCCATAGCAGCCCCCAAAGTGCCCCAAGCTATACCGTATCTTGCTTTACTCAAACATCCTAAGGGACCTTTCAAACCTTTTACATTGGGCAAGATATTTTCTTTAGGAATTTTTACATTGTCAAAAACTAATTCTCCTGTGGCGCTTGCTCTTAAACTCCATTTTCCGTGGGTGGTGGGAGTGGTAAAACCTTCCATTCCTCTTTCTACAATAACCCCCACAATTTCACCGGCTTCATTTTTGGCCCAAACAACTGCTACTTGAGCAAAAGGCGCATTGCTAATCCACATTTTTGCACCATTCAAAATATAATGATCTCCCGCTTCTTTAATATTAGTGAGCATACTAGAAGGATCAGAGCCGTGATTAGGTTCTGTTAAACCAAAGCATCCCAACCATTCTCCAGAAGCTAGTTTTGGTAAATATTTTTTCTTTTGAGCTTCATTTCCATAAGCATAAATGGGAAACATCACTAATGAACCTTGCACACTAGCAGTACTTCTTACCCCACTATCACCTCTTTCTAATTCCTGCATCATTATTCCATAACTTATGTAATCGAGTCCACCTCCCCCATATTCAGCAGGAATGGTGGGACCAAAGCAACCCATATCCCCTAATTGTTTTATAATGAAACTAGGGAACTCTGCTTTTTGTGCATAATCCTCAATGATGGGTGAAATTTCTTTTTTAACATAGTCTCTAACGGCCTTTCTAACCATTAGATGTTCTTCACTTAATAATTCATCAAGTTGGTAGTAATCGGGCGATTCAAACAAATCTGTTCTAACAGCCATAAAAAAGTTTTTAAAGTGTAAACAAACCCTTGCAAAGATAAAATAAACGACAGTAAAAAAGTATATTTACAATAACAATAATTTATATGCGAAAATTAATTACACATTTAAGTTTTTATGTTTTAATGGCAATTATTGCTGGAGTAATCGTAGGCAGCTATTGGACCCATTTTGCCTTACAATTAGAACCTCTTTCTAAAAACTTTATAAGTCTTATAAAAATTTTCACTTTCCCTATCATTTTTTTAACTGTTACACTTGGTATTGCTTCTATGGGAGATTTAAAAAAAGTAGGTAGAATTGGAATAAAATCATTAGTGTATTTTGAAATTGTGAGCACCCTTTCTCTAGCTATTGGTGTAGTGATGGCATTGTGGCTTAAACCAGGTAATATTAGTAAAGAAGGAATTCAAATGCAAGACCCCTCTAAGTATACTTCAAGTCCTAATTTTCATATTTGGACCATTATTAAGAGTAATGCTAATTTACAAGTTTTAGTGTTGGCTATCATCGTAGGACTGGTGCTCAACTTTTTAAATAAAAAAGAAAATTACTTGCATTTTTTAGGTAAGGTTACGCATTATGTATTTATGGGCTTGAAATATGTAATGTATCTAGCCCCTATTGCGGCTTTTGGAGGAATGGCATTTGCAGTGGGCAAGTATGGTTTAAAAAGTTTAATTCCGCTGGGCAAATTAATGGGCACTATGTATTTGACAATGGCCCTTTTTATTTTTATAATTTTAGGACTTCTACTTCACTATTATAAATTATCTATAGGCCAACTTATAAAAAATATAAAAGAAGAATTATTAATTGTTTTTGCAACTTCTTCCTCAGAGCCTGCTATGCCTTCACTAATGAACAAGTTAGAAAAAATGGGTTGTTCAAAATCGGTCGTGGGATTAGTAGTACCCACTGGCTATTCATTTAATTTAGATGGCACTTCCATTTATTTATCTATGGCTGTTATATTCATTGCACAACTTTATAATGTTCCATTAAGTATACCTGAAATAATAACTATGATTTTAATATTAATGCTCACTTCCAAAGGTGCTGCAGGAGTCACTGGGAGTGGCTTTATTGTTTTAGCATCCACTTTAGCAAGTTTACAAAAAATTCCTTTAGAGGGATTAGCCTTTTTATTAGGGATAGATAAATTTATGAGTGAAGCAAGAGCTATCACCAATATCATTGGCAATAGTGCCGCTACTCTATTTATTGCAAAATCGGAAGGAGAAAATATACAGCAATTAAAGTAAGGCTTTCATTTCAATACTATATTGCTGTGCTGCCAAATTTGCTTTTTGAGCAAAATCGTTTTCAGCGCTAGAAAATAAAATAGCCCTACTCACATTTACTAGTAAGCCCACCGATTCATTTTTACCATACTTGGTAACTTCGGCTAAATTACCCCCCTGCGCTCCAATGCCAGGTACTAAAAGAAAATGATGTGGAATAATATTTCTAATGCTTTCCAATTCTTTGGCTTTGGTAGCACCTACTACAAACATCAATTGTTCAGGACTTGCCCAACTAGCTACTTGTTCAAGCACCGTTTCGTAAACCAATTTTCCAGAGCTTAATTTTTGTTGTTGAAAATCTTTGCTGCCCGCATTTGAAGTAAGCCCTAATACGATGGTAAATTTATTTTTATAGGCTAAAAAAGGATCTAAACTATCCTGACCCATATAAGGAGCCACTGTTATTGCATCGAAAGGTAAAACCTCAAAAAATGTTTTTGCATAATGAGCCGAAGTGTTCCCTATATCACCTCTTTTTGCATCAGCAATAGTAAAATGTGTTTTAGGAATATGCGCTAATGTCTCTTCCATTGCCTGCCATCCTTGCACCCCCAATGACTCATAAAAAGCAGTATTAATTTTATAACTTACACAGTGTGCAGCCGTAGCATCAATGATAGCTTTATTAAAAGCAATAATACCTTTTGCATCTTTTGAAAAACCCTTGGGTAGTTTTTCAACATCCGTATCCAATCCCACACATAAATAAGATTGCTTATTATTTATTTCATTAACTAAAGCAGATTTTGTCATTCGGACTATTTAATGCTATGACAAAATTAACCAAAAGCTGGCAAGATGCCAATTATAGATTAACTTTGAAGAAGGTAAAAAAATATGAAAGCACCGAATTTTATATGCCTCTTATTAATAATGCTTGGGTTGGCCTGCGGCAGTGATCAAAGCGACCTCAAAGCCAACAATGCCTTAGAGGGAGGAAGATATTTTATTGAAAATTGTATGAAAGGCGATTTTAAAAAAGCGAAACTTTTTTTATTGGATAATCCTTCCAATAAAACTTATTTTGACAGCCTTTCGTCGCATTATTTTTCATTAGATAAAGAACAAAGGCAACTACTAAGAGAGGCTTCTATTCAAGTGAATGAAATAATAAATATAGATAGCACTCACGGCAGCTTTAGCTATCAAAATTCATTGGATAAAACGCCTCAAAAAATAATGGTGGTGGCAACCCCTGAGGGATGGAAAGTAGACCTGCAATATTCTTATACCCAAAAAATAAAATAAAAAATAAATTGGTATATTTGCACCGCTCTTATTAAAAAATAAAAAATTACAAAATGGAAGCGCAAAAAAACACAAAAAAATACTGGGCTCTTTGTTTTATTTGGACTGTTATTTTAATAACTCTTTTTGCCTTACATAGAGAATTTTTCTGGCTGGCACTTCCAGGTACTTTAACCTATTTTGCTAAAGCGATGGACCTTTTCTAAAGGCGGCTTGCAAAAAGTTTTTTTTATTTCAAGATAGAAAGTGCTGCCGCAGCATAAGTAAACACTTCTGGTTGATGATGATGAATAGGTTTAGTGACTTTTGATTCACCTAAACGAACCACCACTGCATTTTTATCTCTAATAATATATACATACTGGCCGAACAATCCGTTTTGGGCTACCACATCGTGTCCTTGTTCTTTAAACATCCAGTATTGGTATCCATAAAAATCAACTGGGTTTTCATTCTCATATTTATCTTTCAAATAAGTAGCAGGTGTAGTAGCTGCTTGAACATAATTACTTGAAACAATTTGTTGATTCCCCCATTTTCCATTTTGCAAAACTAATTGGCCAAATCTTGCATAGTCACGCGCTACACCATTGAAACAACAAAAAGCTTTTTCGTGTTTTTTCGCTCCATCTAAAAGCCATAAAGCATCGGCCTCGGCGCCCATTGGTTTCATAAATCTTTCTGCCACTAGCGTTGATATATTTTGACCGAAAACTTTTTCTACAATAAGCCCTAGCACTTGTGTATCTCCACTTCTATATTCCCAATGCTGACCAGAGGGCTCTTTGTATTTCATTTTATTAACCATATACTCTTCATCATCTCCATAATATCCATAAGCATTTAAACTAAAATAACCTTTATCCGATTCTTTATAATTAGTACCCGAACTCATTGTTAATAAATCTTTGATACGCACTTTTTCTAAACCATTGGTTTTAAAATGTTCAACATAATTTCCAACAGGCTCTTCCAATGATTTTATTTTTCCCTCATCTAAGGCAATACCTATGAGTAAAGAAATAATACTTTTTGCAGCCGAAAAAGACCCACTTAAGGTTTTTGAATTATACCCATCCCAATATTTTTCATAGAGTAATTTACCATCTTGTATCACTAAAAAAGCGTGGGTATCGTTGCTATCCATAATGGCTAAAAGAGAGTCTGCAATGGTAACTTTATTATAGGCCGAGTCTAATGGCCAATATTGAGGTGCTCCACCGCTTGCCACTAAACGCGTTGGATGGGTTTTATAATCGTGAATAGTATGTACCCCCCAAGAAGCAAAATTTCTTAAATGAGAAAAGGGAGGAGTAAAAGAAAGACCAGCTAGTAAAATGAGGATTACTGCAAGACTGAGGAGTATTTTTTTTAGCATAGTTTGAAAAAGTTTGGTTTATTTGCAAGCGCTTTAAAACAAGCTCCCTATAAAATTAATTAATTTAATTGTAATAAAATGTATTCTAGTCAATTTCAAGAAATAATAAATCGTCGCAGATCGAATCGCAAATTTGACCCTTTGGTAGAAGTACCCGATGAAGTCATTAAAAAAAGTTTAGAGAGAGCTATCTTATCTCCCAATAGCAGCAATATGCAACTTTGGGAATTTTATTGGATAAAAAATGAAGAAGAAAGAAAAAAATACGAGGCACTTTGTTTAGGTCAATCTGCCGCCAAAACCGCTAAACAAATTGTTGTTTTTGTAACCAGACAAGATTTATGGTCAAAAAGAGCGAAGTGGAATTATGAGCAACTAAAATCAAACATACAAGGCACTCCTACTAAATTAGAAAAAAGAGGCTTGAATTATTATAGTAAACTAATGCCTTTGGCTTATAGAAATGATATTTTTGGATTCTTTTCTTTACTCAGAAGAAGTATTAGTTTTTTTATGGGTATTTCTAAACCCTTTATGAGATTTGGGGGTAAAGCAGATCAAAGAATTACTGTGCATAAATCCTGTGCCCTAGCAGCTCAAACTTTTATGTTGTCAATTGCAGCCGAAGGATATGAATCTTGTCCTATGGAAGGTTTTGATAGCAAAAGAGTTAAAAAAGCATTACAATTACCTGCAGGCGCAGAAATTAATATGATCATTGCTGTAGGCAAAGCAACCAAAGAAGGTATATGGGGACCCCGTTTAAGAGTTCCCTATGAAGAAGTGGTCTTTGAAAAATAATTCAATACAATAATTCAATACTTAGTATCACTTATTTAGCCATTGAGTATAGCTTATTCAGTAATTGAATATAACTTTTTCAGTAATTGAGTATAACTTATTTAGTAATTGCTGGTGTTATAATTATATTTCTATATTCAATAGGTCCGTGATCTCCTTGCATCATAATAGGACCTGGCTCACCTTCATTACTATCTAAAGCTCCACCCGTAACTCCTGGAATAGGTTGATTATAAATTACAGTAACCCCATTAACCACTACTGTTACTAATCGCCCCACTAAAGTAATATCATAGGCTTGCCACTCTCCTGGTTCTTTGGCCATATTAAATAAAGGATCAATAAATCCATAGATGCCCCCTAAATAAATACTTAAAGGTTCTCTTCCTTTACTGTCTTCAATTTGAACCTCATATCTACCTCTTAAATAAACTCCACTATTGCTTTCTTTAGGATAACGAAATTCAATATGTAATTTAAAATCATTAAAAGTTTCAGTAGACCTAATATTGGCACCGGAGCGCGGACTTTTTAAAACTCCATTTTCTACCACCCATTGATTTTTTCCTAAAGCCTGCCAGCCGTCTAAATTGATACCATTAAATAATTTTTTAGATGTTGGTGATAAATCTCGATCTAAACCAGTAGTATCTTGTTGAACAAATTTACCTACTTCAGGATTAGCTTTTATTAATTCAGGTTGAGCATTTAATATTGACATAATAAATCTTTGACAATTATTTTTAATAGCATCATAAGTAAACCAATCATTACCCATATATGCTTGACCAGCGTCTAACATTTGTTTAAAGGTTAAATTAAAATTAGGTGGAATAGTTAACTCAAATTTTTGAGCATTTGGTTTTATATTAGGATATTCGTGTAAATTAATAACTTCATTCTTTTCAACTAATATAGGAATCGTTCCATCTAATGTAATAACCATAAATAAATGATATAATTCATCGATCGAATATTTATTTTTAATATTATTAAACTTACCAAGTGTTATTGTATTAACCAAACCATTAACCATTTTATCTAAAGGTTCTCGATAAATACAAATTGCAGTAATTTTTTTATCACCATATTTTTGAATTAAATCTCTTTCAGCAGGAGGATAATCATTACGACCCATTACAACACCTTGAACTCTTCCAGTTATACCAGATACAACTGATTTTGTTTTTTGTGCTATTTTATTATATGCTTTTTTAAGAAAATCAGCAAGACCAGCACCTTCTAAATGATCAGGATTAACATTTTGAAATTCTCCACCTAATTCACCACGAGAATGCATATATAAAACTTTCATCTGTTTTTTAGCATTTGCTAATGGTATAGGTTTATTTGAATATCGTTTTCCAGTATCTTTATTTTCAACGAAATAACCACGACCAGATTTGACAATATGATAAGGCATAATCTATATAATATATAATACAGATAAATTAAATTTTATTGAAGATAAAAATTTATGTCTAAAAAATTAATAATTTATTAATTATTAATATTTTTACAGATTAAATTATATAATAAAATTAATTAAAATATTCTTTTAAGATATGTTTCTTCTTCACCATCACTATTAATAAAAACTTCAACTTCTTCTTGTCTTAATTCTTCTTCTTCTTCCTCTCTTTCTCTTTCTCTTCTTCCCTTTTCCCGCTTCTTCCTCCCCCTCCCTCTTCTTTCCATGTAAAAGAAGATATACAAGGAAATAATAAAAAAAAGCCATCACAACCTGAAGGATATTTTAAATCTGCTTTTGATTCAACCGGTGCTTTCTCTAATTTGATGCGTAATTATTATCGAATAATTACTAATCGTTTGGTTACGAGAGAAAAAATTACAGCAGCTGAAGTGGATACGAATTTTGCTCC
>CAXBQH010000020.1:0-35670 GCA_963977985.1 uncultured bacterium
AATGGTTACTTCTATATTTTTTAATGTTTCTATGCATTTTTGCAAAGGCACAATTAAAAAGTATTCCTAAATATATTGCTTACACCAAGGATAGTAATGTATGGCAAGCTATCATAAAACCTTTTAGAGGCGCCCCCAGCTCTTTTATTGATTCCACTTTTATATACTTGAATAGATATGCCCAAGAAGTTGCAAAATTTGAAGGTAAAAAAATTAAAACCATACATATTGAGCAAAAACATTTTGGATCTAGTATTGTAAATCCTTATAAAATTAAAAATGATTATTTAGTTCAATGGGCAGATAAATTGCACAATAAAACCAAAGAGAATATTATAAGAAAAAATTTATTTATCAAAGAACAAGAAGTATTAGATCCTTTGATAGTGGCCTATAATGAAAAATGGATAAGAGATTTACCCTATATACAAGATGCGCGTATCTTGGCTTCTCTGTCTCCCACAGACTCCAATGAAGTAGAATTATTTGTGATTACTAAAGACATCTTTCCCTTTGGGGGAAGTTTTAATGTTCGTAATACTAATTCTTATACTGCCTCTATAAGTACAGAAAATGCCAATGATGGTGGAAACGCTTTTACTTTAAGTCATTTATACGATAAAAACAGATCTAGCCCCACAGGTTGGGGAGCAGATTATATTAATAGAAATATAGGCGGAAGTTTTACCGACATTAATATAGGTGCTACTTCCTTTGCACCCAATTTAGCTAATGGAGATTTATCTGAAACATCAATGTATATTAAAGGTAATCGACCTTTACTCACTCCTAATAGCAGATGGACTTGGGGTTTTAATATCAACTATGCAAACAATAAAAATGTGTATGCCTTAGTATGGTCAGATTCGCTATTTACAAGCACCTACAACTATAACTTAAAACATTTTGATATTTGGCTAGGATATCAACTATTCAAAAATCAACTTTCACTTAACACAGATAATCTGCACTATTTTGTTCAACTTAGATATTTTGAAAATATTTACAAGACAAGACCTGTCAACTACTTAGCACAGATTGATAGAAACTATCAAAATATTCAAGCCTTGCTTGGTTCATTTAGTTTTTTTAAACAAAAAATTATTCGTACCCAGTATTTATATGGATTTGGCAGAAACGAAGACTTGCCCACTGGTAAATCATTAGTCATCACTACTGGAACCTATCAAAGAGAAAATTATCAATTGCCTTATATGGGAATACAATTAGAGTTATACAAATTACTTCCTAATGATAATTTCAGACATATCAATATTAGTGGAGGCTCAAGTTATTCCGATGGTCAATTACAAGATGTTCGATTTATCACAAGTGTTGAGCAAATAAATAAATTACATTATTTAAAAAATGGATATAAGTATCGATCTATTATAAATGTAAGTTTTACAGAAACGCTAAAAAATAAATTCAACGAAGCTTTACTCATTAGTAGTAATTATGGTATACCCCAATTAAATAAAGAGCGTATTTATGGTGGTACTCGTATTACTGCCAATTGGGAATCGGTATGGTATAATGGAAAGTCGTTCTATGGATTCAAAACCTCCCCTTTTGCTTTTGTAAATATTAGCTATTTAAGAACTGTGGGACAACCCATCATTGATGGAGATATTTATTCCTCTATAGGATCGGGTATGAGGCTAAGAAATGAGAGCCTGATTTTTGGCACCATTGAACTCAAAGCATTTTACTTTCCAAGAACCAACCTACAACTCAGCCCCTGGAATTTGAGCCTCACAACTAACATTCGCTACAAGTATAGTTCCAGCATAATTAGTAAACCCGATTTTGTACAAATAAATTAGTTTTTAGGTATAAACCCTTCAAATTCATTCAACTTTTCATATTAATTTTTGTTATAGTCCATATGGTTCAAGCGTATAATTTTTTAGCAAGCTGGCAGCTTTTCCCTGAAAAAAGTGAATTCGAGTATCAAATAGTTCCCAAATCTGGCAATTATAAAATTGAAAGTGTTCAAAATGCACACGCATTAAGTTTTAGCCATAACTGGGTGAACATAGAAAATGAAGCTTTTTATGCTCAATATACTGTCATCCCCAACGCTCAAGCACAAAGTTTTGAAAATGAAGCATTGGGCAATGAAGTAATAGCAGAAATTAACAATGCCTCTTGTTTAACGGTTCAATTTATTAAAGACCAAAAAACCAACTTAAAAGTTGTACACGAAATTTTAGCCAATGGTTTTTTAAAAGTAACACATTATGGTACAAAAGAAAATGGGGAAGCTTTTAAAAATATAGAAATTTACCATAAACAATTAAGTGTTTTGCCCTATGCCTCTTCTGCTAGCAGTGTAGCTATTCGTCCCACTAAAGATGGCGTTATCAAACACAAAGCTTTATCTGCTATGGAAGATCAAACCAATATGCAGTTAAATCAAATTAAAGAACAAATTGAATTATTAGCAAGACAAGCTCAAGAAATTAGAAAGCGTAAAGAATTAAGCTTAATGATTTACGAAGCTAAAATTACTTTCAAACCACAAATTGGTCAAACCTATCACGTGTATGAAAAAACCGATGGCTCCCACGTATTATCACTAGTAGCCCCTAGTGAATGGGGCGGTGGTGCTGGCCCTTTTGCTCAATTTGTAGCAACTGTTAAATTATTAGCCGATCATACTTGGATAGAAGTATAAATGCAGAAGGAAAATTTTAGCTGAATAAATAGAGAAGTATACTGTCTTAATTTAATTTGAATTAAGAATTATTTGTAAGCATATTAATACCCATATTTTTTTAACAAACTAGTGACTCTTTTTTCAACTTCCATATTTTTTTCCATAGCAGGTGCGTGATGCTTTTTAATAGTAGCATCAAAAATGAGTGGCCCTTTGCAGCCCCAATGTTTATTTTGAATACCACTATCAACACCTTCAATATCATTAGCAGGATTCACTCTTGTAAAAGTGGCCCAAATAAAATTATTAAAATCTTCAGCCATCCAAGCCGGATTTTCAGTAATAATTATAATAGTTACACCCTGTTTTTCTAGCAAGTCTTCCCCCTGCCCTTTTAGTTTTTCTTGTATAGAATATACAGTTTCTTTTTCAGCACTAACAGCTATTACTCCTGGCATTATTAAATGTGCCTGCGCATTTAAAGAAGTAATTTTTTCTGGAAGTGTAGTAGCTAATTTTCGTCTTTGATTACCATAAGCTGCTAAAACTAATTTAGATCCACTATTTAAATCATCGCCTGAATAATCCAAAGTATCCATAGTGGTTTTTGTATGAAAATGTAAATCGTTAGAAAAGTCCATTCTACATAACATATATTGTAAAAACTCATCTACCTTATGAACGCTTGGAACTGTTGTAGCAACTGAGTTATTGGAAACAAGAGTAGCATTATCCTTTTGAGATGTTATGGGGTCTGCTGTAATCCAAAGAAATTTTGCTAAACTTAATTGTCCAGTTCCTAAAATATGATTGGCAATAGTTAAAATTTCTGCAGGTTTTTTATTGTCCAAATAGGGCGTATATCTTTCACTACCTATAGCGAGCAACAAAGGATGCACACCCGCTGCATCCACCGCGTGAACTTCTTTTAATCCAGGAATTTCATTAGAAACTGCAGCGCCAGTAATATGATGTATAAGTTGTCCAAAACTAGTATCTTCTTGTGGTGGTCTGCCCACTACTGTAAATGCCCAAATAGCATTTTTTTTAGCATAAACTTTATGCACTTTCATTACAGGAAAAGGATGTTGTAAACTATAATATCCTAAATGGTCTCCAAAAGGGCCCTCAGGTTTGTTTTCACCAGGGAATACTTCTCCTGTAATAACAAAATCGGCATCAGTACTAACACAAAAACCGTCTACATAAGTATATCCAAATCTTTTAGCTGCCAGTACGCCTGCAAAATTCATTTCACTCATACCTTCTGGAAGTGGCATCACTGCGGCTACCGTATGTGCAGGAGGGCCTCCAATAAAACAACTTACTTTCAAGGGAAGTCCTTTATGATTGGCTTTGGTTTGATGCACCCCTATACCACGATGTAATTGATAATGCAAACCAACTTCTTTATTTAATATATAATCATTGCCATTTAATTGAATTCGGTACATACCTAAATTAGAATTCCCAATTCCAGGCTTGTCAATATCTTCTGTATATACTAATGGAAGGGTAACAAATGCTCCACCATCCATTGGATGATGTTGAATTAAAGGAAGATCACTAATATTTATTTCTTCAAATAAAACTGGTTGAGTGAGTGGATTTTTAGAAGGAATAGCGTGTAATGCAGCTGGCAGTGCACTCAATGTTTTTAAGGGATGCTGAATAGCTGCTAAAGGATTTATTTTAATATCAATTAATTGTTTAACAGCAGGTAGCGTATCTCTAAAAATAAATTCAGATCTTTCAAGTGTACCAAAAATATTGGATGCTGCTCGATATTTGGAACCCTTCACTTTTTCAAATAAAATAGCGGGGCCTTTGCTTTCAAAAATGCGTAAATGAATTGCCGCCATTTCTAAGTAGGGATCGACCTCTTCTTTGATACGCAAAAGCATACCATTGCGTTCCAAATCCAATAAACAAGCCTCCATACTAGAATAAGCCATTGTTCTATTTTTGAGATGCAAAAATAACTTAAATTCGCCTATGACTCGTTTAAGTGTGAACATAAATAAGATAGCCACTTTAAGAAATAGCCGTGGAGCAGACTATCCCAATGTATTACAAGTAGCCAAAGACGCTGAGCGTTTTGGTGCAGAAGGAATTACTGTACATCCCAGACCCGATGAAAGGCATATTCGCTACCAAGATGTTTATGATTTAAGACCAATTGTAACCACAGAGTTTAACATTGAGGGCAACCCTAAGGAAAGTAAATTTGTAGAATTAGTTTTAAAGAATAAACCTCATCAGGTAACCCTAGTCCCTGACACTATGGGTCAATTAACCAGCGACCACGGTTGGGACACCCTTCAAGAACAAAATTATTTAAAAGATATAATTGCTATTTTCAAAAAAGCAGGTATTCGTGTATCCATTTTTGTGGATCCGGTTGAAAAAATGGTAGAGGCAGCAGCAAGTACTGGAACTGATCGCATAGAATTATATACAGAAATGTATGCCAAAGAATTTGCAGCGGGTCAAAAAGAAAAAGCAATTTTACCTTATATCAATGCTGCCGGGTTGGCAAAAAAATTAGGAATGGGTATTAATGCAGGCCACGATTTAAATAGCTTGAATTTACCTTTTTTAATTCAATCTATTCCCTATATAGATGAAGTAAGTATTGGCCACGCATTAATTTGTGATGCCCTTTATTTGGGTTTAGAAAATACCATTCAATTATATAAAAGAGCTCTTAAAATTACAACTCATTAAAAATTATAATGGCTCATTTTAAATTTTACTTTTCCGAAAAATAAATTTGATAAAATACATTTGATGAAAAAAACAAAATATCTTTTTTATATAGTATTTGGAATTTTAATTAGTACCCCTACTATATTATTCGCCCAAGAAAAATGGGGCCCTACTCCAAGCGCTCAGCAACTAGCTTGGCACGAAAAAGAATTTTATTTATTTATGCATTTTGGCCCCAATACTTTTACCGATTTAGAATGGGGAAAAGGAAGTGAAGATCCCAATATATTTAACCCCACACAAATAGATTGTAATCAATGGGCGCGAATTGCAAAAGCAGCGGGTGCCAAAGGAATTATAATAACTGCTAAACACCACGATGGCTTTTGTTTGTGGCCCAGTAAATATAGTACGCATACAGTGAGAGAATCAAAGTGGATGAATGGAAAAGGGGATGTTATTAAAATGTTATCTGAAGCTTGTAAAAAAGCGGGTATTGAAATGGGTGTATACATTTCTCCTTGGGATAGAAATCATCCAAAATATGGCAGTGCTGAATACAACGATATTTATATCCAAACAATGAGAGAACTTTTAACCGGTTATGGAAAGTTTACAGAGTTATGGTGGGATGGTGCCAATGGCGAAGGTCCTAATGGCAAAAAACAAGTATATGATTTTACAAGATTTAAAGATTCAGCTTTGTCTTATCAACCCCATCTTATAATATTTAGTGATATTGGCCCTCATATTCGTTGGATAGGAAATGAAAACGGAATCATCAATGAAACCAATTGGAATTTACTAGATACTGCTGGTTTTAAAAGAGGCGAAGGCGCACCCCCCAACGATACATTGAATAGAGGAAATTTTAATGGTAAAAATTGGATAGGCGCCGAAGCAGATGTTTCTATTCGTAAAGGATGGTTTTACCACAGCGAAGAAGACAACACCGTAAAATCGGGTAAGACTTTATTTAATTTATATTTAAAATCTGTGGGTCACGGCGGGAATATGTTATTGAATGTACCTCCCAATAGAAAAGGTTTAATAGCCCCGCAAGACTCTGCCGCTCTAATGGATTTTAAAAAAATTAGAGACAATGCATTTCGCACGAACTTATTTAAAAATGCAGTAGTTAAAAAATTGAATAATGCAATTGAAATAAAAACAGCTCAACCCATCACACTTAACACGATGCAATTACAAGAGCAAATTAAATTTGGTCAAAGAGTGATAAGTTTTGAAATATTTGCAGGAGAAAATGAAAAAGACTTGAAAAAAATTGCTGCTAGCACCACTATAGGAAGAAAAAAAATTATTCAATTCCCCCCTCAAAAAGCTTCCTATTTCAAAATAAAAGTAACAGAGACAAAAGCTACTCCTATATGGGGTAATGTGGCAGGATATTTTATAGAAAATTAATGTAACTTGCATCAAAATTCAGTTATGTCTTCTACTGCAAAAGTGGGTATTATAATGGGAAGCGATAGTGATTTACCAATCATGCAGGCAGCCTCCGAAAGTTTAAAAAACTTCAATATTCCTTTTGAACTAACTGTTGTATCTGCACATAGAACCCCTGATAGAATGGTTGAATATGCAAAGACTGCTCGCCAAAGAGGTTTACAAGTTATTATTGCAGGCGCAGGTGGTGCAGCCCATTTACCAGGAATGATTGCTGCTTTAACTAGCTTACCTGTTATTGGAGTGCCCATTAAATCCACTAATTCAACAGAAGGCTGGGATAGTATTTTATCAATTTTACAAATGCCTGGAGGTGTACCTGTGGCCACTGTTGCTTTAAACGGCGCTAAAAATGCAGGATTATTGGCAGCTCAAATTATTGGTAGTTCCAATACTCAAATTGGAGCTGCTATTGAAGCTTATAAATTGAATTTAGAATCGGAAGTAATGACCAAAGTGGAGCATCTAAAAACAAACTGGAATAACGAATTTGATGCTAAGTAAATAAATCAAATTTATTACTTATTTTTTTCTATAGTTATGATAGTAAATTGAGACTCTACAGTTTTGGAATTTTTCATAATTACTTCCACCCAATCCCATCCATAGACTCCCACCCATTCTGAGAAATGTTCTATTCTTTCTTGTAAACTCTCTTTGGGAAATAAAGAATCTTTGATATTTTTTATACGATCTAATGAAGTTTTTTGTTTTCTTTTCTCAGCACGAATCATTTTCTTTTCTAAAGCCGTCAATTTCTTTTGCGCTTGAACAGATAAATTTTTAGTATGCTCTTCCAAAGTAGCATCAATCTTTACCGCCTCTTTTCCCACTAACTCGTATAATTTTTTTAAAGAGTGTATATGACTAGTGAGTGTAAGATTATCTTTAGAGTGTGATTTAATATACTGTAATTCTAAATCTATTAGTGGCGTAAAAATATCTTCGTAAGAAAATCCTAACTCTTTCCATTGACTGTTTTGCTTTTCATTCATAAACATAAAAGAGTTTCGTAATTGTAATATTGGATAATGCACTTTTACTTCATTAAATACATTTTTAAGCTGCATCCAATATGCTAACTCACCCCCACCTCCAATAAAAGCAATGCCGGGTAATAGAGTTTCTTGATAAACACCTCTTAATATGACATTGGGGCTAAATCTTTCAGGATGAGATTTTAGTTCCTCTATAATTTCTTTTTCTGTAAAGCAAAAATTAGTATCAACTACTATGTAATTAGCGCCTTGTTTTTCAATTCTATTTCTTAGATTATCTTTTAAATAAAATAAATTCAATGCACGACCCTCTGTTTGAATATGATAGTCTTTTGCTAATTTTTCTTTAGTGGATTGAATGGCTTTTTGCGAAAATCCTTCTTTCAACTCCTTTAACATTACCTCTACAAATAAAGATTTTAAATTGGAATTATCTGGTTGTAAAATCACTAAACCATATTTTCCAAAATAAGCGTGCACCATTGCTAATGTGGCTTCTGCTATAGTTTTACCTTTTTGATAAGCTTGTTTTAATACCTCTAAAGCCTCCCCTCCCATTGGTTTCACAGACCAATAACCTTCTAAATTTTGTATTAATTTAATGAATTCATCATCTATTTTCATTCTACCAATGGCTCCTGTTTGTGAGGTATTCCACTGATAAGAACTGCCCCCTAAATAATAAGAACCCACTTCTTGTAAGTCGGCATCTTCACTACCCATATAATATACTGGTACAAAATTATAAGTAGGAAATTTCTTTTTTAACTCAGCGGCTAATTGGATAGCGTGTATTATTTTATAAAAAAAATAAAGAGGCCCAGTAAAAATATTAGGTTGATGTGCAGTAGTAACCGAAAATGTATTTTCATCCAATAATAAGCTTACATTTTTTAACACCGGTTTGAAAAAAGCTTTATTATTTAGTGCGGGGTAAGGGGAAACAGATTTTTCTAAATCATTGTATTGTTGTTGTAAAACTTCTACTAATACTTTTCTATCGGTGGGGAAAGAAGCTCTTTGCTTTAAAGCATTTTGATAGCCTTCTATAGTGGGAGCATATTGCGTAAATGGTAAGGCTTCAGACTTTAACTCTATATAATCATTTACCAAGTTGCTGAATAACCCGGTATGACGATAAGATATAGAAGTTGTTTTAGTTTTCATCAATGATCAAATCTTTCAGGTTGATAAAATTTGATATCTATACTAGTGGGCTTTTCGTCTATAATTTCTGAAACTAATTTTCCAGTGCCAGCCCCCAAACTTAAACCTACCATTGAATGTCCCGTGGCCATCACTAAATTATTCCATTTTTTGGTTCTACCTAAATAAGGCAAACCATCGGCAGAACAAGGCCTGTAACCATACCAAACTTTATCCATTGTAGGTACAGGTATATCAAATTCAGGAAAATATCTTTTAACAGCTTTCAAAATACCCACTACTCTATTGATTCTAGGGGCTGCATTTGTAGTAGTAATTTCCATAGTGCCCCCAAAACGCATTTTATTTGTATCCATAGGAGTAATAGCTACACGCCCTTCAATAAACACAGCTGGATAATTGGTTCTATAAGGGGTATCTTCCAAGGTAATGGAATAACCACGGCCGGGCATCAAAGGCATATTAATGTTTAATTGTTCTGCTAATTCTCTACTCCAAGAACCGGTAGCCAATACTACTGCATCTGCCTTATATTTTTGCACATTGGTAATAACTGCATTAATTTTTCCTGCGCCTTTTTCAAAATGAGTTACCGTTTCATTCATTTTAAATTGAACCCCTTTTGATTTTAAATCACTTATTAATTGTTGCATTAACTTGGCAGGATACAAATGACCATCACAAGCAAAATAAATGGCCCCCATTGCATTTAATTTATGATGAGGCTCCATCGCAAATAATTCTTGTTGATTTAATAATTTAGTATCGGTTAATCCTAATTCCTGCGCTCTATGTACTAAATGGTGAGAATGTTCAGCGGCTTTTTCAGTTTGGAAAATTTCAAGAAGCCCTTTATGTTCATAAGCAAATTTAAATTGAGGTAAAGCCTCCCATTGTTGATACCAATGTTTACTTAAAAATGCATAATCTCTTAATGGAATAGCGGCTCTTTCCACTTTTTCAGGAGTGGCTTCTTTCATAAATTGTAAGCCCCATTTTATTAAACTTAAACTAAGTCTTGGCTTAACATAAAATGGACTTTCTGAATTCAACATCCATTTCAAGCCTTGTTTTACTATACCCGGAGTTGCTAAAGGTGTAAAATGACTAGGACAAACATAACCCGCATTTCCATAAGAGCAGTTTTGGGTCATATCGGTTTGGTCAATAATAGTTACTTGATGACCTGCTTCTTGTAAAAAATAAGCACTACTAAGTCCCACAATACCGCCTCCAATAACAACTACTTCCATACAAAAATTTATGGTGCGAATTTCGTAAAAATTGCGTTCATAAAGTACTAAAAAAGGACCGATTTTCTAGAATATCAATAATTTAAACCACCTGGAATCCAGCGGCATAAGGGTCGTCCCCTTTGTCAATTGAAATAGTGTTATATCCATAGATCTTAGCCCAACCTTCAATGGAGGGAATAATAGCAGGCAGATTCCCGATAGTAGTGAGCCCCTCTATTTTACCTGTAAATACAGAGCCAATAATGCTTTCGTGCAAAAATGGAACCCCTTCTTTTAACTTACCCTTTGCATACCAATGAGCCAATCTTGCAGAAGTACCCGTGCCGCAGGGCGACCTGTCAATGGCTTTATCGCCATAAAATACTGCATTGCGAGCGGTATTTTTTGCATCCAACACTTTTCCTGTCCATAATATATGTGAACATCCATTAATGGTAGGGTCTAGAGGATGTACAAATTTATTTTTTTCATTAATTCTAGTTCTGAGAATTCGACTCCAAGCAATTAATTGTCCAGCACTATAATGTTCAATGCCTTTGAAATTTTCTTGCACTTCAACAATGGCATAATAATTTCCTCCATAGCAAACATCAATACTTAGTTTGCCTACATCGGGACATTCAACTTCTATATTTTCAGCAGCCATAAAAGATGCTACATTGGTAAGCTTTACAGAACTCACTTTATTACCCTTCATTGTATATTCAATTTCTACAAGTCCTGCTGGGGCTTCCATCCGAATTTTACCAGGTTGTTTAGGTTGTATTAACCCTGCTTCAATAGCTACTGTAATGGTACCAATAGTACCGTGCCCACACATTGGCAAACAACCACTGGTTTCAATAAATAAAACAGCTATATCATTGTCTGGATGATGTGGAGGATATAAAATACTTCCACTCATCATATCGTGACCACGAGGCTCAAACATCAATCCTTTTCTTATCCAATCAAATTCTTTTAAAAAATGTTGTCTCTTCTCACTCATAGAATTACCCTCCAACGCAGGGCCACCATTGACAACTACTCTTACTGGATTACCACAAGTATGTGCATCAATACACTGAAATACAGATCCTGTTAATGTAGATTTTCCAAAACTTTCAAGACAAATGGGTTTAGTTGTAGCCATAAGATAAAATTAATATATTTGAGCACGCAATCATTCATTGCGTTACCAAATTTTTTTAAAATGGAGACTTACGGTAAAATTTTATTGATTGCAATGCCTGCTTTTTTGTTCTTAGTTCTTTTTGAAAAGTGGTATGGCTGGAAAAAAGGATTTGAAACCGTATATACTTTAGATATGATTTCTAGCCTAAGCTCTGGTATTACCAATACTACCAAAGATGTATTAGGATTAAGTATTGTTATATTAAGTTATGGTTGGTTGGTGGATCATTTAGCCATTATGCAAGTTCAATCTACTTTCTGGTTGTATTTTATTGCTTTTGTAAGCCTCGATTTTGCAGGATACTGGGTGCATCGATTAGCTCATACTTATAATTTTTTCTGGAATAATCATATTGTACATCATAGTAGTGAGGAATTCAATTTAGCTTGTGCTTTAAGACAAAGTATTTCTGTTTTTTTTAGAATTTATGCTTTCTTATTAATTCCTGCTGCTATATTAGGTGTGCCTGCTAAAGTAATTACTATAGTGGCACCCCTTCATTTATTTGCACAGTTTTGGTATCATACCAGACATATAAATAAAATGGGTTGGTTAGAGTATATTATTGTTACCCCCTCTCACCACAGAGTTCATCACGCTATTAATCCTGCCTATATTGATAAAAATTTTGGTCAAATATTTATCATATGGGATAGATTATTTGGCACTTTTGTGTGGGAACAAGAAAGTATTCCTGCTGTTTATGGTATCACACGCCCTGTTCGTACTTGGAATCCTATAAAAATTAATTTTATGCATATGTGGCTTCTTATCAAAGATGCCTGGCGTACAAAAAATTGGAAAGACAAATTTCGCATTTGGCTAATGCCACTAGGATGGCGCCCTTCTGATGTAATTGAAAAATACCCCGTACATAAAATTAATGATGTATTTCATTTTGAAAAGTATGCTACTTCTGCTTCTAGCTTAATGAAATTTTATTTATGGATACAACTATTTTGTATGCTTTTGTTAGTGAGTTATTTATATGGAAATATTGCAAGCATTGGACATACCAATATTTTTATTTATGGTGCTTTCATATTTATACAAGTATATGCACTTACAGAATTAATGGATAAAAATAAAAACGCTTGGATACTAGAAGCTATCAAAAATATTATTTGTATTTATGCAATACTCTCCAAAGGAGACTGGTTTGGATCCAATCAATTATCTACTTTAATAGCCCCCCTTCTAATTGGTTATTTTGTAGTAAGCACTGTGGCAGTATACTATTTTTTAAAAATAGAAAAAGAAACTACACTTAAGCAGGCTATGCATTAATTTCATTTTTGCTTAACGCTCCGTTAATATTTCTCCAAATACCTAAAGGGTTATGGTTTTGCAATGCTGCAGGCAACAAATGCACTGGCCAATTCTGAAAAGAAATGGGCCTTAACCATCTTTTTGCAGCTTGCACTCCCACCGCTGTAAATCTGCTATCTGTACTTGCAGGATAAGGACCACCGTGCACCATACTATCACATACTTCTACTCCGGTAGGCACACCATTAATGACTATTCGGCCTGCAATACTTAAAGACATATTCAATAAATCAGTAGCAGCATCAATATCCTTATCGGTACCCATAATAGTAGTAGAAATTTGACCTTTCAAATTTTTCCATACTTTTTTTAGCTCTTCTACATTTTCACATTGAATTAAAATAGAATAAGGCCCGAATACTTCTTCTGCTAAATCGGGATTACTTAAAAAAGTGGCGGCATCCACTGTGGTGAGCACTGCACAATTATTATTAGCGCTAGGCTTTTTTGAAGTAAGACATTGAACTCCTTTTTGAGCAAGCGCGTGGGTGGTATTTTTTAAATAGGACTCTTCAATTCCAGAATGTAGCATAGCTGAAGCAGCAAATGCATTCATCTCATTTGCAAGAATATTTGAAAAATTAGTTAAAGCTTCACTTTTAACCCCCACTAGTATTCCTGGATTGGTACAAAATTGTCCCATCCCTAAAGTAATGGAGCCTGCATAATTTTTTGCAATGCTTTGAGCATTTTTTTCAAGCGCTTCTTGTAATAATATAACTGGATTCACACTTCCCATTTCTGCAAACACAGGAATAGGATTTTTTCTTGCACTCGCATAATCTAAAAGGGCACGACCCCCATTTCTTGAACCTGTAAAACCAACTGCATACACATTTTCATCCTGCACTAAGGCTTTGCCAATTTCAAAACTTGTAAGAGTGATATGCTGAAAAACATCTTTTGGCATTTTTGTTGTTTCGGCAGCTTGCACTATAGCTTCTGCTACCAAAGTGGAAGTAGCTAGATGTGCAGGATGTGCTTTAACTATAACGGGACAACCCACCGCTAGGGCACTTGCTGTATCTCCTCCTGCTGTTGAATAAGCAAAAGGAAAATTACTAGCCCCAAATACAACTATTGGTCCAATGGGATGCAACATTTTACGAATATCTGGCTTAGGTGGAGTTTTACTAGGTATAGCTGTATCAATACTTGCTTCCACATAATGCCCCTCTTTTAACATAGTAGCAAACATTCGTAACTGAAAACAAGTTCTAGCTCTTTCACCTTGTAAACGCACCAATGGTAAATTAGTTTCTTTATGGGCTTGTTCTAATAAAGTATCTCCTAATGCTTCTATATTGGAAGCTATTGTCTCTAAAAAATTAGCTCTTTGCAAGGCTGTTGTAAATGCATACTGCTCAAAAGCTATGGAAGCTTTTTTTGTTATTTCGGAAATACTATTCATTAGATGTGGTATCTGTTAATTACAAAGTATGAAATTCAGGCAACACAGGTCTGTTTTTTATACCAGTGTCAATAATGTTTTCAATTCTTTTTCTTTCCTCACCTTCTAAAATTAATCTTGGCTTTCTTACTATTTCAGAACCAATACCTGTTTTAGCTTCAGCCAATTTAATATATTGAACTAGTTTGGGGTGAATGTCTAATTCTAATAAAGGCATAAACCATCTGTAAATTTCTGTGGCTTCAGCAATTTTTCCTGCTTTAGCTAATTTATAGACAGCTACTGTTTCTGCTGGGAAAGCACACACCAGTCCTGCTACCCATCCATCTGCGCCAAGTAATAATTCTTCTAATGCCAAAGTATCCACCCCACATAAAATACTAAATCTGTCTTTGAACTTATTACGCATTCTTGTTACATTGGTAACATCACGAGTAGATTCTTTCACAGCTTGTATATTGGATACTTTAGCCAGTTCTTCAAACATATCAATGGTTACTTCAATTTTATAATCTACTGGGTTGTTGTAAATCATAATAGGAAGTGAAGTACTAGCTGCTATATCTTTAAAATACTGAACGGTTTCTCTATGATCCGATTTATAGCGCATAGGAGGTAGTAACATTAAACCTTTAGCGCCCCAAGTTTCAGCATCTTTAGCACATTGAATGGCAACACTCGTGCTTCCTTCTGCAATATTAATGACTACAGGAATTTTACCCTCTACTATTTTGACCGTTTCTTTTACTAAAATTTCCTTTTCACTTTGAGTAAGTACACTCGACTCTCCTAATGTACCTCCTAAAATAATACCTTCAACGCCCGCTGCTATTTGAGCTTTAATATTTTTAGTGAATAAAGCGATATCTAAAGTATCCTCTTTAGTAAACTTAGTAGTGACTGCAGGAAAGATTCCAGTCCATTGTATAGCCATAAAATGAAATTTATTATAATTAAATTGAATTCAATTTAACGAAAATTAATGAATGTAAAGTGCTTAATCTATTAACTCACCTTCCAAATCATAATCATAAGCCTTGGTAATTTTCACCCTCACAAAATCACCTGGCTTTAAGCGTTTTTGGGTATTAATCACTACCTCATTGTCCACTTCAACACTATCAAATTCACTGCGACCAATGTATCTTCCTGCTTCTTTTTTATCTACCAATACTTTTAAAACCTGCCCCACTCTAGATTGATTTTTAGCCAGACTAATTTCTTGTTGCACTTCCATAATTTCTTCAGCTCGTCTTTGCTTTTCTTCAGCAGGAACATCATCTACTAAATTATGTGCAGAAGTATTTTCTTCGTGGCTGTAAGTAAAAATACCTACCCTATCAAATTCGTGCTCTATTAAAAAACTTTTTAGCTCTTCAATGTCTTTTAGTGTTTCTCCGGGAAATCCTGCAATTAAAGTAGTACGAATAGCAATGCCAGGAACGCGCTTACGAATTTCTTTAATAAGTGTGCTCATTTCCTCTTTTGTAATATTTCGCTTCATTGCAGAAAGCATTTTATTACTTGCGTGTTGCAAAGGAATATCTATGTACTTACAAATATTACTGTGCGCATTCATAGCTTCCAAAACTTCCAAAGGAAATTTACTGGGATAAGCATAATGTAAACGAATCCATTGTAGCCCTTTTACAGCTGCTAGAGCGTGTAATAAATCGGGTAAAGCTCTTTTTTTATAAATATCTAAACCATAATAAGTTAATTCTTGTGCAATTAACATTACTTCTTTCACCCCTTTTTTAACAAGCCCTTCTGCTTCTGCAACCAATTGCTCTATTGTTTTGCTTATGTGCTGTCCTCTCATAAGTGGAATAGCACAAAATGAACAGGTTCTATTACAACCTTCACTAATTTTTAAATAGGCATAGTGAGAGGGTGTACTTAATAAACGCTCGCCTACCAATTCCGCTTTATAATTGGCATTGAGTGTATTTAAAATAAGTGGCAATTCCATAGTGCCAAACCAAGCATCTACTTCAGGAATTTCTGCGGCTAAATCATCTCTATATCTTTCACTTAAACAACCCGTCACATACACTTTTTCTAATTTTCCTTTTTTCTTCAAAGCCACTTGATCCAATATAGTATTGACACTTTCCTCTTTAGCTTTATCAATAAAACCACAAGTGTTTACAACTACTATATTATGGTCTATTTTTTTATTCTCGTGTACTACCTCAATTTCATTGGCTGCTAATTGCCCACTCAACATTTCACTATCCACTAGGTTCTTACTACAACCTAATGTGATAATATTTACTTTATTGGGATGGAGCGTTTTAGCCTTCATACATTCTATTAAACGATATTGAAATTATTATTTATTTACTTCATTGGTAAAATGAAATGTAATATCGGGATTATTGGTAATTTCTGTATTCAAAAACCATTCACTTTGTGCCAAGTAAACAGGGGCTTCATCCTTGTCTAAGGCAGCATTTTGTTGTTTGAACCTTAAAAAATCGTGTAATTTATTTTGGTCCTTTGAAGTTAACCAACAGGCTTTATAAAATGGAAGGGGCCTGAATTCACAAGCAGCTCCATATTCTTGCAATAAACGGTATTGAATCACTTCAAATTGTAATTCACCCACACACCCAATAATTTTTTTATTGCCTCCAAACTGTGTAAATAGTTGCGCCACACCTTCATCGGTTAATTGAGTAATTCCTTTTTCAAGCTGTTTGGTTTTCATTGGATCTTTATTCACTAACTCTTTAAAAATTTCAGGAGAAAATGTAGGAATACCCGTAAAATAAAATTTTTCTCCTTCCGTTAAAGTATCTCCAATTTTAAAATTTCCTGTATCAAATAAACCTACCACATCACCAGCGTAGGCATCTTCAATCACATCTTTACTTCGTGCTAAAAAACTATAAGGATTACTAAAACGCAATTCTTTATCTAAACGAATATGCTTATAATATTTATTTCTTTCAAACTTACCACTACAAACACGCATAAAAGCAATACGATCTCGGTGCTTAGGATCTAAATTAGCGTGTATCTTAAATATAAAGCCACTAAATTTATCTTCCCCCACTGCCAAAGTTCTCACATTCGTTTCTCTATCTCTTGGCACAGGCGCAATTTTAATAAAAGTGTCTAACATTTCTTTCACACCAAAATTATTAACTGCGGATCCAAAAAAAACAGGTGCAATTTTTCCAGCTAAATATTTATTGGCATCTAAAGCTCCATAAACACCTTCTATTAATTCTACATCTTCTCTTAATACAGCGGCATCTTTTTCTCCAATTTTATCTTCAAGTAGTGTATTGGACAAATCTTCTATGGCTACTGTATCCTCCTCTGTTGCTTTAGTGCTGGCTGCAAATAATCTTAAATTTTTATCGTGTAAATTATAGACCCCTTTAAATTCTTTACCACTATTAATTGGCCAAGTCATAGGATGTAAAGAAATTTTTAATTCATTTTCTATTTCTTCTAATAAGTCAAATCTATTTTTCCCATCTCTATCCATTTTGTTCACAAACACAATTACAGGTGTGGTACGCATACTACATACTTCCATCAATCTTCTGGTTTGTGCCTCCACACCATTCACACTATCAATAACAAGAATAACACTATCTACAGCAGTGAGTGTTCTATAGGTATCTTCCGCAAAATCTTTGTGGCCGGGAGTGTCTAATAAATTGATTAAAGTATTATTATATTCAAATGACATTACAGAAGTTGCTACGGAAATACCTCTTTGGCGTTCAATTTCCATAAAGTCACTAGTGGCGTGTTTTTTTATTTTATTACTCTTCACGGCCCCCGCTGTCTGTATGGCACCTCCAAACAACAATAACTTTTCTGTTAAAGTAGTTTTACCAGCATCTGGGTGAGAGATGATAGCAAATGTTTTTCTTCGGTTAATTTCTTTTTCGTACTTCATTATTGTTAAAAATGGCTCGCACTCAAATAATTTGAATCACGAGCCATTGATCTATTTTATTTACACTAGTTAGATATCGATTGCTTCGCCATAAGCCGCTGCAACAGCTTCTTTAAGCCCTTCACTCATTGTAGGATGTGGGTGTACCGCATTTAATAATTCGTGTGAAGTGGTTTCTAATTTACGAGCCACCACTGCTTCAGCTATCATTTCAGTAACATTGGTACCAATCATATGACATCCTAAGAACTCTCCATATTTTGCATCAAATATTACTTTCACAAAACCTTCTGTAGCACCTGCTGCACTTGCTTTACCACTAGCCATAAATGGAAACTTACCCACTTTTACTTCATACCCTGCTTCCTTCGCAGCTTTTTCAGTAAAGCCTACACTGGCAATTTCAGGTGTACAATAAGTACAACCAGGTATATTATTATAATCCAATGCCTCTGGCAGATGTTTATGTTTCTTTTCTACATAGGCAATATGTTCTGCAGCATTGATACCTTCTTTCGCCGCAACGTGGGCTAATGCTTGACCCGGAGAACAATCACCAATGGCATAAATATTAGCAATACTTGTTTGCTGGAATTTATCTACAATAATGCGTCCTTTATCTGTTTTAATACCATTTTGTTCTAAACCAATATTTTCAATGTTGGCTACTACGCCCACCGCACTTAAAACAATATCAGCTTCTAAGGTTACAAAAGAACCATCTTGTTGTTTCACTTTTGCTTTTACTAATTTACCTGAAGTGTCAACCGATTCAACAGAAGCATTGGTCATAATTTCTATGCCTTGCTTTCTATATTGTTTTTCCAATTCTCTAGAAATATCTTCGTCTTCTACCGGTACAATTCTTGGTAAAAATTCAACAATAGTCACTTTGGTACCCATACTATTATAAACATAGGCAAACTCAACACCTATGGCACCACTTCCCACAATAATCATACTCTTAGGCTGTGTAGGTAATACCATTGCTTCACGGTAACCAATTACTTTTTTACCATCTTGTTTCAAATTTGGTAATTCTCTAGTGCGGCCACCTGTGGCAATTATAATATACTTTGTATCTACTACTTGCGTTTTTCCGTCTTCCTGTTTCACTTCTACTTTTCCTCTAGACAAAACTTTGCCATAACCCATTATCACTTCAATCTTATTTTTCTTCATCAAAAATTGAACGCCCTTGCTCATTTTATCAGCAACACCTCTGCTACGCTTAATAACAGCATCAAAATCGTGATTTACACCTGTAGCAGTAATACCATAAGTGGCACTATGCTTGAGATATTCATACACTTGAGCACTTTTTAGTAATGCCTTGGTAGGAATACAACCCCAATTTAAACAAACACCCCCCAAACTTTCTTTCTCCACTATAGCCACTTTTAAGCCTAATTGTGAAGCACGAATTGCTGCAGGATATCCGCCAGGACCACTTCCAATAACGATAACATCATATGCCATTGTACAAATAATTTTAAGAATGAATGAGGTTGCAAAAATACCTCCAAAATGCCAAAAGAAAAAACAAATACAGAACTATTCAAAGAATACCCTCACCATCTGAAAGAACCATTTATTATCATTAGGGCGCTGCTTATTTATCTGATTTTCATCAAACTTACTCAGTCCAAATAATCCGGCCATATTGCCTCCTCGAACCGCTATTTCCAAATACCCGGCTGAATTAAACCAAGCCAGTTTATCTGAGATAGGCACTTCACCATAATGCTTACTTAAATCAGTGATGGTTTCATTTCTTGTAAATACAATTTTGAAGCTTCTGCCTTGTGCTTGGGTTTCAAATTCTTCTTTACGAATATTCACCACCACATTTTCAAACTGATCTATAAATAAAATTTGACCCTCCATCCAATTGGGACCCAAAGTAGGTTGCATAGGATAAATTTCTTCTATCTCTTCTATGGCAGTTCCTGCATCAGTTATTTTATTGGTTTTTAAAAAAGCACCAATAGCAGTAAAAATTTCTTGTGTAATTTCTAAAAATGTATAGGCTTGTTTAAAATCAATTTTAATAATTTCTTTAGGCTTTCCCCCCAGCATCATCGTTAAAAAACCATTATCGGGTGTTATAAAATATTGTTGATTATGCTTGGTCAATAAAGCGTGCCTTTTAGGAAATTGAAAAAAATTCACCATTATAAAATGAAGTGTTCCGGCTGGATAATGTTTGGCAGCATTATTAAAAATATAAGCCCCTTGTTGATAATTTTTACTAGATAAATAATGTGTGATATCTGCAATGCCTAAACCGGGTATGGTTGACAGTATCTGCCCTTTCAGTGCGCCAATAATAAAATCTTCTTGGCCAATATCGGATGTTAAAGTAATAATGGGCATCTAATAATAACGAAAAAATGAGTTTTATATTTTAAAAAAAATATTCAATTATTTACGCTTTCTCTATTTCACAAGCACTCCCTCTTTAAAGAAAAAACGATGCACTAATTTATCGGCCCAAGCAGGAAAATATTTATTCATAAATACTGTGCGTTTTCCTGTAAAAGTGAGCACCAAAATTCGTTTTCTTTTTTCAATAGCATTAATAATATGTGTTGCACAATCTTCTGCACTCATCATAGAACCCTCATCCATAGGCGACTCCCCTTGTGCTTGAGCATTTTTATTCAATGCAGCATTTCTAATATTGGAACTAGTAAAACCAGGACACACCCACATTACGTGCGTACCCGATCCGTATAATTCAGTTTTTAAAGCTTCTAGCCAACCATTTAATGCAAATTTAGAGGCGCTATAACCACTTCTACCAGGAAGACCCCGATAGCCCGCAATAGAAGAAACACCTACTATCACGCCTTTGTTAGCTTGTATAGAAGAGAGCGCTGCTTTGGTACAATAAACGCTGCCCCAAAAATTAATGTCCATCACAGATTGTAATGTTTGAACAGAAACTTCTGAAACCAAAGCTCTCATAGAAATTCCGGCATTATTAATCAAAATATCGATACTGCCCCATTGATCCAACACTTGCTTTATAAATGCTTCCGATTGGTTTTGATTACTCACATCCACTTTTGAAATTAAAATATTGGATTGGGGAAATTCATCTGCCAAAGCAGACAGTTTATTTTCATTTCTTCCACAAGTAGCCACTTTTGCACCTAGTGCTAAAAACTGCGCCACCAAAGCCTTCCCGATGCCATCTGAACCACCAGTTATGACCACAATTTTGTCTTTAAAATTGGACATCTTTTAGAGTTTCTACAAATATAATTCTAATTTGAAGATGAATGACTTAGAAGGGTTTTGGGTGGGGAAAATAAATACCCCCTTTTATTTGGATAGTTTTCATTAATGCTTATTTTTGCACTCCTTCAAAAAGGGCGGTTAGAATTGGTAGCTCAGTTGGTAGAGCAATACACTTTTAATGTATGGGCCCTGGGTTCGAGTCCCAGCCAGTTCACAAAGCTTCGATGTAAAAGTCGGAGCTTTTTTATTTTTATTAGCTATTTATTTTTTAAGAATATCCCTAATAATCTTCCAATGATGATAGGTATGCACCGATAAGAACTTAAAAGTACCTGCTGTATTTATATTTCCAAATATAGGGTGCTTAAAATATTGATTTTGAGAGGCTTTAGTGAGGGCTTCTACACTTTTTCTGGCATCTTGTATATGTTGCAAAATAGTATCTGAGCTCAATTGTTCAGGGGGCACTGTAAAAGAAGGAGCTTTGACTTTTCCTCTTGGAAATGTGTTGAAAAGTAAAACTAAGTACGCTTTTAAACTGAACTTTTTAATAAAAGTAGAAGGGTCCGATGTAAGTACTGCAGCACAAACACTATTTATTACTAAACAACTATGTACGATATGCCATCCTACATTACCTTCAGAAATAGTGGGCTGGTATTTGGAATGATGAATGACGGCAGCTTCTAATGTATCAAGCAATTTATTTATTTTGGACATAAACCAGTATTTAAAATAAGTTATAATTCAACAACTAGAAAAATTAAAATTTTGTCTTTGCTTCATTGATATACTTATAAGATGGACACACTTTTATAGCTGACACACTTACAAGCTTAATGAAAACTTCTGAATTTATTTTTAAAATTATATAATATAGAAACATTCCAATCAAAATTAATACTGCCCGCAACATTGGAGCGAATTTCTTTATTAATCATTGACATCAACACAAAAGGAGACTTAGCTTTAGAAAGAACCAAATTGGAAGTGAAATAAAAACCATCGTCCTTATCTGATTTTAAATAATACACTTGTGGTGAAAAATTAAAGCTATAAGCACCTCCTAAGGGAACTTTATCTATACCAGTTAAAAAATTAACATAGTGTATATTTTTGGGTCCGTCGTCTTGTAATCCGTGGCCATTTAAATAATACAAACCCAAATGAAAATGTTCATTAACCACATAAGTGGGCACGAATTCAGTAGCAATAAATCTTCTTGCTTGCGTTATTGTCCAAGACTTTCCGTCTTCAGTAATGGTGCGTAAGCTAAAATTATATGCAGGATGAATACCCACATTCAATTTAAAATTACCCTCCCTTTTTAATTTATAACGAAACCATAAAATACCGCCACCTTTTTTCCCATCAAAAGTTAATCTCAAATCGGGATCAATACTAAACCTACCTCCTCTGGATAAAGAATAACTTAAATTAAAAGCAGGTTGTTTTAATGAAAAAGTAGGAATAATAGAAATCCCATTATTGGTAACGCCTATATTACCACTTACAAACAACTCTTTGGTGGTAGTATCTTGAGCATAGCTACATAATTGAAACATCAATAAGGAAATGATCCATAAACTCTTACGCATCTATTGTATAAATTTTCGCGAAGGTACCACCTTTATATTCAATACTCAGAAAAAATATTATTTTACAATTTTGCTTCAGCTAATAATTTATTTAATTGATTAATTTCTATGGCTAATTCCGCTTTCAGCTCTTCAAATACTTTATAGGATCCAGCAGTGGGTTTATAATCGCCCGATTCCACCACACGCATTAAAGAAGCCATTTTGTTGTTGAGTTTAATAGGGAAATTTAAAGGGTCTTGAGAGCTTTGATTTCTCACCTGATATAAATTTTCTTCTATTTTGGAAATAGCACTTATCAAAGAAATTGATGATTTAGATAATGCTTTTTTACTGGCTTTGGCCTGCTCATTAAGTTTTTCTTTAATACTTCTAATTTTAATAACTGCATCATTAGCTACTGTTACCTGATCTCTAATTTGTATCGCCAAATTAAATTTTTCTTGCATATCAGCCATCGTAATATCTTTTACTCTTGGGTCCATTTTAATTTCAAAATTTTCAGTTACCACTTGATCTCCCGAAGTAATTCTTACCTGATAATTACCAGGCAATGCTGCTGGCCCAGTATAAACAGGAGCTCCCCAAAAAATCATTCCCTTAAAATAACTGGCAGAAGGATATTTTAAATCCCACTCAAATACATTTAATCCTGTTTTAATAGTAGGTGGTTTTGGTTTTCTATCTTCATCATCTTCTTCGCCTTCTCCATTTTCTTTTTTGGTCTTAGGCAACTCACCTATGAAAGTGTTAACTAATTTTCCTTGTGCATCTAAAATTTCAATCTTTAGATCTTTTTTAGTGGAGTCTAAATAATAATGAAATACTGCCTTTTGCGCCGATCTCACTGCATAATAGGGTTTGAATAAATGCAGTCCAGCTTTTATACCTGCATCTTTTGATCTTACTGGAGATATATCATCTAATATGTATATAGATCTTCCGTGTGTACCAATAACTAAGTCTTTATCTGTTACTTGAATATCTGATACTTGAACATCTGGTAAATTCAATCTTAAAGATTCCCAATTACTGCCCTCATTATAGGAAACCCAAATACCGTGTTCAGTACCTGCATACAATAATCCAGCACGCGTTATATCTTCTCTAATGGAATGAACATAGTCATCAGATCGAATGCCATTAATTATTTTTGTCCAAGTTTTTCCAAAATCATTTGTTTTCCAAATATATGGTGTGCGATCATCCATTTGATATCTTTTAGCTGCCACATAAGCAGTGCCTGCCTGAAAGTGAGAAGCTTCAATAATACTTACACGCGTATTTTTAGGCATATCCTTGGGTGTTATATTTTCCCAATGCTTACCTCCATCTCTAGTAATATGTATAAGACCATCATCAGATCCCGCCCAAATAATATTTACATCTTGATAAGAAGGTGCCAAAGCAAAAACAGTTCCATAAATTTCAGGACCATTCATATCTCTTGTTATTACACCGCCACTCACTCCTAAAGTGCTAGAGTCGTTATAAGTTAAATCTGGACTAATTTTTTCCCAACTTTGGCCTTCATTGGTTGTTTTCCATATATGTTGAGAACAAGTAAATAAAATAGTAGGATCCACCGGAGAAAAAACTATAGGATAAGTCCATTGCCATCTTTCAGGTAATGTTTTAGCTTCTTCTCCAGAAAAAAATCTGGGATATACTTGCACATCTCTAGCTTGACCAGTCATTCTATTAATACGCGTTAATAAAGCACCTTGACTACCTGCATAAAAAATATCAGGATTTTTAGGATCCTGTGCAATGTATCCACTCTCACCTCCCCCAACTTCATAAGCAAAGCCCATACCAGGTTTGGTGGAATTAGTTCTTAATGTTCTATGTCTATAATCTTCACTAGGCAAGGCCACAGTACTATTATCTTGTTGAGCACCTGCCACCTGATAAGGAAAATCGTTAGTGACTGTTATATGATATAACTGTGCTGTAGGAAAATCTTCATCAGTCCAACTTAAACCTCCATTAATAGATATTGTACCACCACCATCATTAGCAGCAGCCATTCGAAGAGGGTCGGTTGGATCAATCCATAAATCGTGGTTATCTCCGTGAGGAACTTTTATTTCTGTTTTAAAACTTACACCACCATCGGTAGATTTATAAAAATTAACATTCAAACCATAGACCGTATTTTTATCAACTGGATCGGCCACTATTCGAGAATAATAAAAAGCGCGTTGACGAAGTTTTCTTTCATTGTTCACTAATTTCCAATTATCACCTCCATCATCGGAACGATACAATCCTCCCTCAGGTGATTCTACAATAGCCCAAACTCTATTTCCATCAGCAGGAGAAACTGCCACTCCCACTTTTCCAACTACGGCTGGCATTCCTGGATTTTTTGAGATGAGTTTCCAATGATCTCCACCATCAACCGACTTATATAAAGCTGAAGTACCCACATCAGCCCACATTTTATAGGGAGTTCTGTATACTTCCCAAATACTTGCATAAATAATTTCTGGATGTTGAGGATCAATTATTAAATCTTCAGCACCTGCTTTATCATTCACATATAATATTTTATTCCAAGTTTTACCTCCATCTATAGTTTTAAAAACACCGCGATCTTCATTAGGACCAAAAGCGTGCCCTAAAGCCGATACATAAACAATATCAGGATTAGAGGGATGTATTCTAACTCTTGAAATAGATTGTGTATTTTTTAATCCAATATTTTTCCAAGTCTTACCCGCATCTGTTGATTTATAAACCCCATCCCCTTGCATAATATTTCCTCTAAAAGCAGTTTCCCCCGTACCTATATATATAATATCTGGATTTGATGCTGCTACTGCCACAGCTCCTACACTACTGCTAGTTATTTGTCCATCAGTAACGGGTTTCCAATTCAAACCTCCATCTGTTGTTTTCCATAAACCTCCTCCCACTGCCCCAAAATAATATTCATATTTATTCTTACTACTTCCTGCTATACCCAAGGACCTTCCTCCTCTGTTAGGACCAATATTTCGCCAATTCATTCCTTTTAAAGTAGTATCTACACTTTGAGCAACACTATGTTGAATAGAAGATAAGGTCAAAAGTAGAAATGCAATAAATAATTTATTTTTCATAGAAAGTTTTTATGAGTGTTCTGTAAGTAAATAAAATTAAAGTAGCTTGTAACTAAGCATCACCATAAATGCATTATTTTTTATATCAGTATTAATGATACTTTTATAAGCATTGGAAGCAATATTAGACATCCCCATTCCATATCTTACACCCGCCCCAATTTTATCTGTTAAATTGAGTGAGGCGCCTATTAATACTTGAAAATCGGAAGAAGTAAATTTATCTTTAATGTCCATCCCCGCAGAAGTGGAACTTGATAAAATACTAAACTGAGGACCCGCTTCTAAATAAAAACTATTAGTAAGACCATATTTTAGTAAAATGGGCACCGATACATAATTATTTTCAAAAACAACATTATTAATAGATCCGCCCATACCTTGGTACAAAACTTCAGGTTGTATTTTTAGTTTTTCAGACAAACTTAAAGTAGCATAAGCACCCAGCACAAAAGCAGTTCTATTATTATCACTTGTACTGGAGGCATTTGCCGACTCCATCTTTTTAATGGAAGCAAAACTTGTACCTCCTTTAATACCTATTGAAAGTTGAGCGTTTACTTGATTTACTATTACCAATAGTAAAATTCCAATGATCATTTTTTTCATATATCTCATTTTTATACTGCTTAAAGTTAAATCTTTTATGATTCACTATAATAGAATGTGCCAACAAAAAGGCCCCTATTTCTAGAGGCCTTCTTTGTATTTTAAACTAAACTTAATCCATCCAATTATTGACCCAATTTTGCAACATCTTTTGTATCATAAATAGGCCACTCGTAGGTAATTTTTCCATCTTTATTAATCCCAAATGAATTAAATACCACTGTTTTACCTGCAACACCTTTTTTAGATTTCCAAGAAAGTTCTACCCAAACATGTCCGTATTTATTTCCATCAGGCATAGTTACTACTTCATATATAGTATTTCCCACAGTTAAATTGCCATCTATTAACTCTCTTTGTTTTTTAAAATTGTCAATCATTGTTGACATTTTCACTGCAACTGTTGTGTCAGTGCTAGCAGCCCAAGCATTGTGCACAGATACTGCAGAATCAGCATAAAATGATGCTAAAGTAGCCCAATCGCCATTAGCAAATGCAGTTAAAGACTTTTTCAACATATCTACTTCGGGACCAGTGGCAGTTACTGTACCATTAGCACCAGAAGCGCTGTCTGTTTTTACTTCTGTAGGTTTACAAGCAAAAAAAGTAGTTGCTGTTACAAATAATAAAACAATTTTTTTCATTTTTTGAGTTTTAAGTTTTTGAAATGAAATTAAATATATTACTTTCTTTTTAAAATCAATAAAAAGCGGGTGAATTTTTGATGAAGTAACTCCTTATATACTAAAGTTTTGTTAATTGAAATCAACTTTTTTAATAGAGTACAGCTTTTAAAGCAGGCTCTTGGGAAAATGAATCCAAGGGGAACATAGGTCTTTGTATTTTTTTATAGGGAAGTCTTTTCAAATCTTGATCCACTCCACCAGGGGTGGTGGCCATTATCCAATCGGCTCTTAAATTATAAAGTTCTGGTACTAAATAACCAATTTTCACAATAACTATATCTGATTTTCTAGGATCTAAACCAAGTCTTGTATAATCCGATTCCAAATGATAAGGTTTTCTTTTTTGAGTTACTATCACATTCACCGTTCCCACTTTCACTACTACTTCTACTTCTGCATTAATATCACCTTTATAAATTGATGTAACCACTCCTTTTAATAATACAGGTGGCGCATATCGGTGGTCAATAGCTGCGCCTACTAGCGCATTTACTTTTCCTCCAACACCTACTTGAATGGCTTGTTTCACCAAAGCAGGTCCTGGAATAGAGGCATATATTACAGAAGGGCCTTTATCTGTTTTAAATTCTTTTCTTTCTAATATTTTTTGTAGTGTCCAAGTTACATCGCCAGCGCCTCCGGCCGTAGGATTATCTCCCATATCACTTATTAAATAAGGATGAACTTTACTTTCAATAGCTTTTTTCAAACTTTCTTCCAAACTTGCTGTGGGCGCCACAAAAACAAAATTATTTCTAACAGACCAAAAACTTTTTGCTAAAGACTCTGCAGTAGAGACTACTTTTTGTTGATCATCACCAGTAACTACCACTGCTGCGTGATTGCGTGGAGCATCGGCCCAAGCATAGCCAATCCAAATAGCAGCATCTATGATACCTTCCTGATTTGTAGCAGAAGGTAATTGAGCATATAAAGATTTACCAGGCTCAATTCTTGTACTAGTTTTTTCTCCCGGTAATAAAATAGGAACACTCACCCAAGCTTTATATTTAGGTTTGCCTTTTCCATTAGTGAGTCTGTTCACTAAATTAAAAGCAGCTCTTCTTTTAGTTTCTATCTCATCTTCGTGAGGTGCCATTCTATAACAAGTTATAAAATCGGTATTCTTTGCTAGATCCAAAGAAACATTGCCGTGTAAATCCATAGAAGTTGAAATAAAAACATCCTTACCCACTACTGCTCTAATTTTTTTTATAAAATCGGCTTCCGGATCGTCCATATTTTGAACACTCATAGCACCGTGTATATCAAAAAATATTCCATCATAGGGTCCATTTTGTTTTAATAGTTGAATTGACTTTGATACTAATGAAGCATAGGCTTCTTTAGTTACTACCCCACCAGGCAATGCGTGCCCATATAATAGTGCAATCCAGTTTGCTTGTTTTCTTAAACTAGAATCGGGATGTAAAAAAGGATAATATTTAAATATGTCTGCTCCTGTACTTGCGTGAAAATCTTCTTCATTAGTAAGTGCGGGTGAAAAAGTACTTGATTCAATGGCTAGTCCCATAATAGCAATTCGTGGCAATCTTTTTACAGGTAAATTAACGGATTGAGCCCCTATGTTTGTATAACTACTTATGAGTATTAATAAAAGCATCAAAGCTTTTGCATTGGTTTGAAAAAAGATATTTTTCATACTTTAAAATATATTTATAGAATATGAATTTACTTAAAACAAATTATAAAAGTGAAAATGTTATTTCTATATTTCAAACATTTACTAATTTTAACAAAATAAAAAACTATGCAAGAGCAAAATTTCAAAAATCACTCAAAAATGGTTCCAGGTTACCATTACATAACACTGCCAGCTATTTTAATTTTTACCATAGGCTCCGTCAATTATTTTATTCAAAGTACAGCTCAAAATAAATATCTAGGAGCGATGTTATGTTTACTCTCTTTTATACTAGTGTGTATGGCCTGGTATTTGAGAGGCTTTGCTTTAAAAGCACAGGATAGAGCTATTCGTGCAGAAGAAAATTTTAGATATTTTGTAGCTACTGGCAAACCTTTCCCAGCAGGATTGAAAATTTCACAAATTATTGCTTTACGCTTTGCTAGCGATGAAGAGTTTGTGGCACTCACTGTTAAAGCACTTGCTGAAAATTTATCTAACAAAGAAATTAAGCTTGCTATTAAAAATTGGAAGGCCGATCATAATAGAGCCTAAACTCTTTTTAATAAATATCAAATTATCTGCCTACCGCTGGAATTACGGGTAAACTTTCGTTACCAGTTTCATTCACTGCTTGCACTGCAAAGAAATAATTATCCTTGGAATAAGGCAATGACATTGATAAAGCCTCTGTGTAAATTTTCTTTTGCCATACTGGACTAGTGGTTTCTCTTATTAATACATAATATCCTTTCGCTCTTCCAGTACTTGGGGCTTTCCAATACAAATAAGTAGTATTAGTTAATTTTTTTACATCCACTTTTACTTCTTCAGCAATAGCGGGCGCTTTGGCTAAATTAGCCAAATTAGCCAAATTCATACTTGTATTTTTTCTGAGGTATTCAAAATCGATATGTTCTGTAACATCTCCATAATGAATGCCATTTTCTACTCTTATATCCTGATGTTGACGCGTATAATTTTCATTCATCTCAGTAATTCTAACTGCTGCAAAACCATTTTCTACAAAAGCAGTATGATCTCCGCCTCTTAAAAAACGATCATTTCTATAAATCATCATTACTTGTAAATTTTCAACATAACGCTCTCCTATTTCTTTAACATATCTAGCCAATTGTCTTGACCTTCCATCGTTTTCTAATCCCAAATTTCGAATTTGCATAGCTACTCTTCCTGTATCTGTCACAGATAAACCTTCACTGAATACACGAATTCTGGTATTGTCTACGATATTGGTTTCATTACTATTGTTAGATCCCATAATATCATTATTTAAGACCGCCTCTATTTTCCAATTTTCTTTCTTTGCTTTATTAGCCATAAAATAAGCACCTAATAAACCCTGTTCTTCACCACTCACTGTTACAAAAATTATAGTAGCAGGAAAATTATGTTTACTCATTACTCTGGCACATTCCATTACAGCCACTGTTCCACTTCCATCATCATTAGCACCGGGAGCATCCCCCACACTATCCATTTCATTAGACCTTCTGCTATCTAAATGCCCACTTATTATAAAAATTCTTTTATCATTGGGGTCGGTACCTTTTAGAGTAGCAACAACATTACCTAAAATGATGGGTCTATCTACTCTTCTTTTATCGGCGTTATAAGTGATAGTATCAATAAAAGCGGTTAATCTTCCGTTGCTTGATTTTGCATAGTCATTAAATCTGCTCAAAATCCAAGCTCTGGCCGCACCAATTCCTTTTAAGGCACTAGACTGATTACTTAAAGTAGCTCTAGTTCCAAAACTTACTAACTTATTTAAATTTTGAGAAAGGGTATCTACACTTATTTCTTTCACCATAGCATCTATCTCAATATCTTTTTTTATAATTTGCTGAGCTTGTGATGAAATTATAATTCCCATCATTAGTGCTACTAAAAAAATTATTTTACTTTTCATACTTTACTTTTTATATAATTTAATTTTATTTTTTCTTATACCTAATTTTAACTTTTGCTACCCCCGCTGCCAACATATCAATTTCTTTGGCTGCTACACTATATTTCATCATAGAAAAAGTTTCTATAACCCATAACAATGATAAAAATACAGGATTTCAACTTGCCACTGTTAAAAAACATTACTAGAATTTGATTTAATTTAAATAAATTAGCATACCATTCAAAAATCAACATAAAATTCTATCAATACAATGAAAAAAATTAGCTTATTGCTTTCTATTTTAGTAGGCACTTCTAGCCTGCTTGTAAACGCACAAACAAAACCTACTTGGAATGAAATTTTTGCCCGAATTAATAAAGAAGTTCAAGAAAATTCAAATGCCTATACCTCCTTAAAAATTGCCTCTGAAACTATTGGACACCGTTTAACAGGTTCAGCCAATGGAAAAAAAGCAGAACAATATGCTTATGATTTATTGAAGTCTTATGGATTTACCCAACTTCGTTTTCAACCTTTTGAAGTGGAAAGTTGGAGCAGAGGAAGTCTTGAAGTTACCATAGGTAACGATGTCAACCATTTACAAACTATAAAATCGGTGTCCTTAGCACATTCCCCTGTAAAAGTAGACCTCACCCTTGAAGTAGTTGATATGGGAAATGGCGTGGAAGAAGATTATGCAACCAACCCAGGTAAAGTAAAAGATAAAATTGCTTTGGTTTATTTAGGAGTGTTACCCGGTTCTAAACCTGGCACCCCTAGCTTACACCGTTCAGAAAAAACAGCCATTGCTACCAAATATGGTGCTAAAGGAATTATTGTTATTAATACACCTCCCAATGGAGTTTTACTTACAGGTACAGCATCGGTGACTGGTAAATTAATCCCCATTCCAGCAGTTTGCGTGGGCAAAGAAGATGGCCTATTGTTAAAAGAACAATTAACAAAAGGTAAATTATTTAGTCATATAAAAATGACAAACTTTTCAGGTTTGATTAAAGCAAGAAATGTTGTGGCCACTATAAAAGGAAAAACTTTACCCAATGAAAAAATTGTCATTGGCGGCCACTTAGATAGTTGGGATTTAGCCACAGGAGCTATTGACAATGGTATAGGTTCTTTTTCTGTGTTAGATATGGCTAGAACTTTTAAAAAATTAAATTTACAACCCGCCCGTACTATAGACTTTGTAATGTTTATGGGTGAAGAAGAAGGATTGTTAGGATCTAGAGCCTATGTTGAAGATGCTGTTAAAAACAAAACAATAGATCAAATTAGATATATGATGAACTATGATATGAGTAATGATATCAAAGGCTACTCCACTAGTGCAGAAGATAGCAGAGAATTATTTACAAGTATTGGCGCCATTGCTCATTCTATAGATACCTCTTTTTCAAATTTATTTAGAGTGGGTGCCGGTTTACATAGCGACCACCAACCCTTTATGTTACAAGGAGTACCTACGGGAGGTGGCGCCGGAGGAGGCCTTCCCAAAAATGCAGGGCCTTGTTATCACGCCGATTGTGATGTGTTTAGTTTAGTGGAAGAAAAAGGTATGAAAAACACAGTTCGTTTTGGTTCAATGTTATTATATGGCGTAGCGGATGCCAATGAAATTAAATCGAAACATTTCACCGACGCAGAAACAAAAGCATTCCTAATAAAGAACAATTTGAAAGAGCCTTTACAAATTGCAGGTGAATGGCGTTGGAAAGATTAAAATTACAAGGAAGCAACTTTTATTTTTTGAGCACCACTATGTAACATAAAAGTTTTTCCATTCCAAATAAACACACCCTTAACTTTAGATGGAAGTTCAATGTTGGCGTCAACACCATTATTCTTTGATTTTGTAAATTCAACCGCAATAGTGCCATTGGGATGAGGCATACTAGCTTTAACATAATGTAATGCCCCCATCGCAGGCTCAATGGTAACTGCTGCAAAACCGGGCTGTGAAGGAACTATCCCACAAATGGTAGCAAAATAATCATAATTAGGACTAGCACTCCAAGCGTGGCAATCAGACCTTGTAGGATCGGGATTTTCTGCAAAAGTGGTAAGCCCATTAGCTATCATATCTCTCCAAGGTTTTAATTCTGCATAATAATTATTAGCCATACCTGCTTTTTTCAAAGCTTGATTTAAATAAAAGCGATAGTAAAAAGTGGCCTGACTTATAGTAGTATCTCTTAAAACATTTTGCATCACAGTTTTTTGTTGACTAGTAGGTATTGCACCAGTTAAGACACCCATAATACTAGCGTGTTGACTATATGCTTTTTTATTGGGAGTATTCGCCATCAAATTTCTACTAGCATTAAAACAAGCTGCATAAGTACCTGCTTTAAGTTGAGTTGCTAAGGATTGATAATGTTTTGCTTGATCTAATTTTCCAAATTGCTTAAATAATTTTGCTGCTTGCTCTAAAGTGGCTACATATTGTAAAGTTATCACTGAAGAATTTCCATCGTTAGCACCATCTGGAACGCCACCATCAAAAGATAAATTCCAATCTACAAAATTCCACCATTGCATAGGGCCCAACATTTTTTTAGTGGGATCTATTTTTTTCTCATACCAATCCAAGACACCAGATATAGGAACCATAAACTCTTTGACAAAGGCATTATCATTTCTATGCATCCAATAATCATATACCATCGAAACCCAAAATAAAGAGAAAGGAGGAATTACCTGTAATCTACTACTTGGATATCTACCCTGCGTCAAACCCTCAGGCACTCTTGAATGATAAAAATCTGAAATGGCTTTACGCATTAATCTATCATCTCCTGTTACATATAAAGAAATTAAGGATTGTATTCTAGTATCTCCTTCATATTGCAATTGCTCATAATAAGGACAATCAAAATAAGTTTCTCCCGCACAAGCTTGCGCAGTTCGCCAACCAATGTCCCAAATATCTTTCATAGAAGCATCGTCACTGGTGAAATTAGCTTTTACTTCAAAAGGATAACCCGTTGCCATTCCATAAAAATCGTTTATCTCTATGGGATCATCTTTTACCGTGATATCCAATTGCAAGTACCTATAAGTTCTAAACCATAAAGGTCTAAAAATTCTTTCTTTAGAACCATCAGCTACAAAGACATCATAATTACCCAAGATATCTTTTCCATCAATCACAGACCTATTTCCTTTGTTACCATTTTTATCAAACAATGCTTCAGCATAAGTTATTTTTATTTCAGCGTCCTTGCCTCCACTCACCACCAAAGTGGGATACGCTACTGTATTAAAACTTTGATCAAACAATAAACTTATGGTTGAATTCTTTTTTACTTTTTTAATGGCTGCATTCCCTTCAGTAAAATTTGAATTCACTATGGCTCCATTAATTTTTCTAAGCCATTGAATAGGTTGCTTTCTTTCAAACATCATTGGAATAATACTAGGTTGTAATGTCCACAAATTATCAGTACCATAGCCCACAGATGCCGGACTCGATACTACTTTAGCCCATTGCCACGCTTCATCATTATACTTTATTTCTTCCCAACCCCAAGGATATTTTTGAGCTACTACACTATCCCCTGGGCCCACAACCATATAGGATCTCAATCTTTCTCCATTATTAGTGGAGCAAGGAAAATAAGATTCATTTTTAAATACTTTCCATTGTGCATTGGTATTCACTATACTTTCTTGCACTCCATTACCTTGTAATAAAAAAGCAGTTTGATTAGATATTTGTGCTACCGGCGCTAAGACTCCCATATTCCAAACCTGTGCGGCAATGGTATTATTACCCTTCACTAAATAGGGAGCAATATCAATGGTTTCATAATACCAATTATATAAATCGCCTCTTGCAGGGCCAGCACCCACCGCCTTGCCATTAACAAACAATCTGTATCGATTATCGGCCGATACATTTACTACAAATTGATGCGGCATTTCATTTACAACAAAATTTTTTCTAAAATGAAACACGCCATATTCTTTAGAGGGACTAAGTGGTGCCGTAATCCATTTAGCGGTCCACTTATTTTTTAATAAGTCTGGATTAATAAGATGTGTATTTTGTGCTTGTAAGTAAGAGTTTAAAAAAAAGAATATGAAAAGTATGATAGAAGCACTATACAGTTTTTTAATATTCATAATTAATATTTTTTATTAATTTTTTTTCAGATAAATTGTTTTCCCGGTCTTAGCCGATTGAATAGCAGCTTCTAAAATTCGATTTACCATCACATTATTTTCTAAAGAATATAAACCATTAGGTTCTATTTTTTCTTTACCTCTTAATACCGCATTTAAATAAGAAAAGGGATCGGTAAATACGTGAATGTCTTTTTCTGTTACTATTTTTTCTATTTCAGGTGCTGTCTCTTTGTTTCTTAATCGCATTTTTTGTGCATTCACAGCAATAATATAAGCGGAATCTCCATACACTTCCATATCCTTTCTAGCAAAAGTCCAAGCCCAGGAAGGTTGCAAGATAGCTTGTGTGTTTGCATAATTCACTATAATAGTTGCATTGTCGTCTACTTTTGGATAAATAGATGGCTTAAATTGATTAGTGACGGCAGTTACTGAAATGGGAGTAGCGCCTTGCATTAAATAAGTAATTAAATTAGCCCCATAACATCCAAAGTCAACAATCGAACCTCCTCCATTTTCAACAGGATCGGTAAGCCAATTAAAAAATTCTGGACTCACTCCAATTTCTTTAGGCCCTTGATGTCCGTGATGAAAAACCACTTTTCTAATTTTTCCTACAT
>CAXBQH010000021.1:0-34963 GCA_963977985.1 uncultured bacterium
ATGAGCAAATTAAATGGTAAACAAGCGGATGATGCGGCGAAGGCTGCACAAAAAATCTGGACACAACAAGCGCAAGACGATGTTTATTGGCGACAAGTATTGCCTGAAACTGAACGTGAGCAACTGCCGACAGCGTTTATTCAACAAGCGTTAGACTTGTATCAACCGCTGTTTACGCATGGCACTGCATTAAAATGGTTGGAGTTGGCAACATATCTTAAGGAAATCAGCCATGACTAAACAAATTCCCGCGCTAGATTGTCCTTTATATGGTGTACAACTGATTGAAGCTTCCGCAGGGACAGGCAAAACATGGACATTATCGGCATTGTTTGCGCGTTTGATTGTGCAAAAACAGCTTGAAGTTAAACATATTTTAGCGATTACCTTTACCAAAGCGGCAGCAGCAGAGTTACGCGACCGAATCCGCAGACGATTATTAGAAGTAAAAGCGAGCTTAGAGCAAGAGCTTGTGAGTGAAGAAGATGATCCTGTGGGGGCATATCTCACAAATTGGTTGCATAAAAAGGGGGGCAAACAACTAGGCATTGACCGCTTACACAATGCCATTGTCAACTTTGACGAAGCAACCATCACCACTATTAATGGTTTTTGCCAAGGCGAATTGGTTGAACAGGCTTTAGCCAGTGGTATGCCCTTTGAAACGACCCTAATTAGTGATACCGCGCCAATTTTACATGACATTATTCAAGATTATTGTCGGCAACAATGGCGACAAGCGGAGCCCTTATTAGTCAATTATTTTTTAAGTAAAGAAGAATTTTCGTTAAGCAGTTTATATGGTTTTGTTGCAGGTATTTTACATCAAGGTCAAGCACGCGTGCTTAAGCCAAGCTTTGTATTTAATGGCCAATTGTACCAACAGACAGAACAGCTTTTTCATCGTGTGCAACAACTTTGGCATAAGCAACAACACGAAATTACCCAGCTCTTTTATCTGCATAAGCACACGCTAAATGGCAATAAATATCGAGAGGAATCGGTAAAAAAATGGCTGAACGCGCTTGATTTAGCCATGTCCGCAGGACTTATGGAGTTATTAGCCAGTCAGGATGCCCAAACCGCCCTTGAAAAACTGAGTTATGGTGTTTTACAAGAGGCTTTAAAGAAAAACTGTCCAGATTTTCCCCCGCATCGTTTTTTTGATAGTTGTGAACAATTAACCGAGTTATTAGCCAAAACCGATAAACAACTGCAACTACAAGGCATTGCGTTTAAGTGTGATTTATTAACTCATAGTGGCAAAGCGTTATTAGAGCGTTTACACGCCAAACAAGCACAAAGTTTTGATATGCAAATTAAAGGCTTAGCCAAAGCCTTAACTCATGCCGATACAGGCAATGTGTTAGCACAAGCCTTACGCCAAAAATATCCTGTTGCGCTTGTTGATGAGTTTCAAGACACCGATAATTATCAATATCAAATTTTGCAGCATATGTATTTGCAAGCTGAAGCTAGAAAGCAGAACTGTGCCTTGTTTTTGGTGGGTGACCCCAAACAAGCGATTTATCGTTTTCGCGGTGCGGATGTTTACACCTATTTAAAAGCCTATCAGCAAGTCGCTGAGCAGCAACGCCATCATCTTAATCAAAATCAACGCTCGGTTGCACCGTTAATTCAAGGTTTAAACTTATTTTTTCAACAACAACCCGATGCCTTTAAACAAGAAAAAATTGTTGAAATAAAAACTCATATTTACAATGTAAAAAATATTTCTGATTTAGGTGACTTATCTTTATCAAAAATTCAAAGAATAGCTAATATTTTATATAAAGCTATTAATATTTGTTTTGATGGAAAATCAGCTTTTAGTATTAAACTCATTGAACTTACAACAACTGCATTTAATAATCATAATAAAATAGGTTTTGATTTTACAGATGTTAATCTTATTAATATACCATTTATTATTGATAAAAAAAGTCAAATTTTTGATATTTTATCAAAAAATTTTACTGAACCAAAGCATATGAAAATAATTATAGATAATTTTAATGATATAAATAATCCAATGGCAATATTATATTCCACAGAAAATATTGAAAAATCTAATAATTGTTCTGGAGAAGGTCAATTATTAGATAGTAGAACTAATAAATGTGTTGCTTGTGATACTTATTGTAATATAGAAACTTGTAATACAGATACTAATTGTAGTATTTTCTGTGAAACTACTTGTGATAATCTTAAAAAAACTGAAACTAAATCTTGTGGTGTTACAAAAAAAGCAGATAATTATAATAGAAAAAAAGACATTAGAAAAATAGAAACACCTGTTGATGAACAAATTAATTTACCTAGTTTTTCAACAATTATTAGAACAACTGTTAAATTGCTATTGGCATTAATTTTTATGGTGCTATTAATGGCTGTTGCTTTTACTTTTTTACTTGAACCTATTTCGGGTGCAGGGGCTTCTTTACTTAATGGGGGAATTTCTCCATTGCCTGTAGTTGCGTTTCCTAAATTTACTTCCATATAATCAGCTACAGGGGCGCTGATAGTAGCAGCAGGTTGTTGCCAATGCATAATTACAAATAAGCAGGACAAGCCAATGCATATAAGAAGGGTGTATACACCTGCTTTAATATTTTTTTCTTGTTCAAAGCTGAGTTGCATACTATAAAATTAATATAAAATTGAATCAAAAATTCAAATTCTACTGGGCGCTACTAGCTATCTTATTTGAACTGGGCCAGGTATTGATAACAATACCAATAATAATGATACCTCCTGCAATAATTTGAGTAGTGGAAAATTTTTCATCTAATAAAAATACGGCTTCTATAGAGCTCAATAAAGGAATTAAAGTACCAAACAGTGCAGCTTTGCCAGCTCCAATTTTTTGAATGGCATTATTCCAAATTAAATAGGAGATAGTAGAATTACCAATGCCAATATATAGAACTATCCATAACAATGAAGTATTCAATATTACAGGTTGTACATAATTTATTTCATAAACTGCAGCAGGTAATAATAAAAGGGCCCCTATTCCAAAAAGAACTAATAAGTAACTATTATTCGAAATGCCTGAAGGTTTTTTTCGCACAAATACATTGTACACACCAAAGCAGCAGCCTGCACTAATCATCCATAAATCTCCCATACCTATTTGAAAATGGAGAATATTTGATAATTGACCTTTTGTTAATAAGAAAGTGGTTCCCAATAACCCTAATAGTATTCCTGTAATATTTCTCCAGTGTAATTTTTCGTTCACAATATAAGCAGCAAGTAGTGCCGATACAATAGGATGCACTGTGGATCCAAATAAGGCCATATTAATGGCTGTGGTATAGTGACCCGCTGTATATATTAAAGTATTATAAATAGAGAATCCAATAAGCCCCATCCAAAAAAAATAAAATTTGTTGGCTTTAAAAATGGGCCATTCTTTTTTTACATTTTTATAGGCAAAAGGAAACATACATATGGTAGCCACAGTCCATCTCATAAAAGCTAAACTAATGGGGCCAGCTAAATGTATTGCATAGCGAGAAACTATAAAGTTACCAGACCATATAATACTTGAAGTAATGGCAAGGGCGGCGCCAATTTGATTTTGTCTTTTCAATGGTGTGCAAAATTTTGAGTAAAATCTCCTTTTATTCTTTCTATAGGGGGGTTGTAATATCCAAATTTTACATCTGGAAATTCTTCTCTAATTAAATCCATCATTTGTTTAATGCCTATAATTTCTCCTTTATCGGAAGCGCCAATTTTTCCTAAATACCAATCAGGGTCTATATTAAAATTGCGCCATTGAATCATTTTTAACTGGGTATCTTTTATGAATTCTCTTAAAGCTTCATATTCTTCCACACTATCTGTCATACCCGGAAATACAAAATAATTAATACTAGTCCATTTGTCAGCAGCAGACATCACTCTTATACTTTCTTTGATATCATTAAAAGTATAGTTATTGGGACGGTAATAAGCATTATAAATTGATGCTTGCACTGAATTGGTACTCACTCTTAAACTATCTAATCCAGCTTCTGCTAAAATTTTAACAGCTGCAGGGTTCGAGCCGTTGGAATTTATATTAATACTTCCTTTGTGGGTATGTTTTCTAATTTCTATAATGGCTTCTTTGATGGTTTCCCACATTAATAATGGCTCTCCTTCACATCCTTGACCAAAACTTACAATAGGATAGGGGGCATTCAATAAATGCGGTACTGTATATTCCACCACTTCTGCTGCTGTGGGTTTAAAAACTAATCGTTCTTGATTAGATATAATTTCTTCCTCAACTGGTTGAAAAGAAATACAACCAATACAATTGGCATTGCAAGCGGGGGAAATAGGTATGGGACATTCCCATCTGCCCATAGCAAAATTTCTTGCAGCAGGACAATGATAGGTCATACAACAATTTTCCATTAAATGTTTGACCAATCTATTTTGGCGGTATGTTTTTAGTAAAGTTTGGGTTCCTTTTTCAATAACTTTTTGATCATACCCATCACAATCTTGTCTAATATCATTTTCTATTCTTACAGCAGGAACATAATTTTTTCCATTATGCCAGCCCACTGCAGTGTAACAAAATAATGGAAGGGTAGGTGCATTAGGAAGAGTTTCATAGGCAGCAATATATAAACCTGTGTGCGCAGGTGGAATGAATGCAGCCACTGCCCAACCTTTTTCACAAATACGCATTTCACCAGTAACTACATCTATACCAATACCTCTTCTTTCTGGTAATTCATATAAACTTCCTCCAGCCGGTAATTCAATCCAATGATCTAGTTCAATAGGATAGGCATCCCAACGAGCGCGACCAGCCACATAAAGACTGGTATCTTCAAAAATTTGTCCTTGCCCATTGGAATATAGAATATAAGGTGAATTTTGTAAAGACATAAGTAGGAACTTAGGATTGACTTGTTTTTGAGTTCGTTAATTGTTGTTCGCAGAAGGCGTTGAATTCATTACACATAGATATTGAAACGGGTTCATTGATTTGTTTTTGAATAAGTGTATTGTTTTTGAAATCAATGGTAATGAAATCGTCTTTAATTAAAGCATTTTCTATACTATGCCAAGGGTAATGTTTTTTAGGAAAAGTGTTGACTACAATTCCTGCTGGGTCAAAAGCAATTTCATAAGGAAATTTTACCTGTCTTTCAAATAAAGCAGCTATTAGAAAAATGCCTGCTATGATTAATCCATTGGGTAGCAAAAACCAGCCCCAGGAAGCAAGTAATAAACCTAATCTATAATAAGGAATGGTTCCTCTTTTTGCTTGGAAGAAACAGAAAATCCACCAGCTGGTGAAAGAGGTCATAATTGCAATAATTAAAGCTGGTTTAGGAAATAGACCAAGAAAAATTGAATAACCAAAACAAACGAGAGAGAGTAATAACATAAATTGACTTATTCTGTCAATATTTTTAAAATCGGGACTTTTACAAACTATGATATAGTCAAAAACGCGCATAAAATGGGATTCGAGAATAATAAAATTTGGTGCAATTTAAGCCCATTTGGTTAACTTTGCACTATGAAGAAAACACATATTGCATTATTGGTATTAATTGCTGCAGCTATTGTAGTGCTCATAAGCTATACAGGCGATTTAAGTAGTTATGAAACAATTGGTTCTGCTAAGCAAAAAGAAGGGAAATTTGTGAATTTGATTGTTAAAATGGATAAGTCAATTCCTGTTCAATATGACCCGGTAAAAGACCCCAATTTATTACAATTTAATGTGCAAGATAGTGTAGGGGGTAAAATAAGTGTGGTGTATCATAGCACTATGCCTACTGATATGGAAAAATCGGAAAGATTGGTGTTGAAAGGAAAAGTACAAGGCGATCATTTTGAATGTTCTCAAATAGTGATGAAATGTCCCTCCAAATACAAGGACAATCCCAATGCTATGCAAAACCAACCGGTGTCCATTAGCAATGAATAAAAATTCTAAAGGTAAATGAATACTACAAAGTTTATTGACGAGCATTTATACCCTGGTCAAATAGGATATTTTTTAACTATTCTTTCTTTAATAGCTTCTTTGGTGGCTACTTATTCATTTGCCAAAGCATTTTTTTCAAAAGAAATAAGTGTACAAACTGCTTGGGAAAAATTAGCAAAAATTGCTTTTATTATTGAGTCTTTGGCAGTGTTTAGTTGCTTTATAGTTTTATTCTATATTATATCCAATCATTTATTTGAATATAAGTATGCTTATATGCATAGCGATAAAAACTTACCTTTTGAATATTTATTAAGTTGTTTTTGGGAAGGTCAAGAAGGTAGTTTTTTATTATGGAGTTTTTGGCACTGCGTTTTAGGTTTAGTCTTGCTTGCTACAAAAAAGAAATGGGGCTCCTCTATGGCTGGGGTGATGATGGTTTTAAATTTTGTACAATTTTGCTTAGCTACAATGATAGTGGGCTTATATATTTTTGATATGAAATTGGGATCGAGTCCCTTCTTATTATTAAGAGAAGAAATGAATTGGCCCATTTTATCAAGACCTGATTATGTTCACTTAATCAAAGATGGCACAGGATTAAATACATTACTGCAGAATTATTGGATGGTGATTCATCCTCCCATTTTATTTTTAGGATTTGCCTCTACTACCATTCCTTTTGGCTTCACTGTGGTGGGGTTATTGACTATGAAGCACGATGGAATGGATAAAACATTACCCTGGGCGAGTTTCTCTGCAGGTATTTTGGGACTCGGTATAATGATGGGTGCTGCTTGGGCATATGAGAGTTTAACTTTTGGAGGGTATTGGGCTTGGGATCCTGTAGAAAATGCATCTTTAGTTCCTTGGCTTACCCTTGTAGCTGCTATTCATACTTGTATTATTTACAGAAAAACGGGTTCCAATTTAAAACTTACTTACTTATTTTATGGTATTAGTTTCTTGTTAGTATTGTACTCTACCTTTTTAACAAGAAGTGGCATATTGGGCGATACATCGGTGCACGCTTTTACCGATTTAGGAATGAATGCACAATTATTAGGATTCTTGTTAATTTTTGTAATTCCTTTTTTCATTTTATTTTTTGCTAGAATGAATAAAATGAATGAACCACAGAAGGAAGAAGCTATTGATAGTAGAGAATTTTGGATGTTGATTGGCTCACTTATTTTATTTTTATCAGCTGTAGTTATTATTTCTATTACTTCTATTCCAGTATTTAATAAATTATTCGGAACAAAAATTGCACCCCCTGAAGATGTTGCTTTTGCACATAATCAAGTACAAATATTTGTGGCTATTATAATTGGGTTGTTAACAGGGGTAGGTCAGTTTTTAAAATTTAAAGGAACACCCAAAGCATTTTTAATAGAAAAACTAAAAATGCCTTTACTAGTAACAATTTTACTCACTGCCCTTATTTATATTTTTGTTGGCGTTGCATTTAAAGAAAAAGGTATTGGTTTTGAAGGGGCTATTTATGTTGCCTTATTTGCTGCTGTTTATACTATGGTGGCTAATATTTTTTATTGGACAACCCTTCAAAAATCAAAATTAAAATCGGCAGGTGCTTCTATAGGACATATAGGTTTTGGAATGGTTTTATTAGGAATTTTAATTTCATCCTCTAATAAAACAGTATTAAGTTGGAATACCACTGGCATTAGTCCACTTCGAATGGAATCAAAAAAGAATCCTGCTGGTAACCCCAAAGAAAATATTACATTGTTTGAAGGCATTGCCACCGATATGGGAAAATTTATGGTGACTTATGTGCGCGATACATTTGGGGATTTAGATAAAAGATATTTTGAACTTGCATTTAAAAATAAAAAAACGGAAGAAACTTTCTTTTTATATCCCGATGTACTAAAAAATAATAAAGGGATGGAGGGATTTTCTGCCAATCCTTCTTCCAAACATTATTGGAACAAAGACATTTTTGTTTATGTTACTTCTTTTCAAGATAATTCTAAAGAAGATACTACTCGTTTTAAACCTTTTCAATTAGCCATCGGAGACTCTATTTTTTATAGTAATGGATATATTAAACTAGAAAAGGTATTGGTAAATCCCAATAAACAAAGGCCAGCGGGAGAGAACGAATTACAATTACAACTTGCCATTACTTCAAAAGAGGGTTTACATTATGAAGCGCATCCGGGTATTGTTTTAAATGGAATGAGTTTGCAATCAAATTTAGATACCATCAAAGCTCAAAATTTAGTACTCAGTTTTAATAAAGTGATTGATCAACAAAAGGGTACATTGGAGATAGGGGTCAAAGAATCGGCAGCCTTAACCAATTTAATTACATTAAAAGCCTATGAATTTCCATTCATTAATATATTGTGGTTAGGGGTCATTGTTATGACTTTTGGATTTGGCTTGGCTACCTGGAGCAGGTTGTCAAAGTTAAAAGTGGCGTAAAAAATAGAAATTCTCCACCTTCAAAGGTTACTTTTCTTAATCAAGAGTATTAATTTTACATCTATTAAGTAGATGGCTTTCTTGGATATGAAAAAAACTGTATTACTAATATCATTTTTTCTATTGTACGGCTTAGGCTATTTAAATTCCTATGCGCAAGAAATAGCTCCTGTGTTTAGTGCTCGTGATACTATTAGAGTGGAGGCATTTATTACACCCGAAGGAGATACCATACCACAATCTTGGTTACCTACTGTAGAAGTGTATGCCATTCAATCGGCAAAATGGAAAAATTATTGGAGAAATTGGACGAGGCTTCGCAATGCAGTTTATGTGACTTATCCTTACGCAAAATCTGCTAGTAAAATAATTACTGAAGTGAATAATCAATTAGCTGGCATTAGCGATGAAGGACAAAGAAAAAAAATAATTAAGTCCAGAGAAAAGGAAATGAAAAGAGATTTTGGCGATAAGGTTACAAGCCTCTCAGTATATCAGGGTAAAGTGCTTATGAAATTAATTAATAGAGAAACTGGTAATAATTGCTATGAAATTATTAAAGAATACAAAGGGGGTTTTAATGCTGGTTTTTGGCAAACTGTAGCCTTTGTTTTTGGTAGTAGTTTAAAACAACAATACGACCCCCAAGGGGAAGATAAAGACATTGAGAAAATTGTAATTGAATTACAAAAACTCTATGGTTATAAAGGGTAGGTATTTCCTAACCTATTTAGTTAGCTGTTTGAGGTAGGTTTTGTATCTTTACACCTACTAAAAATGAGAATGAGCGAGACAAAAAATCTAAATTTTATTGAAGAAATTATTTCTCAGGATCTGGCATCGGGTAAGTATGATCAAATTCTCACTCGATTTCCACCTGAGCCTAATGGTTATTTGCATATTGGCCACGCTAAAAGTATTTGTTTAAATTTTGGATTGTCTGCTCATTTTGGAGGCGGCACTAATTTAAGATTTGACGATACAAATCCTGCTACTGAAGAAACTGAATATGTAGAAAGTATTAAAGCCGATTTACAATGGTTAGGCTTTCGTTGGGTGAAAGAATGTTATGCATCAGATTATTTTGATACACTCTATGGGTATGCTGTTCAATTAATTGAAAAAGGGCTAGCTTATGTGGATGATAGTAGTCCGGAAGAAATTGCTTTACAAAAAGGAACCCCCACTGCTGCGGGCAAGGGTAATGAATTTAGAAATAGATCCATTGAAGAAAATTTAGAATTATTTACCCAAATGAAATTAGGTAAATTCAAAGATGGTTCTAAAGTATTAAGAGCTAAAATAGATTTAGCCAGTCCTAATATGATATTGAGAGATCCCATTTTGTATCGTATTAAAAGAGCGCATCATCATCGCACACAAGATAAATGGTGTATTTATCCAATGTATGATTTTGCGCACGGTCAGAGCGATTCCATTGAAAAAATTACTCATTCCATTTGTACTTTAGAATTTACTGAACACAGAGCGCTTTATGATTGGTGTATTGCTCAATTAGGAATTTTTCCTTCTAAGCAATATGAATTTGCCAGATTGAATATAACTTATACTGTCTTAAGTAAAAGAAAATTATTACAATTAGTGCAAGAGGGTTTTGTGGAAAGTTGGGATGATCCCCGTATGCCCACGATTAGTGGTATGCGTCGCAGAGGTTATACGGCACAGAGCATTAGAGATTTCTGTGATAGAATTGGCATTGCTAAAAGAGAAAATATTATTGATTTTAGTTTATTAGAATTTTGTGTGAGAGAACATTTGAATAAAATTGCTCAAAGAAGAATGGTGGTGAGTGATCCTATTAAATTAATTATTACCAATTATGACAAAGGGGAAGAAATACTTTTGTCTGAAAATAATCCTGAAGAGGAGCAAGGCGGAGTGAGAAATATTCCTTTTAGTAAAGAATTGTGGATTCAAAGAGAAGATTTTATGGAAAACCCCACCAAAAAGTATTTCAGATTGGGGCCAGGTTTAATGGTAAGATTAAAAAGTGCTTATATTGTTAAATGTGAAAATTTTGACAAAGATGCACAAGGGCAAGTACAAACCGTATATGCCTCTTATATTCCAGAAAGTAAAAGTGGTGCTGATACCTCTGGAATTCAAGTGAAAGGAACCCTACATTGGGTTAGTGCAAAACACGCAGTTCCTGTGGTTTTAAATGAATATGATCGATTATTCAAAGTAGAAAATGTAGATCAAGCACAAGGTGATTTTAAAGAATATATCAATGAAAAATCTTTAGCCAGTGTTCCAGCTTGGGCAGAACCTGCTGTAAAAAATGATAATGAAAAAACACATTTTCAATTTTTAAGAAAAGGTTATTTCTACTTAGATACTAAGAGCACTTCTGATCGTCTTATTTTTAACAGAACTGTTACATTAAAAGATACTTGGGCTAAAGAGCAAAAAAATAATCAATAATCTGATGGAATGTTAACGCTCGAAAATTTTATCAGACATTGGGAAAAGACTTTTCCAACACTTTCATTAAAGAAAACCCATTTTATAGTAGCCCTAAGTGGGGGCGTAGATAGTATCGTACTTTCTTATTTAATGCATCAAGCCGGGACGCACCTCACACTAGCCCACGCTAATTTTCAATTAAGAGCTGAGGAAAGTACTCGAGATGAAAATTTTGTAAAAGCATTTGCTCAACAACATTCTCTACCCATAGTGGTTCAAAAATTTGAAACTGCCACTTATGCCCAAACTTATAAAATGGGTATTCAAGAAGCAGCCAGAGAAATGAGGTATGCTTGGTTTAGTACCTTATTATCCGATGATACGAGTGTAAAAAAAATTTTACTAACCGCGCATCATTTAGATGACCAAGTAGAAACAGTTTTTATGCAACTAGCAAGAGGTACTGGTTTGCACGGCTTAACTGGTATTCCTGAAAGAAGAGAAGACGCCCTTTCTGTGGTGAGACCTTTACTAGCGTTTGCTAAAGAGGAAATTATTGAATTTGCCAAAACACATCATTTAGATTTTGTGGAAGATAGTTCCAATGCCAAAGACGATTATACCCGCAATTTATTTCGTCATAAAATAGTGCCCACCCTTCAAACCATTGTTCCTAACATAACACATAATGTTTACGATACTATTCAAAGATTGAAGGAGTCTGAAACTATTGTAGAGGCTACGGTTGCCGATTTTTGGAAAAAGGGTAGTAGAGTACAAAAAGGAATACTAACTATTCCCATAAAGCATTGGAAAAAAGTGAATCAAAATTTCACCTATACCTGGGGTCTTATCAAAAATTATGGCTTTAAGCCTTCCCAAATTGGGGAAGTACATAAATTATTATCTGCTGGCAATGGAGCTTATATGGCCACTGCTTCTCATCGTTTTATTAAGTATAATGACGCCATTCAAATTATTGATAATAATACACCACAGGAGCATATCATAATTCACGTGGTAGAAGGGCAGTTGCAGGTAAATAGCGGTATTTTGCATTTTGAATTAAAGGAAGCACAGCAGCTTGGGGAAATTAAAAAAACCAATCAATATGCTTATTTAGATGCTGATAAATTAGAATGGCCATTAATTTATAGAACTTGGCAACCCTCTGATTATTTTTATCCCTTGGGGCTTCGTAAAAAGAAAAAATTAAATCATTTTTTAAGCGCTCAAAAATTAAGTCCTGCCCTTAAAGAAAAAGTTGGTGTAATAACTATGGGAGATAAACTTTTATGGGTAGTAGGCCATAGAATTGATGACCGATTTAAAATTACCCCAACAACAAAAAATATTTTAGTTATTAGTGCCTTAGATAAATCCTAATTTGTTCCACAAAAGCACTAAGTACATTATAATTTCCCATAAAGTAACTGGTAATAATTAAAAATACCACTCCATAAATAGATCCCCATAAATGGGCACTATGGTTAATTCCGCCCTGTCCACTTTTAGCTAAATAAGCAGTTAAACCTAAATAAAGGGGGCCAAATATAAATCCAGGAATAATGGGAGGTATAATAAAAAATCCTATTTGCATAGTGGGTTGTAAAAAGATACCTACAAAAACAATAGCAGAAACCGCACCAGAAGCTCCTAAGCTATTATAGTTATATTGTTTATAATGTTGAAGATAAGTGGGTATTAAGCAAATACATAAAGAAGATATGTATAAAATAATATACATAGTGGAGCCGGCTCTTCCAAAAATCATTGAAAAGTATTGTTCAATATAATCTCCAAACATATAAAAGGAAAACATATTAAATGCTAGATGAATATAATCGGCGTGAATAAAGCCAGAACTTATGAAACGATACCACTGATTATAATGGTGTACAGCATAGGGTTGAAAAATTAATTTTTCCATAAGTGCGTAATTGTACATAGCAGCAATGGAAATGGCAATAGTAATAATGGTGATATATAAGGTTATGCTCATTTAAAAATTAATATAGATTTAAAAAATTAGAGATGATGATATTTTTCATTAGCCAAAATACTACAAGCCCTATACACTTGTTCTGCTAAAATTAATCGAACCAACATATGAGGAAATACTAAATCTGATAAAGACCAAACAAATTGTGCTCTTTTTTTTACTGTTGCATCCACTCCAAAAGCCCCACCAATTAAAAACACCAAATTTTGTGCACTTTGGTTGGCTTTTTGTTGAATGAATTGGGCTAGTTGCGGAGAACTTAACATTTTCCCTGTTTCATCTAAAAGAATAAGTATATCAGTAGCATCTATAGTTTTTAGAATGGAAACAGCTTCTGCTTTTTTAATTTGACTGGGTTCTTTGAGTTTGGAAGGAGCTATTAATTGCCAATGAACAGGGTAGTAATGACCTATTCTTTTTGTAAAATTAATAACGCCCTCATTTATATAGGATTCGTGCGCTTTACCCACCGAAAGGAAACTAATTTTCAAATTAATTTTTTATGTACTATAAACTTAAATCATTGATTGTTAACAAAAAAATGATTTATTCTTTATATTTAATAATTGTTAAGAGTAGCTATGCGACTAAATATATATAAAATATTTTTAATATCTTTATTTTCCCTTTCAAGCCTACTTGTTTTTGGTCAAGATCTCTCTAATAGAGGTACAGATTTTTGGGTCGTATATAGTGGTCATATCGATGGCTTAACTTCTAGAATGGCATTGTATATTACTTCTAATGTCAATACCAGTGGTACTGTTTCAGTGAATGGTCAAACTACTAATTTTACAGTAACTGCTAATCAAGTAACGGTGGTTCAGTTAACTAGCACTACAACTCCCAGTAATGCAGATGCCTATTTAGCAGGTAATAATATTGGTCAATTAGAAATAATTGGTAAAAATAAGGGTATACATATTGTCAGTAATAACCCTGTGGTAGTGTATTCTCATATATTAAATTCTGCTCGTTCTGGATCGACTTTGGTTTTACCTACAAAAGTATTAGGTAGGGAATATGTGGTAGCTTCTTACAAGTCAACAGGAAATATCGTACCCACTACAGGTAATGGAGCAGAACAACAAAAAAATTCTGAATTTGAAATTATTGCTACTGAAGATAGTACGAAAGTGGAAATTACTCCTACTAATGCAGATTACTTAAATCATCATCCAGCTAATGTAACATTTGATACTATTTTAAATAAAGGAGATGTGTATCAGTATCAAAGTTTTGAAGATTTGACAGGAACCAAAATAAGGTCTGTGGCTACTTCCACATTAACTTGTAAAAAAATTGCTGTATACAGTGGTTCTACTTGGACAGCAATGGGTTGTAGTAATGCAGGTAGTGGAGATAATTTGTATCAACAATTATTTCCCTCAAGCTCTTGGGGGAAACATTATTTTACCTCGCCTTCTAAAAATAGAAAATACGATATATTCAGAATTTTAGTGCAAGACCCTACTGCTTTAGTATATGTGAACGGTACCGCACTAAATACGGCTACATTAGTTAAAAATTCATTCTATGAAATAAGTACCTCAGGAGATAATACCTATAGAGATATTTACTCTGACAAACCTATTTCAGTTTTACAATATTTTATTACAATGTCTTGTGATGGATCTTCTGCGGGCGATCCGGAAATGATTGCACTCAATCCCATAGAACAAACATTAAATGATATTACAGTAATGTCGGCTCGAAGAGATTTAACACCTCCCAATACGAATATTACCAATCATTATTTAAATATTATTTATAAAACAGATGCTTTTAGTTCTTTAAAAATTGATGGAGCTAAACCTACAGCAACGCCTATAGTGATGGGATCCACTGGTTATTCTTTTATACAAGAAGATGTCACTACTTCAACTGCCACTTCGCCATCACACAGAATAGTATGTGATTCAGGATTTATTTGTATTGCTTATGGATTTGGTAATGTAGAATCTTATGGATACAATGCAGGAGCCAATGTAAAAGATTTAAATCAACAGTTAACAGTTGAAAATAAGTTTGCAACAGTTCAACTACCCATTACTTGTAAAGGAACTATATTCACACCCTCTATTACTTTGCCCTATCAGCCTCTTTCATTAAAATGGATTATTCCTAATTATGATACCATCATTGATAATGCTCCCAGTGCAGATACTTCCTACATTGCCGTTACTGGTAAATTAATATATAAGTATACTTTAAAAACAAAATTAAAATATGATTCCTTAGGAACCTATAATATTCAAGTAATAGCAAATAATCCCACAGCAGATGGATGTAGCGGTGAACAACAATTAAATTTTGATTTAACTGTTACAGATAAACCCAAGGTGAATAATAGTATTATAACTACTAATTGTATTTCCGATAGCATTATTTTAAAAGATAATACCCTATTAGCGCCGGAGGATAGAATTTTAAGTTCTTATATATGGAATGTGGAAGGAGGAGTACAAGGCAACGCTAAGATTTTTAAATTTTTACCGAATCGAGATGGAAAATTTGTCATCAAATACTTTGTCATCAACGATGTAGGGTGTATTAGTGATACGCTTACCAACGAAATTTTAATTGATAGTTTACCCAAAATAAATTTTAGTATTTCAACATTAAGGTGTCAAAAACAAGATATCACTTTTACCGATTTGTCTAGTGCTAGAGGAAGTTCTATTTTAAAAAGATTAGCCTGGGATTTTGGAGATTATTCTAAAGTGGATACGGTAGATATTTCGAATAGAACGGCGGTACATTCCTTTGATTCTTTAAGAAATTATTCAGTTACTTTAACACTAGTGACAGAAAATGGATGTTTGGTGAAACAAACACAAATTATCAAAAATAATCCCATTCCACAGGTGGGCTTTATCTTACCTGAAATTTGTTTATTAGACCCTTATGCACAATTTAGAGATACTACAACTATAGCAGATCAATCAAATAATTTTAAGTATAAATGGAATTTTGGAGACCCTTCAAATACCACTGTTCCTAATACAGATACCATTGCAAATCCTAAACATAAATACCTCAATACAGGAGATTATACTGTTATTTTAGAAGTTACAAGTAAGGCAGGTTGTGTAGCTTCAGATACAGTCCAATTTACTGTGAATGGTACCATTCCTAATGCTATTTTTAAAGTAGTCAACGATACAGCTTTATGTTCTAATAAAGAAGTTGAAATTTTGAATAAGTCTACGGTGGATATTGGTAAAATTACAAAACTCATAGTTTTCTGGGATTATGATAGAAATAAATTGGATTCCACCATAGATGAAAATCCAAATTTTGATAAATCTTATAAGCATTTGTACAAAAATTTTGTTTATCCAGGTAAAATGAATTTTAGTATTAAGTTGATGGTTTATTCTGGGGGTATTTGTGTTGATGATACTGTTAGTTCTATCACTATTGTACCTCCGCCCACTGGAATATCAATTACTTCATTTAAAGAATATGCTTGTTTGTATGATACACTTTCCTTCAATGCATCGATGCAAGGAGGAACACCCCCTTTTACTTATGAATGGAAAACTGATAATACAGCTGGTATTTTTACTAATAATATTTTATATGGGGCAAGTGCAGGTACTGTAAAAATTGCAGTTACTGCAAAAGATATTAAGCAATGTAGTTATGATTATGATAATTTAAAAGTTCTGGAGATAAGAGCAATTCCTACTGCTATACTAAAAGCAAAAGATACTGTAATATGTAATGAGGATCCCATTACATTAGTAGGCGAGGGTCAATATTTATTTACCTGGATCTTTAATAAAACACCCGTTTATTCAAGTACCATTGATACTTTTTCAACAAATTTGAATGGATTTTACCAATTAAAAGTTAATGATGGTTATTGTAATTCACTTTTGTCTGATTCTATTTTTATTAAAAAATTAGTCATTCCAAAATATACATTAAGTTATAATCCAGCTATTTGTATTAATACACCACTGCAACTTAATACCAATGCTGAAGAGGCTAATAATATTCATTTTAAATGGGATTTTGGCGACCTACAAACCTTCGATAAAGCAAAAGCTATTAGCCATTCTTATGCAGCAGTGGGGTCCTATGTAGTTAAATTAGCTATTACCAATGATTATTGTCCCAAATATGAACAATTTTTACAAGGAGATTCAGTGAAAGTAGTTTTGCCGGTTTCTCCCACCACTTTTACTTTATTTGTTTTAGCCGATATTGATACAGTGCTTACTCCTTTAAGAAAAGATCCTGGTTACACTCAGTTTGAATGGAAGCCTGCTACCTATTTGAGTAATGCCTACATTGAGCACCCCTTATTCAGAAGTAATAAATCAATTGATTATACTTTAACAAGAACAGAAGTTTTAACGGCTTGTAAAGTAGATGATATTTATAAAATGGATGTTTCCGATGTTGTAGCAGTCAATATTCCCAAAGCATTTACACCCAATGGAGATAATTTGAATGATATTTTAAAAATTGAATACGGCGCTGGAATAAAAACATTTCATTTTCTTAAAATATTCAATCGATGGGGTAATTTGGTATTTCAAACCAATAATTTGAATCAGGGCTGGGATGGAATGTTAAATGGTGTTCCACAGGAAATGGATGCCTATACTTATTTGATAAGCTATATAACCTATAAGGACGAACCCGTTTCTAAAACTGGTTCCTTTATTTTAATAAGATAAATGCAAAAAAAATTATTATATATAGTTTTTATCTGTACTTTTTTTTTAAACATTAAAGTAGTAGGACAAACTCCCTATAATTCTCAGGGTTTTATGTCTACTCAATACTTCAATCCAGCTTCAGTAGGTTTTGGTATGAATGATAGATTTCAAAGTTTTTTTAGAACACAATATGCTGGAGTGGGAGACCCCTTTAATACTGCTGGGGTGGCCTTAGATTTTGGTTTGTTCAAAACTCAAGAAAATCCCTTTAATAATTTTGGTTATGGTATTCAAGGTATTTCAGAAAAAGTTTTAAATGGGGTTTTGCAAACCAATTCAATTACTAATAGTTTGGCTTATCGTATTTTTTTTAATGAAAAACAATCCACTTATTTTGCTTTGGGTATTGGATATTCTATAGTCACCAGAACCATAGATGCGTCTTTATTAAGTTTTGGAGATCAATATTATTCTGGTAGACTATTTGTTCCCTCTAGTTTAGAATCCATTAGTAAATATCCAACGAAATATACTACCAATGCGGGTTTTATGTTTGGCTATCAAAGTGAAAAAAGTTTTTTCCAATTAGGGGCTAGCGAATTCTTATTGAATAGAACATCCAATACCATTCTTGCTGCCAATGAAACACAGAATTTTCAATTATCTTCTTTGTTCAATTGGGAATATCAATTAGAAAGCAATAAAACTATTTTAATACACGCCGACTATGAAAATAGATTGGAAAGAGAATATTTTTATGCAGGAGCGGCAGTGGGAGTGCCACTAAATAATGAGATGAATAGAGCATATTTTGGTTGTTTTTATAGAAACAAAGATGCGCTCATTCCTTATGTAGGCTTAATGTATAATAGATATAAACTCGGACTTACTTATGATATTTATAGCAATAGCCTTACTTCTGCTAATTTAAGACCTAAAACTATTGAATTTACACTGTCAACTTCTTTAGGTAGAAGACATTCTGAAAATTTGAAAAGCTTATTTGACTAAAAAGTCTAGCTCAATTTTTCAATAAATATTCCAAATAAAATAGGCCAATAAAAAAAGCCTTCTCGAATTTGAGAAGGCTTGGTGACCGCGTTAGGATTCAAACCTAAAACCTTTTGATCCGTAGTCAAATGCTCTATTCAGTTGAGCTACGCAGCCATTTCCCTATTGAAAGGGGTTGCAAATATACTTCAAAATCCAATTTTCCCCAATTAAAACCTATAATTGAGTTCTAGTTATTAGTAATGCCATCTCACAAATGCCTCTATAGCAGCGTATTTGGTTAATCCTAATTTAGCGTATAAATCGGCGGTATGTGCGTTTCTAATTTCAGCTCTTTGCCAGAATTCCCTAGCGTCTGTACCTTGGAAGGGCACACTGTCTTTTTGTGATTGATGAATGAATATTCCAAATCTCTTTTTTAATACTTGGTCAGGGCTCATAGGTACAGCCATTTCAATTTCAGAAACATCCCACTCTTGCCAAGCACCTTTATATAACCAAACCCAACAATCTTTGACCCAAGATTCGCCTGAAGCTTTTAATCGGCGTAAACTTTCAAAAATTATTTCTAAACATACTTTGTGTGTACCGTGGGGGTCAGCTAAATCTCCTGCACAATACACTTGATGAGGTTTTAATTCTTTTAATAGATCCATTGTAATTCTGATATCTATTTCACTCATAGGTTTTTTATCTATCGCTCCTGTTTCGTAAAAAGGAAGGTCGAGGAAATGATAATTACTATCTTTTAAACCAACATACCTACAAGTAGCTTTGGCTTCACATCTTCTAATTAATCCTTTAATGGCTCTAATTTCAGCAGTATCTAAATGTGTTGATTGCTTTTCAGCTAAAAATGTACGAGCCTGTGATAAAATTTCTTGACTTTTTTTATTGTCAATACCAAATAACTCTTCAAATCCAACAGCAAAATCTAAAAACCGAGTAACAAATTCATCTGTGACGGCAATATTACCACTTGTTTGATAGGCCACGTGTACATCGTGTCCCTGTTCTTGCAAGCGCATAAAAGTTCCCCCCATACTAATAATATCATCATCGGGGTGAGGAGAAAAAATTAAAACTTTTTTAGGGTGGGGAGCACTGCGTTCTGGATGTGCTGGTATGACTGCATTAGGTTTACCACCTGGCCAACCAGTAAGGGTATCTCGCAACATATAAAAAACTTGCAAGTTGATATCGTATACAGATTCTTTTAAGACTAATAAATCTGATAAGCTATTTTCTTTATAATCGTTGGCAGTTAAACTAAGTACGGTTTTACCTAATTTTAAAGCTAAACTAATAACAGCCCTTTTAATCATTTGAGGTGTCCATTCATTAGAGCCTGTTAGCCAAGGGGCTTTATTTCTAGTAAGGTCAGCAGCTGCTAATTCATCTATGACAAAAGTGCAATCATCGTGGTTTTGTAAAACACTAGCAGGAATTTTTTCTGTCACATCTCCTTCTATAGATTGAGCTACAATAGAAGCTTTATCACCCCAAGCTAATAAGATAATTTTTTTAGCTTTCATAATGCTGCTTATACCCACAGTGATAGCTTGTTTAGGAACTTTATTTAGATCGTGGAATTCATAAGTATTGGCAATTCTTGTTTGTTGATCTAAGTGAACTGCTCTGGTTTTTGAATAAAAGCTTGAACCAGGTTCATTAAATCCAATATGTCCATTCTTTCCAATACCTAATATTTGTAAATCAATACCTCCGGTTTTTTCAATGGTTTGTTCGTAAGCGACACAATTTTCTTTTAAGTTTTCTTTGGGCCACTCTCCATTAGGTAAATGAATATTTTTAGGATCAATATCTACTAAATCAAATAAATGTCTGTGCATAAAGCTCCAATAACTCTGATACGCTTCTTTTGCAATGGGGTAGTATTCATCTAAATTAATGGTAATAACATTTTTAAAGCTCAAGCCTTCTTCTTTATGCAATCTTACCAATTCTTTGTATAATAAAATAGGCGTGGTACCTGTTGCCATTCCTAAAACACAGGGAAGTTTTTTTGCTTGTTTTTCTTTAATTAATGCTGCAATTTGAGCTGCCACTGCATTAGATCCTTCCGTGGGATTTTTATAAATTTGAACTGGAATTTTCTCAAAAGATTCTAGCATAAAAAAATAATTTAATTATTCTACTTTAGAAATTTTGATCATATTGGTGGGTAAGTGTAAATGAACAGGAGTGCTTCCTGTATTAACCACTATATCATCTTCTTTTACAAAGCCGTTTTTCTTTAAAATTTTTATTTGATCTTTGATAATGCTATCTAAACTTTCTTCTTTATTATAATAAAAAGCCTTCACGCCCCAGCTTAAACTTAACTGATTCACTAAGCTTTTTTCTTTAGTGAAAATAAATAAAGGAGATTTAGGTCTAAAGCTGCTAAGCATAAATGCTGTATAGCCACTTTGCGTCATTCCCACTAATGCTTGTGCGTTACTATCATCAGATAATTGACAACCGCTATAACAAAGTGCATCACTAATGAAGGAAGGAGAGTGAGGTTGAGGTTTTAAGTCTTCAGAACGGTTATATTTATATCCGTGTTCTTCAACTTCTGTAATTATTTTACGCATTGTTTCAATCACAAGTACAGGAAATTGACCTGTGGCAGTTTCTCCGCTTAACATAACGGCATCAGCACCTTCTATAACAGCATTGGCAACATCGGTAATTTCACTACGATTGGGTTTCACTCTATCCATCATACTTTCCATCATTTGCGTAGCCACAATAACGGGTTTAGCACGATGTAAACATTTTCTAATTAATTCTTTTTGAATTAATGGAATTTTTTCCACGGGAAGTTCAACACCTAAGTCTCCACGAGCAATCATAATAGCGTCGCTGCTATTGATAATATCTCTAATATTAGTTAAAGCTTCAGGCATTTCAATTTTGGCAATGACTTTCGCTTTACTCTTATGTTGCGTTAAAATGGTTCTAAGCATTTCAATATCTGCTACTCTTTTAACAAAACTCAAAGCCACCCAATCTAATTTTTCTTTGATAATAAATGCTACATCTTCTAAATCTTTTTCAGTAAGCGCAGGTAAGGAAATTTTGGTGTCAGGTAAATTGATACCTTTTTTGGAAGAGATAATACCGCCTAGTGTAACTTTTACTTTTACATCACCATTTTTTTCTATGCTATGTACTTTCACTTCAATTTTACCATCATCAACCATAATTAAATTACCTACCACCACATCTGCAGCCAAATTAGGATAAGATACATATATTTTTTTCATCGTGCCAACACATTTCTCATTGGAAAATGTGAGAATATCACCTTCTTTAACTTCTAATCTATTATTTTCAATTTCACCCACTCTTAATTTGGGACCTTGTAAATCTCCCAGTATGGCAACATTACATCCTATTTCATCATTGATACTTCTAATGTTATCAATAATTTTTTTCTTATCCTCGTGTGAACCGTGAGAAAAATTTAAACGAAAAACATTCACGCCCGCCATTACTAGTTTCTTTAATTGGTCATAGGATTCAGAAGCAGGGCCTACCGTGGCAACAATTTTAGTTCTGTGATGTGAGGGTTTAAATTCGTTTTTACTCATTTTACTTTAGGGGTTATTATTTCTTGTTTTTAGATATATACTTTTTCTAACTAGCTAAAATTTTGACAATCCTAAGCCATTCATCAGAAATTTTTTGTTTTGCTTTAACCGCATTATCTAGTGGGGTATATTTCATTTTATTATCTTCAATACCCACCATCACATTATGCGTTCCATTGATTAAGCATTCAACTGCGTGGTAACCCATTCTGCTAGCAATTAAGCGATCCAAACAACTAGGGGAGCCACCTCTTTGAATATGTCCTAAGATACAAACGCGAATATCTGCATTGGGTAATTTTTCTTTTAAGTAATTGCCCACCTGTGTACCTCCGCCAAATTCATCTCCTTCAGCTACTACAATTAAATTCACTAATTTTTTTCTCTTCTCTTTTTCAGTGAGAGACTTTATCATTGCTCCCATATCTGTTTTAGATTCTGGAATTAATATATTTTCAGCACCCGTAGCTATCCCACTGTGTAGTGCAATATATCCAGCGTCTCTACCCATTACTTCTACCACAAATAATCGATCGTGGGCGTCGGCAGTGTCTCTAATTTTATCGATGGCTTCTACTGCAGTATTTACTGCGGTATCAAAACCAATAGTAAAATCACTTCCTGCAATATCTTTATCAATGGTTCCTGGTATACCAATACAAGGAATATCAAATTCATTACTAAATTTTTGGGCGCCTTTAAAACTTCCATCGCCTCCAATGACTACCATACCATCAATCCCTCTTTTCTTTAAGTTTTCATAGGCTATTTTTCTTCCCTCGGTTTCAAAAAATGCCGCACTTCTAGCTGTTTTTAAAATGGTACCACCTCTTTGAATAATATTACCTACCGATTTTGATTGCATTTCGACAATATCATCCTCAATCATACCATTATAACCTCTTGAAACTCCATACACTTTAAGCCCGTGATAAAGACCAGTTCTAACAACAGCTCTAATAGCTGCATTCATTCCGGGGGCATCTCCGCCTGATGTTAAAACTGCAATTTTGCTTACTTTTTTAGCAGACATATTTTTGAATTGATCATTAATGTATTGATTTACAATAGCCAATCAATACTCTAAAAACGAAATCGAGTTACAAATTTAATCATTTGAGCCCAATTTTCCATTCAAATTCTGAACAGATTTAAGTAGCTAACGCCTGTTATTAATGTGAGTAATTCAAATTATAAAAGCTCTATTATCAATATATTACAAGAGCCATTTGAACTTTATTTAGTTTCAATAGATAATAAATCGTTAAAAGCTATTTCGTATTCTTTGTTCATTGAAGTGATGAGTGCATTTTTATCGTGGTAGCTTTTTTCTATTGATTTCATTTTAATGGGATCGGTATAAATGGCTGGATTAGACATTTCAATTTCAATAGCGGCTTTTTCAGCCATCAAAGTTTCTATATTCTTTTCCAATTGAGCAATGGCTTTTTGAAGTTTTTGAATTTGCTTCTGTGTATCTATTGAAATTGGTTTTTTGTTGAGAGGTGGGGTCGTTTCTTTTGTAGTTTGAATTTGGGGTGCTTTTTGTTTTGCCATTCTTTCTTTCCAAGCTACCCACTCGTTATAATTACCTTTGAATTCTATAATTTTTTCATCTTCAATTTCCCAAATTTTATTGGCTGTTTTTGAAATAAAATAACGGTCGTGACTTACTAAAATAATGGAGCCATCATATTTGGTGAGGGCCTCTGCTAACAATTCAACGGTTAACATATCTAAGTGGTTGGTAGGTTCATCTAACATTAAGAAATTAGCTTTACTAATAATAGTTTTGGTGAGCGCCACTCTTGCTTTTTCTCCACCACTAAGTATTTTAATTTTTTTATCAATATCATCACCTCCGAATAAAAAGCAACCTAATAGAGCCCGCAATTCTAACTCTGTATGTTTGGAGCCACATTCTTGCACTTCTTTTAATATAGTATTGCTAAGGTTCAATGATTCTAGTTGATGTTGTGCATAAAAACTTTCTTCTACATTATGCCCCCAAACTCTTTCTCCTTCAAATTTTTCCATACCCGCTACAATTCTTAATAGAGTTGATTTTCCTTTACCATTGGCGCCAATGAGTGCAATTTTATCTCCTCTTTCAATTTCAGCAAATGCATTATTCAATATTTGAACATTAGGGAAACTTTTATGTATTCCTTTTAAATCTACTAATACTTTACCGGGCGTTTTATCTATGGCAAAGTTGATTCTTATATTGGGTCTTTCTATTTTCACATCTTCAATGACTTCTAATTTGTCTAACCTTTTTTGAATAGACTGCGCCTGAGCTGCTTTAGAAGCTTTGGCTTTAAATCTTTCAATAAATCTTTCTTGTTGTTTGATATAGTCTTGTTGATTTTCAAAAGCGCGTTGTTGAATTTCTATTCTTTGTTCTTTTTCAATTTCATAATGTTCATAATCGCCGGTGTAAAAATGTAATTGTTGTTGGTAAACTTCAACAATTTTGTTTACCATTTTATTTAAAAAATATTTATCGTGACTTACTATAACCACACTTCCTTTATAGTGCAATAAATATTTTTCTAACCATTCTATGCTAGGCAAATCCAAGTGGTTAGTAGGTTCATCCAATAATAGTACATCTGGTTGTTGTAAAATCATTTTGGCTAATAAAACGCGCATTCTCCATCCTCCACTAAATTCTTTATAAGGGCGGTTTAAATCTTTAATGGCAAATCCTAGACCGTGTAATACTTCTTCCGCTTTATGATGAATATTGTAGCCATCCAATAAATCTATTTCGTGTAAGGCATCGGTGTATTGAATGAGTAAATCGTTGTCCTCAGCATTTGCTTCTAAAGCTTGTCCCAATTTTTCAACTTCTTTTTCTAATTCACGCACCCTTTCAAATGCACCCAAAGCTACTTCAGTAATTGATTCATTGGTATCAAAACTTAATAGATCTTGATGTAAATAACCCAGGGTAGTGTCTCTTCCTTTTTCAACAGTTCCTTTACTGGGAGTTAATTGACCCACCAATATCTTTAATAAGGTAGATTTTCCTGTACCATTATATCCAATTAAACCAATGCGTTCTCCTGGTTGAATTGACCAATTCGCCTCTTCTACGATGACCCTGGCCCCATATTCAAATGTTACATTTTGTAAACCTATTAGCATAGTTTTTTAATTCAGAGTGCAAAGTTAGCAAGTTGTTGACTTTAATTATGCTTAAATTTGAAAAAAACTAGGTATGAAATTCTATTTATATATATGTTTCGCATTATTACTGTTTCAATGTAGCCCACAAAAAAATGTAGAACAAAATCAGGAACTATGGAATTTTAAGCCTCAAAACAATCAATCCAATTTCGATCAAGCTTGTATGCCCTTATTAATGCAATATCAAGAATTACTCAAAGGGGTAGCTTCTAATGATACCAATTATATTGGGACAGCCACTAAAAATTTAGTTCAATTAACCGATTCTTTTCCTACAACAGCCATTAGTTTTAAAGATAATTCCCTCAATGAACTAGTGAAAAATTCTTTAACCAATATAAATGCAGAGTTGAGAGCTTTGCTTGCAGAACCCAGAAGTGAGTCCCTACATATGGCCACACATATGGTGTCAATACAATTATTGAATTTGTTAGCAATGACTGGTTTTAAAGAGAAAAGTATTTATATATTTTCTGTGGAAGATGAGAATTTTGAAGATGGACTTATTTGGTTTGGATGGAATAAAAAATCTACAGATCCTTATCATTTTAAAAATAAAACTGAAATTCTTGCCTATCAGTTTTTACAAGAACCATAGCTCCAATATTTTATTGTAGAAGCCGCTGTTAAAAATGAAATGAAAACCTTTGAATGTTACTTTAAGGGTTTTGTTTTTTCTGTTCAAATACAATCATAGCATTTACGCTTAAAGTAGAAGTAATATAAATCTCTTGTCTATTGCTTCCGTCTTTTACTACCATTAAAGCGGTGTTGGGTGGCACCAATCCTAAATTTTGTGCCACAATAATAATTTCGTGTACACTCGATTCATTAGAAAAATTCACTTCAAAATGAGTGCTCTTATAACTTAAGCGTCTATTATCAAGGAGTAATTTTTTATTATCATAAATCATAATAGTATCATTATCAATAGTACCATTATCGTATAAATCTATGCTAATAGTGGGCCCGCTTACAAAAACTCGCTTTACTAATTTATTTTCTCTACCCACCAATACCCAGGGTAAAATTTGTCCTGCGTTTTTATTTACATTGTTACTACTGCTAATATTACTGCTACCACTATTATTATTACTATTATTAATACTATTGCTATTATTTTCTATTACTGAAGTTGCTTTACTATTCTCATTAATTTTATCAACCTCATTATTATTAACTGTATTAGTATTTTGTAAAGTGCTACTATTTGTTTTATTTATAGAGGCAGTATTTTGTACAGTAGGGGGCAATGTTTTTTTATCGAATTTTTTTTGTGCAGTAACTGGTTTATTTTTTTGGTTTACAATTTCTTTAATGGGGTTATTTTGCTTTTTAATAGGAGTTTCCTTAGTTATAGAAACATTATTTTTTGGTTTAACACTGCTTGCATTAAATTCTTTGACTATGGGGCCTTCTTTTTCTAAGTATACTTTTCCAGCGCCGCAGTCATTACCCAAGGTTTCATTTTTGGCTGTGTAAGTGCCTTCTAAAATTTCTCTACCTCTAATGACTTTATAATTTAAAAAGTTAGTCATTAAACAGGCTTGAAAATTTCCCATTAGTTTAATTTTATCAAATCGAGTTTCTGTGATGCTTACTTGTTGAGTATTGGCAGCGTACATCCCTGTTGCAAATGCCACAGCCGTAAAATTATTTGATATAACAGAGAAGGTTTTTGCACTTAAGCTATGGTCGGGTAGCTCTTTAATATCTATTTCATAGCTCACTAATTTACCTTCCAACTCATTACTGGGCGTAAAATAACCTTTCCATTTGCCGGTAAGTTCCTGTCCCATAGTTAAGCTGGGTATGGATATGGTTAATAGCAGATAAAATAGAGTGCGCATATTACAAAGCTATGTATAAAATATGAACCGCATTTCTTAGCTTTGCAGACATATTTTACTGATTATTATATGGTTCAAATTCAATTTCCAGATGGTGCAGTTCGTTCTTATGAGAAGGGGATTACTGCCTTAGGTATTGCTAAATCTATTAGTGAGGGATTGGCGAAAAAAGTATTAGCTGCTTCTGTCAATGGGGAAGTTTATGATGCTACTCGAGCTATTAACGAAGATGCTAGCTTAAAATTATTAACCTGGGACGATGCCGAGGGTAAAAATACCTTTTGGCATTCCTCTGCTCATTTATTAGCAGAAGCGGTGGAAATGCAATTTCCTGGTGCCAAATTTTGGGTGGGACCTGCTTTGGAAAAAGGATTTTATTATGATATTGATTTAGGTGATAAAACGATTAGAGAAGAAGATGTGTTGTCGCTTGAAAAAAAGATGAATGAATTAGCCAAACAAGCCAATGCCTATATCCGTAAAGAAATGTCAAAGGCAGAAGCCATTGCTTATTTTACAGAGAAAAAAGATGAATACAAATTAGATTTATTATCGGGATTAGAGGATGGGTCTATTACTTTTTATACACAAGGGGCTTTCACCGATTTATGTAGAGGGCCTCATATTCCCAATACTGGTTTTATTAAAGCAATAAAAATTACCAATATAGCGGGTGCTTTTTGGAAAGGGGATGAAAAAAACAAAATGTTAACTCGTGTGTATGGTATTACTTTCCCAAATCAAAAAGAGTTGGATGAATATTTGTTGTTATTAGAAGAAGCAAAGAAAAGAGATCACCGTAAACTTGGTAAAGAATTAGGTATTTATACTATGGATGATGATGTAGGATCTGGTCTTCCATTGTGGATGCCTAATGGAACTATTATCATAGAAGAATTAGAAAATTTAGCCAAACAGACAGAGCAGGAAGCTGGCTACAAGCGAGTGGTGACACCACATATAGCCAAGGAAAGTATGTATATCAAGAGCGGTCATTTGCCTTATTACCAAGAGAGTATGTTTCCACCTATGGAATTAGATGGAACCAAATATTATTTAAAAGCAATGAACTGTCCGCATCATCATAAAATTTTTGATGCAGAACCTAAGAGTTATAAAGAGATGCCTCTTCGATTAGCGGAATATGGCACTTGTTATAGATACGAACAAAGCGGTGAATTGTTTGGACTTATGAGAGTGCGCTGTTTGCATATGAACGATGCACATATTTATTGTACCAAAGATCAATTTGCCCAAGAATTTAGAGCGGTAAATGATATGTACTTAAAATATTTCAAAATTTTTGGAATTGATAAATATGTGATGCGTTTAAGTTTGCACGATCCAAAAAAATTAGGACAAAAATATATCAATGAACCGCAGCTTTGGTTAGAAACAGAAGCAATGGTTCGAGAAGTACTTATTGAAACTGGTACTCCTTTTATTGAAGTGCAGGATGAAGGTGCTTTCTATGGGCCTAAAATTGATGTGCAAATTTGGAGTATCATTGGAAGAGAATTTACATTGGCTACCAATCAAGTTGATTTTGCGCAAGGAAAAAGATTCAATTTAAATTTCACTAATAAAGACAATGAACCTGAGACGCCTTTAATTATACATCGTGCTCCTTTGGGAACACACGAGCGTTTTATTGGATTTTTGTTAGAACATTATGCAGGAAAGTTTCCAGTTTGGTTAGCTCCTATGCAAGTAAAAATATTACCTATTAGTGAAAAGTTTATGCCTTATGCAACCGAAGTATTAGCTGCATTTAAAAAAGCGGGCGTAAGGGTAGAAATAGATGATAGAAATGAAAAAATTGGGAAGAAAATTAGAGATACTGAAATGATGAAAGTGCCTTATATGTTGGTCATTGGGGAGAAGGAAGTTGCTGAAAACAAATTATCTGTGAGGCGCCAAGGAAAAGGAGATTTGGGAATGTTAGACAAAAATATTTTCCTGCAACAAGTGCTTGAAGAAATCAAAGAAAGATTAGCCCCCGTATCATAACATTAACTATCTTTACAAAAATTAACAAAGTTTCATTACTGAATGGCATTACCGAACAGAGGACCCAGATTAAACCCAAGGTTTCAAAAACAACAAGAACCAGAGCATCGCATTAATGATCGCATTCGTGTTCCACAAATTAGATTGGTAGGGGATAATATAAAAGTAGGTGTTTATAGCACTCAAGAAGCTTTGAAATTAGCTGCAGAACAAGGTTTGGATCTAGTTGAGATTTCTCCTACTGCCGATCCTCCTGTATGTAAAATCATAGATTATAAGAAGTTCTTGTACGAGAAAAAGCGCAAGGAAAAAGAAATGAAGGCGAACTCTAAACAATCAGAGATTAAAGAGATTCGTTTTACACCCGGCACCGATGATCACGATTTCGATTTTAAAGCCAAACACGCAGAAAAGTTTTTACAAGACGGCAACAAAGTGAAGGCCTATGTCCAATTCAAGGGAAGAGCTATTATGTTCCAAGACAGAGGTCAATTACTTTTATTAAAATTTGCAGAGCGATTAGCTGAAATAGGTTCTTTGGAAAGTATGCCTAAATTAGAAGGTAAAAGAATGTTTGCCATCTTCCAACCCAAATCAATGGGAAAAAAGAAATCAAACTCTTAACCCTCTCTTCCTCTTTTTAAAGTATTGATTTTCAATATATTTTTTGAGCTATCTTTAATATAGATAGCTCATTTTTTTGTCATCTCAGCATTTGGGCTTAACTTCGCCCTCCATTTCCCACAAGGCTCAACAAGTGCGCTGCCTGAGTAGTGCCGCCAGTAGGGAGTAATCGTAAAGATTATATAATGCCAAAAGTTAAAACTAACTCGAGCGCAAAAAAGCGTTTTAAAGTTACTGGAACTGGTGAAATCACCTTCCAAAAAGCCTTCAAAAGACATATTCTTACTAAGAAATCTACCAAGCGTAAAAGAGCTATGAGACAAAAAGGTCTTGTTGGTTCTACAAACAAAGACTTTGTTTTACGCCTATTAAGATTAAAAGGATAAAAGTTTAAAGGATAATTCACCCATTCATTCATCGAGTCCCTTTATTCATCTTTTTACTATTGAATAAAAGGGTTCAAAAAAAATACTAATTATGCCACGTTCAAAAAATGCCGTTGCATCTAGAGCAAGAAGAAAAAAAGTTTTAGACCAAGCCAAAGGTTTTTATGGTAAGCGTAAAAATGTCTATACCGTAGCCAAGAATGTTTTAGAAAAAGGTTTGACTTACAGTTATGTAGGTCGTAAGTTAAAAAAGCGTGAGTACCGTACTTTATGGATTGCTCGTATTAATGCAGCCGTTCGTGAAGAGGGTCTTACTTATAGTCAATTTATGAACCTTTTGTCAAAAAAAGGAGCAGACTTAAATAGAAAAGTACTAGCCGATTTAGCAATGAATGAGCCAGCTAGCTTCAAAGCTTTGATTCAATCTGTAAAATAGTTTGGTCGTTGAGCCATTGTGGCTAAAAATTTATAGAAGCCCAGCCCGATTTTATCGAGGTTGGGCTTTTTGTTTTTTCCCTCCTTCTGTAAAATTTTCAACTCTAATTTCCCTTCAAAGGACTATTTTTGTTCTCTAAAAATTACAACTAACCTAATTTAAAAATGAACAATACCTACACCTCGTTGGTTAATCAAACTTTTCATTTTCCTCAAGAAGGTTTTGAAGTAGATGAAAAGGGTTATTTAGAATTTAATGGACTTGATTTAAAATCACTCATTGAAAAACACGGCACTCCCTTAAAGTTAACTTACTTACCTAAAATTGGGATGCAAATAAAAAAGGCAAAAAAAATGTTTGCTACTGCCTTCAAAAAACATAAATATGAAGGTGATTATTTTTATTGTTATTGCACCAAAAGTTCGCACTTTTCTTTTGTAGTAGAAGAGGCATTAGCGCACAATGTTCATTTAGAAACTTCTTTTGCGTATGATATAGATATTATTAATCAATTGTATAAAAGAAGAAAGATAAATAAAGAAATTTCTATTATTTGTAATGGATACAAGCAGAAATTATATACAAGTAGAATTTCTAAACTCATTAATTCAGGATTTAAAAATGTAATTCCCATTTTAGATAATAAAGAAGAACTACAATTTTATAAAAGAAATGTTAAAGAGCCTTTCAAATTAGGAATAAGAGTGGCCTCAGAGGAAGAACCAAGCTTTCCTTTTTATACTTCTCGTTTAGGAATTAGAGCAAAGGATATTTTAGAATTTTATGTAGATGAAATAGAGGGCTATGAAGATAAGTTTCAATTAAAAATGTTACATATTTTCTTGAATAAAGGGATCAAAGACGATATTTATTACTGGTCGGAGTTAAACAAAATCATCAACTTATATTGTCAGCTTAAGAAAATTTGTCCAGAATTAGATTCTATTAATATTGGGGGAGGGTTTCCCATAAAACATTCATTGGGCTTTGAATATGATTATCAGTTTATGATTAATGAAATTGTTTCCAATATTAAAAAAGCTTGTAAAAAAGCAAAAGTACCTATGCCTAATATTTATACTGAATTTGGAAGTTTTACAGTAGGCGAGAGTATGGCTCATATTTACAAAGTATTAGCTCAGAAAAAACAAAATGACAGAGAGTGTTGGTATATGATTGATTCCTCATTCATTACCACTTTACCCGATACCTGGGGTATTGGTGAAAAGTTTTTAATGTTGCCCGTGAACAAATGGAACAACGATTATCAAAGGGTGGTTTTAGGAGGTTTGACCTGCGATAGCCACGATTATTATGATTCTGAAGAACATATCAATGAAGTATTCTTACCTAAATTAAAAAAGGAATTAGTAGAGAATACCACAGATGATAATAATGAACCATTATATGTAGGATTTTTTCATACGGGTGCCTATCAAGATCAAATTAGTGGTTATGGCGGTATTAAGCATTGCCTTATACCTTCTCCAAAGCACGTCATTATTGAAAAAGACTCTAAAACTGGAAAATTAGTGGATTGGGTATATGCTAAAGAACAATCTGCACAATCTATGTTAAAAATATTGGGTTACTTAAGATAGTAAACATACTTAAATTTATTCCAAATAAAAAGCCTCTTTCCATCAAAAGAGGCTTTTTAATGTACGCATCATTGTTAGTGAAACATTAGATCATTTTTAGTTAAACATAACATTCTTGCTTGATAAATATTACATCCTTGCTTGATAAACTTTAATTAAGAGAGGTAGTACTAAAATTATTTAATGCTGATAATTTTAGTAGGAGCTACACTTTCTTCTTTTAAAGGAAGATGCACATTTAAAATTCCATTTTCCAAACTCGCTTCAATGGCTTGACTATTAATTTTGTCATCTAAGCTAAAAGTTCTTTTAAAGCTTTTAGTACTAAATTCTTTTTTAATGAATTTTTCAGTTTTTGGTTCACCGTTTTGTGGATGATCATAACTAATAATTAAAAGACCTTTCTCCACTTGCATTTTAATTTCTTCTTTTTTAATACCAGGAACATTTAATTCGATGTTATAACCTCGATCATTTTCATAAATGTTTACGGGTGGGAAATAAAGAGGTCTTGTAGGAAAATAATCCTCAAAAAAGCTTCCAAAAAGAACTGGGTTTTGTTTTAAAGTTGTCATATTTATTTTTTTTAATTTTTTGAATATTTAGAACAATTATACCTCTGCAAACCCTATTCCAAGGGTTTTTTAACAATTTTTTAAGACATTATGGCATATTATCTTATTATTAACTGACTAAATGGCTATAAAACAAATTTGTAAGAGATTTTTAAAATACCTAATTTTGGTTCAAATAGTAGAAGTTATGTATCCTGCAGAGATAGTTTTACCTATGAAAGCTGAATTAGTAGAAAATGGTTTTGAAGATTTAACTACAGCAGCTGAAGTAGAAAATGCAGTAAAGAAAGAGGGTACTACACTACTTGTGATAAATTCAGTTTGTGGTTGTGCTGCTGGTGCTTGTAGACCAGGTGTTCTTATGGCAGTAGCCAATGCAACTCAAAAACCAGATCGTATCACTACAAGTTTTGCAGGATTTGATATAGAAGCTGTAAATAAAGTAAGAGAATTACACTTACCTTATCCACCTTCTTCTCCAGCAATTTTATTATTTAAAGATGGTCAGTTAGTGAATATGGTGGAAAGACACCAAATTGAAGGCAGACCAGCACAAGTTATCGCTCAGCATTTGATTTCAGTGTTTCAGCAACATTGTAATTAAATTAAAATAGTTATTAAAGTTTTTTGTTTTTAGATGGGTTAGTAAACACGGCCGCACTTTCTAGTGTGGCCTTTTTTTTTGTACATTGCACTATCTTATATTTTTCAATACAGTTATTTCCTCTTATGTATCCTAATTTGTATTATTTAGTGGATGATTTGTTCGGTGTTAAATTAAATGGTTTAAAGCTTATTAATTCCTTTGGTTTTTTTGTGGCAGTTGCGTTTGTAGCTTCTGGTTATGTTCTTTATTTAGAACTTAAAAGAAAAGAAGCTTTGGGTCATTTTACATCAAAACAAGAATCTATTATTGTAGGGGAACCTGCCTCAATGAGTGAATTAATCACCAATTTTATTTTTGGCTATTTATTTGGTTATAAGATAGTTGGAGCGTTTACCGTAGAAAATGCTTTAAATAATACTCAAGACTATATTTTATCTTTAAAAGGAAATATGTTGGCTGGGCTAGCACTAGGTATTCTAATGTTATATTTAAAGTGGAGAGAAAAAAATAAAGAAAAATTAGAAAAACCAAAGACAATCAACTTAACTGTTTGGCCACACGATAGAGTAGGAGAAGTGGTTTTACAAGCAGCTTTTTGGGGGTTTTTAGGAGCAAAGATTTTTCATAATTTAGAAAACATCGATGATTTTGTTAAAGATCCTATAGGTTCTTTAATATCTTTTAGTGGATTAACTTTTTATGGGGGTTTAATTTTGGCAACCATAGGTGTTATTGTATACCTAAAAAAACATAATATAAGAATTATACATTTTGCTGATGCAATGGCGCCCACTATGCTATTTGCTTATGCTGCTGGTAGAATTGGATGTCATATGAGCGGTGATGGTGATTGGGGTATTCCCAATTTTGCACCTAAGCCCTTTGATTGGTTGCCGAATTGGGCTTGGGCTTCTACCTATCCACACAATGTAATCAACCAAGGGATACCCATACCAGGTTGTGAAGGTAATTTTTGTAATGAACTTCCTGTGCCGGTATTTCCAACTACTTTATATGAAATTATCATAACTTTCATTTTGTTTTTTATAATGTGGTCTTTTAGAAAGAAAATAACTCAGCCTGGAATTTTAACAGGCATTTATTTACTTTTTGCAGGTGGAGAACGCTTTTTTATTGAAAAAATAAGAGTCAATAATAAATATTTATCTCTTCCATTTCAGCCTACACAAGCAGAACTTATTTCTACTTTTTTAATTTTCTTTGGTATTCTATTTTTAATTCAATCAAAGCGTTGGTTCCCTAAAACTATTGTTCAACCTTAAATTTAATATTATGCCTTCTTTTGATATTGCAAGCACTGTAGATGTTCAAACGCTGGATAATGCAGTCAATATTGTAAAAAAAGAAATTACAAATCGATTTGATTTCAAAGACAATCACGTACTCATTGAACTCAATAAGAAAGAGTATCTATTGAAATTAGAATCAGATTCAGAAATGAAAATTCAGCAAATAGTAGATGTTTTAATTAGCCGTTCAATGAAGCAAGGCATTGAAGCTACTGCCTTTGATTTTTCAAAAAATGCTTATCCTAGC
>CAXBQH010000022.1:0-29899 GCA_963977985.1 uncultured bacterium
AACAATTGTTAGTGTATTTTTGTGTCAAATTTTAATTAGGTATGGACTTTACATTATCAGAGGAGCAGTTAATGATACAAAAGGCTGCACGAGAATTTGCACAACAACAATGTTTGCCAGGTGTGATTGAAAGGGATGAACATCAAAAGTTTCCCAAAGAGCAAATGGAACAATTAGCAGATTTAGGTTTTTTAGGAATGATGACTTCTACAAATTATGGAGGAGCGGGAATGGACACCATTAGTTATGTAATAGCAATGGAAGAAATTAGTAAAGTAGATGCGAGTGTATCGGTATCAATGAGCGTGAACAATAGTTTAGTTTGTTGGGGTTTAGAACATTATGCTTCACAGGAGCAAAAGAAAAAATATTTAACACCGCTCGCTCAAGGTAAAAAAGACGGCGCATTATATATAGGTGCTTTTTTATTAAGTGAACCTGAAGCAGGAAGTGATGCAACACATCAACATACAACAGCTATAGATAAAGGAGATTTTTATTTATTAAATGGTGTAAAGAATTGGATTACCAACGGGTCTACCGCTTCTGTGTATTTAGTGATGGCTCAAACAGATGCCAGCAAAGGGCCCAAAGGAATTAATGCATTTATTGTTGAAAAAAATACTCCGGGTGTAACCGTAGGTGCCAAAGAAAATAAATTAGGTATTCGTGGAAGTGATACTCACGCCATTTCATTTATGGATGTAAAAGTGCCTAAAGAAAATAGAATAGGGGCAGAGGGTTTTGGTTTTTCTTTTGCAATGAAAACTTTAAATGGAGGTAGAATTGGAATTGCTGCACAAGCTTTGGGTATTGCAAGTGGCGCTTATGAATTGGCACTAGCTTATAGTAAACAAAGACAATCTTTTGGTAAACCCATTCACGAACATCAAGCTATACAATTTAAATTAGCTGAAATGGCCACTAAAATTCAAACAGCCAGATTACTTTGTTATTATGCTGCTTGGGAAAAAGATAATGGTTTAGATTATACTACTTCTGCAGCAATGGCTAAATTGCACGCCAGTGATACTGCTATGTGGGTAACCACAGAGGCAGTGCAAGTGCACGGAGGTTATGGTTTTGTAAAAGAATTTCACGTGGAAAGATTAATGCGGGATGCAAAAATTACTCAAATTTATGAAGGCACCACTGAGATTCAAAAAATGGTCATTGGAAGAAATATAACAAAATAATTTATGTCTGTTAATATTGAAGCTTTTAAAACCATTGGGGAAGAATTAAAGAAAAGCAATGTTGAGTTGGTAGCGGTGAGTAAAACAAAACCCATTGAAGATATACAAGCTTTATATGCATTAGGTCAAAGAAATTTTGGGGAGAATTATGTTCAAGAATTAGTAGACAAGCAAGCAGCACTTCCTTCCGATATTCAGTGGCATTTTATTGGTCATTTACAAACCAATAAGGTAAAATATATTGCTCCTTTTGTTCATTTAATACACGGGGTAGATTCTGAAAAACTATTAGCAGAAATAAATAAACAAGCTATTAAAAATAATAGAGTCATTCCTTGTTTATTACAAATACATATTGCCACAGAGGAAACTAAATTTGGTTTTGATGCCCCTAGTTTACAAGAATTTGTGACAAGTGGCAATATGGCTCAATATAGTAATGTTATAATAAAAGGGTTGATGGGAATGGCATCTTTCACAGAAGATATTTCTCTAATTGCAAAAGAGTTTAGCACTTTAAAAACAATTTTTGATCAAACAGCTGCTTTTGTACAAAGCAATCATTTTAATATACTAAGTATGGGTATGAGTAGCGATTATTCAATAGCCATTGAAAAGGGGAGTAACCTAGTAAGAATTGGAAGTTTATTATTTGGAGCCAGAAATTAGTAATTGAAAAAAATATAATAAAAAAGCTGCCCTTGTTGAGGACAGCTTTTTTTATATCGTCATTATATTATTTAGTTTTTCCGTAATCAAATACTAATTGACAGAAAGCTTTTACCCCCAAAATAAATCCCGATTCATCCAAATAAAAATCGGGCGTATGGTGAGGAGCTGCTTTTTTAGGATCTGTTCCTTTGGGTAATGCTCCCACATTAAAAAAGAAGCTGGGTGCTTTAGCAGCATAAAAGGAAAAGTCTTCAGCACCTGTTACCCAAGTAGATTCAGAAACATTTTCATCACCAGCAGCTTTTATTAAAGCAGGTAAAGTTTTTTTCACCAATGCGGGGTCATTATAAGTAACTAAGGTCTTAGTATCTATGGTTACATCTGCAGTGGCACCCGAACTTTGAGCAATAGTTTGTGCCGTATTTTTAATTCTTTGATGCACTTCTTCTTGCATTTTAGTATCTAAGGTTCTAATGGTGCCCGTCATCTCGGCTGTTTCTGGAATGATGTTAGAACGAACACCGCTATGAATAGTTCCAACTGTTATAACCAAAGGAGCTTTGGTTAAGTCCATTTGACGACTCACAATATGTTGTAAGCCTTCAACAATTTGAGCACTTGCAGCAATGGGATCTACGCCACCCCAAGGTTGTGAACCGTGACTTCCTTTACCATTTACTTTAATGGTAAACCAATCTGAAGAAGCCATAAAAGCACCCGATTTATATTTTATAGTGCCCACGGGGGTTTGAGAAGAAATATGAATTCCAAAAACTGCTTCTACTTTTGGATTATCCAATGCACCTTCTTTAATCATCAAAGGGGCTCCACCTTCTTCAGTACCTGGAGGGCCTTCTTCGGCAGGTTGAAATAAAAATACAATAGTGCCAGGTACTTCTTTTTGCATAGCACTTAACATTTTTGCAGTAGCCATTAACATTGCAGTATGAGAATCGTGACCACAAGCGTGCATCACACTTACTTTTTGACCATTGAATTCTGTAGTTACTTTTGAAGCAAAGGGAAGTGACCCTCTTTCATAAACTGGTAAAGCATCTATATCGGCTCTTAATGCAATTACAGCTCCTGGTTTACCACCTTTTAAAACAGCTACCACACCGGTTTTAGCCACAGGGTATCTCACTTCAACATTGGGTAAGGTTTTTAAAAAATCAGCTATATATTTTCCTGTATTAACTTCTCTATTAGAGAGTTCAGGAAATTCGTGGAAATGTCTTCTCCAAGTAATTAAAGAAGGCTCTACTTCTTGTAATAAAGTAGCATAATTTTTAGGTAATTCTTGTGCAATGCTAGAGATAGCTAAAAACACAGTTAAGAAAAGTAAAGTTTTACGCATTGAATTTATTTTTATTTTTTTTGAAGAGGTGAGTATTATGGGTGAAGGGTGGGGTGCCATTAAGCTTGATATTCTCCAAATACTGTTCTTAAGGTATCGGCAATTTCTCCTAAAGTACAATAGTTTTCAACTGCCTCTATGACGCTGGGCATTAAATTTTCATTAGCGGTAGCAGCATTTTTTATAGTTGCTAAACATTGTATTACTTTAACATTATCTCTTTTTGTTTTTAAGGATTTTAATTTTTCTATTTGTTGTATTCTTATACTTTCATCAATTTGAAAAATAGGTATTTGACTGCTAGAAGAAGATTCGAACTGATTCACTCCAACAATAATTTTTTCTTTCGATTCAATTGCTTTTTGATAAGCATAGGCACTTTCCGCAATTTTATTTTGCATAAATCCATTTTCAATAGAACTAACTGCACCACCCATTTCATCAATGGTGGCTATAATGGCGAAAGCTTTTTCTTCCATTTCACGCGTTAGATTTTCTATAAAATAAGAACCCGCTAATGGGTCTGCGGTATCACTTATACCAGATTCATAAGCCACAATTTGTTGCGTTCTTAAAGCTATACTGGCAGCTTCTTGGGTAGGAAGACCTAAGGCCTCGTCAAAACCGTTGGTATGTAAGCTTTGTGTGCCACCTAATACAGCTGCAATAGTTTGAACCGTCACCCTGCTAATATTATTCAAGGGTTGTTGTGCAGTTAAAGTAGCTCCACCTGTTTGTGTATGAAAACGAAGCATCAAAGCTTTTTCATCGCTAGCACCTAAATCTTTCATAATGGTGGCCCACATTTTTCTAGCGGCTCTGAATTTGGCAACTTCTTCAAATAAATTATTATGGGCATTAAAAAAGAAAGATAATCTTTTGCCAAAGACATTGATATCTAATCCTTTTTCAATTGCAGCTTTGACATAAGCTTTCCCATTACTTAAAGTAAATGCTACTTCTTGTACAGCAGTGCTTCCTGCTTCTCTTATATGATAACCAGAAATACTAATGCTATTCCATTTTGGTAAATGCTCACCACAATATTCAAAAATATCGGTGATGATACGCATAGAATGTTTGGGAGGATATATATAAGTGCCTCTTGCTGCATATTCTTTTAAAATATCATTTTGAATAGTACCTGCTAATTGTTTTAATTCAATACCTCTTTTTTTGGCTAAAGCCACATAAAGTGCAAGTAATATAAAGCCTGTAGCATTAATAGTCATTGAAGTGCTTATTTTATCTAAAGGAATATCTTTAAATAAAATTTCCATATCCTCTAATGAACTAATGGAAACACCTACTTTACCTACTTCGCCTTCTGCTAAAGAGTGGTCGGCATCATATCCAATTTGAGTGGGTAAATCAAAAGCAACACTCAAACCCATAACCCCTTGAGATAAAAGAAAATGATATCTCTGATTACTTTGTTCTGCAGTTGAAAATCCAGCATACTGTCGCATCGTCCACAACTTACCCCTGTACATATCGGATTGTACTCCTCGAGTATATGGAAATTCACCTGGTAATAATGTTTCATTTAAATCGGTAGGTAAATCATTACAAGTGTATACCTTTTTTATTTCAATGCCACTATCTGTCTTTTTTTCTGCTTCTTGCATAGTTAAATTTACAAAAAAATCAAAATAGAAGGGTGGGTAAATCTTACTATTATTGTACTTTTGTGGTATAAAATTTACTTATGTCTACCGATGCTAATATAGCTTTAAAAGCGCCAGTTTCTTTCACTGCAGGGGCTATTGCAGAAATTCTGCGTTTAATGGGTCAACCCAATTTTGATCAACAACAAAGGCTCAGAGTAGGTGTTAAAGGGGGAGGATGCAGTGGAATGACTTATGTTTTGGGTTTCGATGTGCCCAAGCCTGAAGATGAATTATTTTCCATAGAAGGAATTGCTTGTTGTATGGAAAAATCGCACCAAATTTATTTATATGGGATGGAAATAGACTGGCAGGATGGTTTGAATAGTCGTGGGTTTACTTTTAAAAATCCAAATGCTTCGTCTACTTGTGGATGCGGTACTTCATTTGCCGTTTAAAATTTTAGAAATAATCCATCATTTTCGCTCTCTATCGCTGCGCTCAAAAGTTCGCTCTAATGAGAATTATTTCAGTAAAATTTTAAACAAATTTCAGTCTACAAAATATGAAGTTCGCTCTAATGGGAATTATTACAGTAAAAAAAAGCCTCGATATTTCGAGGCTTTTTTTATAAGAATTTTAGTTCTTTATTTTAAAGAGTTTTATTTTTTCTTTTTTTCTTCACGACCTAAGGGGCGGCTTTTAGCAAAATCAACTAATACTGGAGCTGCTACGAAGATAGAAGAGTAAGTACCTGTGATAACACCTATTAACATTGCAAAAGCAAAACCTCTTGTTACTTCTCCACCAAAGATGAATAAGATCAAGATAGTTAAAAATACAGTTAATGAAGTCATAATGGTACGACTTAGGGTTTGATTAATAGCTTTATTAATGATAGCAGCGTTGTCGGCGCCTTTCATTAACTGACTATCTTCACGAATTCTATCATAAACGATAACGGTATCATTCATTGAAAAACCAATTACAGTTAATACAGCAGCAATAAAGTGCTGGTCTATTTCTAATGGGAAAGGAACAATTTTTCTAAAGAAACTAAACACAATCAGAGTTACAAAAACATCGTGTAACAATGAGAAGATAGTACCTAAAGAATATCTCCAATCACGGAATCGGATAAATATGTATAAACAAATTACGATTAATGCAAATATGGTAGCTTTAGTAGCTCCTGCTTTTAAATCGTCAGAAATAGTAGGAAGTACTGTTTGAGAACTTTGTTTGTATTGAGTATCGAATTCTTTTAAAGTAGTTCCTTCAGGTAATTGTTTTGCCAAACCTTTGAATAATAAACCTTCCACTTCGGCGTCAATATTATTACCTTGTTCTTTAATTTTATAAGAAGTGGTAATATTAATTTGATTTTTAGAATCTACGGTTTTAATAATAGGAGACTCGCCAAATACTTTTTTTAAGTCATCTCTTACAGATTCAATATTCACAGCTTTATTAAACTTAATGGTATAACTTCTTCCTCCTGCAAATTCAACGCCCTCGTCAAAACCATTGAAGAAACTAGCAACACCCATTACCAATACAATAGCAGATAATACATAAGCATATTTTCTGAATTCAATAAACTTGAAAGCTGCATTTCTAAATATACCTCTTGAAATTTTAGTGAAATATTCAAAGTGTCTATTCTTACTTGTATAGATATCGGTAATTAAACGAGAAACTAAAATTCCGCAGAAAAGAGAAAGTAAAATACCTATAATTTGTGTGGTGGCAAATCCAAGTACAGGACCTAATCCAAAATAGGCTAAAATACAAGCAGTCAAAAGGGTAGTTACGTGGGCATCCAAAACAGGCGACATAGAACGCTTGTAACCATCGGTTACTGCCAATTGATAACTTTTACCTTTTGTTAATTCTTCCTTGATTCTTTCAAAAATAATTACATTGGTGTCTACCGCCATACCAATAGTTAACACTAAACCTGCAATACCAGGTGCTGTTAAAGTAAAACCTAGGGCACTCAATATACCAATGGTAAATAATAAGTTTAAAATTAAAGCGATATTAGCTACCCATCCACCAGTATTGAAATACAATAACATTAATGCGAATATGACAAGGAATGATATTCCAAAAGCCATAGCACCGCCTTGTATGGAGGCTAAACCTAAAGTGGGACCTACCGATTGTTCTTGAACAATTTTAGCAGGAGCAGGTAATTTACCGCTTTCTAAAATTTCAGCTAAGTCTTGTGCTGTTTTTAAAGTATAGTTACCAGAAATAGAAGAGTTACCTGTAGTGATAGCTTCATTCACATTAGGGGCAGAGTATACAATGTTATCAAGTACAATGGCAAGTGGTTTACCTACATTTTTGGATGTCATTTTAGCCCAAATGCTGGTACCCAATTTATCCATATTCATTTTAATAGCTACTTTTCCTCTTTCATCAAAGTCTTGCGCAGCATTCGCTACGTGGTCTCCTTCTAATTCTGCTTGACCGTTGTCTAAAGTTTTAATAGCATAAATAGGAAGCACTTCTTTATTTTTAGCATCTTCGCTTTCATTTTTTCCATACATAAATACCAAGTTCGATGGGAACTTTGATTTTACTTCTGCAAGAGCTAAATATGCATTTAATTTACTTGTATCCTTTTTTAAAGTGTATCCAATTTCTGCAGGATAAATATATTGACCATTTTTACCTTGGTAGGGTTGCGTAAACTGAACAATTTTTAATAATGGGTTTTTATTAGGATTCAATTTAGAAGTATCAATTTTTGCATTGGAAGTTGAATCGGTTATTCCCATTAAGTTGGCTTCAATCGCTTTATCAGCAGCTACAATTCCGTTTTGAAAATCTTTATTTTCAAAAGTGTAAACTTCAAAAAATTGAAGGTTGGCAGTAGATTGTAAATAAGAACGAACTCTTTCTTTGTCGTTGATACCAGCCAATTCTATATTGATGATACCTTTGGTAGCATCGGGGTTAATATTGGGAGAAGCTAAACCAAATCGGTCTATACGAGTTCTTAAAATACGGTAAGTATTATTGAAAGCCTGTGTAGATTGTTCTCTTAAATAAGTTACCACTGCATCATCGGAAGCATCAAATTTTAATTTACCGTTACTTCTTGTAGCAAATAAGGGAGCTAGTTTACCCGTTGGGTTAACAGTAGCATATTCTTCTCTAAATAGTGAAATTAAATCGGCACGACTATTTGCTTTTTTTTGAACTGCTTTGTTTAAAGCGGTGTTGAAAGAAGCATCTTTGGTATAATTGGCTAATGATTTTATTAAGCCGTCCAAACCCACTTCCATTGTAACACTCATACCTCCTTGTAAATCAAGGCCTAACATTAATTCTTTTTCTTTAGCAGAAGCATAGGTAGTTAAACCAAATCCTAATTTGGTGTCTTTCGTACTATCTAATAGTTTTTTATAGTAAGCTTTTTGAATATCACTCAAGCTATCGTTGTACAATAATTGTTCTTCTTTGTTATTAGGGTATACTTGATCGGCTTTGGGGAACTTTTTAATCCACGAACTAGCTTTCGCTTCCATAGCTTTTTCGTGACTTCTTACAAACCAAGTAAAAGACAATTGGTAAAGACAAATTAAAATAAGCGCAATTGTAAAAAAGCGCACTAATCCTTTGAGTTGCATAATAGTATGGTTAACTGATTTTTAGTCGGCAAATATAGTGGAAAGAGGCCAAAAATGGGCTAAAAAGCCATTAATTTACCTTCAGTAAGTTGATGTCAAAATATAAGGGGGCATTGCCTGGAATACTTCCACTGCCGGAAGATCCATAGCCTAAAGAGGAGGGTATTAATATCTTTATATGCCCACCTTCACCAATTAAGGGAAGGGCAATTTGCCAACCAGGTATTAGATTTCCTAATGGATAGGTAATGGTACCACTATCAAAAGTCTTATCGTCCATTAATTTACCAGTATAAGTTACTGTAATTGTGCTACTTAGTCTAGGTTTATTGCTATTTCCTGCGGTAATTATTTGATATAAGATACCGCTAGGGTCTGAAACATAAGTAATATTATTCTTAGTAGCATAGCTTATCATTTGATCCTTCTCGCTTGCTGAAGATTTGCTACATCCAGAAATTGATAAAATTGCAAAAATTGCCCAAAAAAGAGCAATTATTGATAAAAAATTGAATTTTTCGTTTGTTTTTGAGGTAAAATGGATCATTTTTTGTTTTTTAAATATTTTAATTCGTTGAATCTTTGTTCATTCATTTCGGCCGTAAATTGTTGGTATAATAAGGCAAATCCAAAGGAAAATAAAAGAATGGCAATTATTATCCATAATTCATTACCTCTCATATTAGCCACCATATCTGCTCTTTCGTACCAGCCTGTTTTAGAAATAATCAATATTAATAAACCAAGACCTAATCCCAAACTCAAACCTATAAAAAAAGGTTTTCGTTTATAGTGGGGGAGTGTTCTTTGTTTTTCCCATTGCTGATAGAATCTTTCTTCTTCAGGGCTAATCATTGGCAAATTTATGCTTTGATTCTTAAATTCGACATTGATTTATTACATTTAATTTAGTTAGCGCTATTGATATTCAAAAAAATTAAAATACTTATGAAATCATTTATTAAAAATTGGGGCCTGGGTGTTGCTGCATTTATATTATGTGTTCACTTTTTAGCTCAGATGTTATCAGATGAGTATAGAATGGTAGAGTATATAAGTAAAGCTTTGTTCCTTCCTTCTTTGATGCTTTATTTATATGTGCAATCCAACCCTTTTCATAAATCTGGAAAGTTATTAGTAATGATAGGCTTATTGGGTTCTTTTTTGGGGGATGTATTTTTATTATCCAATGCTCTATTTATAATAGGAATGATTGCATTTATGATGACGCATATTTTTAATATTATTTTCTTTTGGAAAATATATTCACCTTTTCAACCCCGCTCCACAAAATTGTATATCTCAAAATTTGTATTAGTTAGTTTTTGTATTTTCATCTACTTTCAATTGAAAGATTCAATGGGGGCCTTAATTTATCCTATATTAATTTATATGATACTTATCTGCTCTTCAGCATTAATGACAGTTCATATTTCTAACTATAAGCCCACAAAAACTATCGCTAATAAATTTTGGATTCCAGGTATGTTATTTTTTGTGATATCAGATACTGTTTTAGCCTTTAATAAATTCGATTGGTCTATACATTCACCTATTCCAAATATTGGTTTACTCATTATGCTTACTTATGGACTAGCACAGTTATTATTGGTGAAAGGTTTTCAATCCTATTTTACTACAAAGAATATAGAATAATATAATTCTTAACTGCGCACAAAAAAACCTCCCCAAATTTGGAGAGGTTTTTTTTATAAGCATTAAGAGCTTAGTTATTTTAGTATCCCATTCCACCCATATCAGGGGCGTGTCCACCTGCTGGAGGAGGAGTTGCTGGGGCTGGTTTATCAGCAATCACACACTCTGTTGTTAATAACATAGAGGCAATGGAGGCGGCATTCTCTAAAGCAACTCTAGTTACTTTAGTAGGATCGATAACACCTGCTTTGAATAAGTTTTCGAAAACTTCTGTTCTAGCATTGAAACCAAAATCGTCTTTGCCGTCTTTGATTTTTTGAACTACAATAGAACCTTCGATACCACTATTTTTTACAATTTGACGAAGTGGTTCTTCAATGGCACGACGAACAATTTGAATACCTGTATTCTCATCTTCGTTAGCACCTTTTAATTTTTCTAAACTTGCTACTGCACGAATATAAGCAACGCCACCACCTGGTACAATGCCTTCTTCTACTGCAGCACGAGTAGCGTGTAATGCATCATCTACACGATCTTTCTTTTCTTTCATTTCAGTTTCTGTAGCAGCACCTACATATAAAACTGCCACACCACCACTTAATTTTGCTAAACGCTCTTGTAATTTTTCACGATCGTAATCGGAAGTGGTATTTTCAATTTGTGCTTTAATTTGGTTCACACGAGCAGTGATATCTGCTTTTTTACCTTTACCACCTACAATAACAGTATTGTCTTTATCAATAGTTACTGAACTTGCTTGACCTAAATAAGTTAAGTCTGCATTTTCTAATTTAAAGCCTTGCTCTTCTGAAATCACAGTTCCAGCTGTTAAAATAGCTATATCAGTTAACATTTCTTTTCTACGATCACCAAAGCCTGGAGCTTTCACTGCAGCAACTTTAATAGTACCGCGTAATTTGTTCACTACTAATGTAGCCATTGCTTCGCCTTCTAAATCTTCAGCAATAATTACTAAGGGGCGACTCGTTTGTGCTACTTTTTCTAAAATATGCAAGATGTCTTTCATTGCTGAAATTTTCTTGTCATAGATTAAGATATATGGATTTTGCATTTCTGCTTCCATTTTTTCACTATTGGTAACAAAGTAAGGAGAAGTGTATCCGCGGTCAAATTGCATACCTTCTACTACATCTACGGTAGTATCAGTTCCTTTAGCTTCTTCCACAGTAATCACACCTTCTTTGCCCACTTTACTCATTGCAAGAGCAATTAATTTACCAATTTCATTATCGTTGTTGGCAGAAATAGAAGCCACTTGCTCAATTTTTTTAGCATCGTTGCCCACAGTTTGTGATTGAGATTTTAAACTTCCTACTACTTTCTCCACTGCTTTATCAATACCGCGCTTTAAATCCATTGGATTAGCACCAGCAGTTACATTTCTTAAACCTTCTCCAACAATGGCTTGCGCTAATACAGTAGCAGTAGTAGTTCCATCACCCGCTTGATCAGCAGTTTTGCTAGCTACTTCTTTTACCATTTGAGCACCTATATTCTCAATTGGATCTTCTAAATCTATTTCTTTGGCTACAGAAACACCATCTTTAGTAATAGAAGGTGATCCGAATTTCTTTTCAATAACTACATTACGACCTTTAGGTCCTAAAGTTACTTTTACGGCGTTGGCTAAAGTATCCACGCCTTTTTTCATTTTATTTCTCGCTTCTAAATCGAAAAAAATCATTTTTGACATAATAAACTTATTTTGTTTAGTTAATTAATAATTCAAAGCTCATTTACAATTATACAATGGCTAGAATATCGCTTTCACGCATGATTAATAAATCTTGACCATCAATTTGAATTTCAGTTCCAGCATATTTACCATATAAAACATTATCACCCACTTTTACAGTCACAGGTTCGTCTTTCTTACCTGTACCTGCTGCAACTACTTGACCTCTTTGTGGTTTTTCTTTTGCAGTATCAGGGATAATGATTCCTCCAGCTGTTTTTTCTTCTGCAGCGGCAGGCTTAACTATTACTCTGTCGTGCAGAGGAGTAATGTTTAATTTTTTAGCCATACTTTATAGTTTTTTGTTTATTAATAAATATTTTATAACTCCTAAACATCGATAACCGTGCCACTGCAATTTTTTCCTTGGGAATAGGTCAAATTTTCAGTTTAGAAGTTATTTAAGCTCAAGGGCGGCAAATCTATGCCTAAAATTGCATGATTTGCAAAGCATTAGGGTAAAAATTGTCAGTTTTACCAATATTTTTAAATAGATTTGCAGCAGTTTAGCTCTTATACATATGATGAACCGAAGAAATATTAGAATTAAAGTAATGCAAGTGTTGTATATGGTTGAAAATCAAAACCAAAGCAATCCATCCACTTTACTTCAAAAGGAATTTGACAAAACTCGAAATTTGTTCGTTTTCCTAGTTCATCTAGTTCACCAAGTGGCTTTATATGCTGAAACTGAAGCCAAACAAAGAGCCTCCAAAAATTTACCCAATCAAGCCGACTTATCTGTAAACACCAAATTAGCAGGTAATAGTATCGTATGGCAAACCCTTGAAGCTGAGAAATTTAAAAAAGCTATTTCACTAGTTCATCCAGAACAGTGGGTGGATAAAGAAATGGTAAAAACTTTATTTAGAAATTTATCAGAATCCAGCATTTACAAAACTTATATTGAAGAGCCCACAAGAGATAAATCCAAAGAAAAAGAAATTCTTAAATATATATTAGGCACACTCATTTTAGAGTCGGATGCTATGATTGAATATATAGATGAACGATTTATGAATTGGGAAGATGAAGGAGAAATGATGGTTGATTTTATGTTGAATTATTTACAAAAACCAGGAAGTGTAAATTTTTTAGATGTGGTGGGGGAATTAAAAATGAAATTTGCTGTTGACTTATTACAAACTGCAATGGACAAGAAAACCTATGCAGAAGATCTTATTAAGCCTAAATTAAATAACTGGGATGCTGATAGAATTGCTGTATTAGATATGATTTTACTTCGATTAGGCGTTTGCGAATTATTATATTTTGAAACTATTCCCACCAAAGTTACTATTAACGAGTATATTGATATAGCTAAAGACTATAGCACTGAACAAAGTGGTCAATTTGTAAATGGTATTTTGGATAATATTCACAAAGAATTAGTAGCTGCTGGAAAAATTCAAAAAAGTAGCCACTTGCCCAAAGAGGCTAAAAAATAAAAATAGAATAACATATATTTGCTAAGCAGGTTTTAATAGAAGAAATAAACACTAAATAAATACTTTACAATGACACAATTTTTATTACAAGCGCCCCCTCAAGGTGGAGGTACTTTCCAATTAGTAATGCTAGGAGGTATCATATTAGTTTTCTGGTTTTTTATGATTCGTCCACAAGCGAAGAAAGCAAAAGAGCAAAAGAAATTCATTGATGAAATTCAAAAAGGTGACAAAGTGGTTACTATTGCAGGTATTCACGGTACAGTTAATAAAGTGAATGAGGATAATACCATTCAATTAGAAGTTAGCCCAGGAGCTTACTTAAAAATTGAAAAATCTTCCATTAGTTTAGAGTGGTCTAAAACGAACCCTAAATAATAATCATTGGTTTGATAAAAAAAAGTCCGAAATTGGGTACACTAATCTCGGACTTTTTTATGCCTAAGATGATTGGACTTACAGGAGGTATTGGTGCAGGTAAAACGGTGGTAGCAAAAATATTTGCTCAACTAGGAGTGCCTGTTTTCAATGCCGATGATACTGCCAAAGAATTAATGCAAAATAGTCCTGCTATTAAAGAAGCGCTTATTAGCCAGTTTGGCGAAAAGGTATATGAAAACGGCGTTTTGCAAAAAGCATATTTATCTTCTATTGTATTTTCCGATGCACATAAATTAGCTTTATTGAATGCTATTGTTCATCCCGTTACTATTCAAGCAGCTTGGGACTGGGCAAAATTACAGACAGCACCTTATGTAGTAAAAGAAGCTGCACTTTTATTTGAATCCAATGCCGTGGAAGGACTCGATTTTGTAATAGGTGTTACTGCCCCTAAGGCTTTAAGAATAAAAAGAATTATGCAAAGAGATGCCTGCTCTGCGCAAGAAGCAGAAAAAAGAATGCAGCATCAAATAAATGATACTATAAAAATGCGTTTGTGTGATAAAGTCATTGTGAATGACGAAATTCAATTACTCACTCCTCAGGTTATAGCTGTGCACGAGTTTATATTGGCTTCTGTAATTTAAAACAGGCTCTTTTAAGTTTTCCCTCAAAATCAAAAGGGGTAGTTAGGGTAGTGATATCTTTAATTAGTGGGGTATGTATGTTTTCAGTATCTAATTTAAATTGTGAAAAATTAGTGCTGAAATATAAAATACCACCAGGTTTTAGTATACGAAGTACATCATTGATAAGTGCAGCGTGGTCTCTTTGAATATCTAAAATATCTTTCATTCTTTTACTATTACTAAAAGTAGGAGGATCCATTACCACTATATCAAATTGTTGAGGCATTAATTTTTTTAAATACTGCTTTACATCTGCGTGAATAAATTGATAACGAACAGAATCATTTAATTGATTCAAAGTAAAATTATCTTTACTCCAAGATAAATATGTTTTAGACAAATCAACAGAGGTAACGCTTTGGGCACCTGCTGCCGCTGCATACACTGAAAAAGAAGAAGTGTAAGAAAATAAATTTAGAAAATGAGTATTTTTTGCTTCTTGAGCAACCATTTGTCTTGTAATACGGTGGTCTAAAAATAATCCAGTATCTAAATAATCTGTCAGGTTCACTTTAAATTGAAGTCCATTTTCTTTTACTGTTATAATTTTTGATGCACTCTCGTTTGCTTCTTTTTCATATTGTGCATCTTTATGATCCATCTTTTTACGCACTCTTAAATACATATTTTCAAGAGGTAAACCTGTTACTGCAGCAATACAGTTTTTTGTTTGAGTTAACCACTCTTCGTGCGCCTCAGGGCTTAAACTATGTCTACGATTATATTCTGCCACATACATATAATTTTCATAGATCTCTACACATACTGGAAATTCTGGAAGGTCGTGGTCATACAACCGCCAACAAGTAATGTTTTGTCGCTTGGCTTGTTTTATTCGATGCTTATAATTTTTAAGCAGTCTGTTTTCAAACATTTTAAATTTCTCAGAGGTCATAGGGGCAAGGCATATTAATATTCCGACAAAAAAAGAAGCGTTATGTATTTAACGCTTCTAAAATTAATTTATTTATAATAATAGTTTAATTTAATTTGGCTAAAGCCTCTTTAATTCTCGCCCAAGCTTTTTCGATATTAGGCATACTATTAGCAAAGGAGAATCTTACACAATTGGGTTCTCCAAAGGCATCGCCCATTACAGAAGAGACATTGGCCTCGTTTAATAAATACATACTTAAATCGGGAGCATTATGAATGGTGATATTGCCATTAGATTTACCATAATAGGCACTTACATCTGGGAATACATAAAAAGCACCTTCTGGGGCAAAACATTTAAAGCCTGGAATTTCGTTAACCAAGGCTAAAGTTTTCTCACGACGACGAGTAAATTCTTTGGTCATTTCTATGGAAGGTTTTAAATCACCTACTAAGGCAGTAACAGCTGCTTTTTGAGTAATACTGCTAGTGCCAGAAGTAAATTGTCCTTGAATTTTTTCCATAGCTTTTGCAATTTCTACACTAGAAGCGGTGTAGCCTAATCTCCAACCTGTCATTGCAAAACCTTTACTTAAGCCATTGATAACAACTGTTTGATCTTTGATTTCATTAAACTGTGCTATGCTTTCGTGCTTACCTATAAAATTGATGTATTCATAAATTTCATCTGATAAAATAATAATATCTGGATATTTCTTAAATAAATTGGCAAGTGCTGCTAATTCCGATTTACTATAGACGGCTCCTGAAGGGTTACAAGGAGAGGAGAACATAAAAACTTTTGTTTTAGCTGTAATTACAGCTTCCACTTCTGCAGGGCTTACTTTAAAATTATTTTCTACAGAAGTTCTAATTTCTACCACTTTTCCTCTTGCAATTTTTACTAACTCTGAATAAGTTACCCAATAAGGGGTGGGTATAATAACTTCGTCACCTTCATCAACCAATGCTAAAATAGCATTAGCCAAACTTTGTTTAGCCCCAGTAGAAGTAATAATATTTTCTGGTTTATAATCTAAATTATTATCTCTTTTTAATTTACTACATACTGCTTCTCTGAGGTCTGCAAAACCAGCTACGGGCGTATAATGACTCCAGTTGTCTTGAATGGCTTTAATGGCTGCCTCTTTAATATGTGTAGGTGTATCAAAATCGGGTTCTCCCAAACTTAAATCAATTACATCTTTGCCTTGGGCTCTTAATTCTCTGCCTAATTTGGCCATTTTCAAAGTTTCTGGCTCACTAAATCTGTTTAAAAGGGAAGATAATTTCATAGTACTTTATTTGAAGCGTAAATTTCGGAAATTAATTGCAAACAGATGTAAGTTTAGCACTTTGAACTACTTTAAATTATTCCCTTTTTGTTAATATCTATTGCGCGTCTTTCAGTAAAGTATCAAAATTAGGTAAGAAGGCTTTTTTGCGTTGAACTTCGTAGTTATAGATTAACTGACCTAAGTTTTTATAAAATGGGAAGCCAATAGTATCATAATCGTATTTACTATCGTTTAAAATTCCATCGCTATTGCAATAGATAACAGCACTTAACATAAACTCCACTTTTTTTTCAGGGTCTATAATGTAGGCTATATCTAATAAAAAGCCATAAGCGTCTCCTACTTTATTAAATATTTTTAACTGAGAAGGGAAGGGGCCTTTTTCTGATCCTGTGTATAAAAATTTACAAAAAGAAGGCCAGTAGTTAGCAGTATCATAGGTAGGATACTGCGATTCGGTAGGAAGGGTATGCATCCAGTGTAATAAAAATTTTCTATCTGCTGGGGTTAAATTGAATCTTTGAGTGGAGGGAGTTTGATCGTAAAATATAACCGATCTTAAAATATGTGTTAGGTCACTTAAATAAATTCTATTTTTTTCAGAAAAATTTAAGGGACCTTTTATGAGTGAATCTTGGTTATTCATATAACCTTCTCCTATAAATGCATTGTAATAAGGTAAACTGTCTTTATTTATGGCGGCTGGTTGGTGATAAATTATTTTTCCTTTATCATCATAAAAATAAATAGACTGCGTGCTTCTATTCTCTTTAGCAGTTCTTCCTAATTCTAAGCGGTTTCTAATGTATACATCTTTATAGCCCTTAGCGGCTAATGCCTCGTGAACAGTATGGGGTGTTACAAATTCAAATAATCTATTTGCGGCATTGTTATCACTTACTAAAAATATTTCTTTAATAGCTTGTTCAATATTTTGAGTACCATTTTGCGCATAGGGATTATTATAAATGGTTTCTTGTCTATCAGCCACGCTATCATAGACCATTTGGGTAGATTTACTAAGCCCTTTAATTTTTAAATTATTGATTTTTTCAAGTGCTAAAAAAGCAAGCGGCATTTTAACAGTAGATGCTGGATAAAAATATTCTTTTGGATTGAGGTGATATGAATATTCTTTAAAATGAGGGATATTGTTTTTATCTCTATCAATTTGTGTATATAAAATTTGAAGTCGATATTGGTTGGGATGGGCTAGAATTTCTCCAAATTGCGCTGGCTTTTGTTGCATTAACTTTTCTAATAAGCGAGCATCTGTTTGTGCGAAAGTGGCAAAACAAAAACCTACTAAGGCGTATAGAAAACAAATAAATTTCATCTTCAAATGTATAAAAACTAAACTATATTTATACCAGCCTATGGAAAAGTTTATATCTGTTTTTGATATGTTTAAAATTGCAGTGGGGCCCTCTAGCTCCCATACCTTGGGCCCTTGGTTGGCTGCCAAAAATTGTATGGAAAAAATAGAGGCTAACTGGGGGCTAGATAAAGTGAATGCTATTCAAGTTTTATTATACGGATCTTTAGCAAAAACGGGCAAAGGTCACGGTACTGATATGGCGGTTTTAATGGGATTAATGGGAGAGGATCCCATTACCACAGATATTGATTTAATAGAGTCTGCTTTAACCTCTATAAAAAATAATAAAAAAATATGTTTTCAACATAAGCATTCAATTACTTTTAATATTGAAACAGATCTTCAATTTTTAAAAGATAAAATATTACCTCATCATCCTAATGGTATTGAATTGGTGGTCACTTTAGGAAATCAAAAATTAACTTTCACTTATTTTTCTATCGGAGGCGGATTTGTTGAAGAGCAATTGCAAATAGACCATCAAATTATTTATCAGTCACTAGCAAACAACAGCGCTACTAAGGATTGGGAAGTGCCCTTTGATTTTAAAAATGCGGATGAATTATTACATTGGTGCATAAAAACGGGACTCTCCATTTGTGATATTGTTAAAGAGAATGAAAAAAATTATAAAGAGGAAGCACAATTAATTCCAGCATTAGATAGTATTTGGGAAGTAATGTTGCAATGTATTTATAAAGGATGTCATACAGAAGGGAATTTGCCGGGTGGCTTATTGGTTCAAAGAAGAGCTTTTGCTTTGAATAAAAAATTATTAATGGGGGCTACTTATTCTAATAGAGAAGAGTGGCTTTTAGCTATAAAAAATACGGGGCAAAATTTTTCAACCATTTTGGATTGGGTGAGCTGTTTTGCTTTAGCAGTCAACGAACAAAATGCTTCTTTTGGTAGGGTAGTCACTGCTCCCACCAATGGAGCTGCTGGAGTGGTGCCTGCTGTTTTGTTATATGCTTTACTTTTTTCTAATAAATCTAATGATCGAACAGTTTCTAATTTTTTATTAACTGCAAGTGCCATAGGTATTTTATTTAAAAATGGGGCTACTATTTCTGCTGCTATGGGAGGTTGTCAAGCAGAAATAGGTGTTTCATCTGCGATGGCTGCTGCAGCTCTTACTGAATTATTAGGAGGAAATCAAAAACAAACAATGATGGCTGCTGAAATTGCGATGGAACATCATTTAGGTTTAACCTGCGATCCTGTGGGTGGTTTGGTACAAATTCCTTGTATTGAACGAAACACAATGGGTGCCATTAAAGCTATTACGGCAGCTCAATTAGCTTTACAAAGTAAACCCGATTTTGCATTGGTAAGCTTAGATAAAGTTATCAATACAATGTGGAATACAGCTTTGGATATGAATGTTAAATACAAAGAAACTGCTGAAGGTGGATTAGCTATGCAAATTCCTATTGGACTTGCAGAATGTTAGTACTTCAATAATTTAGGCTTCTAGTTCTACTAAAGAATAGTCTTGAATTACATTATATAAGGTTCCTCTTTCAACAGGTTTTCTATGAGCTTGTTTAATTAAACGCACCAACTCTTCGGTTGTCATAGCAGGGTTTTGCTCCTCACTTCCCGCCATTGAATAAATTTTTGTGGTATCATCAATAGTGCCATCAATATCGTTCACTCCATAACTTAAAGTAAGTTGTGCTAAGGAACGACCTAGCATTGGCCAATAAGCTTTAATATGCGGGAAATTATCTAAATATAAACGAGAGATAGCATACATTTTCAAGTCATTGGACATTGTAGACTCTGGAATATCGTGCATATCATTATCCTTATTTCTAAATTTTAAAGGAATAAATGTATTAAACCCTTTGGTTTCGTCTTGAAGTTGTCTTAGTCTTTCCATATGGTCAATTCTATGTATGGCTTTTTCAATATGACCATATAATAAAGTAGCATTACTATGCATACCCAATTGATGTGCAGTTTTATGAATGTGTAACCACTCTTCAGCTGTAGCTTTATCTGCACAGATAATATTTCTAATATCAGGATGAAAAATTTCAGCACCGCCACCTGGTAAGGAATCAAGTCCGGCTTCGTGGGCAAGCTTCATTCCTTCTTCTACACTTAATTTTGCTTTGCGGAACATATAATCTAATTCCACTGGAGTGAAGCCTTTTATATGTAGTTCAGGACGATGCGCTTTAATGGCACGAAGAAGTGTAATAAAAAAATCTAAGGTTAATTTAGGATGCACTCCACCAACAATATGCACTTCCGTAACAGGTTTTCCATCGTAGGATTTAACTATATCCATCATTTGATCGATGGTTAATTCCCATCCATCTTCTTTATGAGCATATAATTTTGAGTAAGAACAAAATTTACAAGAGAATACACAAATATTAGTAGGCTCTATATGAAAATTTTTATTGAAATAAGTGGTATCTCCGTGCAGAGATTCTCTTTTCCAATTCGCTAGTGCTCCCACATAAGGAAGGGATGCTTTTTCAAACAAATGAACACCATCCTCAAAACTGATGCGTTCATTATTAATTATTTTATTTCCAATTTTTTGTAAAAGTTGATCTTTTTCAGCTGCCACAATAACTTCAATGTTTGCCTTAGGCATAATCCAAAATTTTAGAGTGCAAAGCTAGTAATTATCCTACTAAAATACCTGCAATACTTGCAGATAAATAAGAGGCAAGGGTACCGCATAAAAGGGCTTTTAAACCCAGGGAGGCCAAATCGCTTCTACGGTTGGGAGCCAATTCGCTGATACCTCCAATGAGCATACCAACACTACTAAAATTAGCAAATCCACAAATGGCGATACTTACAATAAGCAAACCTTTTTCTGTAATAATGGGAACTATCTTGCTGGTTAAACTTTTAAATGCCACAAATTCATTGATGGTTAATTTTTGTCCAAGTAGGGTAGCTGCATTTTGAATATCAGCACTAGGTATGCCCATTGCCCAAGCCATCGGGTAAAATAATTTACCAAATAAATAATTCAAACTTAAATCTAGTTGGGGGTTGAATAAATGTCCTACAGATAATAATATCCAGTCTACCATTGCAATTAAGGCAATAAATCCAATCAACATTGCAATAACATTCATCGCTAATTTGAAACCATCACCTGCTCCGTGCGTGATAGCATCCATAGTATTACTGTATTGACTTTTTACCTCTAGAGTTACTTTACCCATTGTTTGAGAAACTTCAGTTTCTGGAAAAACAATTTTTGCAATCACTAAAGCGCCAGGAGCAGCCATTAAACTAGCTGTAATTAATTTAGGAGCTAAATCAAGGCCCGCTTGTGCTCCCATATTGGCATATACTATTAATATACCTCCAGCAATACAAGCCAAGCTTCCACTCATACTTGCAAGAATTTCACTTTTAGTCATTGAAGCTAAATAAGGACGAATCATAATTTGTGCTTCTACTTGTCCCACAAAAGCACTTGCTACATTGCTTAAAGCTTCTGCGCCACTTACACGCATTATAAAATTCATAGCTTTTGCCACAATAGCAACAATTCTTTGCATAATTCTAAAATGATATAATAAAGCCACTAGTACACATACTAATATAATGGTGGCAGTTACATTAAATGCAAAAACAAAACCGCCATTTGCAAAATCGGCAACACCGGCGGGGGTAGTGGCGGCGACACCACTATATACAAATGCAGCACCTGCTCGGGCAAATTGTTCAATTTTTCCCATCCCTTTTCCTAATAACTGAAAAAAGCTGGTGACTGCTGGAATTTTTAAAATTAAAAGTCCAATGGTTAATTGAAGTAATAAACCACTTCCTACTAATCTATAGTTTATATTTTTTTTATTATTAGAGAAAACATAGGCAATCATTAATATAACCACTATGCCAATAAGTCCTTGAAATCTTTCCATACTATTTAATTTGAGATAGTAAGATAAAAAAAAATAGGCAATCTATGCCTATTTTTTAAAATCAAATAAGTAGAACTATTATAAATGTGCTTGTATTTTTTTGTCTAAAACAGACTTAGGCACAGCGCCAATTTGTTTGTCTACTACTTGGCCACCTTTTACAAATAATATGGCTGGAATAGAAGTAATTCCAAAGTTCATACTTAGGTTAGGATTTACATCCACATTTACTTTTCCAATGTTTACTTTGCCTGCATACTCAGTAGCAAGCTCTTCAATTACGGGACCTATAGCTCTGCAAGGGCCACACCATTCTGCCCAAAAATCAATCACTGATAATTTATCGCTTTCCATAACGGTGCTTTGGAAATTGGCGTCTGTAAACTCTAAACTCATATTACTATTTTTTATTTTGTTGGATGAATAAGAAAGAAAGATCAAAATTAGTTCCAAACTTTAATATCTGCCTATTTGACTTTTCCACTTTATCATTTTGTCATTGGGGACAAATTTATTTAATTCACCAAATTCACTTGTACATTCAAAGCCGGATTCTTTTCCAAGAACTGAACAAGGCCATCGTTCATTTGAAAGCCCCTTTCAATGGTAAATAAACTTGCTACCAATTGTTCCTTGGGTTCAACAAAACTTATCTTAAAAGAAGACTTTCCCGGATTTTTTTTCAAATTATTTTCAAAAAATTGTATCATTTCTTGATTCAAGTGACTGGGATGTAAGCTTATTTCAATAGACCTTGTTTGAACTTGTTTTACGGTCTCCAATAAAGACATCGTAAGTATTTTAAATTCAAACTGATTAGATTGATTGTATCTTGTTCTAAAAGACCCTTGAATGAAAATTTTTTGACCAATCTCTAAATAGTTTTGAAACTTAATATAATCTTCACTCCACACAATAAAATCGGTTTTTCCAGTGAAATCTTCAATCACAAAAGATCCAAAATTTTTTCCAGTTTTGGTGACTCTATGTTGAACATCGGTGATAAGTCCGGCTAGTTTAAAGTTTTTGCCTAAATGATGTGTATGCAAGGCAAGGTGGTCTTTAACCTCGTTAAAAGCATTAATAGGCGTGATTTGGTAATGGCGCATTTCAAAGCTAAAATGATCAAGGGGGTGTCCACTCATAAACATACCCGTAATTTCCTTTTCGTGTTCTAGTTTTTCAGTTAAAGTCCATTCTTCACAGCTTGCTATTTTAGGAGTAGGCACTTGCATTGCAGAGGGTAAATCGCCAAATAAAGTATTCGTGGTACCCGCCGTCATTGATTGCATAGCTTGTGCGTAGGCAATTAATTTTTCCATTCCTGAAATTCTTTCTCCTTCGGCTATGTTAAAATATTGTGCTCGGTGAAATTCTGTAAAACAATCAAAACTACCTGAATAAGCTAAACTCTCTAATGATTTTTTATTTACTGCTCGAGATAAAACTCGTTTCATAAAATCCATCATATTAGTAAAATGTCCACCTCTGTTTCTTTCAGTAATGATGGCTTCCATTGCAGCATCGCCCACACCTTTTAAGCCACCTAAACCAAATCTAATTTCTCCATTTTTATTTACAGAAAAACCTTTTAAAGATTCATTTACATCAGGACCTAAAACTTTTAATTCCATCCTCTTACATTCTTCCATAAAAAATGTAATTTTTTCTATACTTCCTGCATAATTTAATACGGCCGACATATACTCTGCCGGATAATGTGCTTTTAAATAAGCAGTTTGGTAAGCTAAATAAGCATAACAAGTGGAGTGTGATTTGTTAAAAGCGTATTGAGCAAAGGCTTCCCAATCTGTCCAAACTTTTTCAAGGACTGGCGCTGGATGTCCATTTTTCACGGCGCCCTCAATAAATTGCGCCTTCATTTTATCCAATACCGATTTTTGTTTTTTACCCATTGCCTTTCTAAGAATATCAGCATCACCCTTGGTAAAACCAGCAATTTTCTGACTGAGTAACATTACTTGTTCTTGATACACGGTAATGCCATAGGTATCTGAAAGAATTTCTTCCATCACTGATAAATCATATTTGATGATTTCTCTTCCGTGTTTACGATCAATAAAATTGGGAATATAAGCCATTGGGCCTGGACGGTATAAAGCATTCATAGCTATTAAGTCGTCAAATTTATCAGGCCTTAAATCTCTTAAATGTTTTTGCATTCCCACACTTTCAAATTGAAAAGTGGCGTTGGTTTCTCCTCTTTGATATAAATTAAATGTTTTTGCATCATCTAAGGGGAGTGCATCTAAATCAATATCAATATTGTGATTTTGTTTGATTAATTCTAATGCAGTTTTTAAAATTGATAAAGTTTTTAATCCTAAGAAGTCCATTTTAAGCACACCCGCTTCTTCAATCACATTTCCTTCAATTTGTGTTACCCATAAATTAGAATCCTTGGCAGTGGCTACGGGCATAATTTCAGTTAAATCACTAGGGGCAATAATAATACCCGCTGCGTGTAAACCTGTGTTTCTAATGGAGCCTTCTAATCTTTCAGCTTCGTGTAAAACAGAAGCTCGCAAATCATCTCCTTTATAAATTTCTCTTAATTTTTTTATGGCATCAATATCTTCTGGTAAGTAACCTTCTTTTTCGGCTAAAGATTTTTCACCTTCTTTAACAGTAAGTGGAGCGTGTAGACATCTTCTTAATTCAGTTCCTGGTTTATCGGGTACTAATTTTGCTAAGGCATTGCTTTCTGAAAGAGGTAAATCCATCACTCTGGCTACATCTTTGATACTGCTTTTGGCAGCCATAGTACCATAGGTTACTATTTGTGCGACTTGCTCTTTACCATATTTATCTACTACATAATCAATAACTTTTTGACGACCCTCATCATCGAAGTCCGTGTCAATATCGGGCATACTCTTACGATCAGGATTTAAGAACCTTTCAAAAAGCAATTGATATTTGATGGGATCAATATTGGTGATACCTATGCAATAGGCTACTACACTTCCTGCTGCAGATCCTCTTCCAGGTCCTACAAATACACCCATATTTCTTCCAGCTTGTATAAAATCGCTTACAATTAAAAAATAACCTGCAAAACCCATCGTCCGAATGGTGAATAATTCAAAATCGATGCGCTCTTGTAATGCTGCCGTTATTTCAGGATATCTTTTGTGGGCACCTTCCCAAGTTAAATGTTTTAATAATTCCCATTGATTCAAATTGGCTTCTTTGTGAATTTGAAATTGTTTAGGGATAGGGAAGGCAGGAAGTAAAACATCTTTTTTTAAATTAAGTACTTCTACTTTATCATCGATGGCATTGGTATTGTCTATAGACTCAGGTAAGTCACTAAAAAGTTGACGCATTTGTTCCTGTGTCTTAAAATAAAATTCATTATTAGGGAACTTAAATCTTCTATTTTTAATTTGTAATTCATCATTTACAAAATCATCAAAACCTGGAGTGGCTTGTTTTTCTCCCGTATTGATACATAATAAAATGTCGTGGGCATTGGCATCTTCTTCATTAATATAGTGACTATCATTAGTGGCAATGACAGGTACTTTGTATTTTTTGGCGTATTCCAAAAGCCTAGCGTTAATGGTGGCTTGTTCAGGAAGTTGATGTCTTTGAATTTCGATATAATAATCTTCTCCAAAAATATCCAACCACCATTTAAATTCTTTTTCAGCACTTGCTTCATCTAAATTTAAAATAGATTGAGGTACATAAGCACCAATACAACAAGTAGTGGCTATTAAACCTTCGTGGTATTTTAAAATTAATTCTTTATCAATTCGAGGATACTTGCTATACATTCCCTCAATATATCCTAATGAAGTAAGTTTAATTAAATTTTGATAGCCCTGAGCGTTTTTGGCAAGTAATACTTGGTGGAATCTTTGGTCTTTTACTTCTTTTGTAAATTGTTTGGTATGTCTATCTTTGACTACATAAAATTCACAACCTACAATGGGTTTTACCACAGGTGTTACAATGTCTTTTCCCTCTTTATCTTTTCCAATTATTTTTGTTTTTTTCCAGGCTTGGCTAACAAATTTAAATGCACCAAACATATTGCCGTGATCGGTGATGGCAAGTGCGGGCATATTATCTTCCTGGGCTTTATGAAATAAGCCCTCAATAGAGGCAGCCCCGTCTAATAATGAATATTGAGTATGAACGTGTAAGTGGGAAAAACTAGGCATTCGGCAAATTGGCTAAGAAAAACAAATATCGTAAAAAACTCAAGTTAAAACGACCCTAATTTTCCACAAAAAACGGTTAAAAATGAGGTATTTATTCCATTTTAACCTGACTTGAGTTAACTTGCCTCCAATGTTCAGAAATAATATATATGTATCAATAACAGTGGCACTTATAATGAGTGCTTTGACTAGTTGTACTGCTATTCAAAAAATTTCAGGTACTATTCAATCAAAAGCTACAACATTGAATGCTCCAAAATTTTCACCCACGCCTAAAGCAAATACAAATACCCCACAAGATGAAATTGAATTTTTGACCAATATTGCAGTTAGCCCCGGAAAGATAGATATTAAAAATAATTCGCAGACTTACACTACAGAGCCAGTAACTACCAAAACCAATTATGAAAAAATGCCTTCTAATTTATCTGAGGTAGAAAAATTAAATTGGTTACAATTAAAGTATTCCATAAAAATGGATATTGCTGTTGAGTCTATAGTTAATATTCCACTGCTTCAAAAAATTGATGAATGGTGGGGTACACCCTATGTATTAGGGGGAAGCACTAAAAATGGGGTAGATTGTTCTTATTTTACCTTTGATGTAATGAAAGATATTTACAATGTTAATTTGAAACGAACCGCAGCGGAACAATATGAACAGTGTTCTAAAATTGAATGGAATGAATTAAAAGAAGGGGATTTAATTTTCTTTAAGGCTGATGGTAGAAGAAATATTTCTCACGTGGGTATTTATCTTACTAATAATAAATTTGCACACGCTTCTACAAGCCAAGGGGTAACTATTGGTGATTTATCAGATCCCTATTGGCAAAGAAGATTATATAGTTTAGGTAGGGTCTCCGTACAAAATTAATTTTCTTCTTTTTTTAATTTGCTGGCAAATACTTTTTCAAATTTTTCTAGCTTGGGGCCAATGACATAGCGGCAATAACCTTGACTAGTATTATTGTTATAATAGTTCTGATGGTAATTTTCTGCAGCATAAAATTTAGTGAAAGCTGTAATTTCAGTAACTACAGGTTTATCCCAAGCTTTCGCTGCAATCAAAGCTTGTTTATATTTTTCTGCAACTTCTTTTTGATGTTCGTTGTGATAAAAAATGGCACTTCTGTATTGGGGGCCAATATCATTACCTTGTTGATTAACAGTGGTAGGATCGTGTGTTTTCCAAAACACAGCGAGTATGTCATCTAAGCTTACTTTAGTAGTATCAAATACTATTTGACATACTTCTGCGTGTCCTGTATTTTTATCGCATACTTGCTCATAAGTTGGATTTTCAACAAAACCACCGCTGTAACCACTTGTAACTTTTACAACTCCTTCTAATCTTTGGTAAATGGCTTCGGTGCACCAAAAACAACCAGAGCCAAGGGTAATAGTTTCAGTATGTGTCATATCAATTTTTTTAGTTTTTTTAGGGGAAGGATTTTGTGCGCAAGCCGATAAACATATGAGCGATACAAAGAATAAAATTGGAAGATACCACCTTTTCATAATGGGAAGTTTGTTAAATAACAAAATTTGCTTCATTTGGTTCACTCATTCTTAATGTTTATTTAAGTACATTCGTACACTAGAAACTACCTATGCGTCTGTATCCAGAAAATGCCCTCATTCAATTAGAATTTGATAAAATAAATACAATTTTATTAAATAATTGTCAAACAAATATGGGGGTAGAATTGGTGAATGAAATGCGCATTCATACCCATCAAAAATATATTGAACAAGCCCTTCAACAGACCGAGGAATTCAAGTTTATAAAACTTGCCAACCAATATTTTCCTTCAGATTTTGTTTTAGATATTAGAAAGGATTTAAAATTATTGGGTATTCCGGGAGCTCAATTAGTGGGGGAGCAGTGGTTGCTAGTTAGAAAATTATGCGATCATATTCAACAAATTTTTAAATGGTTTGACCAAGAAAGACAAACCGCCTATGCTCATTTGTACGAAATCATTCAATCTTCTTATTATGAAAAAGCAATTATTCAATGTATTGATTTAATTATAGATGACAGAGGGATGGTTAAAGATAAAGCCTCTGAAGATTTGGCAAAAATTAGAATGCAGTTGTTTAAAAAAAGACAGGAGCTAAGACGCATTTTTGAAAAAGTGGTTCAAAGATTATCTAAGTCGGGTTATACCGCAGATATTGATGAAAGTTTTAGTAATGGGCGAAGAGTGGTGGCAGTTTTTTCAGAATATAAAAGACAAGTAAAAGGTTTTTTACACGGTGAAAGCGATAGTCGTAAAACTGCTTTCATTGAACCTGAAGAGACCATTGAATTAAATAATGAATTATACGAACTTGAGCAAGATGAAGCAAAAGAAGTACAGAAAATATTAAGAGCGCTAACCACACAGCTATCTCCTTACGCTCCTTTACTATTAACTTATGTAAAAATGATTGGCAGTTTTGATTTTATTAGAGCCAAAGCATTACTTGCCATAGAAATGAATGCCCATAGGCCCATTGTTCACAACAAAGCCATTACTCATATTAAGGAGGCGTATCATCCTTTATTGTATTTGTATAACAAAAAATCTGGGAAAAAAACTATTCCTGTTAATGTAGAATTAGATGATGAAGCGCGTATTTTAATTATTAGTGGCCCCAATGCAGGCGGGAAAACTGTATCAATGAAAACTTTGGGTTTGAATCAAGTAATGTTGCAAAGTGGTTTATTGGTTCCTATGAGTGCCACTTCACAAATGGGTATATACAAACAATTATTTATTCAATTAGGAGATACTCAAAATTTAGCTTTTGAATTAAGTACCTATTCCAGTCATTTATTACATATGAAGCATTTTATTGAAAATGCTAATGGAAAAACCTTATTTTTTATTGATGAATTGGGTAGTGGAAGTGATCCTCATTTAGGAGGTGCTTTTGCAGAAGTAATTTTGGAAGAATTAGCCCATAGACACGCGCAAGGCATTGTGACTACCCATTATTTGAATTTAAAATTAATGGGCCATCATAATAAAGGCATTGTGAATGGAGCTATGCAATTTGATGAAAAAAAATTAGAACCCTTGTATCAATTAGTGATAGGAAAGCCCGGGAGTTCTTACACTTTCGCTATTGCTCAAAGAATAGGACTTCCTCTACATTTAATTAATAGGGCTAGAAAATTAGTAGATAGTCATCATTTTGAATTAGATAAATTATTGAATAGAACGGAACAGGATTTACAATTAATTCAACAAGAAAGAAAAGAACTTCATAAAAAATTAAAAGAGAATGAAGTTTTAAAAGCTGATTTAGATAAAACTTTACATAAAGAAAAACATACCCAACAATTGGAGTTGTTAAAAGAACAAAACAGAGTCTCTGAGCAAAAATTTGCTTATTTAAAAGATATGGAAAGAAAAATGAAGCAAATTGTTTTAGATTGGAAAAAGTCAGAGAAGAAGGAAGAAGCTATGAAAAATTTATACCATTTGCTTTTCAAGAAAAATGATGCAGTGGTAGTTAATAAATTAGCCAAAAAAGTAGATAAACAATATAAAGAAACCAAGCAACCTGTGATACTAGGAGCTACCGTAAAATTAAAAAAGAATTATCAGGTGGGAGAAGTAATGGGCTTCAAAGGAAAAAGAGCCATAGTAAAAGTAGGTCAGCTTCCAATGAATATAGATATTGAAGATTTAATAGTAGTAGAAAAAATGCAAGAGCCAAAAAAGAAATAAATCATTTTTAGTAGCTTTAATAAATGAAAAAGGGACTCGATTATTTACTCTTATTTTTCAGTACTATTTATTTAATAGTACATTTCATACCCGATTTGGGAGGCGCCGATGT
>CAXBQH010000023.1:0-27767 GCA_963977985.1 uncultured bacterium
CTTTGATATGGTGTACCATATATATTATTTTTTTTAGTTGTAATATAATTTTTTTTAATTGTTTCATCTTCAGATAATGCTAAATTTTTAATAAATTCTATTAATACATATTTATTAATATCATTATCATTCTTAATTAAATAATGTATATTATTAGATTCTAATAATATATTATTTAATGTAATCACATAATTTATTATTAAATGCTCAATGCCATTATGAAATATATCTACTGCATAAATATGAGGTAAAAAATCATTTCCGCATAAAAAACATAAAAATACGAAATCGTTAATTACCCATTCTTCATTGAATTTATATTCTGAATTTTCTGCTGGTTCCCATCTCATTATTTCGATTAATTGTTTTCTAACAGAACCAATATCTAGAAGAAGAAAATTATTATTACGGTCAAAAGTATCATCACGTAAAACATAAAATTTTGGAAAATGTGTTAATAAAGAAAGCATAATTAAATCGGCATCTAATCCGTGAATAATAAAACTTTCATTATTCTGCGCATATTTTCTTATAAAACTCGTCAATTTTTGTTCTCCTTCTGATGGAACACTACTAGAAGAATATACGACTTCAATATTTTGCCATAAAGGATTATCAGTTAAACGAATTCTGATAAACCAGTCAATATATTTACAGAGATGATCCATAAATTCGGTGCCTGGACTTATTTTATTAGAATCAAATGATTTATCTCCTTCTACACGTTCAGAAGCCGCTTTAAATCGACGTTTTCTTTGTTGCGCTTGTTTACTAGCAGGTGCTGGACCGTCAACGCATAAAATTAAACGTTTTTCAGGATTTACAGTAATTAATATATTTTCAATAGTTTGACAAACGTCGTTAAAAACTTGTTGTTGAGTAAAACGATTTTCTTTTATTTCTACTTTAATCAAAGTAGCCGGGTTGTATTTGTAAAAGCGTAAAGAAAATAACTAAATATACAGTCCCGGCCCAACAGCCGGGATTTTTTTTAGTTGAAAATAAGGGTGAGTAAAATGAATAAAAAAATAGCGATACAAGGGTATGAAGGGAGTTTCCACCAGGTGGCAGCTAGGCATTTTTTTGGTAAAAATGTGGAAGTGATTACCTGTGATACTTTTAGAAAAGTAGTTCAAGTGGGCTCGTCGGCTTCATTATCGGATGGAGCAGTAATGGCTATTGAGAATTCAATTGCTGGAAGCATTTTACCCAATTATAATTTATTGCAAAAAAGTAAGTTGCAAGTAATAGGAGAAGTGTACTTATCTATTAGTCAAAATTTATTGACCTATCCAGGCGTTAAGATGGAAGATATTAAAGAAGTGCATAGTCATCCTATGGCTATTTTACAATGTTTAGATTATTTAGAAAAGTATAATTGGAAATTAGTGGAATCTGAGGATACGGCTTTAAGTGCAAAATTAGTTCACCAACACAAAAGCAAACATATTGCAGCTATTGCCAGTAAACTCGCAGCACAAATGTTTGATTTAAATATTATTGCACCTGATATACATACTTTAAAAAATAATATTACACGATTTTTAGTTGTAGCACCTTTAAGTGCTAAAATAGAAATAATGCAAGCCAATAAAGCTTCTATTTATTTTCAAACCGATCATTCTAGAGGAATTTTAGCCAAAGTTTTAGCAAAAATTGCACAAGGTCAACTGAATTTAAGTAAGCTGCAAAGTATGCCCATTCCTGGTAGCACTTTTAAATATGGATTTTATGCCGACTTAGAGTTCGATCATAAAAAACAAATTGAAAAGGTATTGGAAGAACTCAAATCATATACTAATAGCATAAGAATATTCGGTATGTATAAAAAAGGTAAAGTTGTAAAAGGATAAAAATGAATTGGACAGTAGCACATAGATTAGAGGGTATTGGAGAATATTATTTTTCTTCCAAATTGCGCGAAATTGATGAACTCAACAAAGCAGGTAAAGCCATTATCAATTTAGGCATAGGCAGCCCCGATTTGCCCCCACATCCTGAAGTGATTCAAACTTTACACAATGAATCGGTTAAAGAAAATGTGCACGGCTATCAATCTTATAAAGGTTCGCCTATTTTAAGAGAAGCTATTGCAGGATGGTATAAAAAATATTTTAAAGTAGAGGCACTGCAGCCTGCAACTGAAATACTTCCTTTACTAGGAAGTAAAGAAGGTATAATGCATATATGTATGACCTACTTAAATGAAGGGGATGCAGTATTAATTCCCAATCCAGGTTATCCTACTTATAGCAGTGCAGTTTCTTTAGCAGGAGGAACACCTCTTTTTTATGAATTAACTGAAGAAAATCATTGGGAGCCTAATTTTGAAAATTTAGAAAAATTAGATTTATCAAAAGTGAAGTTAATGTGGGTTAACTATCCACATATGCCTACTGGCCAAAAACCAACCAGAGAACTTTTTGAAAAATTAGTGGCTTTTGGAAGGAAACATCAAATTTTAATTTGTCACGATAATCCTTATGCATTTATTTTAAATGATACTCCCTTAAGTTTATTATCTATCAAAGGCGCTAAAGAAGTAGTGATTGAATTAAACTCATTGAGTAAAAGTCATAATATGGCTGGATGGAGAGTGGGTACTATTATAGCTGCAGAAGAAAGAATTAATGAAATATTAAGGTTTAAATCTAATATGGATAGTGGTATGTTTTTACCTCTACAATTAGCAGCAGCAAAAGCTTTAAGTTTAGATCAAAGTTGGTATGACTCTGTCAATCAAATCTATGCAGCAAGAAGAGATAAAGTATTTGAATTACTTAATCTTTTAAAATGTACCTATTCTAAAAATCAAGTAGGCTTGTTTGTATGGGCGAAAGTACCTGAGCAGTTCAAAGATGGATATGCTTTGAGTGATAAAGTTTTATATGAAGCTAATGTCTTTATTACACCCGGAGGCATTTTTGGATCTGCAGGTAATAATTATATCAGAGTGAGTTTATGCGGATCTATTGAAAAATTTAGTGAAGCCATTAAAAGAATAGAACAATGCGTTTAACAGTTATTGGTATAGGATTAATGGGAGGTTCTCTGGCTTTGACTATGAGAAAGAAAGGCTTAGTGTCTAAGGTAATAGGAGTGGACACCAATATCGAGCACCAACAATTGGCAAAAGACTTAGGCATTGTGGATGAGATTCTATCCTTAGAGGATGCTATTAAGGCTTCTGATGTAATTGTAATTGCAACGCCTATTAATGTTGCAGAAAACTTATTGCCTACTATTTTAAATTTAGTGCATCAACAAGTGGTTTTTGATTTGGGTTCTACAAAAGAAAGTATTGTAAAGTTGGCGCAGAGTCATATCAAGAAAGGACGATTTGTTCCCACCCATCCTATGTGGGGTACTGAATTTAGTGGACCTGCTGCTGCCAAAGAAGATGCCTTTGGTGATAAGGCTACTATTATTTGTAATAAAGAACAAGTAGATGGGGATGCTTTAACCCTTGTAGAAAATATATATAAGAATTTAGGAATGCACTTGTTGTATATGGATGCTATGCAGCACGACATTCACGTAGCTTATGTAAGTCATATCTCTCATATTACTTCATTTGCACTTGCTAACACGGTGCTAGAGAAGGAAAAAGAGTCCGATGCCATTTTTGAATTAGCAAGTAGTGGTTTTGAAAGCACTGTAAGATTGGCTAAATCAAATGCCGAAATGTGGGTTCCTATTTTTATGCAAAACAAAGAGAATGTGTTAGATGTGTTGAATGAGCATATTAGTCAGTTACGAAAGTTTAAAGCTAGTTTGGAAAAAGAAAATCCTGACTATTTGTTGGAACTGATTCAAAATGCAAACAAAATAAAAAAGATTTTAAAATAATTACAAAAAGCGAAGCACCGAAAGTGACTTAGCAAAAAATAAAAAAATGAAGAAGAAAGAAGAAGTGGAAATTAAAAATGAATTAATAGAAGCTGTAAAGTCAAAAAGAACTTTTACAGATATTGGTATTCAAGATGCATTGGTTAAAGCAGTCACAGAGTTAGGCTATACCCACGCCACTGAAATTCAAGAAAGATCTATCCCAGTTTTAATAAGTGGTACCAAAGATTTTATTGGGCTGGCCCAAACCGGAACAGGTAAAACTGCCGCATTTGGATTGCCTTTATTGCAATTAATTAATACTGCCGATCGTTTTCCGCAAGCATTGGTGGTTTGTCCTACCAGAGAATTATGTATACAAATTGTCAATGAAATGAATTTGTTTAAAAAACATATGCCTGGAGTACAAGTATTAGCAGTTTATGGAGGGGCTTCTATTGGTGTACAAATTAGAGATTTGAAAAGAGGTGTACAAATAGTGGTAGCAACACCAGGTCGTTTAATTGACTTATTAGAAAGAAAAGCTATTAATTTAGAAAAGATTGAATATGTGGTGCTCGATGAAGCAGATGAAATGTTGAATATGGGATTTCAAGATGATATTGAATTTATCTTAAAAAATACACCTAACAGAGAAAGTATTTGGCTCTTTAGTGCTACAATGCCTGCTGAAATTAGAAAAGTAAGTAAAAGGTATATGAGAGAGCCTGTAGAAGTAACTATTGGAAAAGTAAATGCTACCAATAAAAGTATTGATCATCAATATTATTTAACTTCTGCACAACATCGTTATGAGACATTAAAAAGAATTATTGACTTTAATCCAGGTATTTATGGTATTATTTTTACAAGAACCAAAGCTGATGCGCAAGAAGTAGCACAAAGATTAACGCGCGAAGGTTATGATATTGATGCCATTCACGGCGATTTGACACAGCAACAAAGAGATAGAGTAATGGGTCAATTCAGAGATAAGAGTTTGCAATTATTAATTGCCACCGATGTGGCAGCTAGGGGTATCGATGTAAAGGGTATTACCCACGTTATCAACTTTGAATTACCAGACGATGTGGAAGTATACACTCATCGAAGTGGAAGAACAGGTCGTGCGGGTAGTGAAGGTATCTGTATTTCAATTTTACACGCCAGAGAATTGTATCGTTTGCGTCAAATTGAAAATATTAATAAATGTACTTTTCATAAGTTGGATATACCTAGTGGTAAAGATGTTTGTAGAAAACAATTTTTCCACGTGATGGATAAATTAATGTCTACCGATGTGAGTCACGGTGATTATGAAACCTATGTGCCTATGTTGGCAGAAAAATTTGCCGATATGAGCAAAGAAGAGATTTTAAAAAGAGTCGCTGCGCTTGAGTTTAATCGTTTTTTAAGTTATTATGAAAATGCACAAGATTTAAATATTCGTTCAGCAGAAAGAGGTCGTCGCGATACTCCACAAGGGAAAGATCGACATAGAGACAATGCTGCACGCTCTTCTTTTGATGCTAGAGATCGTCAATTTTCTGAGAGAGGAACCAGAGGTGCTGCCAGAGGGGCAAGTGGGTATACTAAATTGTTTGTGAACTTAGGAACCAAAGATGGTTTTTACAAAGCAAGTTTTTTACAATTTATTTTGGATATGAGTGATTTAAGAAAAGATACTTTAGGTAAGATTGATATGCGTGATATGAATAGTTGGATAGAAATTCAATCAAGTGCTGCTAAACAAATGATCAATGCCTTAGATGGTAAAAATTATAAGGGTAGAAGAATAAGAATGAATGACGCAGATAGTGGCGGACCTAAGGGTTTTAGTAAAAGAGAGGGGTAATGATAAAATCTTTAAAATCGAATAAAAAATAAATATTAAAATATAAAAATTGAAAATATGAGCAGTTTATTAAAAAAATCACCTTTGATCATATCCGGTCCCTGCAGTGCAGAAACGGAAGAGCAAGTAATGCAAACCGCCACTCGATTAGCGGCTACTGGAAAAGTAGACATTATGAGAGCAGGTATTTGGAAACCTAGAACTAGACCTGGAAGTTTTGAAGGAATTGGTACCAAAGGTTTGCCTTGGTTACAACAAGCTAAGAAAGCAACTGGTATACCTGTGGCAGTAGAAGTGGCCACCGCGAAGCAAGTAGAAGATGCTTTGCATTTTGATGTGGATGTTTTATGGGTAGGTGCTCGTACCACAGTTAATCCTTTTAGTGTGCAAGAAATAGCGGATGCATTGAAAGGAGTGAAAGTACCTGTGTTAATTAAAAATCCTATCAATCCAGATTTAGAATTATGGATTGGTGGAATGGAAAGAATTGCAAAAGCAGGTATAGAAGATTTAGGATTAATTCACCGTGGATTTAGTTCTTACGGTAACACAGAATATCGCAATGCACCTATGTGGCATTTAGCAATTGAAATGAAGCGTCGTTTTTCAAATATTCCAATGATCAATGACCCTTCACATATTTGTGGTCGTCGTGATATTTTACAAGATGTAGCTCAAAAAGCCATTGATTTAGACTTTGATGGTTTAATCATTGAATCACATATAGACCCCGACAATGCTTGGAGTGATGCTAAACAACAAATAACTCCCGAAGTATTGAAAACTATGCTAGAAGCTATTCGTTGGAGAAAAGAAGATGTTGCTTCAGCAGAATACCACGCAGCGCTTGAAAAGTTGCGTCAACAAATTAATCAATTAGATGATGAATTGTTGCAAGTTTTATCAACGCGTATGAAAGTAGCAGAAAAAATTGGTGAGTATAAGAAAAATAATGATATCACAATTTTGCAAACCAATCGTTGGAATGAAATTTTGGGTAGAGCCGTGGGTAAAGGAAGTAAACTAGGTTTGAGCGAAGATTTTATTACAAGATATATGGATGCAGTGCATATGGAAAGTATCAATCATCAAAATAAAATAATGAATAATTAGTAGTGCTAGTGTTTGACTAAAACATCTCTTCACTAGCTAATGTAAAGCAAGCATTTTATGAAAAACTGGAAAGTAAAATTTTCTACTCAAACAGTATCTTTTTTCTTAGAGGGAAAGTTTGCGGCACTTCCAAAATTGGTAGACGCTAAAAATGCATTTTACATTACAGATGAAAATGTATTTGCATTACACGAAAAAAAATTTAAAGGCAAGAACACCATTGTGATTCCTGCTGGAGAGCAGCATAAACAAGAGGCTACAGTTCATTTTATCATTGAAGCCTTAATTAATTTTGGGGCAACTAGGCAAGCCATATTAATTGGTGTGGGGGGAGGTGTAGTGACGGATATAGTGGGTTATGTTGCAGGCATTTATATGCGAGGCGTGCAAGTAGGATTTGTTCCTACTTCATTACTTGCAATGGTTGACGCTTCTATTGGAGGCAAAAATGGAATTGATGTAGGGGTTTATAAAAATATGGTAGGATTAATAAGACAACCCTCTTTTTTATTATATGATATTGATTTTTTAAAAACATTACCTCAGCATCAATGGGAAAATGGATTTGCAGAAATTATTAAACACGCAGCTATTAAAGATGCTGCAATGATGCAAGAATTATCTAGCCATTCTCTTTCCTATTATCAAAAAAATAAAAAAGCTTTACAACTTTTAATTAAAAAGAATGTTCAAATAAAAGTAAAAGTGGTACAAAAAGATGAGTTTGAAAAAGGCGATCGTAAATTGTTAAATTTTGGACATACCCTAGGGCACGCTATTGAAAATGAATATGCATTATTACACGGACACGCGATTAGTATTGGAATGGTTTACGCCGCTAAAATATCTCAAGTGGTAGAAGGTTTTTCTGCAACTGGAATATTGGTAGATACTTTAAAAAAATATGGATTGCCCACCGCTATGCGCTTTGATGTTAAAAAAGCTATGCAAGTAATGCAAAAGGATAAGAAAAAAGCTGCCACTGGTATGCAATATGTGCTATTACAAAAAATAGGGAAAGCGGTGTATCAAACTATACCTATGAAATCATTGGAGCAATTAATAAACCTGTATTCTTAAGATGCGTGCGATAGTTTATCCTAGTAAGTTAAAGGGTGCTCAAATTGCACCTGCAAGTAAGAGTTCAATGCAAAGAGCTTGTGCGGCTGCGTTAATTCATAAAGGCACTACAATTATTTATAACCCGGGTCATTCAAACGACGATTTGGCGGCCTTGGAAGTAATTCAGTTGCTGGGGGCCAATGTTCAAAAAGAGACTTCTCAAAAAAATGAAATAAATAGTAATGCCTTAAAAGTTATTTCCAATGGAGTACAACCAAAGGGCCCCGATATGAACTGCGGAGAAAGTGGTTTGGGTATAAGAATGTTTACGCCTATTGCAGCATTGAGTTCACAAACACTTAGAATTGAAGGGAAAGGAAGTTTAGTTAAAAGACCGATGCATTTTTTTGATGAAATTTTACCCCAAGTAGGTGTTAAAGTAAACTCACAAAAAGGATTTTTACCCATTCAAATTCAAGGACCCTTGGTGCCCACTAGTATTACAATGGATGGCTCTTTAAGTTCGCAATTTTTAACAGGGATGTTAATGGCCTATGCAGCCAGTGAAAATTATGATGTAGAAATAAAAGTAAAAGACTTAAAAAGTAAACCTTATATTGATTTAACCTTATCTGTGTTAGATTCTTTTGGATGGAAAATTGAACATACACATTATGAAAGCTTTCGTTTTTTGGCACATCCACCTTTGAAATCTACCATAGAATATACAGTGGAAGGAGATTGGAGTGGGGCTGCATTTTTATTAGTGGCGGGTGCTTTAGCGGGTCCAATTAAAGTAAAAGGGTTGCAATTAAATTCTACTCAGGCTGATAAAAAAATAATGGAAGCCCTCAAAGCTGCAAGTGCTCAAATACAAATAGAAGAAGATGGAATTATGGTAGGGCCTTCTAGTACTACATTAAAAGCTTTTGAATTTGATGCAACAGATTGTCCAGATTTATTTCCGCCACTTGTTTCACTCGCAAGTGCTGCTGAAGGTTGTAGCAAAATAAAAGGAGTAAGTAGACTTATGCATAAAGAAAGTAATAGAGGTCTAACCTTGCAAACTGAATTTGCAAAAATGGGAATTAAAATTGATTTATTAGAAGATGTGATGATGATTGAGGGAGGTGCTGCAATTAAATCAGCCACAGTTTTCTCACAACACGATCATCGTATTGCAATGGCCTGTGGTGTAATAGCATTAATTGCAAAGGGTCCTATTGAAATTACAGAAGCAGAAGCTATTAATAAATCTTATACCGACTTCTTTTTGCATTTACAATCATTGGGCGCTACAATTGATATACAATAAATTTCTTAACTTGTAACAACGAATTAGACATATGAATCAATTGGGAACCTTATTTACGGTACAAATTTTTGGAGAATCGCACGGTTCTTGTGTGGGTATTGTCATTGATGGCTGTCCTGCAGGCCTATCTTTAGACGCAGCCGATTTTGAAAAGGATATGGAGCGCAGAAAGGGTGGAAAGCAGAAGGGCACTACACCGCGCCAAGAAGATGACATTCCAATTTTTAAATCTGGTATATTTAATAGTACCACTACAGGGGCCCCTTTAATGCTACTTTTTGAAAATAATAATATAAGAAGTGCAGATTATGAAAAGCAGCGTGCAGTGCCAAGACCTGGTCACGCCGATTTTACTGCACATCATAAATTTGGAGGTTTTGAAGATTTTAGAGGAGGCGGTCATTTTAGTGGAAGATTAACAGCAGCTTTAGTAGGTGCTGGTGTTATTGCTAAAAAATTATTAAAAGAAATAACCATTGAAGCTTCCATTATTTCTATTGCGGGGGAAGCTGATATTGAAAAAGGAATACAGAAAGCCATCGATCATAAAGATAGTGTGGGGGGAATTGTGGAATGTACAGTAAAAGGTTTGCCCATTGGATTGGGAGAACATTTTTTTAATTCAGTAGAGTCTTTAATAAGCCACGCTGTTTTTTCAATACCTGCTATTCGTGGGATTGAATTTGGAACTGGCTTTGCTGCTGCCTCTATGTTTGGTGTGGAGCATAATGATGCTATTTTAGATGCTACAGGAAAAACAAAAACCAATCACGCTGGTGGTGTAGTAGGAGGTTATACCAATGGCAATGATCTAGTATTTAGAATTGCAGTTAAACCTACATCGTCTACTCCCAAAGAACAAATTACACTTAATTGGGAAACCAATGAGCAAGAAACATTTTCAGTAAAAGGTAGGCACGATTTATGTATTGCGCTAAGAGTACCCGTGGTACTTGAAGCCGTAACAGCTATTGTACTTGCCGATTTAATGTTAATAGATCAAAAAATTCCAAGAATCATTAAAAAATAATTTTATGGAAAGCGAATATTTATACCATATCACTTCTTTACAAGAGTGGGAGGCGGCAAAAATAAAAAATGAGTATACACCTCAAAACTATGAAAAGGAAGGTTTTATTCATTGCTCAATTGAAAAACAAATTCCAGGAGTATTAGATCGTTTTTACAAAGGACAAAAAGGTTTGGTAAAATTAAAAATTGATAAAGCCAAAGTGCAAAGGCCTGTTTTATTTGAATTAGCCCACGATTTGGATGAATTATTTCCCCATATTTATGGGCCTTTGAATTTAGATAGTGTTGTGGAAGTCATTACTATTAGTTAATACTATTAGTTTATACTTTTATTGAATGATAGGTAGCTAAAAGCTTACTCTAATTATTGAAAAATGAATATTAAATTAAGTATACTTTTTATTTTAGTATTTCATATAGCATTTCTTAGGCAAGTCAATGCCCAAAAATTATATCCTACCAGTTTAACAACTATTAATTACTTAGACAGCGCTGCTGTAAAAAAATACCATAAGATTATAGATACGCATCGTATAAAAATTGAGTTAAATCATATCACTGGTATTGCTAGTTTTTATAGTGCGAATTTAGACAGTACTTTAACGGCTACTGGAGAAATTTTTAAAAATAGTAAATACACGGCTGCTTGTAATTTGTATAAATTAAATACACTGGTGCGAGTAACTAATATGAGAAATGGCCGAACTGTATTAGTGAGAATCAACGATAGAATGCATCCTCAAATGTTAAAAATAGGAAGAGTGATAGATCTTAGTATAGTGGCAGCTAAAAAACTACATTTGCATAATCACGGTATTGTGAAAGTGGCATTAGATGCAGTAGGGTACACTAAAACCAATCCTAAAAAGCAGTAAAATAAAATTATAATCTTACTTTTACTTAAGATAAATATTATAAAATAGAATATTGTATGAAAAAATTTTTTGTATCCCTATTAGTTTTTGTGTCATTTTTTTCTTTAGCCATTGGACAAGATTCTATTCAAATAAAAGCGCCATCTATTGCATTTAAAGTAGGGGTATTTAATTTTAAAAAAACACCCATTACCGACAATGCCACTGAATCGGTAGGTCAATTTGGGATTCAATATTTTAAAGGGTATACGCCTCATTTGGATTTAATGCTTAATCTTGATTTTACAAGTTTAAAATATCCTTTTTATACATCCTCTAAAATTGGTATTGCAAAAACTAATGAAATGTATACGGCTTTAGATGCGAGTCTTAATTATAAATTAGGTACCGATCTAAATAAAATTGTTCCCTATTTGAGCGCTGGTATAGGCGTTGCTTCTATTAAAAACTCATATTACACTGCTTATGCCCCAGTAGGTGTAGGCATACAAATAAAAGCCCGACAAGGTTCTTTTATAAATATCCTAAGTACCTATAGGGCAGAAGTATCTTCATTTACCAAAACACATTATAATCATTCTATTAGTTATTCATTCCCACTTAAGCTAAGAGATAAAAAACCAGTTATGATTCCTCCAGCACCTGTAGTATCTGATGATGATAATGACGGAGTAGTGGGTAGTGATGATGAGTGTCCCAATGTTGCGGGTGTAGCCAAATACAAAGGATGTCCTATTCCAGATTCAGATAATGACGGAGTGAATGATGAAATGGATAAATGTCCTACTATAGAGGGCTTAGCCAAATACAAGGGATGCCCTATTCCAGATACCGATAATGACGGGGTGAATGATGAAATGGATAAATGTCCTACTGTAAAAGGCCTTTCAAGATATCAGGGATGCCCTATTCCTGATTCCGATAAAGATGGTATTAACGATGAAGAAGATAAATGTCCTACTACGCCTGGTATTGCATCTAATTTTGGTTGTGCCGATGTACAGCCTCAATTAAATGAAATTTCTAATCATTTAAAATTTGAGTCTGGTAAAGTGAAACTTAGTAAAAAAGGGATACAAGCTTTAGATTCTTTAGTTGCCATTTTAGTGAGCACACCTCATATTCGCATAGATATTAATGGACATACCGATAATACAGGAACCCTTAAAATAAATACCCGTTTATCTATGCAAAGAGCAATGGTAGTGGTCAATTATTTAGTGAAAAAAGGAGTGGATAAGCAAAGATTAAATGAAAAAGGTTTTGCAGCTACTATGCCCATTGCAGATAATAAAACTTCAAAAGGAAGAGCCCAAAATAGAAGAGTGAATATTATAATAAATAATTAGGCTCGATTAATTAGGGTCGATATCAATGACAATATTGACCGATTTATATCTTGGGTGTACTTCTAATAATCGAATATAATGTAGGAGTTGTTTTTTAGCCATTTGTAAAGCGTTAGATTGAGTTGACATTTTTATGGCTAGTTCCCATATATATTTATTGCGAACTCTGTTCACAATAGGCTGAGCAGGTCCTAAAACTGATTTTTGAATCTCAGGAGTGAGTGTATGTAAAAAATGATTAGCGGCTTCTTCTGCTAAATGATTTTCTGTATGCTTAAAAAGTAAACTCATTAATCTGCTGTAAGGAGGGTAAGCAAAATTTTTTCTATTTTGAATTTCAAATTTATAAAATCCAAAATAGTCGTGCTGTTGTACCAATTGAATAATGGGGTGAGACCATTGGCTCACTTGAATCATCACCGTCCCATTTTCATTTTTTCTTCCAGCTCTACCACTTACTTGTTCCATCATTTGAAATGCCCTTTCATTCACCCTGTATTGATTGAAATTAAGTAAACTATCGGCATCCACGATGCCCACTAAGTCTACATTTTCAAAATCGAGGCCTTTCACCACCATCTGTGTGCCTACTAAAATATCTATTTGTTTTTGTTCAAATTTTTGAATTAACCTATCGTGTTCATTTTTGCCTTTTACATTGTCTAAGTCCATTCTTGCCACCATCACGCCGGGTAGTGCCTGTGTTAATTTTTCTTCAATTTGTTCTGTGCCAAAACTTTTTTGCTTAAAACTTTGTTTACCACAAGCTTTACAAATAGATACTATGGGATAGGAGGCGCCACAATAATGACAAGAAAGTAAATGTTTGGCTTTATGATAAGTTAAGGTTACATCACAATGTTCGCAATGGGGAATCCAACCGCAGGTGTCACAAATTAAATAGGCGGCATAGCCTCTTCTATTTTGAAATAAAATAACTTGTTTTTTATTAGCAATAGTTTTTGAAATAGCAGCTAAAAGTGGCGGGGTTAATATGAGTTGATGATGGGGCTGTTTTTTAGTATCAATTAATTCAATTTTGGGTAGAGTACCAACACCAAATCTTTGTTCAAGATAAGTATAGCCATATTTTTTTGTAGTAGCATTAAAATAAGTTTCCACTGAAGGGGTAGCAGAGCCTAATACTACTTTTGCTTTTAATTGACTGGCATAATAAATGGCAGTGTCCCTTGCTTGATATCTAGGAGCTGGTTCTTGTTGTTTATAGGAAGGGTCGTGCTCTTCATCAATTACTATTAATGATAAATTTTTATAGGGTAAAAAAAGTGCCGATCTTGCTCCTAGCACAATTTTGATTTCACCAGTTTTTACTTTATTCCAAATTTCTACTCTTTCATTGGGATTGAATTTGGAATGATAAATGGCTACAGACCCTCCAAAATATTGTTGAAGCCTTCTTATCATTTGTGCAGTCAGAGCAATTTCTGGCAACATATACAAAGCTTGTTTTCCCTGCTGCACTTCCTGCTGAATGAGCGATGCATAAATTTGTGTTTTACCACTGCCAGTTACTCCGTGTAATAGGCCCACTGGTTTTGTCTTTAATTGTACTTTGACAGCGTCTAAAGCTTCTTGTTGTTTTTCAGATAATGGATCTAGGGTGCTATCTAGTTTTGAGGTATGATGGATGAGTCTATCTATTTTTGTTTTGGTAGCCACTAAAATACCTTTATCTATGAGCGCTTTTAATTGAGCGTGTGTGGCATTGGCTTTTTCTAATATATATTTTTGAGGAACTTGACCTATTGTTTTTTCAAAATGTAAAAAAGCCAATAATAAGTCTAATTGTTTGGGTGCTTTTGTCCATTCATTTAATAATTTTTCTAAAGCAGCCTCATTTTTATAATTATTATGTAATTGTATATATATTTCAAACTTACTCGTGTATTTATCTTTCATATTTTCCTGCACTGTACAAATTCCTTTTTGAATTAATTTATTCATTACAGGGTAGACCGATTTTTTATCTAAAAGTTTTTGTATCTCTACTAGGGTTAAAGATTTTTTAATTTCTAAGGCTTCGGCAATAATATATTCTGCATCACTTAATTGATGCAAAGAGGCTGTAGATTCCACTGCAACAAATACACTTTCGCTAGAAATTTTTAGATGACTTGGAATAGCTGCTTGCATAACTTCACCTTCAGTGCACATATAATAGTCGGCCATCCATTCCCATAACGCTAATTGATGTGGGTAGACAATAGGGGTATCATCCAACACAGACAGAATAGGTTTGGGAGTAAATGAGGTGGGAGCGTTCGAGCTAATTTTTTTTACAATTCCGGCATATCTTTTACCAGCACCTAACATTACTTCCACGCGCATACCTATAGCAATTTCCTCTTCCAAAGTATCTGGAATCATCCAAGTATAATTTTTTGGAAGCGCTAAGGGTATAATGATTTCTGCGTATTTCATAAAGGATACTTACGGTATCTTCTTAAGCCCTCCTCCATTTTTTGAAAAACAAGTTCTTTTAAATCATCCATCGTTTCTAAAGTATAAGTGTCAACTTCTACTTTATCTAAATAAACCACTCGGTGTTTACCAGGAGTAAGTGTCCATACACTGCTATAATGCATTCTATCCACCGAGTCCACTAATAACACTGGTTGAATAGGTATTTTCATCTCAATGGCTAATTTAAAAGCTCCATTGTAAAAAGGCTTCAAAGGATATTGATCTGTCATACTAAATGTTCCTTCTGGAAATATAAATATGGATATATGTTTTTCTAAGGCTGCTTTTAAATTTCGTAAACTTTGGGCTCTTTTTTCGGGGTCACTTCTATCTACCATAACTACAGCTTGTCTATAAATGAGCCCAAACAAAGGAATTTTGGAGGACTCAAATTTTCCTAAGGGTCTTATAGGCTGATGCTTTAATTGGACTATAGTGGGAATGTCCATATAGGAGTTGTGGTTGCCAACAAATACGTGAGGTCTATTAAAATCGTGAGGTGCTTCAAAAATTTCTATATGTCGAATGCCCATAAAAAAATATAAAATCTTACCCCAATAACGACATATAAAATAAACGCGTTCACTTAATTTCTCTTTACCCAAAACTAAAGAGAGAAACATAGCTGTTACAGAAACAATAGTAAGGAAGGCAAAAATTAAGATTGCATAGAGGCAATAAAGTAGCTGTAAAAGTTTAAGTATTTTCTTCATCTGAACCTCTAATATAATAAAAAAGGCCCGAATAGAAATTCAGGCCGTACGATTGCTTGCTTAAAACCGAATAACTTTATCAAAATTTATAAATGGCTGCTATAATAAAGCTTGCATTATCTCCTTTTGCCTTATTAGAGCTATCGATAAAAATATTTTTTTGAGCATTATCTAATCTAAATTCAGGAATGATAGTTAATTTTTTGATTCTATAATTCATAGAAACGGTATTTGCAAAAATAGAAGTTCCAAATGCTCCAATACTTAATGCACTTTTGTCATCAAACAATTCGGACCTTAAAGTAAATCCTATGCTGCTAGTGGGATCAAAATTGAGATATATTGCATTGCTGCTCCAATAGGATTGTATGCCTTTTATTTTTGCTGAGTATATGGTCCCATCATAATTAAGTGTCCATTGGCTTGAAAGTGTGTTATTAAGAACGAGATCTATTTGCGAATAATGATTGCTCTGTTCTAAATTACCGCCCTGATAGTTGGCATATAGGGTAGTTTTATCATCAAATAATTTTGTACTCAATTGAGCTATTATTATTTTTAATGGTGAGCTACCTATTACATAATCAGTGGGATTAGCTATTCCTATCATAAAGCTAGTTTTTTTAGAAAAGGAATATTCAGCTTTCACGCCTGTATGAAAAAATGGGCCATATGAAAATCCATAAGACATACTATAATTTCTATTTAATGGCGCGTCCAATAATTCATAACCAATATGTGTTGCCCATTTACCTGCACTTATTTTTAATTGATCAGTAAGGCTGTATGAAATATATGCTTGTTTGATATTCGCTAATAAACCTTGATCATTGTGGGAGAATTCTTCAGCTCTTTTTCCGTATCCTAAGTCAATGGTTGCAGCAAATTTTCCCAATGTTTGATCTAATTTAAAGGATACCATTCCAAGTTCTAATTTGTTTTGGGAATTTGTGAAACTAGTAAAGTTATTAGTATTGCTATTCGGTGTAGAAAAACTATTTCTAAAGTAGGTATCTATATAACCTGAAGTATTAATGCTATAATTGCTTTTGGAAGAATCAGCTTGTCCAAAACTGGTATTAAAAAAAGAAAATAATAAGGTTATTAATGATATTTTTTTTATCATTGTAATAAGTTTCTAACTTAAAAATGGGTACAGCAGATGAGCTTTGTCCAGAAGCTTTATCACCGCTGTACCTGTTTACTTTACATTAAGCTTATGCTTTTAATGGATTTCTTCCATATTTTTCATCGTGTTGTGTAGCATCTAATCCTAATTCTTCTTCTTCTTCAGAAACTCTTAAGGGTAATATGAAAGCTATAAACTTAAATATGATAAAAGATACTGTAAAGCTATAGGCTACTACAATTAACATTGCTTTTAGCTGAGTCAGAAAAAATGCAGGGTTGCCATAAAATAAACCATCTGCTCCTGCGGCATTTACTGCTTTTGAAGCAAAAATGCCCGTCATCAACATACCCACCATTCCACCTATACCGTGACAAGGAAATACATCTAATGTATCATCTACCCTTGATAATTTGAATACTTGACTCAATACATTTGAAATTACAGCTGCTATAACGCCAATGAAAATACTTTGAGGTATTCCTACAAATCCGGCGGCTGGTGTTATGGCTACTAGTCCAACTACTGCTCCTATGCAAAATCCAAGTACAGATGGTTTTTTACCTTTTAATACATCAAAAAACATCCAGGCTAATCCTGCAGAGGCAGCAGCTGTATTGGTAGTGGCAAATGCACTTATAGATAAAGCATTAGCGCCTAAAGCTGAACCTGCATTAAAGCCAAACCATCCAAACCAAAGTAAACCAGTACCAATTAAAACATATGGAATATTAGCTGGGGGAATTTCTTGTTGTTCTAATTTTGCTCTACGAGATTTTAATACAATGGCTCCCGCTAGGGCGGCACAACCAGCACTAATATGTACTACGGTTCCACCTGCAAAATCTAAGGCACCCATTTTAAATAAGAAACCTTGTGGATGCCAAGACCAATGTGCTAAAGGAGCATATACTAAAATGATAAATAATATAATAAATAAGGTATAAGATGTGAATTTGATTCTTTCTGCAACAGCCCCTACTACTAATCCAGGGGTGATGATGGCAAACATTAATTGAAATAAAGCAAAAAGTAATAAAGGTATGGTCATTGCAGTGCCTCCTTGTAAAATAGGTGCACTATTTATAACTCCTTTAAAAAATAGATGCGTAGTAGGACTTCCAATGAAACCTCCTATTGATTCACCAAAACATAAGCTGTATCCAAAACTTACCCAAATCACAGACACTACACCAGCTGACACCATACTTTTAATCATTGTAGAAATAATATTCTTGCGATGAACCATACCTCCATAAAAGAAAGCCAAACCGGGGGTCATTATAAAAACGAGTGCAGTTGCAACAATAATCCAAGCAGTGTCGGCTGCACTATATTCTCCCGCATAGCTAGGTAGTTGTGGTACAAATAATGCCAAGATTGCAACAGCTGCAAGTAGAAGAAAGGGGGCAAATTTTTGAACTGCTTGATTTTTCATTAGGGTAGAATTAGTATTAAAAAATAAAATATATGTGATTATTAGTGTAAAATTAAAAATAAATTGAACTAACAGATGTTATTTATATAAATATAAATAATTATAATATGAATTAAATTTATATTATAATTTCCTTATAATTCAATACAGTATTGAATTGTAAGGAAAAATAAATGAATTTTTTGAAAAAAAATAAATTCAAAAAAAATTATAAAAATGTAATTAATTACGAGATAAAAAAATAAAACTCATCAATTTTATAATGAAAAATAAATATGTAAATATTTATAATATGTTTTGAACAAGTAAATTGCAATCTTTGGATTCTAATAAAGAGCTGCCGGTTAAAAATATATCAACTTTACGGGCGCATTCTCTTCCTTCACTAATAGCCCATACAACTAAAGATTGACCTCTGCGCATATCACCTGCCGTAAATACCTTGGCTATATTAGTTTGAAATTGTTGCTCAGTTGCTTTTACATTTCCTCTTTCATCTAGCTCAACACCCAATTCATCAATGATGCCAGTGGGATCGGGATGTAAAAATCCCATAGCGAGTAAAGCTAATTCACAAGGAATTTCTCTTTCTGAACCTGCTTTTTCTATAAATTTTGATGGTCTGCCATCTGCACTTGTACTCCACTCTAGATCTACAATTTGTAATGCTTTTAAATTTCCTTTTTCATCTCCTATAAATGCTTTGGTGGCTACTGCCCAAATTCTATCTGCTCCTTCTTCGTGTGAAGTAGTAGTTTTTAATAACATAGGGTAAGTGGGCCAAGGCATATAATCGGCTCTGGTTGCTGGGGGCTTGGGAAGTAATTCAAATTGAGTAACTGATTTCGCATTATGTCTGTTAGAAGTTCCTACACAATCGCTTCCTGTATCACCGCCACCAATAACTACCACATTTTTTTTCGTGGCAAGTATATCTTCCTGCTCATTGTGTAGCTGGCTTACTCTTTTATTTTGTTGTTTTAAAAACTCCATTGCAAAATGAACACCTTTTAAGTTTCTACCAGGAATGTTTAAGTCTCTGGGTAGGGTAGATCCTCCTGCTAATACAACAGCGTGATAGTCACGCATAATATCACTTACTCTTACATTGACACCCACATTTGCATTACAAATAAAATGTATGCCTTCTTGTTCTAATAAATTGATGCGTCTTTCCACCACCGATTTTTCTAATTTAAAATCGGGTATGCCAAATCTTAATAAGCCTCCTGGCTTTGGATCGCGTTCAAACACTGTTACTTCGTGACCTGCATAATTGAGTTGTGCTGCGGTTGCTAGTCCTGCGGGTCCTGAACCAATTATGGCTACTTTTTTACCAGAACGAACTTTAGGTTTTCGAGCTGTAACAAAACCTTTTTCAAAAGCTATTTCAATAATATGTTTTTCAATTTCTTCAATGGTTACTGCAGGCTGATTAATACCTAACACACAGGCACTTTCACAAGGGGCAGGACAAATTCTTCCAGTGAACTCGGGAAAATTATTAGTAGAAATTAAAATTTCATAAGCTTCCTTCCATTCTTTTTTATAAACAGCATCATTGAATTCTGGAATAATATTTCCTAAAGGGCAGCCACTATGACAAAAGGGTACACCACAATTCATACACCTGGCTGCTTGTTGATTTAATTTTTGTTCAGGCAACAAGCTTACAAATTCGTTGTAATTCTTTTTTCTTTCTTCTACGGGTAATTTAGAAGGCAGTTCTCTAGTAAATTCTTTAAATCCAGTTGGTTTTCCCATATTATTTTGTAGTCACTAATTTAAGTTTTTGTTTTTCTAAAGCTTTTTTGTAGTCAGATGGAAATACTTTCACCATATGTTTTAATTGATTATCAAAATCGGCTAAAATAAATTTAGCCACGGTACTACCTGTTTTTTCAAAATGCGCAGTAATTAGTTTTTTAAGTAAAATCTCATCTTCTTTATCAGGACTTTCTAAGTCTACCATTTCTTTATTACACAGCCTTTCAAAATTATTTTCAACATCGTATACAAAGGCAATACCGCCACTCATTCCTGCACCAAAATTTCTACCTGTTTTACCTAATATTACAGCTACCCCTCCAGTCATATATTCACAACCGTGGTCTCCCACGCCTTCCACCACTACAGTGGCACCTGAATTTCTAACGGCAAATCTTTCTCCAGCTTTTCCTCTAATATAACAGTAACCTTTGGTGGCTCCATACAAGGCAACATTACCAATGATGCTATTTTCTTCAGGTAAGTATTTCACTTTTTTATCGGGATAGATGATAAGTTGCGCACCACTTAATCCTTTTCCAAAATAATCATTGGCATCTCCCTCTAATTCTAAAGTCACACCTTGGGTGTTGAAAGCACCAAAACTTTGTCCGGCAGTTCCTTTAAAATTAAAATGAATGGTATCATCGGCTAATCCGGCTGCTTTGTATTTTTTAGTGATTTCATTTGAAACTAAAGTGCCAGTGGTACGATCGGTATTTTTTATAGGGAAACTTACTTTTACTTTTTCTTTTCTTTCAATGGCTGGTTGTGCAGCAGTGAGTAATTGCCAGTCAAGTATTTCACTCATTAAATGATCTTGACTTTCTGATTGATATAAACCAACACCTGGTTCAGCAGGTTCTTTATATAAAATATCACTAAGATCTAAGTTTTTATATTTCCAATGATTAATATTTTCTCGCATCCTAAGTGCATCTACTTGTCCCACCATTTCATTCACAGTGCGATACCCTAATTCAGCCATTATTTCACGAAGTTCTTGTGTTATAAATTCAAAGAATCTAACTACGTGATCAGCATCTCCTTTAAATCTTTTGCGTAATTCAGGATCTTGAGTTGCCACACCTACAGGGCAAGTATTCATATGACATTTACGCATCATAATACAACCCTCTACAATTAATGCAGCAGTAGCCACACCCCATTCTTCCGCACCTAATAAAGTAGCAATGGCAATATCTCTTCCAGTTTTCATTTGTCCATCCGCTTGCACTACTACACGACTTCTTAATTTATTTTTCACCAAGGTCTGATGTGTTTCTGCTAATCCTAATTCCCAAGGTAAGCCTGCGTGTTTAATAGAACTTATAGGAGAAGCGCCTGTTCCGCCATCAAATCCAGCAATTAAAATAACATCAGCTTTTGCTTTAGTAACTCCCGCAGCAATAGTACCCACGCCAGCTTTTGAAACTAATTTTACATTTATTCTTGCGGCACGATTGGCATTTTTTAAATCAAAAATGAGTTGAGATAAATCTTCAATAGAATAAATATCGTGATGAGGTGGGGGAGAAATTAATCCCACTCCAGGGGTGGCGTGTCTGGTTTTACCAATCCACGCATCAACTTTATCACCAGGTAATTGACCGCCTTCTCCTGGCTTAGCACCTTGTGCCATTTTTATTTGTAATTCCTCTGCTTCAGATAAATAATAACTTGTTACACCAAATCTTGCACTAGCTACTTGTTTAATAGCACTGCGCATAGAATCACCATTAGGTAATTTTTGATATCGAATTTCATCTTCACCACCTTCTCCTGTATTTGATTTACCTCCTAAGCGGTTCATAGCAATGGCAAGGGTTGTGTGTGCTTCCCAAGATATAGATCCAAAAGACATAGCGCCAGTGGCAAATCTTTTATATATAGCCGATGCTGGTTCTACTTCATCAATTGAAATAGAAGGTCGATTAGGTTTAAAATCAAATAAGCTTCTTAGGGTACAAGCTTTTTCTGTTTGATCATTCACCAACTTTGAATATTTTTTAAAGCTGGCATAATCATTCATTTTGGTTGAATGCTGAAGTAAATGAATAGTTTGTGGATTGAATAAATGAAATTCACCTCGACGCTTCCATTGATAGACACCACCTTCTGTTAATCGGTCTACAGGGGAAGATTTTTTTGCAAAAGCAAGTTCGTGTTTGGCTAAAATTTCTTTGGCAATTTCATCTAAGCCCATTCCATCAATTCTAGAAGTAGCACCTGTAAAATGTCTTTGAACTACTTCTTTATTAATACCAATAATTTCAAAAATTTGTGCCCCTTGGTAAGATTGTAAAGTTGAAATTCCCATTTTAGAGAAGACTTTATACAAGCCTTCATTCACGGCTTTAATATAATTCTTCTTTAATTTTTCTGCATCATCGTTTGATTTTATTTTATCCTGCAATTTCAAATCACGAATAGTAGAGAGTGCCATATAAGGATTGATGGCAGTGGCACCAAAACCAATCAAGCAAGCATAATGATGAACTTCCCATACATCCCCCGCTTCCACTATAATACCTACTTTTCCTCTTAGTCCTTTTCTAATTAAATGATGATGAACACTGGAACAAGCTAATAAGGTAGGAATTGCTGCGTGTTCTGAATCAATAGAGCGGTCGGTTAAAACAATTACTTCAAATCCATCTTCTACGGCATCCACTGCATAGCGACATAAACGATCTAAACCTTTTTTCAAAGACCCTGCTTTTCCATCTGCTCTAAAATAACATTGTAATGTTTTGGCTTGGAACACACCTGTATCAATACTTCTAATTTTTTCTAATTCGTGATTATTTAAAATAGGATGTTTCAAAGCAACACAGTGACTGGCCATTGGATCTTCGGTTAATAAATTTCCTTGGCTTCCAACAAATGTAGCCAAAGACATCACCATTCTTTCTCTAATAGGATCAATGGGTGGATTGGTAACTTGTGCAAACAATTGTTTAAAGTAACTTGAAATATGTTGAGGTTGATCGCTTAAAACTGCCAAAGGAGTGTCGGTGCCCATGGAACCAATGGGTTCTTTGCCCTCTATGGCCATAGGTGTAATTATATTTTCTAAATCTTCTTTAGTGTAACCAAAAGCTTTTTGATATTTAAAAATTTGATCCGGTTCTAAATGCGTGAATTGAACTCTGGGTTCAGGCAATTCTTCTAATCTAATTTTATATTTATGTAACCAATCTCCATAAGGTTGTTGCGCACAAATTTGTTGTTTTAAATCGGAATCGCTAATAATTTTTCCGGCTTCCATATCCACCACAAACATTTTACCAGGTTGTAATCTTCCTTTTTCAATGATGGTAGATGGATCAATAGGTAAGACACCAGTTTCAGAAGCCATTATAACACGATCATCATTGGTAACGCAATATCTTGAGGGCCTTAATCCATTTCTGTCTAAAGTAGCTCCAATTATTTTTCCATCTGTAAATGAAATAGAGGCAGGTCCATCCCAGGGCTCCATAAAAGCAGCGTGAAATTCGTAAAAAGCTTTTTTTATAGGATCCATTAAGGTATTACCATCCCAAGCTTCTGGGATAAGCATCATCATTACGTGTGGTAAAGAGCGACCCGATAAAGTAAGTAATTCAATGACATTGTCTAAGCAAGCAGAATCTGATTGATGAGGGTCAATGAGGGGTAAAATCATATCTAATTCTTCCTTCGAAAAATAAGGAGAGAAAAAACTTGATTCATTTGATCTTAACCAATTTAAATTGCCTTGAAGAGTATTAATTTCTCCATTATGTGCAATGTATCTAAATGGCTGTGCTAATTTCCAAGAAGGAAAGGTGTTGGTGGCAAATCGAGAATGTACCAAACCAAAAGCAGATACCACTCTTTTGTCGCTTAGGTCGGGAAAGTATTCTCTTACTTGTAAACTTGTTAATTGGCCTTTGTATACAATTATTTTATGAGAAAGAGAGGCCATATAAAAACCTATAGCATCTTTTTTAATGGAATTATTAATGGTATGTGTGGTATAGTTTTTTAATACAAAAAGTTTTCTTTCAAAATCTTCTGGGTCTGTAATGTGATCGGGTTTTTTCAAAAATACTTGTTCCATAATAGGTTCCACCGATAAGGCAGTAGGACCAATATTTTGTTTTTGAACAGGTACTTTTCTATAACCTATAATTTCAATGCCAAGTTTTTCAGTAGCTCTTGCAAAAATTTCTTTACACTCATTTACAATAGAAGGGTCGGCGGGAAAAAAGATAAAGCCAACACCGTATTCATTTAAGTTAGGAAGGTGAATGCCTTTGTGTAATAATTCATCAAAGAAAAATTCGTGGGGTATTTGAATCATAATTCCAGCACCATCTCCTGTATTTATTTCACATCCACAAGCGCCACGATGTTCCATATTTTCAAGAATGGTTAACCCATCAATCACATTCTGATGTGATTTTATACCCTTAATATTGGCAACAAAGCCAATGCCACAAGCGTCGTGTTCATACTTAGGATCGTATAATCCTATGGGATTTTTTTTCGTCATTTCCACCAGTTATTTATAGGGAGTGCCAAGCAGGTTAGCGATTCGTGGAAAATTACAAAAAAACAAGGAGTATTTATAAATGAAATGCAAGAAATTTACTCACTATTTATTATTTTTTAAAATACTAAAGCTTTCGCTGAATTTCATCAAATAACGAACGTTAGCAAATATTGTTTTTTAGAAAAAAATTAAAAGAGATTTAAATGAGGTCTATTCTTATAGAACTTGCATTACTAGGAGCTTTGAGTTGAGTTCCTTTGGGAAATAAACCAAATAAAGAACTACCGGAACCACTCATAGATGCATAAATAGCCCCTTGTTGGTATAAATAATTTTTTAAATCTTCTAATAGTGGATGTGCTTTGAATACAGGTAATTCAAAATCGTTGATAAGTGCTTCTTTCCAACTTTTAACGGGCTGCTTAATAATTTCGGCAATTGTTTTTTCTTTAATAGAAGGCTTTAATTGTCCAAACGCCCAAGCAGTTGAAATATGAATGCCAGGATGAACTAAGGCAATAGTGTAATTACTTAAATTAATTGATAGGGGTTCGAGTATTTCACCTCTTGAACTTGCGTGACAAGGTTCATTGTATATAAAAAAGGGACAATCGCTGCCTAGCTTTGAAGCGTATTGGAGTAATTGAGGGGTAGATAATTTTAATTCCAATAAAGCATTTAATAATTTCAATACAGTACTTCCATTGGCTGAACCGCCCCCTAATCCGGCACCTATAGGAATATTTTTATGTAAGTGTATTTGTACTTCTGGTAATTTTGGAAAATCGGCTTTTAACAATTGATAGGCTTTTACGCATAAATTGCTTTCACTATCTCCTGGTATGGGTATACCCGAATGACTAAATACTACTTCCTTGGCTGCCTTTGAGCTTGAGGGTTGAATGGTAATTTCAACTATATCATTTAAATTAACCGGATAAAAAACTGTTTCTAAAGAATGAAACCCATCAGATCTTTTTTCTAAGATAGATAAACCTAAATTTATTTTACAAGTAGAAAATTGAATCATTGATTATGATTTCTTTTGCGCATTTTTCTTATTGATTTCATCTCTGATATCAATCGCGCGTATATAATCTTCCTGTTCTAAAACTTCTTGCAATAATTTATTTAATTCTGCAAGAGACATACTTGATAAATCATTGCTTGCAGGGGCAGTGGGTGTGGTGCTGGGGCTTATGCTTTTTTCAGCATTTTCATTTTCTAATCCCGCTTGATCCAAAATATTAGAGTATACATAAATAGGGCATCCAAATCGAACAGCTAGTGCTAAGGCATCACTGGTTCTGCTATCTATTTCAATGGTATCATTGGCTGTATAGCATACTAGTTTTGAATAAAAAATTCCTTCTTGTAAATCACATATATAAACTTCCTGCAATTGAATATCAAAGGCAGTCATAAAATTTTTCATTAAGTCGTGGGTCAGAGGACGAGAAGGATGCATATTTTCCAAAGCCACAGCGATAGCCTGTGCTTCAAAGCCTCCAATTACAATGGGAAGCCTACGAAGTCCATTCACTTCACCTAAAATAACTGCATAAGAGTTAGATTGAGTGATGCTATGCGACAATGCCACTATTTCAAGTTCAATTTTTTGCATATTTTATATTGCCACCCAAAGTTAAATAATTCTACTATGCGTTGGACTTCATTTTTAAAATAGCGGCGTTCAAAGCGGGTACTACTTCGAAAGCGTCTCCCACTACTCCATAATCGGCAGCTTTGAAAAAGGGTGCCTCTGGGTCTTTATTAATAACCACAATCGTTTTACTTCTATTCACTCCTGCAAGATGTTGAATGGCTCCAGAAATTCCAATGGCTATATAAAGAGTAGGAGCAATTTGTATACCAGTTTGTCCTACGTGTTCGTGGTGAGGTCTCCAATCGGCATCAGAAACGGGTCTACTACAAGCAGTAGAGGCTCCTAGTGTTTTTGCAAGGTCAAGTAAAATTCCCCAATGCTCAGGTCCTTTTAAACCACGACCGCCACTCACTACTAAGCTTGCTTCAGTTAAAGGTATTTCACCTTCAATCTTATCTACTTTAGTAATTTTTATTGAAGCAGGGGGTACTGGTATTTGAATTTCCTCCACTGTTGCGATACCATCATAAGATACTAGGCCAAAACTATTTTGATTAATAGCAATGACTTTAATGGGTGTATCCATTTGAATAGAGGCAAAAGCTTTACCAGAAAAAACAGTTTTAGTAACTACAAAACCATTTTCAATAGTAGGTAAACTAGAAGCTCCGGTCACTAAGCTCGCTTCTAATTTTACAGCCACCGCTGGTGCAATGGCTTTTCCATTAATATTATGTGCCAATACCACCACAGTAGCATTTATATTTTTTGCAGCCACGGCAATGATATGTGAATGTACTTTTACATCTAAAGTATTCAATTGTTCATTTTTTAGATGATATACTTTTTGAGCACCTTGTTTTCCTAAGTCTGCAAGAGGATCTTGCACCGTTCCCAAGACTAAGGCAGCAGCTTCGCACCCTAATTGTTTGGCAATTGCTGCACCATAGGACATAGCTTCTAAAGAAGACTTTTTAATTTGATGATCGGCTTGATCTATATATACTAATACCATAAAATATTTTTTAATGCTTAAATAACTTTTGCTTCTTCTTTTAATAATCTTACTAATTCATCCATTTGTGAGGGGTCCACTAATTTTACACCCGATTTGGCAGGGGGTGTATCAAATTTTTTTATAAGGGTAGTGGCAGTGGCTTCAATAGGGCTCACCACTTTTAAAGGTTTTGATCTTGCCGCCATAATACCTCTCATATTAGGTATTCTTTGTTCAGCCATCCCTTTTTGACAACTAATTACTGCAGGTAAATTTAACTCGCAAGTTTCTTCTCCACCTTCTATTTCTCTTCTAACAGTGGCAGTATTTCCATCACAGTTAAATTGATTGGCTAAAGAAACAAAAGGCAAGTCTAACAATGCAGATAACATAGAGCCAATAGAAGCACTGTTATAGTCTATAGTTTCTTTTCCAGTAAAAATTAAATCATAATTACCTTCTTTGGCAACCGCTGCAATTTGTTTTGCTATAAAAAAAGAATCATTGCTATTTACATCAATTCTAATGGCTTCATCTCCTCCTAGTGCAAGCGCTTTTCTAATAATAGGTTCAGCATCTGCACTACCCACGGTCACTAAATGAATTATTGTAGCAGGATCTTTTTCTTTTAATTCTATGGCTCTCACTAATGCGTACCATTCATCATAAGGATTGATAATCC
>CAXBQH010000024.1:0-27664 GCA_963977985.1 uncultured bacterium
ATAAAGCAACTCCACAACAAAAGGTATGAGTGCCATTAAGCATTCGAAGTTTTAATTCTCTGAACTTTACAACTGAAGGTGCTACCACTATACTTTCATCAATTGCAGTAAAAGACATTTTCTTTTTGGCTTTTTCATTACTGCATTCAATTGCCCAAAGAGCAAATGGTTCACTGGTAAGTAATAAATCATCTTTATATCCTATTTCTTTACTAAACATATCCATTTCGTCACCAGTGAGAATACCAGGCACAATACGATCTACTAAGGTGTTACAAAATTCATTGGCATTAATCATCCAATCCATAAATGCAGAAGGCAACCCCCACTTAGTAGCAAGTTTTTGCATTAATTGTAGCAACAAATTACCATTGTCAGGAACTAATTCTGTAGGCAAAATCACCCAGCCTTTATCCATATCTCCATTGTAATGCTTCCAACGAGTAAATAATAATACTAATAATTTAGCAGGAAAAGAAAGGGGCGCTTGCTCATTCATCACATCTCCCTCCTCTATCACTAAACCTGCTTCTGTGGTATTTGAAATAACTACTTCAATAGAATCAGTTTTTGCCAATGCTAACAATAAAGCCCAATCTTTTTTTGCAACAAGTACTCTACTTATAGAAGTATTTATAAAATGTGTATTAACTACTTGACCTTTGTAAACACCTCTGGTAAGATGCGTAAAAAAATTATCTTGATGGGTAAATTCATCCGTTCCTCCTTTAGAGGTAGACTTAACAACTACGACACGCCCGTTGAATACTTCTTTTTGGTTGGCACGATGTATAAAATAATCTGGCAGTCCTCTTAATAAAACGCCAGTTCCAAATTGTAACACTTTTTCAGGCAAGTCTAGCAAATGAGCTGGTTGCGGTACATTAGAATTATTTAATACTATTTGACTCATTACTTTTAATTATACATTAACCAGTTCACTAACTGCTGAGCAGCCTGAAAGTTTTGATATTGTTTGGGTAATTTTCTACCATCTAAATATTCATTATACAACCAAGGATCTCCCACTATCATCACTTTTCCTTTTCCATAATTTACTTTAGCCATTACAGGAACATCGCCATTGGTAGCCACTACTTTTGCAGGTGCCTTAACCTCTAATGCACTTACTTCTTTTAAATGCATTTTAATAGATGCTGAAAAAACACCATTTCCTTTCACTGCAAATACATTTCCCATTTCATAGTTGTCTCCTTTAACCATATTTACAGAATTATTAGTAGCCCTCACACCAAATTTTTGCAATAGAATATTCATATGAACTAAATCTGTATTAACACTATCATTTGCCATCACAAGTAAAACACCCCCTTGTTTGACCCAAAGCGCAATTGTGTTAGCGTCTTGTTCATTCATAAAATTTGGCTTTGGATTATCCTTTATATTATCGGCATCTATTATAATGTAAACATTTGTATTTTTTAAATTTTCTGTAGTGGGCGCTTTTGTAAGTGTTCTTAACAATGCACCTCTATCTATAAACTGTGCACCTAAACAAGCATTACCGCTGTTACTAAGTTCTTCCCAAGAGTAATGCCATCGATAATCATTTCCTTGAGCGTCTTTTTTAATTTCATTATTGTAGTAAGCATCAAGTGTTACCCTCTTATGAACTTTGAATGGCGTTTTTGCATAAGCGTCTGCTTGTATAGCACATTGTAAAAAAGCACCTACTGCTTTAGGATCGTTTACCACCATAGGTTGTTGGAAATAATAATCCAAACTACCCTCTTGGTAAGAAGTGCCACTGGTATTGGAAACAGCCACTGAATTTAATAATTCAAAATTATCATTAGTAAATCGTACACATTTTGCAATTAATCCATCATAAGCTTTTTGTGCATACACAACATAAGTAGGATCAATGTATCCAAGCTTCACTGCTTTAAACAAAACTTTAGACATCATCGAGGAAGCAGAAGATTCAAAATAATTTCTTGGATCTTTTGGCACATCAATAATATCATACCATAATCCATTTGTATTTTGCACTTTTATAATTGCTTTAGCGTATCTATTTAAAATTTGAATTAACACATTTCTTCCTGGATGATCAATTGGGTAATAATCCAATGCATCAATGAGTGCCATACCATACCAACCCATCGTCCTTGCCCATAAATGGGAAGACTTAGTCTTAATAGATTTTGTAGATGTTTTTATTTTTGAAGGGTCCCAACTATGCTCTAATAAAATAAACTGTTGTGTAATTTCATTAAAAGCAGCTGTGTCGTGAAAAACACTTAAGTATTGTGCCTGAAATACGACACCCCTGTATAATTCATCTATAGATATGGGATGTTGATTTAATTTTTTGTATTGCATCCATTGCCCATACATTAGATCTACTGCTTTTTTATACTTTTCTTTTCCAGTGACTTGAAAAAGCGTTAAAAAATTTTTAGCAATATTCAAACCCTCTACTGTAAACTCTCCTAAAATATTGTCATTGAGAGTTCCATCTTGTTTTACATAATCATCCATTCTATGCTCTACATATTGATAATATTGAGCATCCCCCGTGGCATACCATAATTCCTCCATTGCTTTTAATATCACTGCTTCATCTGCATTTCGTTTTTTTGAGGGGTTAGATGAAAGCGCAAAAGTATCAGGCCAAATTTTCATAACTGATGCTGCCGCCTTTAATTTAAGAGGGGTTTGTGCATAGTCTGTAAACACTAATCCGAGACAAAATATAGATAGAATCCAACGATACATAAGAGCTTAAATATAAGCAAAATGTCAAGTTGGAAAGTCTATAAAAGTCTTAAAAAATCGATTTTTTACGCAATCGATTTCGAGTAGAATAGATATAAAAAAATGAGTATTTGAAGCTCTGATTTTACTAAATTTCTAAAAAAATTTAACTAGGTTTTACGGCTTGTCTTGCCACTAATTTCCAATCCTTTTGCTCTTTTAAAAAGACTAAAAGCACTTTTAATTTTACAGTGCCAGGCTTACCTCCATCATTAGTAGTGGCCTCTAAATTATGTCTAACAATAGCTGTTTTACCCATTATATCAATAGTTTGTTCGGAAATATTAATGGTTACAAAATCAGATTTTCCTGAAGCTATTTTTTCAACAAATTCTTCTTTGCCTTCAATGAGTCCTCCTGAATGACCATAACTAAGCCTATCAGAAACACTTGAAGATAATTCATTTCTATCCCCACTTATCATTGCAGCAATTAAATGTGACACTGCTTTTTCTACTGGCTCTTTTTTATTTTTTTGTGCCATTGACCATTGTATACTTCCCAATACTACCATTATAAGAAATATTATTTTTTTCATAAAATATTTTAAATTTTGATTTACTATTTATTTTAATTTTCCTAACTAGTTAATGTAGCCCTCAATAGTTGATGTAACCTCACTTGTTAATGTAACTATATTTAATGCAACTATTTCAATACTGAAGACCAAGTAACTAAAAATACTAAAACCTTTTTATTTCATAAAATGATTCTACTATTTAAAAAAATAGACAAAATGAATTATATTGCCTACGATATCGATGTAGTATAAAATCTTATCAAGACAATTCATTGTACTTCATTTTTTAATGAATTTTACATTATAAATCTGCTAATAATGAATGTATTTAATATCAATCTAAATGCATCCAATACCTATGATGCTATTGTCATTGGATCTGGTATCACTGGTGGATGGGCAGCCAAAGAACTTTGTGAAAAAGGTTTAAATACCCTAGTCATTGAAAAAGGTAGAATGGTAAATCATATAGAAGATTACCCCACTGCCAATAAAGACATTTGGGATGATCCTTTCAGAGGTCAACTTTCAGAGCAGGAAATGCAAAAACAACAAGTACAAGCTAGAAGTGGTTATATCAATGCTTTTTCAAGACATTTTTTTGCTAATGATGAAGAAAACCCATACCAAGAAATACAAAGATTTGATTGGTTTAGAGGTAACCAAGTTGGTGGAAGATCGATAACTTGGGGTAGACATACTTATAGATGGTCAGATATTGATTTTGAAGCAAATGCCAAAGAAGGTATTGCCATTGATTGGCCCATAAGATATAAAGACATTGCGCCTTGGTATAGTTATGTAGAAAAATTTATTGGTGTTGCAGGTGAAAAAAGAAATTTACCACATTTACCAGATGGTGAATTTTTACGACCTATTGAAATGAATTGTATTGAAAATCATTTTAAAAATGAAGTGGAGAAAAGTTTTAAAGGCAGGCCTGTGATGATGGGAAGAGTAGCCCATTTAACTGAAGTAAAACCCTGGCATACTGCACTGGGAAGAGGTACTTGTCAAAATAGAAATAGATGTGGAAGAGGTTGCCCTTTTGGTGCTTATTTTAGTAGTAATGCAGCTACTTTACCGGCAGCGCATCAAACAGGTAAATTAACCATTAGGCCACACTCCATTGTTCATTCAATCCTATTAGATAAAAATACCAACAAAGCAAAAGGTGTTTTAATTATTGATGCAGAAACTAAAAAAACTATTGAAGTATTTGCGAAAGTTATTTTTGTATGTGCTTCTACATTAGCAAGTACACAAATACTATTACATTCTCAATCAGAGAGGTACCCCAATGGTTTAGGTAATGAATCAGGAGAATTGGGACATAATGTTATGGACCATCATCATAATGTAGGCGCTATGGCCTCTTATGAAGGCTTACAAGACAAATATTATAAAGGAAGAAAACCTTCAGGTATTTTTATACCTAAATATGTGAATCTAGATGCGAATTCAAAACAAAAAGATTTTAAAAGAGGTTTTAATTACCAAAGTGATGCATTTAGAAAATCGTGGAATCGTGGCATTAATAAAGTGGGCGTAGGTAAAGATTTCAAAGACGCACTTATGTACCCTGAAGATTGGTTTATGACAATTATGGGATTTGGTGAAGTTTTACCCTATCACGAAAATAAACTTACACTGCATAAAACGCTTACCGATAAATGGGGTATTCCTCAATTAGTAATGGATGCCGGTTTTAAAGACAATGAATGGAATATGCGAAAAAAAATGAAAGCAGATGCCGCAGAAATGTTTGAAAAAGCTGGTTTCAAGGATATTAAAACATTCGATAATCCAACCGCTTTAGGAAATTCTATTCACGAAATGGGCACTGCAAGAATGGGTAAGGACCCCAACACTTCCGTATTAAATGCACATAATCAAATTCATTCAGTGCCTAATGTTTTTGTAACTGATGGCTCTTGTATGGTTTCGTCTAACTCCGTCAATCCAAGCTTAACTTATATGGCTCTTACTGCAAGAGCAGCAGATTTTGCTGTGAGTGAATTAAAAAAGAATAATTTATAATAAAGATTTATGAATAGAAGAAAATATATACAACAAACTACACTTTATTTAGGTTATACTTTGGTATCAGGTACTGTTGTAGACTTATTAGTTTCTTGTGAGCAGCAAGCAAATCAAAAATGGACCCCTGAATTTTTTACTAAACAAGAAGCAGCCACTTTATCTTCTATCACAGATACTATTTGTCCAAAAACAAAAACTCCAGGTGCGAGTGAAATTGGCGTACCACAATTTATTGATGCTCTCATACATCGATTATTAAAAAAAGAAAATCAAGAATTTTATAAAAAGGGAATAGAAGAAATTAATAATAAGGCCCTACAACAATTTGGAAATAGATTTGAAAATTGTGACTTACATCAAAAAGAAAGTATTTTACTTGACTTTGATAAAAATTCAGCTCCCACTGCAATGACAATGTGGGGTAAACCTATGGAAGCAAATCCTGCGCCATTGACTTTTTATAGAAAAATTAAAAGTTTAACTTTAATGGCCTATTTTACCAGTGAAAAAATTGGTAAGCAATACCTCAGCTACGATCCACTGCCAGGGGTATTTCAATCTTGTATTCCGTATAACAACCAAACCAATTGGGCTGAATAATATTTCATTATTCTTTTGAACTCGCCATAGTCAATGCCTTGGTGGTTGTATAATATTTAGCTAACATATTAGGCACTTCCCAATTAGGCATATTATTATGGTCTAAATAATCAAGATAAAATTGAACTACTCTTGCAAAGTGTTCTTCGTGATTTTCATTAAACTTTTGAGGAATCACTAATTTCCAACCTTGTTCCGTTTTTTCTAAAGAAACACCCGAGAATTCAACTTGCAATGAGGCAATAGCTTCTTGTAAATTTTTTTCATAAGAAGCATCATTTTGGTGGGGCACTATGTATAAAACAGGTTTAAAATTTTCATTGGGGCCTTGTTGAATTTTTAAAGTAGCTTTTGTACCTCTTATAGTAGAAGAATACATATCTCCAGCACCATACTCAGATTTATAATTCCATAGTGTAGTGGTTTTTACAAATACTCCTTTTAATTGATATTCTATTTCGCCATTACAATAGTAAGGTAAAATAGAATCCTTGATGACTTTGGATTTTAAATAAGCAGGAAAAGAAGTAGCTTTTGTTAGAGAGGTGAATTGACTTAAAGTTAAATTTGTAGGCCAATGACGGGCATTTAAAATTTTAATATCTTTTGTATAATCAATTATTTGATTAGGGAAACAAACCCATTGTACTAAATCTACTACGTGTGTCATCACATCTGCTATGCCTTCCCCTTGTTGAGTTACATCCATAAACCATTCTGGTCTAGTAAGTACATTGCCCGAAACAGTTTTATACAACATATGTATATTTTTCTTTTCAATAGCGGGTTGTTCTTTTGAACCTCGCTCTAATTGACCAAATACATTTTTATTTTGAGCCAAGATTCTTTGTAAAATAGAAGTAATTTCAAAGCGCTCTGTCATAATATCATATAATTGTAGTTTCTTTTGTTGCGCCACCTCAAAAGAAGTTTTAATTTTTTCAAAACCTTTAGCATCAATAGCCATTGGCTTATCAGCAATTACATTAAACCCATTTTTCAAAGAAGTCAAAATATATTCAGACTTCAATTCATTATTGCCCGATAACATCACCACATTGGCCTTTTTTTCTGCAATCATTTTATTAAAAAAATCTTTCCCAGTGTATAAGACTTCATTCCAATGTGTTGGATTTTCTTTTCTATTATTATAATCTTCTATTCTTTTTAAATGCATCTCTAAATCTGCACTTGTAGTAGCATATACATACACTTCTTTGGAAACATTGGGATACATTGTTTTTTGCACCAATGCCGCGTGAAAGTGGCCTGGATCCAAAGTCGCAATAGTATACATTTTATTTTGCTGCGCATATAATATATAACTCGTAGAAAATAACACTACCAATAGAAATAATTTCTTCATAACATCTTTAAATTTAAAAATCATATTTTTTTCTTCTGGGTCTTGATAACATAGCCGTAGCTTGAGCATCATTATTTTTAAAAGCTTCTTTCACAGGATCCCAATAAATTTTTCTTTTCAACTTCATAGCAATATGGTGCAATAAGCAAGCACTACAAGATCGGTGACCCACTTCAATAGGAGCAGACAAAGGCGTCCCCTTTTTAATAGCTTCTAACCAATTGATATGTTGTTCGGGAGTATCCAACAAATGAATTTCATTAGGACCAATCACCGATTGTAAAATTTTAGGATTACTAGCATCAATAGGTTTTACGCCATTACTATCACTTACAGGATCTGTATCTGTGACTCTATAATCTCCTCTAGTTACCCAAATCCAACCTTCCGTTCCTATAAATTTAACTCCATTGGTTAATTCATTGGAAACAATCATATGTACTCCATTAGCATACAAAGCTTCTGTTCTAAATATTCCGTGTACATCCCAAAGCCCCTTATAATTTGGATCGTCATTAGGAAATGCAGCACGACCCCATATTTCTAAGGGACCTGTATATTCAGTATCCATTCCCCAATGTGCAATATCAATATGATGAGCCCCCCATCCTGTTATCATACCAGCCCCAAATTGTTCCATTCTTAACCAACCGGGTCTGGAAGCAATTCCTTTTAAAGAAGTATCTAAAGAATGAACTCTATCTTCTGTATAATAAACTTCAGGAGTAGCCCCCAACCAAGCATCATAATTTAAATTTTTGGGAATAGGCATTTGCACGGTATTACCCCCACCTGGATCACCTGGCAATCCCACTTCAATAGTTTTTAATTGACCAATTCTACCATTACGCACTAATTCACAAGCTCTTTTAAATTGAGGCCAAGGATCAGCTCCTCTTTGTTGACTACCCACTTGAAATACTCTACCTGTTCTTTTTACTGCATCACTCAAAATTCTTCCTTCTTCAATAGTTAAAGAAGCAGGTTTTTGTAAATACACATCTTTGCCAGCATTTACTGCGTGTACTCCCACTATAGCGTGTTGATGGTCTGGTAAACTTATATGTACAGCATCAATATCTTTATTTTGTAATAACTCTTTATAATCATAGTATACTTTAATATCCCAATCCCCTTTTAACCCTCCATTATAAGATTGTTGTTTTACATAATTATTTCGAACAGCTGCCGGACCAGCATTTGCTCTATCTTTATCCAAATCACATACTGCCATAATTCTAGCCCCTGCGTATCTAGAAATACATAACATATCGTGTGATGTTGAAATTCGACCACATCCAATAGATGCTACATTAATGATATTACTTGGAGCATCCTTTCCCAAAACGCGCGCAGGAACAATGGTGGGAAAGTTAACTGCTATCGCTGCTCCTGCAGCTGCTTTTACAGACTGCCCAATAAAACTTCTTCTGTTTACAGGGTTATTATTTTTTTTCATTTTTACTTTTTAAGTGTTAGAATGGTTGCATTTTTTTGAGCTAATAACGCCAGTTCTGTAGCTAAAAAACAATGTGCTTGACGCATAGCTGTTTCTGTTCTATTAATTATGTCATCTACGAATAAACGGCCAAAAGGTAATTCTTCATTATTACAATCCATATATACCATTTCTTTATTATTTGCCATATATAAGTGATTGCCTCCTCTATGTCCCGATTTGATATCTGTATTTTTTCTTACTTCAATATAACCATCTGTACCTAAGATAGTCAATCTGCCATCTCCCCAGGTATCAAGTCCATCAGGTGTAAACCAATCTACTCTAATATAGCCTGCACCACCATTACCTTTTAAAGTGACATCACCAAAATCTTCAAAATGAGGATACTGAGGATAATGAACATTCCCAATTTGAGAAGAAATAATTTCTGCTTCAGTAGTGTCAGTCAAATATAAAAATTGATCAAATTGATGAGAACCAATATCGGTAATGATACCTCCATATCTTTTCTTGTCAAAAAACCAATCAGGTCTATTGGGTATACCCATTCTATGAGGTGCCAAATTCACAGTTTGTATTACATTACCTATAGCTCCTTGTTTTACTAAATCAGCTGCTTTAGTAGTGGCTTTATTTTCCAATCGCTCACTATACATTATCATATAAATGCGCTTAGTTTCTTTTTGCACTTTTTTTACTTGCGCTAATTCTTCTAATGTAATAATTCCAGGCTTGTCTGTTAAATAATCTTTTCCGTGTTGCATTACTCGAATGCCCAAAGAAGCTCTTTGATCGGGAATACCAGAAGATAAAATCAATTGAATACTTTTATCTTCTAATAAAATTTTTTCATCTTTAACAACAGGGCAGTTGGGATACGCTTTGATAAAATTGGCTAATAAATCAGGCTCTTTGGCATACACACCCACCAACTCACCCCCTCCATTAATAACTGCATTAGTCATTCCATAAATATGAGAATGATTAATATTAATAACTGCAAACTTAATTCGATTAGGTAGGACAGTAACTGAAGGTAAGGACACAGATGATTGTACTTTTTTAGCCCCTGCCCATAAAGGCATTATCATCATTACACCTGAGGCTGTTGAAGCATTTTTTAAAAATGATCTTCTTTGTTGATTGTATTTTTTCACTTCTTTAAATTACTTATTATTTAATTAATGTCATTCAACATCCTATAATTTCTATACCATTAGAGATACCAAATAATATAAAATTGAGGGACATAATAAACAACCCATCGCTGTATGAAAAGTTGCTGTCAAAGCACCATAAGGTACTAAGGCAGTATCTGTTGCAGCTAAGCCAGCTGAGACACCACTGGTAGAGCCCACTAACCCACCAAAAATCATTGCAGTCTTGGGATTATCTATACCTAATTTTTTTGCAACAAAGGGAGTCATAATAGTTACAAAAATAGATTTAATCACACCAATGGCTATACTTATAGCAATGACGGCACTATTGGCACCTACAGCAGCCCCAGTAACTGGCCCCACAATAAATGTACAAGCTCCAGCCCCAATTGTGGTAATAGAAGTAGCATCGTGATAACCCATTATATATGCTATCACAGCACCTACCATAAATGCCATAAGTGTTCCAATAATAAGACTTAATAATCCTATCCAACCTGTTTTTTTAATTTCAGAAAAACTGGCACCCATTGCAGTAGAAACAATTGAAAAATCTCTGAGCATAGAACCCCCTAAAATAGCCATACCAGAAAAAGCGGGTATAGAAGCAACCCCTTTCTCACCTCCATAATAGGCAATTAATAAGCCGAAACTAATAGCAATGGCTGCACCAGGAATTTTATTATTAGTAATTTTTTTTCCAATATAATAAGATACATACATTATGGCACTTACTATTAGAAAGGCAAAAACCAATCCATTTTTATCTAATAATTTGATTAAGTCATTCATAGATTAATTTTTTTTATGGGCTAACTTATTTATCAAAGGAATTAAAGCATAGCAAGCAATTGTTGCAAAAATGCCTACTAAAATAGCTAACCCTCCGCCAGACAAAGCGGCCCTAACATTTTGAGTAGCCGACATTGCCACCACTACAGGAATATACATAGTACTCCAAAAAAGAATACCCTGTTCTGTTTCTTGAGGTATTAAATTATTTTTCTTAAAATAATCATTACTTACCACAAGTAGTAACATAGCAAATCCTACCCCTCCTAAATTACCTGTTAGGTGAAAAAGTTTTCCTAAATAATCTCCTACTATATGTCCTATTAAAAAGCATAAAGCAAGAATACCTACACCATATATTTTCATAAAATAATTATTTATAAATTTTTATAATTGAGCCGCTATCTTTTTTACTTTATCTTTTATAGCATTTCCCCAAATTACATAACCTTTTTCATTGTAATGTAATTTGTCTTCAACATAATATTTTTTTATAGGTAAGCCATCTGTTCCCAAAAATGAATCTGAAAATCGAATCATATACAAATTAGTAGATTGTTTACAATAATTTTCAATCAATTCATTGGCAAGCTGCACTTTATCCCATACTTTCCATCTTTTTTCACTAGGCGAAATTTGTAACCAAGTAATAGGTATGGTGGGATATTTTTCTCGTATTATACCCACCGTGTATTTAAATAATTCTAAAACTTGATCTGGAGATTTATCTTTATTAGAATCTACAATATCATTTCCCACATACATAAAAATTGCTTTAGGATGATGTGGATACACAATTCGTTTTACATAATAAGCTACATCTCTTAAATTAGATCCACCAAATCCTCGATGAATAATATCAGGATAGTCTAAATCTTTTCTAATATTTGTCCAGCGTCTTATATAAGAACTTCCTAAAAAAAGTAGGGCGCTATCTGAATGCTGTTCTACTAAATTTAAACTATCAAATCTGTCAATTTCATTTTGATATCTCTCTACTATTTCTTCATTTTTTGATTTAACAATAGCTAATTGGGTATATAACCAAGCAGCCATTTCCTTAACCGCACTGTCTTGTAAATTCCTTTTATTATCTAAAGTATGCCCAATACCTACAAATGGCTTCCATCCAGTAGGTATGCCAAGAGATAAACAGTGTTTGTACAAAATATAAGGGCCATATTTAAAACTGTGGTAATCAGAGGCGCTATCGTAAGGAACTGTTTTATCAGCAGTTCCTGCCACATTGAAAAGTGGTATATCTCCTTTTTGAATCCATTTATAATCAATCAAAGCTCCCCAATTATTCATAACTCCTTTTACTTTAGAAGAGTATTGCTCATTACCACTTTGCCCCTCTAAAGAGCCCCACTTTGTTTGATCTATATCGGCAGGAATTTCATTTTCATCCATATAAGCCATAGCAAGAGTTGCCATAGCTCCTGCCGAACTACCAGTGATAAATATTTGAGAGGAATCAACTCCATATAATTCGGCATTTTTTTTAAAAAATCGAATGGCCGCCTTTCCATCTTGTTGCGCCCTATACATCGCTTCGTGATAATCTTTTATAGCGCCATTATTTTCAACACCTAATCGGTAATCAATGGTGGCTGTGACATAGCCTTTTTTGGCGAATGAAGTACATATTAAAGTACTTAATAAAGTGGTTTTAGTATTATTTTTAAAACCGCCTCCGTGGATAAATATCAAAAGGGGTCTTTTTGTATTCGTATCTTCTAGAGGGGGTTTGAAAATATCTAAGAACAATTGTTCATTTACATTTTTTATATTAATGGCACTACCATATTGAATATTTTTTAAGGAATCTACCTGCTCATAAATATCATCTCTATACCTTTTTTGAGCCTGTACTTTGGATGTAGGTAAAAAGAAAATAAAAGTGAAAAAAAGATGAATAACATAAAAGTGTTTCATAAATACTATAATTTATTTTCAGAAATAAAAAGCTTTTTAACATCATTTTTAACCACCTTCCCCATAGCGTTTCGAGGTAATTCATTAACCACTATATACTTTCTTGGTTTTTTATAGGAAGCTAATTTGGTATTTAAATAAGTAGTAATTTTTAACTCATTAAATGGAGAAGTAGGTTGTAAGACAATTGCAGCCACAATTAATTCTCCCCATTCATCATCCTGTATACCTACCACTGCACAATCATCAATATCCTCTATCTCTCTTAACACTTCTTCAATTTCTAAGGCAGAAATTTTATATCCTCCCGACTTAATAATATCCACCGAGTTTCTTCCTAATATTCTATAATAATTATTTTCCACTATAGCTATATCTCCAGTTTTAAACCAGCCTTCTTTGGTAAATGACTCAGCAGTAGCTTCAGGTTTTTGCCAATATTGCTGAAATACATTATCGCCATATACAATTATTTCACCCGCTTCATTATTTTTAACTTCTTGGTAGTTTTCATCTACTAATTTTATTTGAACACCGGGAAGGGGTAGTCCCACATAGCCCGCTCTTCTCTCCCCATTATAGGGATTACTAATGGCCATACCAAGTTCAGTCATACCATATCTTTCAAGTAATTTATGGCCACTAAAAGTTTCCCATCTTTCCATTACTGATACAGGCAATGCCGCAGAACCACAAACCATCAATCTAAATGCTTGCATCATTTTTTTTAGCTGTATTTGTTCCATTACTGGTATGGATTCCAAATAAGTCATAAGTTTAAAATAGATAGTAGGTACTGCCATAAAAACATTAATGGCTCTTTTAGAAAATAATTCAAAAATAAGTGGGGGTGAAAATTGAGCAATAAAAGTACAAGAAGCGCCTACCCACAATGAACAACATACCACATTTATAATACCGTGCACGTGATGCAGTGGTAATACACAAATGGTATTATCATTTTCTGACCACTCCCAAGATTGTATTAAAGTAGTAATCTGGGCTTGAATATTTTTATGTGTAGTTACCACTCCCTTAGGTTTATTAGTGGTACCACTGGTGTATAAAATTAAAGCCCGTCTTTCTATCGCTATATTGGGTAAAAGTGGAGAGGGTAAGTTTTTTTTAGTGGAGTGGGTATGCTCTATTACAATGTATTTAATTTTTTTTCTGTCAATATAGGGTTGTAAAATATCTAAATAAGATTTTGATAAAATTAATACACTTGCACTAGAGTCCTCTAATACATATTCTAGTGCTGGCAGTGGATGAGTGATACAAAGAGGTACTGCAATACCGCCGGCATTCCAAATAGCCCACAAGGTTGTAACATAATCAAATCCAGGAGTTACCATAAATGCAATTCGTTGCTCCTTTAAATCTGTACTATTATCTAAAAGTGATAATGACAATTCACAGGAAGCATTAATTAATTCTTCATAGCTGTAAGAATTATTATCAACATAGATAGCTTTTTTATGTATATGTTTATATGCGTTGGCTAAGAAGGGTAACATATTTTTTATTATATACTAAACTAATTATTTAAGGATAAATTTCGAAGGATACCTAATTCAACTCCTCTAATTTCCGCAAGACCTCTTAATCTACCAATAGCAGAATAGCCAGGATTGGTTTTTTTATGTAAATCATCTAACATTTGATGACCGTGATCTGGTCTTACGGGTATACAACATTTTCTTTGTTGCATCATTATTACTATTTCTTTGATTACTGCATACATATCTACATCCCCCTCTAAATGATTGTCTTCATAAAAATCACCCCACTCGTTTCTTCTAGTACTTCTTAAATGAAGAAAATGAATTCTATCAGCAAATGTGCTTATCATAGCAGGTAAATCGTTGGAAGCAAGCACTCCGTAGGAACCAGTACAAAAACAAAGTCCATTATGCAATGAAGGTACTTCCTTTATTAAAAAAGCAATATCATCGGCATTGGATACCACCCTGGGTAATCCTAATATAGAAAAGGGAGGATCATCTGGATGTATGGACATCACTACACCGTGCTGTTCTGCAATAGGTATAATTTGTTGTAAAAAATATACAAGATGTGACTGTAATTTTTTTCTATCAATATTTTTGTAAGCATCGAGTGCTTGTTGAAATTGTTCAATGGTAAAACTTTCTTCACTTCCAGGTAATCCTGCAATTATATTTTTTTGTAATTGTAATTTTTCTATTTCACTCATTTTTTCAAAGCGCTCTTGGGCCCTTTGTAGAGTAACACTATCATAATCTGCGGAGGCATTTTTTCTTTTAAGTATAAAAACATCAAAAGCAACAAAGGCAGCCATTTCAAATCGAAGTGCTTTTGAACCATCCGCTACTTCAAAACTTAAATCAGTTCTTGTCCAATCAAGTACTGGCATAAAATTATAAGTAATATTTTTTATACCACTACTAGCAAGATGGACGATGCTCTGTTTATAGTTTTCAATATACTTTTCAAACCCCTGTGATTGTGTTTTTATACTTTCGTGTACTGGAATACTTTCTACTACCGACCACTCCAAACCCTGACTTTCAATTTGTATTTTTCTTTTTTGAATTTCTTCCATTGTCCAAACCTCACCATTAGCAATATGATGCAGGGCTGTAACAATACCCGTACAACCCGCTTGTTTAATATCAGATAAAGAAACTGGATCTTGAGGACCATACCACCTCATCGTCTGGGTCATTCTATATTTTGCATTTCCATAGGAGGGAAATGATTGTTGGTTCATTGAATAAGAATTAAATTTTTAATCTACAATTGTTATTTCTTTGGATAATTTTATATTTTCTGAACTATTACCTATAAGAATTTCAAAAACACCGGGTTCTACTACCCAATTCATTTTTTGATCATATAGTTTTAAATCATTAGGGGTAATTTTAAAATGTACTTTTTTAGTCTCCCCTTTTTTTATAAATACTCTTTCAAATCCTCTTAATTGCGTTTCATATACTGTAACACTACTCACTTTATCTTTAATGTAAAGTTGTACTACTTCATCGCCATCATATTGCCCAATATTAGATACCTCCACAGATAATGTAATAGTATCGTCTTTTTTATAAACCTCTGCCCCTGTAACTAAGTTTTTAAAATTGAAATCGGTATAGCTTAATCCAAAACCAAAAGGATATAGTGCTCCATACACATTGGTTTTACCAAAACCATTGGGACCATCTCCAGGTTGACCCGCGTGTGCCCCAGGTTTAAAAGGAAAAGTTAATTCAATTTGACCCACCGATTTAGGAAAAGTAACTGGTAGTTTCCCCCCGGGATTATATTTTCCTAATAAAGCCTCTGCAATAGCATTTCCTCCATCCATTCCAGGACACCAGGCTTCCATAATGGCTGGTAAATATTTTGCTGGCCAGTTAATAGTTAATGGCTGGCCATTAATTAAAACTAATATAATAGGTTTACCAGTAGCATATAAATTTTGTAAATAAAGCTGTTGTTTGCCAGTAAGCTCTAAACTCGTTCTACTTCTACTCTCACCAAACATATTTTCAGTTTCCCCCATCACAGCTATAATAACATCTGCCTGTTTTGCTAAAGCAATACCTTTATCAATGCCCGCTTGTTCCTCGGTGGTATTTACGGCGGAGGGATATAATTCACTTTCTGGCCAATTACTATCTGCAGCCTCTACACCTTTAGTATACAATAACTGAACCGATGAAGGTAAATTATTTTTTAATCCTTGTAAAACAGATACTACTTTAATATTGGAAGGTCCATATCTACTCATTGAAGTTAAAGTATCATCGGCTAAAGGACCTGTTACTAAAATAGATTTAATAGAAGAAATAGAAAGCGGTAAGATATGATTTGTATTTTTCAATAAAACAAGCGCTTCTTTAGAAATTTGTTGACTAAATTTTTTTGCATCTTCATTGTACACAATAGTATCGGCTTGTAAAGTATCTTTCACATAAGGGGTATCGAATAATTTTAATAAAAATTTTACTCTTAAAACATCGGCAACTCTTTGATCAATAATAGTATTACTTAATACTCCCGCTTGTACTAATTTTCTAGCAGGTAAAATAAATGTCTCAGGATTTTGAAAATTGGTTCTCACATTCACACCTGCTTCTAATGCTATACGAACAGCATCAGCAGAGTCTTTAGCAATATGATGTTTAGTATTTAAAAATTCCACTGCATCACTATCGCTCACCACATATCCTTTAAAGCCAAATTGTTTTCTTAATAAAGTTGTTAAAAAATAATAGCTTCCACTAATGGGTACTCCATCCCAATCATTATAGCTACTCATAATACCTAGTGGATTAGCTTCTGCAATAATTCTTTGGTAAGGATATAAGTATAAATTAAAAAGTTCTCTTGGTGCAATATGTGGATCTGTTCGAGCATTACCATCTCTTCCACCATTAGGTACACTATAGGCAGCATAATGTTTAAGCGTAGCTACCACACCTTCTGATTGTACCCCTAGAACCATTTGTTTACCAAGTTCTGTAACTAAAAAAGGATCTTCACCATAACATTCTACCACACGCCCCCATCTTGGATCTCTTGCCAAATCAACAATAGGAACATAAACATTAGTATATCCTAAAGCTTTTGCTTCTCTACCTACAATATGGCCAGCTTTATTTAAAATATTTTTATCCCAAGTACTGCCAATAGCTATAGGGGCTGGTAAACCTGTTGCTTTTTCACTTGCTAATCCGTGTATACCTTCATTGGTAAAGTCGACAGGAATACCTAAACGCGTATTTTCGACAAACCATTTTTGAACGGTATTCAAAGCACTTGCGTGTCTGCTATAAGGATAAGAATATTTAGTATAGGTAGAAGGTCTAAAAGTAGTAGAATTTAAATGCTCATCAATATTTGCAATACCATCTTTCCAAATTTTATTTTTCCATTTATCAGAGGGTAATTCCTCTTTGAGCACTCTACCATAACCATACAAAGTAGCGAGTTGACAAGTTTTTTCATCCAAGGTCATTTGATGTAACAAATTTTCAATTCTTCTTTCTAAAGGTTGGGTAGGATCTTCAAAAATATCTTTGATTCCATTTTTATTAAAATCAATCCAATTAGAATGATAGATTGAATTTTGTGCCATAACCTGTAAAAATAGAAGCAATAAAAATGAAGTAATTAAGACAGATTTATAAGGCATAAGAAGCAATAATTAGACTGAAATTTACTCAGAATTTCGCCCTAAAATGAACATAGATAATGCAATTAAATTATTTATTTACGATATCGTTTTCGTTATGTTTTCGTAAATTTATAAATATTTTTCACTAAATTTTCGAAAAAATAAAAATGTCCAGAGTCAACTTAAAAGACCTAGCAAAGGCATTAAATATATCAGTTTCTACTGTTTCAAAAGCTTTGAGAGATAGCTATGAAATAAGTGAAGACACTAAAAAGCGAGTAATTGAAAAAGCTAAAGAATTAGGGTATAACCCCAACCCTTACGCTGGCTTTTTACGCAATAATAAAAGCAAGACAATTGCAATGATAATTCCTGAATTAAATAACAACTATTTTATTCAAGCTATTAGTGGGGCGGAAACCATTGCTCAAGAAAACGGTTATCATATTTTAATATATGCTACCAATGATAATATGGAAAAGGAAATAAGTATTCTGCATCATTTAAATAACGGTAGAGTGGATGGGGTTTTAATGTCTGTTTCAAGTAATACCTCTCAATACCACCATATTAATGAACTTGTTTGTAATGGCATTCCCATTGTTTTTTTTGATCGTGTATGCCACGAAATTGAAACTGCAAAAGTTACCACCAACGATTTTGCCAGTGGATTTACTGCCACAGAACATTTGATACAATCAGGTGCTAAAAAAATTGCCTATTTATCCATCTCAGAATATTTATCAATTGATCATAAAAGAAAACAAGGTTATTTAGAAGCCTTAAATAAATATGATATTCAAAGTGATAAAAATTTAATTATACAATGCAGTGCTGATGAAAAACTAAATTATGAAAAAGTAAAAGCGTTGCTCTCCAATAAAAATAAACCTGACGCAATTTTTGCATCTGTAGAAAAATTAGCACTTACTAGCTATCACATTTGCAAAGAACTACAAATTCAAATTCCGAAGGAATTAAAAATTATTTCATTTTCTAATTTAAGAACGGCCGATTTACTTAATCCATCGCTGACCACTATAACACAGCCAGCATTTGAGATAGGTAAAGAAGCTGCCAATATTTTATTTACTTACTTATCAAAAAATAAAAGTCTCATTCCTAATCAAAATATAATTATCAATTCTCAATTAACTTTGAGAAATTCAACTAGTGTATCCATATAAAAAAACCTCCCATACTTAGTATATATTTAGGAGGCTTTAATATTAATAGAAATTTACTTTGTACTACGCATCTTACTTTATGCTACGCATCACCCCTTTAAAATAGCCAATAGATTCTGCAATACCAGCTAGGGGATCAGACATATCTTTTTCAAATTCAATACTACAATATCCCTTATATTGAATTTTCTTCAAAGTAGCAATGACTTCATTGATATGAATTACACCCCTACCAATTTCTATGGCTTTTCCATCCTTGGCAGCTGCATTAATATCTTTAATATGAATATCAAATAAGCGATCTTTATAATCCTTAATTGCTTTTTCAGGCAAAGTGCCTGCTCTTAAAGAATGTCCAATATCAATACACATTCCTACCCTTGCATCTAAATCTTTGATTCTATTGTATACATCACTAGGTGCAGGATAAAGAGCATCTTCTGGACCGTGATTGTGAATAGCTAATTTCATATCATATTGTTTCACTTTTTCAGTAGCATATTCAATTAAATCATAACTAGGCACCCCTACTATCATTGAAACACCCACTTTTTTGGCATATTCAAATGCTGTATCCACTGTTTCCTTGGTCTTCATATAAATAACACCTACTGTATAAATATTAATACCTGCATTTTTAAATTTAGTGACAGCATTATTAATATCAGTATCGGTACTATTAATAGGTAAATGAATATCTTTTAAAGATAAATTAGTAATATTCAATCTTTTCATCATTGCAATAGATTGATCAATACTAAATTTTGCAAAAGTATAACCTGCAATACCTATTGCTAATTCCTCCGTATTACCTGTTATGGCAGGTTGAACAGCAGCAGAAGATGAAAAAGGGATAAGGCCAGCCCCTGCTACCCCTACTAAAGTTTGGTGTAAAAATTTTCGACGATTTGACATAATATTTAATTTATTTTTTTAATGATATGGTGTAATGGTATGTTTCATTTTGAAAGTAGTTCCTGGTATTTGACTTGATAAGATAATTCTTTTAATAATACGATTATCCCATTTAGTTTTAAAGCTACTATATTCTGGGCCCTCCATAGAGGGATAATCTATACTTAGCACTTCTTTAGTGGCATCATAGGATATTTGATATTTTTTTGATAAAGGAGTGGTTAGAATAATACTTCCTTTAACATTTGTATCAACATCACAGGTGGTCATAAATATTTGTTGAACTTGATTTTTATCTTTTAAAAATTCAGCCTCCTGCTCAATTATAATTTGCTCTTTTTGCTTTTGTAAAATTATGTTTCTAGTCCAAATTTTTACGCCAGCACTGCTATCATAGGCAGGCGCTATATTTAAAGACAAGCTTGAAGTTTTTGAAGAGGGTAAGTACTTTATCTTACTGGCTTCATAGCTTCTTCCCGCTAGCTGTCCCCTTCCATTGATAATAGGTAAGTTATGATAATTAGATTGGGTAAACCATAATTGATATCTTGCAGATGAAAATGTTCTAGCTGTATAATTCCCTCTACCTACATCAATGATTAAGGGCTCTTCTGAGGCATATACAATAAAATCTCCTACATCATTATGATTATGACTTTCTGCGTTATGACCTCCGTGAGCTGCTATATATAACCCATTATTTGACCGAGCAGTCATAACTTGAATATCTTCCACCCAAGTATCGTTGGTATGAATTAGATTTATATTGTTTTGAGGTAAGTCTTTAATTGTTAAAATATTTTGTATAAATCTTGGCTTATAAAAATTTTCTCTATTAGGTTTAAATGAATATTGTTCATAATTATATTGATGGTAAGCCCACATACCCATTTTTATTAAACTACTATCTTGTATAGATTTACCCAAACGAAATAACAATAATCCATCTGCTACCACTTTGGGATCCGCATCAGAAAAATTTACAAAATAGTTTTTTCCAATATGAGACTTATATATAAATGAAGCCATATTCTTAATTAGAGGTTCTTTAAAAATATCAACGGTACCTCGAGTGGCATAGGACAATAATTCTAAACAATCAAAGGTACTTCCCCCAGCAGCGAACCAATAACTAGGTCCTTCATCACATCCTCCATCATCCCCCAAACTATTTAAATAGGAATCTAGTCCAATTAAAGATTGATGTATCATTAAAGCTCGTCTATTACTATCTTTTTCCAATAAAAGTGTGGCGGCTATCCAATTGCTCATAATCCAAGGATTCCAATTATTAACAGGCTTGGTTTTACTCATCCATCCATAATAACTAGATTTAGTTAACATAGGTTCAAAAACCCTTCTATTAGTTTCAAAAAGCATTCTTTTTCTCAACAAGGGATTTATCTTATCTAATTCATTGCCTACAAAATAATCGGTTAGTCCCATTAAAGCAGCAGTTTCTGCAGAGAATAATTCAACCACAGGATTCTCAGTATCGGGTAGACCTGTATTTCCAATGTGTGCTGGTACTCCCCAAAAACTTTCCTCACAAATGGACCAAAGCCCATTAATAATAGGTTCCATAAAACGGCCTTTGTGCTCTATAGATTCCGCTAAAATAAATTTTAATAAAACCGCTCTTTTAGCAAATGAAATAGCAGCGTGCTCGCTTCTATCACCAGATCTAACATAAGTAAGCGCCACGGAGGCAGAGATAGGCTGAAAAACATAATTTATCTCAGATTCCGCCTCTTGAATTAGATGTTTTAAAATTGAATCAGGTACTTGCGCCTTCCACTGCTCAGGATTATTAGGATAAGGTTTGAAATCTTTTTGACTTATTAAATGAGCAGTAATAAAATTAAGATCATAGTTTTTTTGTAGAATATTTCTATTATGTATTTGAGCTATTCCATAAAGCTGCATTAACAATAAAAATAAAATGATAAACTTTTTCATCAATACTTCTGACATTCAAAAATGAGTACTACATTAAAAAATGCCTCCATTTTTTGGAGGCATTTTCATATAAATAATTAGAGAATTATTCTGGAATTTTATCTAAAGCAGGTACATTTAAATCAGCACCAGAATAACCTAAGTTTTGATTAATACGCCCACCGCTATTACCTAAAATAGCAGCTTGTGGTATTGGCCATAAAACGTGGTATTGGCTAATTTTAAACATATCACCGTGATTAGTAACAAAGTTTGTTTTATAGAATATATTTTTATCCATCAAACGATCGTACCAATAATTATTGGTTGAAAAATTAGCTAAGCTGTAGGATTTTCCATTAGGAGCCGCTTTTCCAGTTTTGGCAAAAAGGTAAGCAATTCTAGTTAATTCTGTCTTACGAGGTTCTTCCCAATATAATTCACGAGCTCTTTCATCTAAAACAGCATCAATATCTTTTACTTGAGAAACAGTATAGGGAGTACATTTTGCTCTAGTTCTTACTACATTAATATCTGCTGTTGCACTGGCAAAGTCTCCTTTCCAAATATAAGCTTCTGCTCTTAATAAGTAAGTTTCAGCTAAACGGAATACATACCAATCGCTATGACCTCCTTGCATTGGATTATTATCATAATCTGGGATATATAATTTGTAATGAGGCCAAGGATACCAGCTTCTTAATGTATCTGCACATAATAATTTTTTACCGTCAAATAAACGCATACGCAATCCATAGGCAGTATCTTTTGCTGTTTTTAAAGCAGGTGCATAATAACGAACATTTTCCATAAACATATAGTTACCGGAAACTGAATCGTGCCTTAAATCTTTTGTATCATCCCAAATATCTTTGTATTCATAAGGAGTAGAGCGACATCTTCCAATTCCTCTTCCATATAAATTCATTATGTCAATTTCTAAACCTCCAGAGGCGGAAGCTCCTGCTTTTCCAGAAGGTGTAATGATATTAGTACCAATGGAGATTCCTGGACAAGCTTGACGCATAATACGCGTACCTTGAGTAGTTGATACACCCACATTATAGCCACCTGCATTTCCCGCACGATCAGTTACTAAAAATAATACTTCAGTATTAGTAGCCAAAGATTTATTGTCGGGTCTGTGTAAATCCCAAGTTACATTTTTTGTAGTAACAGCAGCATCTACACCAAAACGAGCTGTCATCATTTTATAAGTACCATTATTTATTACTGCAGTAGTAGCTGTAATAGCATCATCAAATAAACCCAAGGCTAAATCAATTTTGGCTAATAAATGATAACAAGCTGCTTTATTTACCGCACCTTTATCAGAAGTCCAAGGCACATTTTGTACTGCAAACTCTAAATCCTGCTTCATTCTAGTTAAGATTACCTCACGCTTTACAGATGCAAAATCAACTTTCGCAGAAGTAATTTCTGATAATGGACAAGGTACATCACCAAATTGATTAGTTAATCTATAATAGTCAAATGCTCTGAAGAAATAGGCTTGTCCTAAGAGAATATTTTTATCAGCATCAGAAACTGCGGTGGCTTTAGGTATTCTAGAAATTAATGTATTAGCCAAACGAATTCCAATCCATTGTTGATCCCAATACCATCCTACTCTATTAAAGTCAACATTATTTAATTGAGCATCTGGACGAATTTGCATATCCATATTTTGAGCTGGACCAGATTTATCATCTGTACCTTCTACAGAAATATCAGAAAAAATACTTTCAGATATAATTGGAGCGCCGTCGCCAAAATATTCGTCTCTTAGGTTTTTAGCACAAGCCGCCAATCCAGAAACAAATCCTGCTTTATCTACAAAGGTATTTTCTGGAGAATAAATGGATAAAGGATTTGGAGTTAACCAATCTTTCTTACAACTACTAACTCCTACCAAAAAAAGGAAAGCTAGAAGTCCAATATATGTCATTTTATTTTTCATATCAATCTTGTTTTGTATAGTTTTTAGTTAGCTTATAAAGTTAAGTTTAAACCGAAATTAATTGTATAAGGAGTGGGCGCACCGCCACTGGTTCCATTTTTATTTTCTGGATCAAAGTAAATCCAATTGGTGAAAACGTGTGCGTTAACCACATTCATATAAAATTTAACTCCCTCCAATTTATGCTTACGAGCAATTTCTTGAGGTAAATTGTATGCAAAACTCATATTGCTTAATCTTACAAAAGAAGAGGGGCGGTATACAGTCCAAGAAACGGGTCCACCCACATTTGAAGCAATACCAGCATATTCATTAATAGGATTAGAAGGTGTCCAATAAGGTATTCTATAAAAATTGGATCTATCATAGAATACATTACCACCATTTAATTGAGAGTTAGTGGCTTCACTAAATGAACTTAACTGACCAATCTTAGCATATAAAGTAAATGAAATATCAAAGTTTTTAAATACTCTAAAATCATTTCTTAAATTAAAAGAATATTTAGGAGTGGTTTCTCCTAAGAATTGTTTATCTGCAATAGTATAGGAACCATCATTATTTAAATCTTGTAATTTAAAATCACCTGGCTTATAGCCATATTTTGCAGCAGTAGCTGCTTCAGATATTTGCCATACGCCAATAACTTTGTAATTGTATACTGCAGAAATAGAATGTCCTATGAACCATTGGTTCGTTAAATCATCTTTTTCAGAGCTACCTATTAATTTACCATTGGCATCATAATCAGGGGTAGGTCCGTATAAGTGATTAATGGTGTTTTTATTCCACCAAATACCGAATGAAGATTTCCAAGTAAAATTCTTTTTTTCAATATTTACAGTATTAATAGTAATCTCTGTTCCTTTATTTTCTACTTCTCCTAAGTTCACTAAAATACTACTAAAGCCTACAACACTTGGTAAAGATCTATTCACTAGTAAGTCTTTGGTGATACGGTCATAGAAATCAACCGAACCACTTACTTTACCTCTTAAGATACTATAATCAAATCCATAGTTAAAGGAAGAGTTTCTTTCCCATTTCAAATCTGGATTAGATAAGTTAGATGCTTGAATAGTAGATCCATTATAAGTAACGCCACCAGAAGTAACATACACATAAGAACTAGAGGACAAATTTGATAAAGCGGCATATCTACCAATTTCACGGTTACCATTCTCTCCATAAGATACTCTTAGTTTCAAATAATCCAACCAATTTTGAGTAGACTTCATAAATTTTTCTTCATTGATAGCCCAAGCTAATGCCACTGATGGGAAGGTAGCACGAGGATTTTGTTGTCCAAATGCAGAGTAGCCATCACGACGCGTTGTTGCAGTGAAGAAATATTTTTGATCATAGTTATAATTAATTCTTCCCATCAAGGCATCTCCAGTAGATACTTGATCATCACTACTTACAGTTACACCTGCTGTTCCAGATTGTACAGCGTGATAACTTAAGTTATCGTTAGGGGCAAAATTTTCAGCGTGCAGTTTATTATTCCAGGATTGATACTTTTCTGCATTGAATAAGAAGGTAGCTTCTACACTATGTTTTTTGTAGGTTTTATTCCATCTTAAAATATTATCTGATTGCCAAGAATAAATTGTTTGATTTCTTCTATCCACAATACCTTTTTTGGCTGCAATAATTGGATTTAATGCAGATTGGTGATTGAATTCTGTTAAGAAATCATATCTAGGCGTAAAATTTGCTTGATAAGAAAATCCCCAAGGAAGTTTACCTTTCACATAAACAGAACCAAACAAGTTATTGTATTGATATCTTCTTTCAGTATAAAACTGATCCATAAATGGGTTGGTATTGTTTCCTGGATCATCATTCGGGCTAACTCTTAATGTTACTCCATCGTCAGCATAAATAGAGCCCCAAGGAGTGGTTCTAACAACATCACTCATACTCAAAGCCACTGGGCTTTCGTCTCTATTAGAGAATTGAAAATTCACACCCATCGTTAAGAATTTTGCAACAGTGGATTCTAAATTTAATCTTGTTCTAAAAGTTTTATAAACATCTCCTTTGGTTAAACCTTCATTGGTTAAATATCCTAAAGAGAAATAATAATTATAATCTTCTTTTCTTTGAGAAATGCTAATGGTATGATCGTGCTGCATAGCATTGGTGTTATAAATTAAATTCTCCCAGTCAAGCATTTTACCAGCTTGATAATTGGTAATTTCTATGGGTTTTAATCTTAAACGGGTCAACCATTCTACTACTGGATCTGCTGTACTATTAGTCAATCCTAACCAAGCAGCTTGAGTAATGGATGCAGGTAGTTTTCTAGGATCTATATATTTATATCTAATTCCAGGTAGAGAAGTGGAATCATAACCCATCATACTCCAAATGGCTTCTGCTCTAAAATCCAACATCTCATTTCCATCTAATAAATGAGGCTTGTTTTCTAATTTATTAAATCCAATATTGTCGTTAAAAGTAATTACGGGTTTACCACCTTTACCTTTTTTAGTAGTAATAAGAACTACTCCATTAGCAGACCTAGCACCGAATACAGCGGCAGAACTAGCATCTTTCAAGATATCAATAGTTGCAATATCATTAGGATTAATATCTTCCAATCCACCAGGATAAATCACACCATCAAGTACTATCAGCGGGCTTGAACTTGCAGTTAAAGTACCCTTACCTCTTATTTGTAAACTTGCGTTTGAACCTTTTGTACTAGCATCGAAACCCACATCTAAACCAGGAGCATTACCTCTTAACATATCACCCACAGAACGGGGGTTTTCATTTTCTAGTTGTGTAGCTTTAATTTGAGCAACAGCACCAGTCAAATCTTTTTTACTTTGTGTACCGTAACCAACCACCACCACATCTGTTAATGAAGAAACTTGCTCTGTTAAAATAATGTTCAAGGGCCCCCCTTTTTTTATGGCAACTTCTTTTGTTAAATAACCCACTGCTGTTACACTGAGGGTGGCATTATCAGCTACCTCTTTTAAAGTGAAATTACCTTGAGCATCTGAAATTACAGCTGACTTTGAACCCTTTACAGCTACAGTTGCACCTTCAATGGGCGCATTTCTAGTGTCTACCACTTTACCAGTAATGGTGGAAGCCGGTAAAAAATTGGTGGTATACAAAGTAGGCTTAGAGTCATTTGCAAGCAATTTTGTTGCAGACACAAGCATTAAACTGAGAAAGCTCATTACCAAAACCAAGCTAATCTGAGTTGCTTTGTACGATTTTTGTTTTTGTTTCATTTAACTAAAAATTGGTTTAAAATAATTAATTGTTTGACTAGTCGATATCTATATAAACTTGTGATTTTTAAATAGATATATTCAATGTCAGAACGAATTTTGTAAGCTAGAAATTGGCATAATACTCTTTATAAATCAAATTGATTTAGAGTAAAATGATTTTAAAGCAAGCAAATATTCGTTAATTAATAGCTAAATTTATCCTAATTTGAAACATCTATGATAGTTTAATTATATTTTTTTTTAGAATATTGCGAAATCGTTTTCGAAAAATTTAGTTACTAATTTCATTTGTTTAAATATTATCTTTAAGTAATTCTATAATGGTAAACTATGAATACTAAATTTTGGCTAAATCCGGTACTTATCCTGACCCTATTGATTTTAGGCACAATTAGTTATGCCAATGATGGGAATAAAAAGTTATCAGTGCTGGTATATACCAAAAATGGTAAAGGCTATGTTCACGATAATATTGCAGCCTCCGTTCAATGTATTGAGGAGCTGGGCAAGGAAAATGGATTTACAGTAAATGTATCAGACAATCCAGCCATATTTAACGAAAAAGAATTAGTAAAATATCA
>CAXBQH010000025.1:0-27656 GCA_963977985.1 uncultured bacterium
GAAGGTTTGATGACCAGAGAAGATGCATTGGAAGCGGTTAAGGCTCCAATCAATGATAATTTAGTCAATCACATTGCCGAAAGTTTCGACATTAAATTAGAAAATTATTAGCAAATTCATTTTAAATATTTGGGGCAAATTTATCACTTTTGCCCCCCAATTTTCAGATAAAAAAAATAAAAAACTACATTATGAAACATAAAATTGATTTGCGATTAAAAAGTAATTTAAGTCCGGAGTTGATTAATTCAAAATTATCAAAAAATGGTGGATTTGGATTTTTATTCCACGCAACTGATTGGCAAACTTTAGAATTTGCTTTTGAAAATATTGAAACAAATAAATTAAAAATTATGAAAAAATTTTTCTTAATGGCTGTAATCATAGTGGGGGTTATGGCAACTGCTCAAGCACAAACTAATCCTTTGAAAGACTATTTGGGTAAATATGTTTTTCCTGAAGGAAGTCCAGTGACAGAAGTAACCTTAACTGCAGAAGATACTGTTTTAACTATAAATTCAGCTATGGGTTCTACGCCTTTAGAAAAGAAAGGAGTAGATACTTTTTATTTAGCGGCATATGACGCACCTATTATTTTTAAAAGAGGAGCTAATAACGCAGTTGAGACTTTAACAATTATTGTTCAAGGAATGGAATTAACAGCTAAAAAAGCAGCGGCTTCTTATGCGATAAAACAGGAAGATTTTTATACGACTCTTTGGGCTAATAAAAATTACTAAAAATTAAAATTAATAAGTTCTTTGAGAGATAGCTTTGTTTGATGCCCCGTAATAATATTTTTTACGGTACATTCATTTTTTGCTACTTCTTCAGTTCCTATTATAATGACATAGGGAATATTTTTTTTCTCTGCGTATTTGAATTGCTTGTCAAATTTGCTTTTTTCAGGGTAAATTTCACAAGCAATTTTTTTATCTCTCAATAACATCATTGATCTGTAGGCGGCTTTTGCTTCTTGTTCCCCCAAATTGAAAAATAAAACTTGTGTGGTTTGTTCAATGGTGCTTGGAAATAATTTTTTTTCTTCCATCACATCATAAATTCTATCAACACCAAAACTAATACCCACTCCTGCCATATGGGGTAATCCAAACAAACTTGTTAGATCGTTGTAGCGGCCACCCCCGCCAATACTACCCATTTGTGCCTCTAAGGCTTTAACTTCAAAAATAATACCTGTATAATAATTCAAACCCCTAGCCAAAGTGAAATCGGTTACTATATGTTTATCCCCACCAGTGGTTTGGTGATAGTCTAAAACATAATTAATTTCTTCTATTCCTTTAAGTCCAATTTCATTTTTCCCTAAAAGTTGAGTTAGTTGTTTTAATTTTTCAGTATTACTGCCTTTAAAACTGAGGTAGGTTTCAATAATTTTTTGTTGAGCCTCACTAAATTTTTTTTCTGTTAATTCTTCTTTGACTTTATCCCAACCAATTTTATCTAATTTATCTATGGCAACGGTTAAGTCGATTAATTTTTCATCTCCTCCGCAAATTTGTGCTAGTGCTAATAAAATTTTTCTATTATTTATTTTTATTTCCACAGGCAGTTTCAATTGTTGAAAAGCATTGAGGTAAACTGCCACTAAGTCAACTTCATTTAATAAGCTCTCGCTGCCAACAATATCTGCATCACATTGGTAAAATTCACGGTATCTTCCTTTTTGAGGACGATCGGCTCTCCATACAGGTTGAATTTGATATCTTTTGAATGGATAATTAAGGGATCCGTGATGCATTGCTACATATCTTGCGAAGGGAATAGTTAAATCATATCTCAAGGCACGCTCTGTGAGTGCTGTACTGCTTTTACCTAAAAATAATTTTTCAACGCCTTGAAGTGTTTGTTCCTTTTTTTGAGGATTGTCTAAACCATTGTTTAAAATTTTGAATATCAGTTTATCTCCCTCTTCGCCATACTTCCCCATTAAAGTTTCTAAATTTTCCATAGCAGGGGTTTCCAAGGGTTGAAATCCATAAGTTTCAAATACCGACTGAATGGTTTTCAAAATATATTGACGCTTTTGAACCGTAGCTGCATTAAAATCTCTAGTCCCTTGTGGCAAAGAAGGTTTGCTCATAGCTTGAAATTTATGTGGTAAAGATAAATTTTTTAAATACAACGGCTATTAATTGTTTAAATTGCCTTTTCAAAATAAGATTTTATGGAAAATCAAGACCTTGGTCAGGGCTCCTATGAGCCTAGGACAAATTCAGCACGTGAAAAATCGGAGCGAACTTATCGAATTTTCAGAAGCATTTATGATTTTACAATGGCGGCACTCATTTTGGGTTCTGGAGTTTTAATGTTAGGTGCCAAATGGTTTCATTTAGATGCCATTATGAATGCAGGTTCAGATTTCAGATACATATTTGGTGGCCTTTGTTTATTGTATGGAAGTTTCAGACTCTATAGAGGTATTCATCAAATGTATTAGTCTTATTATTACACTATTAAATTCAAGTTAATGAGAGGGGTTCCTATTATTTTTATTTTTTGTTTGCTGAATGCTTGCCAATCAGAGGCCACGCATCCAAAACCAGATACACCTAGTGAAGGAAAAATTCGTATTTCTGTGGAAGAAAGTTTTAAGCCTTTTATTGAACAAGAACTTAAAGTGTTTGCATTAAGTTTCCCCAAAGCAACTATTGAAGTTGCCTACAAATCAGAAATTGAATGCTTTAAAGATTTGGCTTCCGATAGTACTAGAATGATTCTTGTTACCCGGGGATTAGATAAAAAAGAACAAGCGAATTTTAAAGACCAATTGGGCTATGCCCCCACTTTTGGTATACTTGCTTATAATGCTGTTGCCGTTATCGTAAATAAAAAAAACAAAGATTCCGTTTTTTCTATTGCAGATTTAAGAGCGTTACTCCAAGGCAAAAAAAATAAAAAAGTAGTGATGGATGGCAATCATTTAACAGGGGTGGTGCGTTTTTTAAAAGATAGTTTAGTACACGAAAACGCTTTTGGTAAAAATGTTGTAGCTGCTAATGGAAGTGAAGAAGTCATTTCTTATATAAAAAATAATCCTAATGCTATTGGTTTTGTGGGGATGAATTGGGTGGGAGATAATTATGATCCTAAACAAATGGAAGATAGAAAAACTATAAAAATGGGATTAGTTGAATGTACCTTATGCATAGAAAAAGGCTATTATTCACCACCTTCACAAGCCAATATTAGTAAGGGACATTATGCTTTTTCCTTACCTATATATTACATATTGAAAGAAAATGCACCAGGTTTGGGTACTGGGCTACTAAATTTTATGAGCCTGGAAAGGGGGCAGTTAATATTTCAAAGGGCTTTTTTGGTCCCTGCTAAAATGGGTTTTCAGAAAAGAAAAGGCTTATTAAACTAACGCTCATAAAATACTAACGAAAATTGATACTTTTTGTAAAAAATTAATGTAATTCTTGCAAAAAAATTAATATTTTTAGCATTCCCTCTACATTCAGTTTTTAGAATAAAAAAATAAAATGTGTAGCGGCTTAGTTCAAGATGAATAAATCATATCTTGAATGGAGTTAAAATTAAAAATGAAAAAAAGAAAGTGATGAAAAAATTGGCTTTTTTAATGGTGGGTTTTGTATTGACTACCACAGTGCTTGCGCAGGTAGCTCCTTCTGCTTTTGCGGAGGGTGTGAAAATGTTGAATTATGAAAAAAATAAATCGGCCCTTAATTTTTTTAAGGAAGCTTATGATAAAAATCCTAGTGATGGAGAAACTATTTTCTGGTATGGTCAAGCTATGCTAGCTCAAAATTACAATGGTATCTCTACTCCTGAATCCATACAAAAAGCCAAAGACTTGTATCAAAAAAGTTTACAAGCAAAAGGCAGCGATGCTTGGTTGCTTGTGGGTATGGCGCATATTCAATCTTTAGAAGGAGTTGATGTAAATGCCATTAAGCAAAATTTAGAACTTGCCATTACTTCTACTTTAAATACAAAGGGAAAATATAAAGGAAAACCCAATCAAGATATCATAAATGCCATAGCATATGTGTTTGCTGAATTACCTATTAGTATAGGAGATCGCAGATATGCTATTGATAAGATAAAAGAAACGGTGAGTGCCTATGATGTAGTAAGTTCAAGTCTTTATGTGAATTTGGGAATTAACTATTTAAAATTAGGTGGTGAAAATGGGGGCGATGCAGTAACAGCATTTCAAAACGCTACCAATGTAGATCCTAAAAATGCGTATGCTTATTATAGAATTGGTAAAGTATACCAAACGCAAAACAATAAAGAATCTTTAGATGAATATTTCAATAAAGCCATCGCGGCAGATCCCGCTATAGCTCCTGTTTATTTTTCATTATACACTTACTATGCTGAAATAAGTACCAGTATTGCTAAAACTAATTTAGATTTATTTTTACAATACGCAGATAAAGATCCCATCTTCGAATATTTCAGTGCCGATTACTTGTTCAGATCTGGTCAATTCGATCAATCTTTTGAAAAAGCAAAAGCTATGGAAGCTGCTGGAAGTCTTACTATTTTTCCAAGCTTAGCAGTTTTGTTGGCAAAGAACTACGATAAAAAAGGAGATACAGTGACTGCTCGTTCTTATATTGAACCCTATATTACCAATACTTCTCCTGATAAACTTATCAATACCGATTATGAATTAGCAGTGAAAATTTTATCAAAATTCAGTGGAAGTCAGGCTTCTTTAGGAGTTATATTGGAAAAAGCGATTGCTAGTGATACAAGCAAGGTAAACAAGCTTAAATATTATAAATTAGGTATTGATATGTTTGAAAAAAATAATATGTATGCCGATGAATTAAAATGGTATGCAAATTATTCTGCCTTAAGAGGAGTAAAAGACGAAGTCTATTATTATAAAACTGCCAGTATTGCTATCAATGCAAAAGAGGGTGCGCTAGCTACCAGTGTTTGTAAAGAATATATTGCAGCTTTTCCAGATAAGCCCAATGGTTATTCTATGAATGTAAGGGCTTCCAAATTAATAGATACTGCCAATAATTTGGGTATTTTATTTGAGGCTGTCAATGTTCAAAACCAGTTTTTGTTAAAGGATGTTGCAAAAAATAAGCAGACCCTTGTCAACAATTACTACACTATGATTGGCTATTATAATGAGACTAAAGGGTATGAAAATGCCGTTTTAATGTGTGATAAAGTGTTGGAACTTGCCCCTGATGATCCTACCACACTTCAAGCAAAGGCTCAGTTTGTAAAAAACATCGAAATTATCAAGAAAATGCAAAATTCTAAGGGTGGGGCGCCCGGTACTCCTGCACAAAAACCTGCAGTGGATAGTACTCAAATCAAAAAAGGCTAAAATTCTGAAACTAAGCACCTTAAGTGTGTAAAAAATAATTGTTAATTACTCCCCATTTATGGGGAGTTTTTTCGTTATATCAGCTATCCTTTGTGTATTTTTGCGGCACCAAAATTATCTATGATGTTGTTACAGTATTGGATGACTGTGAATGAGACCAATAATGCTACCAATTATTTACCTATTGCACTGCAATTATTATTTGCAGGTGGCTTTGTTGCCTTAATGATTTTTATCTCTAGTGTGATGGGTCCCAAACGAGCAACCAGCGATAAACTAGAAAACTTTGCAAGTGGTATTGAAACACACGGAGATGCAAGATCCCCTATGGCGATTAAGTATTTTCTAGTGGCTATATTATTTGTACTATTTGATGTGGAAGTTATTTTCTTCTATCCCTATGCGGTTAATTTCAAAAATTTAGGTTGGGCAGGATTTATGGAAGTGATTTTATTTGTTGCATTTTTCTTAGTGGGCTTTATTTATATCATTAAGAAAGGGGCATTACAATGGGAAGATTAAACAACAAAAAATAAAGTAAACAAGCATATGCGTCCAGTACGATTTAATATCCATCCAAAAGAAGCTGCATTGACAGATGCTATTTCTATGGGTAAAGCACCAGAGGGTGTTACTGGTGATGGTTTTTTTGCAACACAGTTAAGTTCAGTGGTGGGACTTGCCAGAAAAAATTCTTTATGGCCTTTGCCCTTTGCTACTTCTTGTTGTGGTATAGAATTTATGGCCACTATGTCTTCGCATTATGATTTATCTCGCTTTGGTTCAGAGCGTGTTGGTTTTTCTCCTCGTCAATGTGATTTATTAATGGTGATGGGAACCATTGCAAAAAAAATGGCTCCTGTTTTAAGACAAGTATATTTACAAATGGCAGAGCCTCGTTGGGTGATTGCTGTGGGAGCTTGTGCTTCCAGTGGTGGCATTTTTGATACTTACAGCGTACTTCAAGGAATAGATCAAGTGATACCAGTAGATGTATATGTACCAGGTTGTCCTCCTCGTCCTGAAGCTATCATTGACGGATTTATGAAAATTCAAGATTTAGTAGGGCAAGAAAGTATACGAAGACGCAATAGCGATACTTATCGTGCATTACTGAATAGTTATGGTATCCAATAAAAAGATAATAAACAGTGTAATGGCATTAAATAACGAGATAATACAAAATAAGTTAATGGAGAAATTTGGAGATCAAGTTTTTAATTTCTCGAGTGCCTCAGGAATTTTATCTTTTGAATCTTCCAAAGAGATGAATTTAAAAGTACTTCAGTATTTATATGAAGAACCTGTTTTAGGATTCACTTTTTTAACCGATTTATGCGGCGTGAATTACCCCGATAATAAAGGAGCAGAATTGGTAGTGGTATATCATTTACATAATTTATCTGAAAATATTCGTTTGCGTTATTCCATAAGCACATCTATTAGCGAAACCTCAGTGTTTACCGCAAGTAAATTATTTGCATCTGCTAATTGGATGGAAAGAGAAACCTATGATTTTTTTGGAATCAATTTTGTGGGGCATCCCAATTTAAAGCGCATATTGAATGTAGAAGAAATGGATTATTTCCCCTTAAGAAAAGAGTATCCTTTAGAAGATCAAACGCGTATTGATAAAGATGATGAAATGTTTGGAAGAGGATAAATAAAAAATAAAAGGCGCCATAAAAAAATAAATGGAACATCAAAATCACATAACACTACCTAAGGGTTCAATTGAAAAAACCACCACCACTTTAAATATTGGTCCTACGCATCCGGCTACACACGGCGTATTTCAAAATATTATGGAAGTGGATGGAGAGCGCGTTGTATCTACAGAACAAACAGTGGGTTATATTCATCGTGCATTTGAAAAATTAGCAGAACGCCGTCCCTTATATCAAATTACTCCTATTACCGATAGATTAAATTATTGTAGTAGTCCCATTAATAATATGGGTTGGCATATTACCTGTGAAAGGTTTTTAAAATTAGAAATGCCTAAAAGAGTTGATTATTTGCGCGTCATTATTATGGAGCTTGCTCGAATTTCTGATCATCTAATTTGTAATTCCATTGTGGGGGTAGATACTGGTGCGTATACTGGATTTTTATATGTAATGCAATATCGAGAATTAATTTATGAAATATATGAAGAAGTATGTGGGTCCCGTCTTACTACTAATATTGGCCGTATTGGTGGCTTTGAAAGGAATTTTACAAATACAGCATTTACGAAACTCGAGAAATTCTTAAATGAGTATCCTAAAGTTTTAAAAGAATTTGAAAATCTGTTTACACGCAATAGAATTTTTATGGAAAGAACGCAAGGTACGGGAGCCATCAGTGCGGAGCGTGCTTTGAATTATGGATTTACTGGCCCAAATTTAAGAGCTGCTGGCGTTGACTATGATGTGCGTGTGTTACAACCTTATAGTAGTTATCAAGATTTTGATTTTAAAGTACCAGTTGGTAGTACCGGTGATAACTATGATCGCTTTTTAGTGCGCAATGCAGAGATGTATGAAAGCATTTCAATTATTAAGCAAGCGTATCAAAAAATTCAAAATTTCAAAGGAGCGGAAGCAGACATTTATCACGCCGATGTTCCTGAATACTATTTGCCAAAGAAACAAGATGTGTATACGAAAATGGAAGCATTGATTTGGCATTTTAAAATTATTATGGGTGAGATTGATTTACCTAAGGGTCAAATTTATAGTGCAGTGGAAGGAGGTAATGGGGAATTAGGTTTTTATTTAATTAGCGATGGTGGACGAACTCCCTTTAGGCTACATTTTAGAAGACCTTGTTTTATTTATTACCAAGCTTTTGAGGAATTGATTAAAGGAGGAATGTTAAGTGATGCGGTGGTAACTATGAGTAGTTTGAATTTGATTGCCGGTGAATTGGATGCCTAATTTATTAAAAGAGAAATAGATTATTAATATATGAGTCTTCAATTTAATAACGAACAAATGACCGAGTTTAAGCGCTTGGTAGCTCGTTATCCTCAAGGAAAACAAAAAAGTGCTTTGCTGCCAGTATTACATTTGGCACAAGATAGTTTTGGAGGTTGGTTACCTACTGAAGCCTTGGATTATGTAGCTCAATTATTGTCTATTGAACCTATTGAAGTTTATGAAGTAGCTACTTTTTATAGTATGTATAATTTGAAGCCAGTAGGAAAATTTGTTTTTGAAGTTTGTCAAACAGGGCCTTGTATGGTGAGCGGATCTGATAATATTATTGCGTATATCCAAAAACAATTAAATATCAAACCAGGAGAAACCACCAAAGATGGAATGTTTACTTTGAAATTAGTGGAGTGTTTGGGGGCTTGTGGATATGCTCCAATGATGCAAGTAGGAAAAATTTATAGAGAACATCTAACCAAAGAAAAAGTAGATGCTATTATTGCTGAATATAGAATGCAAGCAGTATAAAAAATTTGAAAAGATAAAGTAGCAACAATGGGTGTAAAATTATTATTAGAAAAAGCAAATGTGCCAGGTATTCGTACTTATGAAGTGTATCGTCGTGAGGGTGGATATGCTGCTGCAGAAAAAGCTTTGAAAGAAATGTCTGTTGAATCCATTGTAGAAGAAGTAAAGAAAAGTGGACTTCGTGGTAGAGGAGGTGCAGGTTTTCCTGCAGGTATGAAATGGAGTTTTATTGCCAAGCCAGAAGGAGTGCCTCGTCATTTGGTATGTAATGCAGATGAAAGTGAGCCAGGTACTTTTAAAGACAGGTATTTAATGGAGTTCTTACCACATCTTCTTATTGAAGGTTTACTCATTTCATCTTATGCTTTAGGTTCGAATGATACTTATATATATATCAGAGGGGAATACGCTTGGGTGGCAGAAATTTTAGAAGAAGCTATTGTGGAAGCCACCAAAAATGGATGGCTCGGAAAAAATATTTTGGGTACCGGATTTAATTGTAGCATACACGTGCATCGTGGTGCAGGTGCTTATATCTGTGGAGAAGAAACTGCACTCATTGAATCTTTAGAAGGTAAAAGAGGTAATCCTCGTATCAAACCTCCTTTCCCTGCTATTCAAGGTTTATGGATGCGTCCAACGGTGGTTAATAATGTAGAAACTTTAGCAGCAGTAGTGCCTATTATTAAAATGGGCGGTGACGCGTATGCTAAAATTGGAGTGGGTCGCTCAACAGGTACAAAACTTATTTCTGCTTGTGGTAATATTAATAAACCGGGAGTCTATGAAATTGATATGACCATTTCAGTAGAAGATTTTATTTATAGCGATGAATATTGTGGAGGTATTGCTAATGGGAAAAAATTAAAAGCTTGTATTCCTGGTGGATCCTCTGTACCTATTTTACCTGCTAATTTATTATTGAAAACTGCCAAAGGGGAAACTCGTTATATGAACTATGAAAGTTTGAGTGACGGGGGTTTTGCAACAGGTTCAATGATGGGTTCCGGTGGTTTTATTATTTTGGACGAAGATCAATGTATTGTTAAAAATACTTTAACCTTAGCTCGTTTTTATAGACACGAAAGTTGTGGACAATGTTCGCCTTGTAGAGAAGGTACTGGATGGATGGAAAAAATATTACAAAAAATTGAATTAGGAAAAGGAGAGATGAGCGATATTGATTTATTATGGGATATTCAAAGAAAAATTGAAGGCAATACCATTTGTCCTTTAGGAGATGCAGCAGCTTGGCCTGTAGCGGCTGCCATAAGACATTTCCGTGATGAATTTGAATGGCATATTAACAATAGAGAACTATCTCAAACAAGTAATTTTGGTTTACAACACTATGCAGACCCAATTGAAGTGCCTGCATAACATAGTATAAATTATGAGTGAACAAACATTATTAAAAGTAACAGTAGACAACATTACCATTGAAGTACCAGCGGGCACTACCATATTGCAAGCGGCACGACAAATAGGGGGTACTGTAGCGCCTCCTGCTATGTGCTTTTATAGTAAGTTGCAAGGTAGTGGTGGAAAATGTCGTACTTGTTTAGTGGAAGTCTCCAAAGGTTCTGAAAAAGATCCTCGTCCAATGCCCAAACTAGTAGCTTCTTGTCGTACTACTGTGATGGATGGTATGGAGGTTAAAAATATTACCAGTGAAAAAGTAATTGATGCAAGAGCAGGTATTGTTGAATTTTTGTTGTTGAATCATCCTTTAGATTGTCCTATATGTGATCAAGCAGGAGAATGTCATTTACAAGATTTAAGTTTTGAGCACGGCAAAGCAAATACAAGATATGAATTTCAAAGACGCACTTTTAAAAAGCACGATTTAGGGAAGCATATACAATTACATATGACACGTTGTATATTATGTTATCGTTGTGTATACACCGCCGATCAATTAACTCAAAAAAGAGAACACGGAATATTAGATAGAGGAGATCACGCTGAAATTGCTACACATATTGAAAAGAGTTTAGATAATGAATTTATAGGTAATGTCATAGATGTATGTCCAGTGGGTGCTTTAACAGATAAAACATTTCGTTTTAAAAATAGAGTTTGGTTTTTAAAACCTATGGATGCACATCGCGATTGTCCTACCTGCGCTGGTCGAGTGACTTTATGGAATAGAGGAGATGAAGTTTTTAGAGTTACTGCCCGCAAAGATGAGTGGGGTGAAATTGAAGATACCCCCGATGGTAAACCAGGATGGATTTGTAATACTTGTCGTTTTGATAAAAAGAAAACAAGTGATTGGGTAATAGAAGGTCCTCGTGAGATTAACAGACATTCTGTAATATCACAAGGACATTATGCTGGTAAAATTGGAACAACACTACCCCAAGAAACATTTAAAGCTGTGAATGAGGGAAGAGCTCCACATTTATTAATGGATATTCATAATGAAAGCGAAGTGAATAAGCCTACTGTTAGACTCAGTGAATGGGAAGGTCCATCGAATAGCAGCACTTTTAACAATCATAATACAAAAGCCTAATTCTTAAAGTATGACACTACTATCTATTGATGCGGCATTTATTATTGAAAAATTAATTTTGATTGTTATCATTGTGCTTACTACTTTATTAATTACGCTATATACTACATTCGGAGAAAGAAAAGTAGCCGCTATTTTACAGGATCGCCCAGGGCCCAATAGAGCAGGACCTTTTGGTTTATTACAACCGCTCGCAGATGGATTGAAACTTATTATGAAGGAGGAAATTATTCCAACGGCTTCTAGTAAATGGTTATTTATTTTAGGACCTGGTTTAGCGATGACAGCAAGTTTAATGACTTGCGCCGTTATTCCCTGGAGTACTGAATTGCATTTATTTGGAAGAACTATAGCCCTACAAATTGCAGATGTGAATATTGGTATTCTTTATGTTTTGGCAGTAGTGAGTATGGGAGTGTATGGTATTATGATTGGTGGCTGGGCCTCTAATAATAAATTTTCTTTGATGTCTGCTTTAAGAGCAGCTTCTCAAGCCATTAGTTATGAAATTGCTATGGGCTTAGCTTTGATTGCCTTATTAATGACAACTGGTACCCTTAGTTTAAAAACAATTGTGGCAGATCAAGTTAGTGGACATTGGTGGAATGTGGTTTATCAACCTCTAGGTTTTTTAATATTCTTTGTCTGTGCGATGGCGGAATGTAATAGAACACCCTTTGATTTACCTGAGGCAGAAAATGAATTAAACTTTGGGTATCACCAAGAATACTCTTCTATGAAATTGGGTTTCTATTTATTTGCAGAATATGTAAATATGATTATGAGTAGTGCTATAATGGCATCTATGTATTTTGGCGGTTATGATTTACCCTTCTTTGATGAAAGTACTGTAGCGCCGAATATAGCCGCTTTAATTGGTGTAGGCACTTTACTCATTAAAATTGTATTATTTGTTTTCTTGTTTATGTGGATTCGCTGGACTATTCCCAGATTTAGGTACGATCAATTAATGAATTTAGGTTGGAAAAAAATGATACCACTCGCTTTAATCAATATGTTAATAACAGGGTTAGTGATATTATTAAAATTATAAACTGTAAGAATAAAAATGCAAGCTTTAACCAATAAATCTATCCCTGTCAATCGAAGACCTATGAGTTTTTGGGAGCGGTTGTATTTGATAAATATTATTAAAGGTATGTTCATTACTTTTAGTCACTTATTTAAAAAGCAACCTACGGTTAGGTATCCTGAACAAAAAAGAGAATTCAGTCCTGTCTTCAGAGGGTTACACGTATTAAATAGAGATGAAGCTGGCCGTGAAAATTGTACTGCTTGCGGTTTATGTGCGGTGGCTTGTCCCGCAGAAGCTATTACGATGGAGGCTGCAGAAAGACAAGAAGGGGAAGAACACTTATACAGAGAAGAAAAATACGCTGCTAAATATGAAATTAATATGTTGCGTTGTATTTTTTGTGGATTGTGTGAAGAAGCTTGTCCCAAAGATGCCATTTATTTAAGTGAAACATTTGCGCCTGCTAATTATACACGCAAAGGTTTTATTTATGACAAAAACGATTTATTAATTCCTCATCCTTTAACAAATGCAACGGCATTAGCTAAAGCAAAAGGAGTAGAAGCTGAATAGTTATGCAAACACTTGAAATTTTATTTTTTGCTCTATCTGCATTAGCAGTTCTTAGTGCCATTATGGTATTAATAAGTAAAAATCCTATTCATAGTGTCATTTGGTTGATTTTGGTATTTTTTGCAATTTCTGGTCACTACATTTTATTGAACGCTCAGTTTTTGGCCATTGTAAATATTATTGTTTATGCAGGTGCGATTATGGTATTATTCCTATTTGTGATGATGCTAATGAATTTAAAAAAAGACAAAGAACCTCAAAAATTTTTATGGGTAAAGTTGATGGGCGTTATTACCGGAGGAAGCTTTTTAGTATTATTAATTGCCCTTGTCAAACAAAATACTTCTTTTAATGGTAAAGAAGCATTATTGAAAGAAGGATCCATCGGGCTTATACATCCTTTGGGACAAGCTTTGTTTACAGATTTTGTGGTGCCCTTTGAAATAAGTAGTGTACTTTTTCTAAGTGCGATGGTGGGAGCCGTTATAATTGGTAAAAAATAAAATTTTTAAAATGCCTATAGAATATTATATCTACTTAAGTTTAACCCTATTTAGTATAGGTGTGATAGGGGTTTTAACGCGCCGCAATGCTATTATTGTTTTTATGTGTGTGGAGTTAATGCTCAATGCTGTGAATTTACTTTTAGTAGCTTTCTCAAAAATGAACTACGGTATCACACAAGCCATCTCTTCTGCTAACACCTCGGGTATTGATGCACAAATTTTTGTGTTTTTTATTATGGTAGTGGCAGCGGCAGAAGTAAGTATTGGACTAGCTATCATAGTAATGATATACCGTAATACTCATTCTATCGATATTAATTTCTTAAATAGATTAAAAAACTAATCAATGGCTTTTATGAAAATAGTAATTGCACTCATTTTGCTTTGGCCTTTTGTTGGATTTTTATTCAATGGGCTAGGTAGAAATTTTTGGAGCAAAAAAGTGATAGCCTATAAAGCGACTGGTTATATAATGGCCTCTTTTGTAGCAAGTATTTTTGTTTTCAATCACATACAACAACAAGGCCCTATCACGGTTCACTATTTTAATTTTATACAAACTACCTCTTTCACTATTCCCTTTGACTTTACTATTGATGCTTTGTCATCTTTATTTTTATTAGTTATAACAGGGGTAGGTTCATTAATACATTTATATTCTACTGCTTATATGCAAGAAGAATCTAGGGCACATTATGCTAGGTATTTTGCGTATTTGAATTTGTTTATTTTTTCTATGCTGCTATTGGTTTTAGGAGACAACTATGTAGTTATGTTTATGGGTTGGGAAGGGGTGGGACTTTGTTCTTACTTATTAATTGGATATTGGTTTACTAATAATCATTACAACTACGCTGCCAAGAAGGCTTTTATTATGAATCGAATAGGTGACCTTGGATTCTTATTAGCTATCTTTTGGTTAATTTTTAAATTAGGTACCGTTGGCTATAATGAGGTTTTGACCGCTACAAGTCTTGCCAAATTATCCAGCACCGATATTACTGGTATTACTTTGTTATTATTAGTAGGAGCTATGGGTAAGAGTGCACAAATACCTTTGTTTACTTGGTTGCCCGATGCTATGGCGGGCCCTACGCCTGTGTCCGCATTAATTCACGCAGCTACTATGGTTACAGCTGGTATTTATATGATTACTAGAAGTAATATATTATTTAGCCAGGCTGCCATCACACAAAATGTGATAGCAATTATTGGAATTGCTACTGCTTTGTTAGCTGCAACCATTGCGCTCAAACAAAACGATATTAAAAAAGTATTAGCCTATTCAACAGTAAGTCAACTAGGCTATATGTTTTTAGGTTTAGGAGTGGGTGCTTACACTGGTGCAGTTTTTCACGTAATCACACACGCATTTTTTAAAGCATTATTATTTTTAGGTGCAGGTTCAGTGATTCACGCTATGCACCACGAACAAGATATAAGAAAAATGGGTGGATTAAAATCAAAACTACCTATTACGCATTTAACTTTTTTAATAGGTTGTATTGCTATTGCGGGAGTGCCACCGTTTAGTGGCTTCTTTTCTAAAGATGAAATTTTGGCTGCTGCTTTCGAAAAAAATAAAATCTATTGGATACTAGGTTTGGTGGGTGCAGCAATGACTGCTTTTTATATGTTCCGTTTATATGCTTCCACTTTTTTAGGAAAATTTAGAGGGAGTCAAGAACAAGAAGCGCATATCCACGAAAGTCCTTTGGCAATGACCTTGCCCTTGTTATTATTAGCTATCCTAAGTGCGGTGGGGGGTGTTTTAGGTATTCCTCATAGTATGGGAGGGCATCATTGGTTGGAAAGTTGGTTAAGTTCAACCATTGCTTCAGCTCCTGCCTCTGATATTTCTGTTTCTATGGAGTGGATATTGATGGGTGTCTCAGTAGCTATTGCCATTATAGCTTTAATGATGGCCTTATCAAAATATAGTAAGCAAACCGATGATACATTACCCAGCACTGCTGTAGGAAAATTCTTTTATCATAAATGGTATATAGACGAATTATACGATAAAGCTATTGTGGCCCCTTTGAATAATTTTGCTTTGTTTCTTAAAGAATTAATAGAGAAAAAAGTAATTGATGGAGCGGTGAATGGAACTGGCAAATTGGTTCAATTTAGTGCCAGAAAATTAAGATATATTCAAAATGGTCAAGTGGGTTATTATATTTTATTTATGGTATTGGGCCTTATTACACTTTTTTTAATTTGGTTCAATGATATTAGTATTTTACAACTCTTTCATACATTGTTTCAAAAATAATAAGCAACGATTATGTTAATTTCTTTTCTGCTACTTCCTCTTTTGACAGCAATGGTTTTGTTGTTTATTAAAAAAGATACCATAGCTACTACTACTGCTAGTGTTTCTAGTTTGATTACTTTAATTTTAGCTATTTACACAGCTATCAATAAAGTTGATGCGGTAGATCTTTCTTGGCTACCTAGCTTACATAGTAGGTTTACTTTAATGGCCGATGGACTTGCGAAAATTTTAATTTTATTAACTGCTATTAGCTTTCCTGCAATATTGTTGGCTACTGCCCAAAACAAGTATGAGCAAAGAAATAAATTTTTATCACTGTTATTATTTACTCAAGCAGGTTTGATGGGAGTTTTTTTAGCAGCAGATGCATTAGTTTTTTATTTCTTTTGGGAATTGGCATTGATACCCGTTTACTTTTTGTGTTCACTTTGGGGAGGTGAAAGAAGAATTGCAGTTACTTTCAAGTTTTTCATATATACTTTTTTAGGTTCTTTGTTTATGTTAGTGGGCATTTTATTTTTAAATGCGCATACCCCCGAACATAGTTTTTCTATTCAAGCTTTTATGCGTGCAGGTTTAACCAATGCACAACAAGCCACTGCCTTTGCTTTATTCTTTATTGCTTTTGCAATTAAAATGCCTTTATTCCCTTTACATACTTGGCAGCCCGACACTTATGAACAATCGCCTACTGCAGTCACTATGGTTATGAGTGCCTTGATGGTGAAAATGGGTATTTATGGAATTTTGAGATGGTTGCTTCCTTTATTTCCAGTGGCATTTGCTGCCCATACAAATATGGTAGTGTTTTTATCGGTAGTGGGCATCGTGTATGCTTCTTTTATTGCCATTCGTCAAGACGATATAAAAAGATTAATTGCTTATTCCTCTATTGCACACATAGGATTAATGAACGCTGCTATATTTTCTAAAAACGCGATGGCATTACAAGGCGCTTTAATTCAATTATTTTCACACGGTATTAATGTGTTGGGTTTATGGATTATAGCAGATATACTTGAACAGCAAACAGGCACTAGGTCAATGCAAGCAATGGGCGGACTTGCGAAAAAGCAACCCACTTTAGCTATATTATTGGTTGGTTTTGCTTTAGCAAATGTAGCCGTTCCTTTAACGAATGCTTTTGTAGGTGAATTTTTAATGTTTAACGGTTTATTTTCTTTACATATAGTAATGGCGGCAGTTGCCGGAGTAAGTATCATTCTTGCAGCCATTTATACTTTAAATATGGTGCAAAAAGTTGCTTATGGTGAAATAAGTGAAAAAATAAATGCAATGCCTGCTGCTAACACACCAGCGCAAGGGGTATTAATTATTTTATTGATAATTGTATTTTTTACAGGTGTGTATCCTCAACCATTATTTAATTTAACAGCCGATACGCTACAGCAATTATTAGCCAAATAATAAAACGAAATAGAAATGAATGCAATTATTGTTTCAACTCTCTTAGGTGTCATTATGATGTTTTGTTCTTGGGGCATCAAAAGTCAAAAAATACAACATAGCATTGCGTTGGTGGGAATGTTTGTTTTGATACTAAGTAATTGCGCACAATTAAATGGCTGGTGGGTACTTAATTTTGATACAAAGGGGATGTTGGCTTTCAGTAGGTTTGGTTTATTTATGAATACTTTATTTTTCATATTGAGTTTCATTTATATAGGATTAAATGAACAAGAAATGGCTAAGTTTTCAAATCAAGCTTCTGATTTTTATGCCCTGCTATTTTTTATTTTATGTGGCGCTAGTATTTTAACTTCTTTTGATAATTTATTAATGTTATTTATTGGTATTGAAATTTTATCTATTCCATTATATATTTTAACAGGTGCTGATAAAAAGAATTTATTCAGCAATGAAGCCTCTATAAAATATTTTTTAATGGGTTCTTTTTCTACAGGTATTTTATTATTAGGCATTACATTTATGTATGGTGCTACAGGTTCTTTTCACCTAGTAGCCCCAGTCTTAAAACCTTCTACAGGCCTAGCTCAGGAGCAAATGATTTTATCAGCAGGTTTATTGTTGGTTTTTGCTGCTATGAATTTTAAAGTTTCAGCAGCTCCTTTTCATTTCTGGACCCCAGATGTTTACGATGGAGCCCCCACCGTGTTTACTTCTTTTATGGCAAGTATTGTGAAAGCTGCAGGGTTTATGGCATTTATGACGGTCTTTCAAAGTCAAGCAAAAGCATTAGGATATACTTGGGAGCTTATTTTAAATTTTGTGATAATGGCTACTTTATTAGTGGGTAATATTACAGCTGTTTTTCAAAGAAGTGTAAAAAGAATGTTGGCTTATTCAAGTATTGCACAGGTAGGATTTATGTTATTTGCTTTATATGGTAAATCTGATTTTGCGCAAGAAGGCATTGTATTATATGTAGTGGTTTATTCTTTAGCCACCCTTGGAATTTTTGGACTTTTAGTGAAAATGAAAGAGAATAGTTTTGAAGCTTTTAATGGTTTGGCTAAAAAGCATCCATTGTTAGCTTTTGTAACCACAGTGTTTTTATTTTCTTTAGCAGGTATTCCTTTGACAGGGGGTTTCTTTGCTAAATATTATATGCTCAATGCACTTTATCTTGCAGGGGCAGGTTTGTGGTTAATCATTATAGCCATTTTGTGTGCAGCTATAAGTGTATACTATTATTTCAAATTGGTACAAGCGATGTATTTTGTGGAGGGAGAACCCGCCATAAATGAAGTGCCTAAGAAAAATACTTATATCTTACTCACCATAGCTATATTACTGCTCATCCTTGGTATTTTCCCCTCTTTATTATTCAATTATCTTTACTTTTAGCCGTTCTTCATTTTATAAGACCTTCTTAGGTCATATTGTGGAATCTGTGCTACCTTTAAGTTTCATAAAATTCGTAGAATGACGCTTCAGGACTCTTTTATACTTGCTTGGCGTACTGTAAAAAGTAACAAATTAAGAACGGGTATTACCGTAGCTATTATTGCTTTTGGTATTATGGCACTTATTGGAATTATTACTGCTATCTCTGCTATGAACCAAAGTTTAAAAGAGAATTTTTCTTTTATGGGGGCCAATGCTTTTATTGTACGATATAAAGAAATGAAAGCTGGTATGACTATAGGAGGTCCTAATAATAGAGAATCATTTGGTAAAACAAAGAAAGGATTAAAAGAAAAAAAATCAAATTTAGATAAGCCCATCAAAATTGAAGAAGCGAACTACTTTAAAGAACATTTTGATTTTAATAAAGCACTTGTGAGTATTTCTAGAAGAATGGGAGGCAATAATGAATTGCACTATAAAAATAGAAAAACAAATCCTCAAATTTCATTAATGGGAGCAGATGAGAACTATTTAGCAGTAAGTGGTTATACTTTAACACAAGGCAGAAATTTTAATAATGTAGATATTGCTACAGGTAGAAGTGTTTGTATTATTGGCTCCAATGTAGCTGCTAAATTATTTCCTGGTAAACCTGAAAAATGTATTGATAAAGTAATCTTATTGCAAGGTAAACCTTACCGTGTTATAGGTTTATTAAAATCAAAAGGGTCTAGTGCTATGTTACGCCAAGATGATGTGGTCATTTCCTCTATAAAAAATGTCAGACAATATCAGGGATCTGTTTCTTATTCCTTAGGAGTAATGGTGAATAATGTAGCAGATTTAGAACCAGCTATTGATGCCACCACCGACCAAATGCGCAAAGCAAGAAGACTTATCCCTTCAGAGTCGGATAACTTTGTCATAGATAAGAGCGATAAGTTTGCTTCTTTATTTATTAGTTTTTTAGCAGGTATTAGTGGAGCTGCGGGTGCTATTGGTATGATTACTTTAATTGGTGCAGCTATTGGATTAATGAATATAATGCTTGTGGCGGTAAGTGAAAGAACCAGAGAAGTGGGATTGGTGAAAGCCATTGGAGGTAAGAAAAAAGATGTGCGTCGTCAATTTTTATTTGAAAGTATTTTGATAAGTGTTTTGGGTGCCATTTTTGGTATCATTTTAGGAGTTTTAGTTGGCAATGTATTTAGTTTAGTTTTAAATACTGGCTTTGTAGTGCCTTGGTTATGGGTAATTATTGGTATAGTTATTTGTTCCATAGTAGGGCTGGTCGCAGGAATTTACCCGGCTATGAAAGCTTCTGCATTAAATCCTATAGACGCTCTTAGGTATGAATAGAAATTAAAAGTCCTTCACTAAGGAAGGACTTTTAAAATTGGACAACTCTAATTATTTAGGATCTAAGATTTTTTTAATTCTATCCTGTAAATCTTCATAATGATTTTGAGTGGCTGCATCTGCATTAGAGCTAGCTTTTAAAGAAGAAGCTAATTTTTTCAATTGTGCTTTAGCTTCAGAAATTACATCTGTATTTTCAACATCCACTGGAGCCGCTCTGAATGGGCTAGGGGCACTCGTATTGGCGGCAGCTGGGTTGATTAAATCTCCTAATTGAGTTACATAAGTCTTTTGTAAATTTCTTCTAAACACATCGGTTGCTTTTTGATTTGTCAATTCGCTAAACAATCCTTTTCTGGTATCTTCCATCATATCGTGTAAGGAATAAGAAGCGTTTTTGAATCTAGTGTAAGAAGTAGTGAGTCTTAATAAACGGCCTTTGTCTAATAAGCTTTTTAAAGTATTTGTTTGAATATTTTGAATTCGCTCATTAGAAGTGGGATTGGTGATCTTATTTAAAATGTTATTATCTAATAACCATTTTGGGGTGGCAAATAATTGGGTTTGTAAAAAATTCATAGCTGCTTTTTGCATTGCTACTGGTGTAGGTGTATAAACATCTCCTGACTCTTCAATACTTTTGAATGTTTCATTCACACCTCCAATATTTTTTGTAACGTGACCCATATACCTATTAAATTGTGATAATAATTGTAAATACATATCACTTAAATTTTGGTAGGTATCAGCTTCTTCTTTTGTCCAGCTAGGAAGGTCTGTCAAAATTCTTTTTAAATTCTTGATACCATATTCGCTAGCGACAACAGCATTGTCACTTAAGTCTTCAGTTTGAGCACGAGGGTCAGCTCCAAAGCCTTCACCACCAAACCATAAACGAGGATTTTTTGTTAAGTTCTCTACAATCCATTTATTATTCAGTTTTTTATCAGCTTCTTCATCATTTAATCCTGTATAAGTATATCCCCATTGAATGGCCCATTTATCGTAGGCGCCTACTTTAGGCAATAATTCATTTTGTGCAATGCCATCTTCAGGTTGTGCCACATAATTAAAACGAGCATAATCCATTATAGAAGCAGTGTGTCCATTTTTTGCTAACCATTCTTTATCTCTTAATTTTTCTACTGGCGTTTTGCTACTTGAACCCATATTGTGTCTTAGTCCAAGGGTATGTCCCACTTCGTGGGTGGCTACAAATTTTACTAATTTATACATTAAGGTATCATCCAAAATCATTTTTTTAGCAGTTGGGTCGACAGCACCTGCTTGCATAGAATACCAATCGTGTTGCAATTTTAAAATATTATGATACCAACCAATATGACTTTCTAAAATTTCACCACTTCTTGGATCGTGTACTTGAGGCCCGTACGCGTTTTCAATATCAGAGGCGAAGTATCTTATAACACAAAAACGGGCATCTTCTAAACTCATAGTGCTATCGTTAGGCCACTGTTTTCCTTGAATGGCATTTTTCCATCCTGCTTGTTCAAAAGCAACATTCCAAGCATTGACACCTTCAATCAATGCAGGTACCCATTTTTTAGGCGTTGCTGGATCTATATAATAAATAATAGGTTTAGCGGGCTCTACTAAAATTCCTTTTTTATATTTCTCCAAATCTTCAGGCTTAGGCTCTAATTTATATCTAACAGTAAAAGTTTGATTTTCTACTTTTTGTTGATTATCGGAATACACGGTGTAATTATCTGCGAAATAACCCACTCTTGGATCAAATAATCTTTTATGCATAGGAATTTTAGGAAGTAATAATATAGAAGTGTTTAATTCTAGTGTAATAGCTCCTGCATTTTGTGCAGCAGGAATATTAGGCGCTCCCAATCCTCCTGTTGGACTAGGTCCACCACCACTTGCTGAAAAAGTTTTTACAGTCTTAACCTCTATATTAGTGGGATAGGTTTTAATACTTTCAATAAAAGATCTATCAGAAGCCAAGCTAGAAAGATTAAAAATTCTTTTAGCTGAACTACTTAAACTCACGGTTTGGTTATCGCCTTTGAAAAAATCGGTTACTTCTATGATGGAGCTGGTGGAATCTTTTCCAAAAGCCTTTATATCAAAAGCTGCCACTATGGGGTCCACATTGGAGTTTTTCACTGCTTTGGCTATGGTTTGTGTGGAATCGGCCCAAGTTATTAAGGTAACCACACGCATAAATATTTTTTGTCCAGGGCCTTTTTCAAAAACTAGGGTTTGTTCATTGGCCTGCTCGCCACCGTATTTAGAGGCGCCTGCCACTACTTTAGCATACCTGGTAACAGCAATAAGTTCACGACCTAAAAGGCTGTCTGGGATCTCAAAGAAATACTTATCCTCTTGAAAATGAACGGTAAAAACCCCCTTTTGACTAACGGCTTTCTTGGTTATAAATTCGGCAAAGGTTTTGGGGCCAGTTTTCGCAGGTACATCTCTTCTAGGACCCGCCCCTTGGTTGGTTGAGTCTGATTTTTGAGCAAAAATAGGAAGGGTACCCACTAAAAATAATGTGGATAAAAGGAGGATTTTTTTCATATTAAATTTTTATAGCTTTTAAAATTGGAGAGTGAATATAGGTTGTTTTAGCCAACAGAAGTTAGTTTAAATAATTTTTTTAAAAATTAACACACTATGTTTGTTTCCACCAAGAAATTACTTATTTTGTAAGCCCTTAGAAACTAGTGAGTAAAGATTTAAGTGAATCTAACACATAGCTACAAGGAATAATTTCATTAATAAAAATTTTTATTTAAAACCAAAAATCAATTGAATCATGGCTGAGATTAAATCAACCGCAAACGCTGCTTCTAAGAAAACAGCAAAGCCGCAAGAAGGCGGTAACTTGATTGCAACTTTAGCACCAATCGCTTGTATCGTAGTAGGTTATGTTATTTGGCGTTTTGTGTTGGGTAACGCAAGTAATTTTACAAACCCAGACCCAAGTGGTGGATTCTGGCCTTCACACAAAGGACCCAAAGGTACATTTACAAAAATGTATGAAGGTGGTATCGTTGTGCCTATTTTAATTGGTAGCTTATTAGTAGTATTAACTTTCGTTATCGAAAGATTATTAACTATTAGAAAAGCAGCAGGTAATGGAAACATTACTGAATTTATCCGTAAGGTACAATTCCAATTAGCCAACAAAGAAGTAGACAAAGCCATTGCAGAATGCGATAAGCAAAAAGGTTCTGTAGGTAATGTAATGAAGTCTGGTTTGACTAAGTACAAAGAAATGATATCTAATACGGAGTTAGATACAGATCAAAAAGTATTAAATATTCAAAAGGAAATTGAAGAAGCAACTGCTTTAGAATTACCTATGTTAGAAAAGAATTTAGTGTTCTTATCTACCATCGCTTCAGTAGCAACCTTATTAGGTTTGTTCGGAACGGTATTAGGTATGATTCGTTCTTTCTCTAAATTAGGAGAAGAAGGTGGTGGAGAAGCTGCTCGTGAATTATCTCAAGGTATCTCTGAGGCCTTGTATAATACAGCCTTAGGTATTGGTACTTCAGCTATCGCTATTATTATGTATAATGTCTTTACAACAAGAATTGACGGTATTACATATGGTATAGATGAGTCTGGATTCACTTTAACTCAAAGCTTCGCAGCCAACTACAAATAGTAGTAATAAATATTAATTATTAATTAAGGGCAAAGTCCTTAAAATTTAAAAGACTATACAATGGGTAGAGCCAAATTACCTCGTAAGAGTACCACCATCGACATGACAGCCATGTGCGATGTGGCTTTCCTTTTATTGTCTTTCTTTATCTTAACTACTAAATTCAAACCTTCAGAAGCAATTGCAGTAACTACCCCAAGTTCGGTATCTTCTAAAATTGCTCCTAACAAGGATTTTGTTTTAATTACTATAGATAAAGATGGCAAAGTATTTCTTACTATAGACGATAAGCAAAAAAGAGAAACCATCGCTAATTCTTTAAATACAACAAGAAATTTAGGAATTGATGTTGCTGCTTTTAAGAGCGCCAATTTTGTAGGGGCTCCTTTTAGCGGATTAAAATCTTTCTTAGCTATCTCTGAAGAAAACAGAAAAGGAGACCAACTTCCTGGTATTCCTTGTAAGGATAGTACAGATAATGAATTGATTGTTTGGATGCAATTGGTCAATGAAGCTTATGCTGGCACCAAATTGGATCTCTTATTAAAAGGAGATAACCTTGCAAAATATCCAGCTTTCAAAAATGTACTTACCGCATTTAAAAGAAATAATATTCAGAAATTTCAAATGATTACCAATCCTGAAAATGCACCAGTAGGTTCAGAGTTGTATCAGAAATCTATGAATGGTGAAAAACAGGAAAATTAAATTATAAACTAATTAAAAGCTATTTACTATGGCAGAATTAGATACCTCGGGGGGTGGACATAAAAAGAAAGGACCAGGGGTCAAAAAAGGAAAGAAATTATCTACTCGTGTCGATTTGACACCTATGGTGGATTTAGGTTTCCTTTTGATTACCTTCTTTATTTTTACCACCACTATGAGTCAACCTACAGCAATGAAGTTGATTTTGCCTGATGATAAAGTAAAACCTGAGGAGCAAAATAAAGCCAAAGAATCAGGTGCTTTAACCATCTTAATGGGAGACGATAATCACATATATTATTATGAGGGACAATTAAAGACAGATGCATCCAACTTTCTTTCAGCCTCTTATAATGGTGAAAATTCTATTCGTGAGGTTATTATGAAAAAGAAAGTTCAAGTGAGAAGTATCGCTCAAGACCCTAATGATCCTGAAAAGGATTTAGTGATTGTTATTAAACCAAGTTCAAAATGTAATTACAAAAATGTCATTGATATTTTAGATGAAATGTCAATCAACGTTGTAAAAAAATATGCACTAGTAGATATTTTTGACATTGAAGAACAATTGGTTCAAAAATCAGACGCGAACGCAAAATCTTCTAGCAATTAAAAGTATTTAACAATGGACATAAACAAAATATTAACCGCCGATGTACTAGACCTCATTTTTGAGGGAAGGTTCAAGGAGTATGGTGCTTATGAGCTAAGAAAAACATACAATGATCGTCTTAAAAAGGCTTTAATTGGTATGTTGGTCATAACACTCATCTTGGCAGGTGGTGCTATCTGGTCAAATTCTGCAAAGAAATCAAAGACTGAGATAGTGGTTACAGATGTTTCTTTAACAGATGTAACACAAGAGAAAAAACCACCACCACCACCTCCTCCGCCGCCAAAACAAGAGCCACCCAAAGTGGAGATGGCGAAATTTACTCCTCCTAAAATTGTAAAAGATGAGGAAGTAAAAAAAGAAGATGAGATTAAAGAAGTAGAAAAATTAGAAGATGTAAAAATTGGTGCTGTTGATCAAAAAGGTATCAAAGATGAAGGTTTGGTAGCACCTGTTGAATCAACTGTTGCACCACCTGCAGAGGAAGAAACTGATAAGATTTTCACTGTGGTTCAAATCCCAGCTGAATTTCCTGGAGGTCAACAAGGTTGGATTCGCTATTTGGAAAGAACCTTAAATAGAGACTTACCTGTAGAAAATGGAGCGCCCGCTGGTAAATATTCAGTAGTGGTTTCATTCGTTGTGGCTAGAGATGGTTCTATCAGTGATGTAAAAGCTGAGAACGATCCTGGTTATGGTACAAAGGATGAAGCGGTTCGTGTAATTACTCGTGGTCCAAAATGGAAACCTGCAGTTCAAAATGGTCGTAATGTAATTTATCGCCATAGACAAGCCATTGTGTTTGTTGTATCTGAAGATTAATTTTCATTTCTTTTTTTAAAAATGTATTAAATCCCTCCGATCTTTCGGGGGGATTTTTTTCTAGTATAAAGTTTACCTTTGTTTTTCTATGCGTGAAAATTTGAGCAATTGGAACGACACTATCGTGGCATTGGCTTCTGCGCCAGGCATTGGTGCTATTGCTGTAATAAGACTTAGTGGACCTGCCTCTATAGAACTGGTAGGAAGTGTTTTTTCCAAGAAGAATCTTCATTTAAAAGCGTCTCATACTGTTCATTTTGGTAAAATAATAGACGGAGCACATATTATTGATGAAGTTGTAGTAACACTCTATAAAGCCCCTAAATCTTATACTGGTGAAGAAGTGGTTGAAATTTCTTGTCACGGTTCACCTTTAATACAAGACACTATTTTACAATTATTTATTTTAAAGGGAGCCAGATTAGCAAAGCCGGGTGAATTTACACAGCGTGCATTTTTAAATGGCAAACTCGATTTAACTCAAGCAGAAGCAGTAGCCGATTTAATAGCGAGTAATACGGAAGCTTCCAGAAAGACCGCTTTATATAATTTAAAGGGAGGTTTTTCATCTGATTTGCATTTAATGCGAGAAAAGTTAATAAAATTCTCTGCTCTTATAGAATTAGAACTTGATTTTTCACAAGAAGATGTTGCTTTTGCAAATAAAAAAGAGTTAGAAAATTTAGTGGCACAGTTGCTTTTAAAAACACAGGCTTTATACGATTCTTTTAAGTTGGGAAATGTGATAAAAAATGGGGTGCAAGTGGCCATTGTGGGAAAGCCTAATGCGGGTAAATCCACATTATTAAATTCAATATTGAATGAAAATAGAGCCCTGGTAAGTGATATACCAGGAACTACCAGAGATACAGTAGAGGAATATGTAACTATAGAAGGTGTCTTATATAAATTTATTGATACAGCAGGTATTCGTAGTTCTACTTCTGATATTATTGAGCAAATGGGTATTGATAAGAGTATTGAAAAAATTGCACAAGCCGATATAGTGATTGCATTATTTGATGCCAATAGTTGCAGTGCTGAAGAAATTCAAGAGTGGCAGTTGAACTTAAGTAATGATAAAATAATTTTAGTAGGTAATAAAATAGATCTTGGTATTGAAAAAAGCCTACAAAATAATTCAGCATTAAAAGAGGTAGTATTTATTGGAGCTAAGGATAATAAGAATATAGAAGTACTCAAAAAAGTATTAACTCAAAGGGTAGTTGGAGAGGGTTTGCAAAAAGAAGGAACCATTGTTACTAATGCAAGACACGCATCAGCACTCAAAAAATTATTATTTGCTTTGGTAGATATAGAAACTGGATTGGCAAATAATGCCACAGGAGATTTACTAGCTATTGATATTAATCAGGCCCTTCATTATTTGGGCACTATAACGGGTCAAATTACCAACGAAGATCAGTTAGATTATATTTTTTCCAAATTCTGTATTGGAAAATAAACCAAGGACTTCTGTAGATTAAGGTAAAGTGTCTATTTTGATATTCTCTTTTTTGGAATAAAAATTAGCAGCCGCCACTAAAGTAGCATCTAGCTGTAGCTTCATTTTTTTACTATCAGCATAATTTTGAATTCTTTTCAAAGGCGATAGAATTCTATTATCAATTTTTGCCTCATATCTCATTAAAGTGCTATCGCCACCTGCATCAATAGCTGAATAAGTAACAGGCCCTGACATTTCATTTAGAGTATAGAAACATTTAATCGCAGATAAAAAAGACTCGTGCACTTCTAGTTTACCTTGTTTGAAAATAAAAGTATTGCCTTGGATGGATTGATGAGGCATCCATTTGTCCCAGTATTGGATTTGCATAAAGCCATTGGTGACCCAATTGCCCGATTGGTGCACAAAAGTTGTTTTAGTAACGATAATTTTATTGGGAATAAATACATATACCCATAGTACAAAAATGGTAATTGTTACTCCCAAAAAAAGTTTAAA
>CAXBQH010000026.1:0-26942 GCA_963977985.1 uncultured bacterium
TTGTTTTAATTGTTGTCTATCTATGCCCTTATAAGTTTGTAAAGCTGCTAAAATTTGTTCTGCCGTAAAACTTTCATCTGAACCAGGTAATCCCAATAAACAATTTTTAAAAACATAATTTTTTTCTTCTTCAGACATTTCATTCAACTTTTTCTTCGCTCTTTCTACCTCTGCGGCACTATATTCTTTTTCAGCACCTGGTCTTTTTAATAAGAATAAATCAAATACCATAAATTTATCAAACTCAAAATACAAGGCTTTACTCTTATCTTCAAGCGTATAGGCTACATCTGTTCTTAACCAATCCAAAATAGGCATAAAATTGTAGGTCACTACTTTTAAGCCACATTGACCTAGGTTTTTCAGGCTTTTGATGTAATTATCTATATAAAGTTGATACTGTCCGTTTCGTTTTTTTATATCCTCGTGTACTGGTAAACTTTCAATCACAGTCCAAGTCATACCCGCCGCTTCTATCATTGCCTTTCTTTTCAAAATTTCATCCACTGGCCAAATATCGCCTACAGGAATTTGATGTAAGGCAGTAACTACCCCCGCACAACCTGCTTGACGAATATCTTGTAAACTAACTTTATCGTGTGGCCCATACCACCTCATAGTTTGATGGAGCATAGAAATTTTTTTCGAAGGTAAATATAAATTTAATTGTCAAGTTACTAATTTGTAAATTTAGAATTACTAATTTTAAGAAATACTATTATATTGGAATAAATATTAACTATGAAAAAGCAAAAAATAGCTATTGTCACAGGAGGCGCTTCTGGTATTGGTCTTGCCATTGCAACAAGTTTTGTAAAAAATAAAATTAAAACAATAATCATTGGTCGAGATATAAAAAAGCTAAAAGCAGTAAAATCTAGTTTAGGAGAAAATTGCGAAATCATATCATTTGATCTAACCCATAGAGCAGGTATAGTAGAGCTCATTAAAAAAATAACAAAGAAATATGGGTCTATAGATATTTTGGTAAATAATGCCGGCATTAATATGAAAAAGCCCTTCATCGAAGTTAGTGATGCCGATTTTGATCATATCATTACCACCAATGTGCAATCAATTTTTACAATTTCAAGAGAAGTAATTAAATGTATGCTACCTCAAAAAACTGGTGTCATAATTAATATTAGCTCAATGGCTTCTCAATATGGATTACCCAAAGTTATTGCTTACACTGCCTCTAAAGGTGCTATTGAAGCTATGACTAGAGCTATGGCAAGTGAATTATCAGGTAATGGAATTAGAGTGAATTGTATTGCCCCAGGATTTATTGCAACTGAAATGAGTGCCAAAGCATTGAACAATGATCCTGAAAGAAAAAATAAAGTATTAAGTAGAACTCCTATGGGATTTTTAGGAGAACCAAAAGATATTGGAAGCGCTGCATTATTTTTAGCCAGTGACGCTGCAAAATATATTACAGGTGTTGTGTTGCCTGTAGATGGGGGAAACTCAATCGGATTTTAATGCGCTGTTGTCTTGGGAATGATGAGATTTACTAAAATCTATATTATTAAATATAGAGAGTCTTATAACATCTAAATTACCAAACTTATTTTTTTGATTGAACATTTGATATACATTGGTATATCCAAACTGAAATATATTTTCATTATTTAAATAATAATAAAAACCAGCAGAAAGACGGTTTTGATCAAAAGTATTGTACACAATATCTTTACCAAAGTTTAAATAAATTTCATTGGAAGCCACAAAAGAAAGACTCCCCTTTTGATAATGATGTTTGGTAATAGGTATATTAGCTAAAAATTGATACCTAAATCTATAAGTAAAATCATATTGTGAACTAGGTACATTATTAATAGCGGTTTGTTTAAATCTTTCCTCTAGTCTTACCCATTGAATTGTTTTAAATAAAGGATAAGTTGAATTTAATTGCACCATTTGCCAGGGACGATATTCGGCTAAATGATAATTATTCGAACCCTCGTGAATTTGATCTACATAAGTTAAAGCACCCACTAATTTTAAATTATTTTTAGTATAATAAGTAACTCCAGCCGCAGATTCTGTGGCTAATTCCGACTTATAATAATTGTCAGTTAATTTTAGCTGTAGATCCAGCCAAGAGCCCCATTTTTTTGAAAACCTAGTTTGATTTAAGTAATCGAGCCAGGACTGTTGCCCATATTGAACCTGCTGAGTTTGTGCAATTGAATATATAGGCCCTAAGAAAAGTAGAAAAAACAAATAAAAAATATACCTCATATTGTACAAAAAAATTAGGGCAGCACAAGATAAGCATAATTCTATTTTTACAATACTTACATTTTTATTAACTTACTTATTGGAAATATACGAACGCTTATAACCATTATAAACATTAGAGTTTTTCATTGTATTACAAGCAAATATTTTTTAATATAAAAAATTGAATTTGAAAAAAAATAAATTAGGGCGCGGCAATTTTATAAAAAATGCTGCACTTGCCACTGCTGGATTTTATATTGTTCCTAGAAATGTTTTAGGCGGCTTGGGCTATGTCGCACCCAGCGATACATTAAATATTGCAGCTATTGGTTGTGGAGGTGAAGGCGATAATGATATTCAACATTTAGCCAACACTCCCAATAAGAATACCAATATTGCTTTTTTATGCGATGTAGATGAAAGGCCAGCAGCTTCTAAAAGAAAACAATTTCCCAAAGCAAAATTTTATAAGGATTGGAGAGAAATGTTTGATAAAGAAAGTAAGAACTTTGACGCGGTTACAGTAGCTATCCCCGATCATAATCACGCCATTGTAGGACTGAGTGCGATGCAGTTACATAAACATTTGTATTTACAAAAACCTTTAACGCACGATATTTATGAAGCTAGAATTTTAACGCAGGCTGCCGAAAAATATAAAGTAGTCACGCAAATGGGCGACCAGGGGGCTTCTTGCGATGGTATGCGCACATTAAGAGAATGGTTGGAAGCAGATCTTATTGGAGAGGTAGAAAAAGTATATTGTTGGACCGACCGACCTGTATGGCCTCAGGGCATTGCTTGGCCTAAACAATCAGCGCCTATTCCCAAAGAATTAAATTGGGATTTATGGTTGGGTACTGCACAAAACACAAATTATATTGAAAACCTTGTGCCTTTCAATTGGAGAGGTTGGTGGCAATTTGGAACAGGCGCTTTGGGAGATATGGGTTGTCATATAATGGGCCCCCCATTTAAATTATTATCATTAGGCTATCCCACTGAAGTTTCAGGAAGTGCAAGTACAGTGTATGCTGGAATTTTTAAAGAAGGTATATATCCAGAAAGCGGACCAGTTTCCAGTTCATTAAAATTTAAGTTCAAACAAAAAAATGGTAAAGACTTAGATTTATTTTGGATGGATGGTGGTATAACACCTGAAAGGTTGAATGAATTAGATCCCAATGTAAATTTCAATGATGCTTTAGGTGATTACCAAGGTGAAAACGATTTTGAGGGCGCTACTTTATTTATAGGTACCAAAGGAAAAATTGCTTGTGGTTGGGGTGGAAGTCATCCAAGACTACTTCCCCTAAGTTTAAATAAAGATATTGCTATTGCTAAAAAATATCCAAGAGTAAAAGGAGATATGGATGGACATTGGTGGCAATGGGCAGATGCTTGTATTGCAGGTTATGGTAATATGGAAGTAGACTCTCCCTTTGTAGGTTACGCAGGGCCTTTGACAGAAACCGTTTTACTGGGTAATTTATTATTACGCAGTTTTAATATTCGCGAAAAAATAAAAAGAGTAGACCCTGTTTATGGAAATATGGAAGCTTATAAATTTAGTGGAAGATACAAAGCACTGCAGTGGGATGGTGATAATATGAGAGTAACAAATTTTGAACCCGCCAATCAATTTATTAAAAGAGAATATAGAAAGGGTTGGGGTGAATTAAAATTATAATTGGTCGTAGTATAAACCTGCCGCCCCCAAAATACCTGCATTTTCTAAATTCGATATGTCTATTTTTAAATTAGCTACTGAATGGCTATAGGCAAAACTATGAATGCGCTCCCACATATTTTTTTCAAAATAAGGGTATGCGAATCTTACGGAACCTCCTAGTACTATATAAGAAGCATCAAAACTATACATTATAAGTTTTATAGCATTTCCCAAATGTGTTCCCATTTGCGCATAATATTCTTGTGCAATTTTATCTCCTGCTTTAGCCCTTTCAAAAACCTCCTCCCCTTTTACATTATACTTATGCATAAAATATTGACCACTGGCATAGTATTCATAATTATGTTCTAAATAGTCCACCATACCAAATTCACCCACCCCGCAATTGGGGCCTGCTAATAAATGTTTATTCACAATAACGCCTGCTCCAAGCCCAGTGCCAATAGTAAGTCCTATCATATCTGATTTTCCCCTACCCTTACCAAAATGAAATTCACCCAACGCAAAACAATTGGCATCGTTATTGACAAAAACTGGAAGATGATATTTTTTTTCTAAAATCTCTTTTAAAGGAACTTCTTTCCAAGAAGGAATATGTTGAACATCATACACTATGCCTTTTGAAAGATCAACCACACTGGGAACACCAATACCTATAGCTACCACATCTTTATCCAAAAGTGCATCAATTAATAAATAAAAATCGGCTAATACCTCTTCTATACTTCCTGCGCTATTAATTTTTTTAGTTTGAATGTTATGTAAAATCCCCTTTTGAACTATGCCAGCTCTTATATTGGTAGCTCCTAAATCTATCCCTATTAGTTTTGTATCAATCATATAATTATGTAAGAGGTATAAGGGCTAATATATTTTAAGATTTTTTAAATATTAGTATCTGTAATATACGATTTTTAACAAGATCTAAAAAGCCATCTATAATGCCTATCTAAGCTTTATCTTTGTTCAATGGGGCAGAAGAAATTAATCAAATTTGAAGCTATTAAAAAGTTTGAAAATGTGCTAGAATACCCAGCTGGTATGGCCGGCAACTGGAATGCTTATTTTAATCAACTAAATAATGGCAGTAATTCTAATGAAACAACAGCTATAAAACCTCTTGTATTAGAGCTGGCCTGTGGTAGAGGAGAATACGCTGTGGGCCTAGCTCGTGGGCATAGTCATCAAAATTTTTTAGGGGTAGATATTAAAGGTAATAGAATTTGGAAAGGCGCAAGTATAGCTATCCAAGAAGGATTAAACAATGTGGCATTTTTAAGAACACAAATAGAAACTTGTGTTGACTATTTTGCTAAAGATGAAGTAAGTGAGATATGGATTACTTTTCCCGACCCCCAATTAAGAGTATCAAAAGCTAAAAAAAGATTAACTCATCCTCAGTTTTTAAGACGCTACCAAACATTTTTAAGGCAAGGAGGCTTAGTACATTTAAAAACCGATAGTCCTAATTTATTTTTATTTACAAAAACAGTGATTGAACTATATGGTCTTACACTAATGGTGGCTACCGATGATTTATATGGAAATGAGTTTAGAAATTCAAATAAATGGGATGCACGATATGCTATAAAAACTTATTATGAAGGCCTCAATATAGCCAGTAGTAATCGCACTTATTATATTCAATTTAAAATTGATAAAGTATTACCTATAGAAAAAGATGAAAAATTAAAAGAACTCATTGCCAGTTTTGAAGTAACTGAAACCCACGATGCTAAAAGAGTTAGAAATAGTAAGGCGCATTAAATTAATGAAGTAAAAGTGAAAGAAGGAATTGAATATTATATAGATGCAGATGGTAAATATGTATTTACTGAAGCTTACCACCAGCAAAGAGGATATTGTTGTGGAGAAGCTTGTAGGCATTGTCCCTACCAATACGAAAATGTACCTGAACCGGTAAGAAGTAGAAAATTATTCATTAATGAATTAAGTAAAATAAAAAATCCTGATGCAATACCATCCAAAGACTAAAGATTTTTTTCAAAATGTATTTGATGTGGTAAGGCTTATTCCTAAAGGAAGAGTTACTAGTTATGGAGCCATTGCCAAATATTTAGGTAGTGGTGGTAGTGCTAGAATGGTAGGCTGGGCAATGAATGCGTCTCACGGAGTGAAGCCCAAAGTACCTGCACATAGAGTGGTAAATAGAAATGGAATGCTAAGTGGTAAAGCACATTTTGCAACGCCTACGCAAATGCAGGAACTACTAGCCAAAGAAAAAATAAAAGTTAAAAACGAAACCGTAGTGGATTTTGAAAAACTCTTTTGGGATCCAATGCTAGAACTTAATTTTTAAAAGCAAATAACTTTTTAAAACAATACCCTATTTTAATTATAATAGGGAGAAATCATTAAATACACTAAGGGACCAGTGACTGCCACATAAAACCAAATAGGCCACATTCTTTTTGCTTTTCTTTTATGGTCTTCGTATTCCCCTGTTAAACCACGGTAAGCTGTAAATAAAATAAAGGGAAGGCTGGTAGCCGCTAGAATGATATGCGTTGATAATAAAATAAAATAAAAAGCTCTGAGATTCCCTACCACGGCTATTTCTGCAACACTTACTATGCCATCGTGGTCGGTATCACCAAATTTAGTTTCACCTGCTAATAAATGATGTGCTATATAAGAGACCAAAAATAAAACCGATAAAATAAGAGCCGTTAACATTAAATTTTTATGTACCGTATATTTCTTTTGCTTAATAGCAAATAAAGCCAATACCAATAAAATAGCTACAGCTGTATTTAATAAAGCATTTAGTAAGGCGAAAATATGTTTGTCAAAGGGGAGCTGTACATTAATTGTGAATTTGCTTAAAAAGCTAACTGCCACAAATACTACCACTGAAAATATACCAATTAATAATTTTGCTTGCTTGTCGTTTTTTTGAATAACGGGTGCTAACATAATTTTATTTTTAGTTTTATTTTAATGTTTATTTTTTAAAATTAATACAATCTATGAACTACTTTGATAACTTTTTAAAAAACTACTTTGTTGACTTTTTAAAAACTATTTTGTTGACTTGTTAAAACTACTTCGATGACTTATTAAAATTAGCATTAAAATAGTATATAAAACCACTTACCAATAATGCAATTACTAACCATAGCCAGCTGAGGTCAATAATTTCTTGAAATATTTTATTTTTCTGTGTCTTATCTTTTTCTAACATTAAATATCCTACATCCTTGGCCAATTTTAATAATGAAGCTGAATCTAAACCATTGTAATAGCCTCTAATTTGCATTTTTTTATCTATTAAAATAAAGCGGCTAGTATGTACAAAGTCGGGGCTAATGGGCTCTTGGCTAAACTTATCAACTTTTAATTCTTCGTAGGCGAATTTATATATGGAATCACGATTCCCTGTAAGTAGCCACCAATTATCAGATATGACTCCTGTTTTATTGGCATAAGCTCTTAAAACAGGAACGCTGTCTCTATTAGGATCTACACTAATTGACATAAAATGTACAATAGAAGTATCTACTTTTTTACGAATGTCCCCTCCTCTAGTAAAAGAACCTTGAAGCTTACTCATATTCTTGGTAAGCTTGGGGCAAATACTACCACAGCTTGTAAAAAATAAATCTAAAATAATTATTTTACCCGCTTGGTCATATAAGTGAACTGTATCTCCTAATTGATTGACTAATTGTAAATTCCCCGTAGTATGCCAAATACTATCTGATTTTTGCTTGCCATCTACTACTTGCTCTATGACTGTATCTAATAAATAATGGCGAGGCATTATAACAGCATTGTCACTGGCCGATTTTAACCATAGGTAACAAGCTATAGGTATGGCTAGTGCAATAATTAAACCATATACCGACTTCTTGGACATTTAAATTATTTAGTAACTAAACCTAAATGGTTAATTTTAAATTAAAAGGTATTTCTAAATTATAAGTAGCCTATTAACAATAAAGCCTAATTAATAATTAGCCTATTAATAATAAGGGGCTACTTCAGGCTTTTCACCTTCTTTTTTCGATTCTTGGCTAGATTCTTTATTGGATTCTACGCTTTCGTGCTTTGATTCTTGCTTGGCAGATTCGTGCTCCTCTTCTTTCTTTTCTACTTTAATAGTAGCTTGTTCTTTAAAGTAAGAGTCGTAGTTATTTCTTAAATTTCTAAATGAATTACCATCCCATAAAAAAGCACCAATAAACCATAAAAATAAAAGTAAAGGCACTACAATGGTCATTATTAAATTTTTTACTTCGTGCTTTAAGTGCATAAAATAAGCAACGATATAAAATGCCTTCGCCATCATTAAAATAACAATGGTTCCTTTTACAGCTAATTTTAAACCTGCAGATGTCATACTTATCATCCAGAAGCCTAAGATTAATTCAATAATAGTAAATACAGTTAAGATAATGGTTACCTTCTTAATTTCTGCAACAGCTTCTGCGTTGTGCGCTTCGTGATCTGTGTGTGAATGTGACATATAAATTTCTTAATACTAATTATAATAAATAAAATATGGTAAATACAAATACCCAAACGAGGTCTACAAAGTGCCAGTATAAACCTGCTTTTTCAATCATTAAATAATGCCCTCTTTGTTCAAACTTATTCATAAGAGTCATAATAAGCATTATAATATTTATCACCACTCCACTAAATACGTGAAAACCGTGAAAACCAGTTATGGTAAAAAAGAAGTTCGTAAAATTCGTAGTGCTTGCAGTACCATCAGCATTTAAAAAAGGATTAGAACCCCACCAAGCACCTTCGTGAAATAAATGATTCCACTCCCAAGCTTGACAACTTAAAAATGCAAGACCTCCAATAATGGTTAAAATCATATTTATTACTACCCCACGCTTGTCCATATTTTTACCCGCGTGCACAGCTAATACCATTGTTACCGAGCTAATAATTAATATGAAAGTCATAATACTAACAAAGACCAAGGGTGCGTGCACTCCAGGAGGAGCAAAGGGGAAACTTCTAAAAACTTCGTTAGAATTAGGCCATCCATTAGTAGAAAAACGGACGGTACCATAAGAGATTAAAAAAGCACCAAAAGTAAAGGCGTCACTCATTAAAAAGTACCACATCATTACTTTTCCATACTCAGAATTAAAAGGGCTTTTCCCTCCGGACCACAATTTTGCTTCATTGGCTGAAGCGGCTGTTGTTGTTGACATGTTCAATTTCTATTTCAGTGCAAAAATATTGGCTATCAAGGATATTTGTATCAAAAAGCTGGGTTTTTTTGGGATTATCTTTAACAATTTTGAGGCTCTTATCCTATCCAGTGAAGGAAGACAAAAAGGTAGATCCAAAGTATGTCTACAAAATGCCAGTAGGTAGACAACAATTCAACGGGCAGGGTATTTTCAGGGTTATTTTTGGCTGAAAATGACTTAAAAGACACCCCTATTAGCGCAATAAGGCCTCCCAATACGTGCAATAAATGCAAGCAGGTAATGACGAATAAAAAGGAGGCTGCCGAATTGCTTCTTGGACCAGTTAAAGCAATATTATTGGCTTGAAGTGCCATAAAACCCTGTAGCTGCAAAATCATAAAAACCACCCCTAAAATAGCAGTCACACTTAAAAATCCTCGGTAAGGATTTTGATGTCCTTCTTTGGCTTTTTTAACTGCCATTTGAATGGTAAAGCTACTGAGTAGTAGTACAATAGTAGAAGTAAGGAAAACTTTAGGTAGTTCAAAATCCAACCAATTAGCTTGACTCTTTTTTACCATATAAGCACTGGTTAATCCTGCAAACATCATCACAATGCTACCAAGGCCTGCATATAAAACCATCTTATAAGGATGCATTTTATTTTTTCTTACCTCTGTTTTTAATTCTGTTGTCATAAAATATATTTTATAATTTATCTGCGAGTAAGGCTAAATAAACAATGGGTAAATAAATATAACTGCTAAACATCACTCTTCTTGCGGCAGGCACTCCCCTATTTTGATAAAGTCTAATACATTGTACTACCATAAAAATATTAGCTACTAATAAAATCCACATACTTATTTGACCTGTTAAATGTAAATAGTAAGGCAAAAAACCTATGGGTATCATAAGTACTGCATACATCACCGATTGTAAAGCAGTAAAACGAGTGGGACCTTCTTTAGAGGGTAATAATTTAAAACCTACTTTAGAATAATCGTTATGTGCTACCCAAGCAATTGCCCAAAAATGTGGGAACTGCCATAAAAATTGAATTAAAAATAAACTAAGTCCTGCAAAAGCAAAATCGTCATTGCCCGCTACCCATCCAATTAAACAAGGAAGGGCTCCAGGAAAAGCACCTACTAATACTGCAATAGAATTTATTTTTTTTAGTGGCGTATAAATAAAAGCATATAAGAATAAACTAAATGCAGAAAGTAATGCAGAAGAAAAATTAAAATACTTCCACATTATAAATATGCCCAAAATACCAGTAATAGTAGCAAAAGTGTAAGCAGTTTGCACCGACATTTTTCCTGAAGCCACAGGACGATTCGCTGTTCGTTTCATTTGAGCATCGGTATCTTTTTCCACCGCTTGATTAATAGCGTTGGCACTACCTGTGATGCATAAGCCCGCGAAGGTTAAAAGTAAAATCATAGTCCAATCGTAGGCCATTACTTTAGGAGCTAACATATAACATATAACACAAGTGAACACCACTGTAAAACTCAGGGTGAATTTCATTAACTGTGCGTAATTGGTAAGTGTTTGTTTCAAAAAATATTTTTTTTCAAAATTATAATTCAACAAAAAACAAGCTCTCAAGTAATAGTATCAAATTACAATGCCCTGAAAACAGGGCATTGTAAAAATGAGTATGTTTAATTAATGTGTATCTGTTTCATCCGCACCTACCGGAGTAGTTTGTGGAATAAAATCGTGGCCATCTTTTCCGTAATCATAAGGCCAACGGTGTACTTCAGGAATTTCACCAGGCCAGTTGCCGTGACCAGGACGAATAGGTGTAGTCCACTCTAGTGTATTGGATTCCCAAGGATTTTGAACAGTAACTTTACGGCCTTTGAAAATAGAGTAGAAGAAATTAAACAAGAATAAAAGTTGTACCGCAAAAACAATCATAGCTACGGTGCTAATGAAACGGTTTAATTCTGCAAATTGTTTAAAGCTCTCCCAAATGCTAAAATCAAAATAACGACGAGGCATACCTGCTAAACCTTGGTAATGCATTGGCCAGAAAATCATATAGGCACCTGCAATGGTAATCCAGAAATGTATATAGCCTAAAGAATTATTTAAATAACGACCATACATTTTAGGGAACCAATGATAAATACCTGCAAACATTCCAAACATAGATGCCACTCCCATTACAATATGGAAATGCGCTACTACGAAATAACTATCGTGTAAATAAATATCTAAAGCAGCGTTACCTAACCAAATACCTGTTAAACCACCAGAGATAAATAAACTTACAAATCCGATAGCAAATAACATACCTGGTGTGAAACGAATATTACCTCTCCATAAAGTAGTTAACCAGTTAAATACTTTAATAGCAGAAGGTACTGCAATTAATAAAGTTAATAGAACGAATACCGATCCTAAGAAGGGATTTAATCCGGTCACAAACATATGGTGTGCCCAAACTAAAAAGGCTAAGATGGCAATAGCGAATAAAGAACCTAACATAGCCATATAACCAAAGATAGGTTTACGAGAATTCACCGACATAATTTCAGAAACCATTCCCATTGCTGGTAATAAGATAATATATACCTCGGGGTGACCTAAGAACCAAAATAAATGTTGGAATAAAATAGCAGAGCCACCTTCATTAGATAAAGCCCCTACACCATTTACATAAATATCAGAAAGATAAAAACTAGTACTAAAGTTTCTATCAAAAATTAATAAAATCATACCAGACAATAATACGGGGAAAGATAATACACCCAATACTGCTGTAAAGAATAATGCCCAAACTGTTAAAGGCATACGCGTCATACTCATTCCTTTTGTACGCATATTCAAAATGGTAGCGATATAATTCAAACCACCTAATAAAGAAGAGACAACGAATAAGGCCATTGAAATAATCCATAAATCCATACCTGTTTTAGATCCTGGAGAGGCATCGTGTAAAGCAGATAAAGGAGGATAAGCAGTCCATCCACCACTGAAAGGTCCTGTTTCAACAAATAAAGAAGATAACATTATAACACTTGCAGTAAAGAAGAACCAATAACTTAACATATTCAAAAAAGGTGACGCCATATCACGAGCACCTATTTGTAATGGAATTAAAAAGTTAGCAAAAGTACCAGATAAGCCTGCTGTTAATACAAAGAATACTAGTACGGTTCCGTGTGTAGTTACTAAAGCATAATAAGCTTCAGGTGTAATTTGACCTCCCTTGGCCCATTTACCTAATAAAGATTCTAACCAAGGAAAACTAGCATCAGGATAACCTAATTGTAAACGAAATAGTACGCTCATTAAACCCCCTAATACTGCCCACACCATACCCGTAATTAAAAATTGCTTAGCAATCATTTTATGGTCTTGGCTAAATACATACTTTGTTATAAAAGTATCGTGATGTTCGTGATGACCGTGATCATCGTGTCCGTGACTTTGATGACCGTGTAATGCTGCTTCGTGACTCATACCTTTTATTTAAATAATTTTAATCTTTTTGTTATTACATTTTTGTAGTAGCTGCTTTTGCAGTGCTATCTGCTTTTACAACTACTGGCTTGGCTTCTCCATCACCTACTTTCGCAGCTTCTTCAGGAAAAGCAGTGAAGTATTGTGGTTTTTGTTTAGCCATCCATAAATCATACTCTTCTTGGTCTACTACTTCAATAACCCCTTTCATAGAATAGTGGCCATTGCCGCACATTTGATCGCAAGAAATTTCATATACAAAATTAGGATTACCCGTTTTCTCACGCATTTCTTTGGTAGTATACATTGGTGTAAACCACATAGTGGTTGGAATACCAGGAACAGCGTCCATTTTCAAACGAAAATGTGTTAATCCCACATCGTGAATCACATCTCTTGATCCAATAATTAATTTAACAGGGCGACCTTTCACTACATACATAGTTTGCTCTGTTAAAATATCGTCTTTAGAATAAGTATCGTCCCACACTATACCTACAGAGTTAACAGCAGGGTCGATATTTTTATAATATTTTTTTCCAAACACAGCATCTTTTCCAGGGTAACGGAAAATCCATCCAAATTGTTTTCCTGTTACTTCTACCACCATTGCATCCTTAGGAGCTTCTCCTGTAAAGAAAAACCAGTTACGCAAACCAAATACGACTAGTATAGTTAAAGCAATAGCTGGAATAGCTGTCCATATTAATTCTAATTTAGTGCTATGGGCAAAGAAGAAAGCTTTTCTGTTTTTATCTTCTTGGTATTTATAGGCAAACCAAAATAATAAAACCTGGGTAATCACAAATACAATACCTGTAATAATTAAAGTCACCCAAAGCATTTGATCTACTTTCTCCCCTTGAATACTTGCTGCTCCTTGCGCTAACTGCGTTTTACCATAATAGGCTTTATTACAAACATAAATACCTATAAAACCTAGTATCAAAAAAGCAACCATCAAAAATCCGTTGATTTTATTGTTTTGTTGACGACTGGCTTCTTCTCCTTTTAAAATAGATACATACTCACTTGCTTTGGCAATTTGAAAAATTACCACAAATATGAGAACGATAATTGCAATAGATAAATATAAACTCATAACTCTTTTTTTCTAAATCAATAATTATACTTGATGAATAATACTCTCTTTTAAGAATGGATGGTACTTTGGTATTAAAGGTTTGCTGGCTAATGAACGGCCTACCATTAATATCATAACACCCACGAAAAAAGATAAAATACCAAAATCAAACCAACCTAATGACACAGCTTCTTTCATTAAAGAACCCATTACCATTTGGTAAAAATCGATCCAGTGTCCAAATAAAATAAGCAATGCCATAAAAGCAACCAATGTAAAATTTCTTTTAGCAGAGCGCTTCATTAATATAATTAAAGGACAAAGGAAATTGATAATTAAATTCAAGAAGAAAATGGGTTTGTACGCTCCTTGCACGCGGTGCTTGAAGTACACGGTTTCTTCTGGAATATTAGCATACCATATTAACATATATTGTGAGAACCATAAATAAGTCCAAAATATAGAGAAGGCAAACATAAATTTACCTACATCGTGTAAGTGTTCGTTGTTGGTTAATTCCATATAGCCTTTGTTTTTCATATACACTAACCATAATGCTATTAAAGACATACCTGCCACAAAAGAACTTGCGAAAGTATACCAGCTATACATAGTAGAATACCAATGAGCATCTAAACTCATTAACCATAACCAAGGCACTGTAGAAGCTACTGTTAATCCAAACCACACTAAGAAAAATCCTGAGCGAGTCATACTTCTAATATTATAAGAATGTGCAGTGGCTTGATCCATTGGTGCGATATCTGCTTCCAAACTAATTTGACGCATTCTATATCCGAAATAACTCCAAAGTGAAATAGTAAGTGTAGTCCAAATAATAAAGAAAGTAGGATTTAAAAATCCAACTTTACCTTTTAAGATGGGATCTTTAGCTACCGCTTCAGTATCTAACCAATGATAAATATGATGATTATGACTTAACACTACATAGAATAGTACTAATAAAGTAATACCTCCAAAAATGGGTACCAATGTTGAAATGGCTTCTGCAATTCTTCTGAAAGATTGCATCCAAGCAGCTTGTGCCATTGTGCTAAAACATATAAAGAACATAGAGGCGTTGGTCACTAATGTCCAGAAAATAGTATTGTACATTAAGGTTCCCCAAAAATGCACTTGCTCGTGTTCGTTGGAACTAAATCCTTTGGTAAACATACCGTACAATAAAGCTGCACCGCCTATGCCTATTAATGCATAAGACCAGGATTTAAGATTACCAGGAATTTCAAATTGCTCTTGAATAGATGCCATCTTACTTCTTTTGTTTATTCTTAATATATTTTATAATCATCCAGCGTTGATGCTTGCTCAATTGAGAAGCATAAGAACCCATTAAGTTTTTTCCGTACGCCACGGAATAAAACATTTGACCCGCAGGCATACTCTCATATTTTGCATCGCCTACTAATGTTGCAGGTTTTGCAGGATAAGGACCATTGCCATCTTTATATAAAGGACCATTGCCATCTAATTTAGCGCCGTGACAAATTCCACAATTCACTAAATATAATCGCTCTGCTTCTGTTAACTCTTTAGCACTTAAAGAATCTATAGGATTTTGAACCGATCTTGATGCGTAGTAGTTGGTGGTATCACCCGCTTTATCTTTTGCATAAGGGAAAGGCATATCCTTACCTCTTGCAATGGTACCTGCTACTGGAAGATTATCATAATAAATTCCTTTTGCAGTTAAATTGCTATGGTCTGCATAAGATTCATAAGCACGACTATAAGCCATATCGGGCATATAAATAGAACCCGGTGTGCGCTTCACTTCATCACAACTTACTAAGCTAATAGCTACTATTGCAATTACTAAAAGCAAATTCTTATTCTTGTAATTTTTATTCATCGTTTTTATCTTATAAACTAATTCAAATTTATTTCGATCTAAGTTTCAATATTCTTGAAACTTATAAAGTTTTAATCCCACATCAAATACATCATCTACATCTCCTACATCACCAACATCACCTACTCGCCTACATCTCCTACATCGAAACTTGCCCCGCAAGTTTATCTTCTTTATCATAAGTACCAAACCACCACTCGTCTTCTGCTACTTGAACATCGGTTTCCACCGCACCATTTGATTTTAATAAGGCTACTAAATCATTGGTATTTGTTTTATCGGAACACTCAATCACCATTACAAATAAATCGTCAGTAGCGCGCTTATGGAAATGATGTTTTTTAACCCCAGGGGCTAATTGACATAACCAACAAAAAGTCATCACCATACCCACGGCTGCAAATAAAACTGTTAATTCAAATATAATAGGTATCCAAGCGGGTAAAGCAAAATGGGGTTTACCACCAATATTTAAAGGCCAGTCTTTAGTGAATATCCAACTAATAGTACTTATAGCAGTAGCTGTTCCAGTGATGCCGTAAATAAAACCAGCAGTATGTAAGCTTGTTTCGCGCATACCCAAAGCGTGGTCTAAACCGTGTACGGCAAAGGGTGTGTATACATCTTTAATTTTATAGCCAGCAGTACGCACTTGCTTTACTGCAGGAAATAAAACTTTTTCTTCATCAAAACAACCAACTACGAATTTCTTTTGTGCCATAATTTTTTACTTAATCAATATTATAATTAATGTGCGTGTGCATTATCGTGAACAAATGTATCCAAGGGTTGTGCTTCCAATTTTTCAAATTCAGGTTTGAAAGATTCACCACTTCTTTTTAATACATACTTAATTTCTGCTACCGCAATAACAGGGAAATATTTAGCAAATAAGAAAAAGCAAGTAAAGAATAAACCAAATGTTCCTAAATAGAAACCTACTTCATAAATAGAAGGACTATAATAAACAGACCAGCTAGAAGGTAAATAGTCACGATATAAAGAAGTTACAATAATTACAAATCGCTCAAACCACATACCAATGTTTACAATGATACTCATAAAGAAAGTAACGAAAACATTTCTTCTCATTTTTCTAGACCAGAAAATTTGAGGAGAAATTACATTACAAGCCATCATACCCCAATAGCTCCAACCATAAGGGCTAAATAAATAAGCACGGCTATACCAGAAAGTATATCCCTCATATTTATTTTGAGAGTACCAACCCATAAACAATTCTGTTAAATAAGCTACACCTACAATAGAGCCTGTAAGTACAATAACTTTATTCATTAAGTCAATATGACCAATAGTGATATAGTCGGTTAATCCAAACACCTTACGCACTACAATTAATAAAGATTGTACCATAGCAAAGCCAGAGAAAATGGCACCTGCCACGAAGTAAGGAGGGAAGATAGTAGTGTGCCATCCAGGAATTACTGAAGTAGCGAAGTCGAAAGATACGATAGTGTGCACCGACAATACTAAAGGAGTACTTAAACCCGCTAACACTAATGATAAACTTTCGTGGCGTTGCCAATGTTTGGTAGAACCTGTCCAACCAAAAGAAGCAATACCATATAATTTTTGTCTGAGTTTAGTAAACGCACGATCACGCACTGTAGCTAAATCGGGTAATAAACCAGAGTACCAGAATAATAATGAAACGGTGAAATAAGTAGAGATCGCAAACACATCCCATAATAAAGGTGAGTTAAAGTTCACCCATAAAGGACCACGAGAGTTAGGATAAGGCATAATAAAGAAAGCCAACCAAACACGACCCATATGGAAAATAGGGAATTGACCTGCGCACATAACGGCAAAAATGGTCATCGCTTCTGCTGCACGATTCACCCCTGTTCTCCAACCTTGACGAAATAATAATAATACTGCTGAAATCAAAGTTCCTGCGTGACCAATACCTACCCACCAAACGAAGTTGGTAATATCCCATCCCCAACCAATTGTTTTATTTAAGTTCCACTGGCCAATACCGTAAGTTACCTCACGATACAAACTGAATACTCCAAATAATAATAAAGTAACAGATATAAAAAAACCAATGTACCATAAACGAGATGGCTTCACTTCAATAGGGCGCAAAATATCTTCAGTAACCTGGTGAAAATTTTTCTCACCATATACCAATGGTTCGCGCAACTGTGATTCGTATTTAATATGCATCTTTAACTATTTCTAATTTATAAACTCTATTTAATTATTTATGAGCCGCTTCTTCTTTTACCTCTTCCACTTCTTCTGTGTTTCTTACTTTAGCTAAATAAGTTACATTGGGTAGAACGTGTAATTGCTCTAACACATAGAACTGACGATTCGGATTCTCTAAACGAACTTTAGTAATAGCGCTATGTTTATCATTGGCATTACCGAAGTTAATAGCATTGGTAGGACAAGATTGTTGGCAAGCCACTTTTATATCTGTATCCACCATTGGACGAGATTCTTTTTTCGCATCTAATTTAGCTGCTTGTAACCTTTGAACACAGAAAGAACATTTTTCAATCACACCTCTAGAACGAACAGTAACATCTGGATTCAATACCATTCTTGTTAAGTCGTCGTTCATATTTAATACCACATCGTTTAATACATCTCTTTGATTGTCTGGGAAGCTATCGGCACCAGTGTAATCGGCCCAGTTAAAGCGACGCACTTTGAAAGGACAGTTGTTCGCACAATAACGAGTACCAATACAACGGTTATAAGTCATTTGATTTAATCCTTCAGAGCTATGATTGGTAGCTGCCACTGGACAAACATTCTCACAAGGAGCATTATCGCAATGTTGACACATTAAAGGTTGGAAAACCACTTTAGGATTATCCATATCACCGCTAAAATATTTATCAATGCGTAACCAGTGCATTTCGTGTCCACGCAATACTTCTGGTTTACCTACCACTGCCACATTATTCTCTGCATTACAAGCCACCACACAAGCACCACAACCTGTACAACTATTTAAATCCACACTCATACCCCACTTAATACCTGGACGCGCATACACAGGATAAATAGTTCCTTGTGCTTCATAATTTTCTAATCCACCAAAAGGTTTTAATTCTTCGTCTCTCTCTTCTTCAATTTCTTTTGGATTTTTTAAGTATTCAGCTAAAGTTAATTCTTTCACTACTTCAGTACGATTACCTTGTGTGGTATCGTAACGGAAATGTGTTTGTGTTAATGCTACTGGATAAGTTTCTCCTGTTGGCTTTAAACTAACATTCGCACAACTAAATTGTACAAAACCATTTTCAATACAAGCTAAAGGAAATGCATTCTTTCCAGTGCCTATTACCGATTTACCAATGGCTTCTGCACGACCATATCCAACAGCAATACCCACTGTTTGTGGATGTGTACCAGGAATAATTAATACAGGAAGTTCTATCGATTTTCCATCAACGGTTAATTTCACTACTTGCTTAGGAGGCTTCACTTCATAAGCATCGGCCTGACCTCCATTATTTAAATCAATATTTAATAAGGTTCTTGCCATTGCGGGAGATACTATAATATAGTTATCCCAAGTAGCACGAGTTACTGGATCTGGTAATTCTTGTAACCAAGGGTTGCTTGCACCTTGTCCAGCGCCAATGGCTAATTTTTGATATAATACTAATTCAATTTTATCACTAGGTTTCTGAGCAGCAATGGCAGCAAGCGCAGTGCTTACGGCACTATTATTAATATTCGCACCTGCCATAGAAGCAGTAGTGGGATTTAATACACCTACTTGTAATGTTTTATTCCAACCATTCTCGCCACCTAATTTAGCAGACCAATAATTTTTTAAATAAGTGGTGTAATTAGTAGCATCTCCCGCCCATTTTAATAATGAATCTTCAAAAGCACGGGTTTTAAATAAGGGAGAGATAGTAGGTTGAATGAAAGAGATATGACCAGAGATAGGTTCAGCATCGCCCCAACTTTCTAAAAAGTGTGGTGCAGGAATTGAATATTTACAAAGAGCTGTGGTTTCATCTAATTTAGCATTGAATGAAATAGTAGTTTTCACTTTTGCTAAACCAGATTTTACTTTATCAGCAGCTGGCCAACTATACACTGGGTTTGCGCCATAAAATAAAACAGCATTTACTTTTCCAGCGTTCATATCTTCAACAAAACTTGCGAATTCGCTATCAATACCTTGACGATAATTTAAAGTAGCTCCAAAATTAATGGTAGTACCATTCGCACCAATGGCACTATTAATAGCATTTACAATTATTTGCTCATTCACATTATTACTTCCCGATACTACTAATGCTGCACCTTTGTTTGCCGTTAAAGCTTTTGCAGCTGCTTTAATACCTGCTTTTAAAGTGGCATCAGTGATGCCATTAATTTCACCTCCATTCACTGCGCTTAATAAAGCGGCAGCTACCAAAGGCAATTCAGAAGGACGACATAAATATTTTTCATCTGCATTAGAGCCTGTCAAACTAGCCACTGTTTCAAAGTGAATATGTCTGCTCATTGCAGGATTTTTTTCATCAATCTTTTTTCCAACCGCATATTGTCTAGCAAATTCCACAGGGCTTAACCAAGTACCTAAGAAATCGGCACTTAAAGAAACTATAGCTTTTGCTTTTTCAAAATGATAAGAAGGAATAACGGTTTTACCATAAGAAGCTTGATTTGCTAAAAGCATTGCACTATGAGAAATTGCATCGTAAGTAATATGTTTACTTCCAGGATGCTTTGCTAAAAATTGTGCTATTACTTGTTTAGTAGAAGGTGAGTTAATAGTACTTGTTACAATAACTACACCCGTATTTAATTCAGATGCAATGGCTTTGTCAATGTCTTCAAAACTTGCTTCTTTACCAGCAATGCTAGGAAATCTTAAACGAGCTGTATCATATAAATCTAAAACAGAAGCCTGAACTCTTGCAGAAGTACCTCCTGCAGTGATAGGGCTAACATCATTACCTTCTAATTTAATAGGGCGACCATCGCGCACTTTAGCAAGTACACTTACTACATCACCATCTTGTACATAAGTGGTGGCATAATATTCTGCAATACCAGGAACAATATCTTCAGGTTTGTTGGCAAAAGGAATGGCTTTTTTAATTGGCATTTCACAGCTTGCGGCAACAGCAGCAGCTGCAGTACTAAAGCCCACATATTTTAAAAAATCACGACGAGGTGCTTTTGCTTGTAAAAAACTTTCTCCTTTACTTAAAGTAGTTTCGTCCTCCACAAAAGGAAGTTCTTCTTTAAATTCGTTTTGAACTTCTTTATTAAAAGCTTCAGAATTATTTAATTCTCCAAAACTTTGCCAGTGCTTTTTTTGCTCCATAATAATGTATATATAGTATTACGCGTCTTTATTAATGCTTTTATAAAAAATAATTAGTAGTGACATTTTTGACATTCCGTACCACCAATTTTTTCAACTGTAATTCCTTTAGTGCTATCAATTTTTCCACTCTTTAAATCGGCGTGGAATCTTTCATAGATACTATAAAAACCATTGTCTTTAAATTGTACTTGTGTGTTTCTATGACAGTTCACACACCAGCCCATACTTAAATCTGCAAATTGTTTTACCTCACCCATTTTTTGAATTTCACCGTGACATTGTTGACAAGCCACTTGACCTGCATTCACGTGTTGTGCGTGATTGAAGTATACGTGGTCAGGTAAGTTATGTATACGCACCCACTCAATAGGTTTTGCATTAGAAGCATCCCAAGGTTGTCCTTCAGTGAATCCGGCGTATTTGTATAATTTTTTAATTTCTGCAGTACCATCAACTGTCTCACCATTTTCTCTTACTAAAGGCGCGCCTTTGTATTCGTTAATAGCCATATGACAGTTCATACAAACATTCACACTAGGGAGTGTAGCTTGTTTACCTTGATAGGTTCCAATATGACAGTATTGACAATTAATTTGATTCACACCTGCGTGTACTTTATGAGAATAATAAATAGGTTGTTCTGGTTGATAATTTTTTGAGCGACCTAAGTTCATTGCACCTGTGGTAGTCATATAACCTCCCACAATAAATAAAATAATTGCCACAAAAGCGATATAAGCTTTGTTTCTATAAAAAGGAACTGGATCAGTGGAAGGAACATTCGCTTTATCGTCAGATAATTTTTTTAAGTTGCTATTAACTTGTAATAGAATTAAAGAAACTACCGCTAGAATTAAAGTAAGTAATCCAAAAACTAAACTGCTATCTGAATCTTCTTTAGGTGCTTCAGTGGCAGCGCCTGGTGCAGGTGTAGCGCCTGCTGCAGGAACAGTTTTAATGTAGGCTAATATAGCGTCAATATCTTTATCTGTTAAGTTGGGAAATAAGTTCATTGCAGTTTTATTGTACTCGTTGTACAATTTATTTGCATAAGGGTCTCCTGTTTTTAGAAAGGCAGCATTGTTTTTAATCCACGCATACAAATTCTTTTTATCAGGCCAACGATCTTCTACACCTGCAAGTGCAGGACCGGTTAATTTTTTATTAACCGCGTGACAAGACGCACAGTTTTGTGAGAAAAGTGATTTCCCATCCTGCGCATTTAATTGATTTCCGATAGATGAACTAAGGGTGATAAATAGGAAGATCGAAACGATCTTAGCTAGGCTTCTTAATGTTGTCATATACACAAAAACTGTCTAGGTTGTAAAATGTCCTCGAACGGGTGCAAAATTACTTAAGAATAGAATGCGATACTAAGAAAATAGTAAGTTTTTTTTATTGAAAATATTGAGTTTCAGTGGACTGAGATTAAAAAGGCTGACAATTGTCATAATTGTGTAAACTGGCTCTGATTTGCAGGAATTTATTTTGAAACTTTATTTTGATTTACTGCAGCTGAACTAGAAAAAAACGGCAACTTTGTGGGCCAAAAGCCGCTTCAATTTTAACAAAAAGCCGCCATAACTTAAACAAATGAATGCAATTCAAAGACTTCAGCAAAAATGGAAACTAGGCAAGGTCCAATTTTGGCTAGTGATACTCACTTTTGCCCTGGGTGGTAGCCTTAGCGGAAGGCTTTGTAGCTATTTTCTAAAAATGGTGTTTTTGGAGAAAAATTGGCTATTTTGGCTCATTTATCCCCTATTTTTGACCATTTTATGGCCTTTTTCGGTCATTTTCGTGAGTTTTTTCACTGGTCAATTTAGCTTTTTTAAGGGCTATTTAGCTAGAGTGGGCAGCCGACTATTGGGAAGACCCCATACAGCTTCCCCTATTCATATTGCCATTTTTGCCTCAGGCACTGGCACTAATGCTAGAAAAATTATTGAATATTTTGAAAAGGGGGGCTCCAAATCATCCAAAGCAATTAAAGTGTCGCTCATTGTTTGCAATGTACCCGAAGCAGGCGTTTTAGAAATTGCGAAGGAAAAAGGAATTCCAAGTTTAATTATTAATAAAAACGAATTTGAGTTAACTGGATATGTGCAGAGTTTAAAAAATGCAGAAATTAATTTTATAGTACTGGCTGGCTTTTTATGGAAAGTGCCTGAAGTTTTAATAAAAGCATATCCAAAAGCAATTGTAAATATTCATCCTGCTTTACTTCCTAAATATGGAGGTAAGGGAATGTATGGAGCAAGGGTGCACGAAGCAGTAATTGCTGCTAAAGAAAAAGAATCTGGTATTACTATTCACTGGGTCAATGAAAATTATGATGAAGGCGCTATAATATTTCAAGCAAAATGTTTGGTAGATGTATCCGATACTTCTGCAACACTTGCAAATAAAATTCATTTATTAGAACACGAACATTTCGCTGCTACTATTGAAGCTTCTATTGAAAAAGTATTTTCATAAAAATTAAATGTATTTTCTTTTAAATAAGAAATAATAAATAGCCGATATAGGCAATAAAAATAGTAGCAAGGTCCAAATAAGTTTAAGATTTTTACTTTTAAACTTAGTGCTAACTACATCATAAATGGCATAGCCCCAAGTAATAAAAAAACTAATTATTAAAATTGTAATAATTAAATTGAAAAAAATATTCATACTAAATTATTTTTATTTGAACATACAGTGCATAAAACAGGCCACCGCAATAGAGCCACTACAAGAGGGAAGATTATCACAAAGAAATTTACAATCAGGGTCTGCATCACAAGCATCTTTAGCTTTTTTGTAACATAAGGTAGTACAATTTGAGGTATTTGCACTAATTGAATTAGATTTTATATTGGTTGAACCCTGTTCAGCATTTACTACATTCTTTATTTTGTTATTTTCTAGAAAAAATTCGACGGAATTGTTAATTCCTAGGCCAGTAAAGGATATTACACCATTGCCATTATTTAAATTAAAATTATTTTGACTCATTACTAAAGAAGAGTAATTGGAGTCATTTATTTTTAAAGAATACATAGTACCATACTTTTTTGAATTTTCATCCCATATAGGTGTTTGAATATACTTTTCTGGCAGCCCTAAATACACCAATTCTACTGGAGTTGAGTTTTTAAAATCTAATGTTAGATTTTGTCCAAATTGGTCATTAAATTTTTTAATATTAAAATTTTGTATGAAATTATTGATATTCTGATGTGATGTATAATTAGAGGAAAAATTATCCTGATTAATTTTTTTACAGGAGTAACTTAATAAAAGAAGTATTCCAAAGAAGAAACTTAAGATTAAGGTTTTAATAGGTGTAAAGTTCGTTGGAAAGTTTGGTGTGAGGTTTGTTGTAAGTTTTTTTCGATTTGTTATAAGCTTATTTGTATGGATTGTAATAAAGTTTATTACATTATTTGGAATTTGGTTTATTGCAAGGCTTGAGATGAGATTTATTTTAAAGCCCTTGCTTATGATTAAACTTTTCATAAATATTTTTTTAATTTATTAGTAATAAATCAAAAATAATATTCAGGAAAATTTGAAAATAGAGTAAAAATACTCTTACTAAGAATTAATAAATTGGAATTAGAAATTGTAATTAAGATAAATGCTTAACCAGGCATACGAGAAATATATTTCTCTATTTCTTTTATTTGATCCACCACTTGTTTAGTAGTAGGTTTACAAGCTTTGGCTTTTCGGAAATAATCTTTAGCTGCGCGAAATTCACGCTTATTCATAAAAATTTGACACATACTTAAAAAAGCTACTGCTTCAGATTCTTTATCTGGAATACCTGCACGAATAGCAGCACGAATGTATGACTCACCTTGTTTTAAATCTCCTTTTTGCATAGCCATCATACCCAATTGTAATTTGTTGGCACCTTCTGCCTCTGGCATCGCCGATCCTAAATCGTTGCTATGTTTTAAATGTTTTTCAGCAGTATCAAAATCTTGTTTCGCCATAGCAATATTTCCCTTTATGGTATAATAAGTACTACGAACAGGCTTATATAAAAGTTGTGGGAACCAGATGGTGGCTAAAATTCTCTCTACTTCATCCATATCGCCGGCTTCCATTGGCGCTTGCACCAAACGAAGCGGTCCAATAAAAAAATGGCTTAAAATACCTATTAAACCTAAAAAGTATAAAGGAAAAACAGGCCAAAAACCTGCCACTCCGGTTAATTCAAGGCCCAAGCCCAATACAGCCGCCAATATACTTAACCAAAAACGATACTTAATAATGAGATTATAAAAAGCCATACTATGTATTATTAGAGGGGTAAAGATACCAAATAATGTGGTTATTTTTGCTGTTCTCGGCCCCTTGCTAGCCGATGGTCCCGTAGTTCAATGGATAGAATAGAAGTTTCCTAAACTTTTGATACAGGTTCGATTCCTGTCGGGACTACTTTAAAAGCCTTGCTTTATGGCAGGGGTCTTCTTGTATTGGGAGTTTCTGTAATAATTGGGAAAGTAAATATTTTATTAATCGGTATTTTTATCATCTTTAGCATCATTCATATTGTTTAAATTTTCTAAATCTTGTTCTATATTCTTTTTTAATTATTTTATCATAAGTTGAAAATATAATTTTTCTGCCATTTTTATAATAAGTTATTGCATATTTAGCAGCACCATTAGATGCCAAAGCAATATTATCTTCTAAATTTGACCTTATTAATTTTATTTGCTTGAGTTTGTTATTTAATATAATCCTAAAATCAGAAATAATATTGTATACTTCATTTACTTCTTTTGATAAATCGTTTATCCTATAACGAGCACTAAATAAATTAGGTACATTAAGTTTAAGATTGAACTTTTCAATTTCATCCATTGATCCTATTTCATTCCAAATTTCATTTTTAAGAAGCTTTCCCTGATTTCAATAAGTATTATTGTCTAATCAGTTTATCAACTAAAGGAAAATAATCTAAAAAATTAATAAAACAATTTAAAAAACTATTAGTTAAATCTACAGATTTATCTATCCCATAATATACAATATATTTAATACTATCACTAAATATTTTTTGTATATTATCAATAGATATATCTTGGCCTTTTAAATTATCAAACCAATTTAAAAAACATTTTAATGTTTCTTTTGTTCTAATATCAATATGATGTATATTAAATTTACATGAATTAAATTTATCTATTGAACAAGCAAATTTTTTTAATTGACCAACACACAAAATATCATCAGGTTTACATTTTTCTTGTAATTCTTGTTTTGTCAACTGCATTAGTTCATTTGTGTCAGGAGTATCGGGACTTTGTTTAGCCTCAACAACTACTTTAGACCGAGGAGTATTGGGACTTTGTTTAGACTCAGATACTTTAGTTTGAGGAGTTAAGACTCCTCCTCTCCATTCAGAGAGGAGAGAATCATAGTCAAGACTATACTTAGTTGCAATAATTCGAATATATTTTGATATTGTATCATCAATATAAGAATTAATATTTTGACTCAGAGACATTTTATTAGTTCTATAAGTTTTTTAAATTGCTTTTCAATTTCATTTTTGTTTAATCATAAAGTTAGCAAGCGAATCAGAAGAGAACTTATTTCTGTTCAACTCAGTTCGACTTACAATTGATTTTCTACCATTTTTACCAAGTTTGTGATAAACTGTATAATACTTATTTGCCCATTCGTGAATAATCATTAAGTCTCGTTGTTTTTCAAACAGGGTTATAGGTTGACCCTTTTCAGGAGGAAGCTCTCCATAGCAATGAATGTCCCTCCATATATAACCCTTGTTGTTAGGCATATTTTTTAAGTTTTCAACCATATAATCAGGAATAGACTCAACACACTTCTCATAATAATTGAAGGCTCGTTTCATTTCATAATCTTTGTTTCTTTCTCCTCTCTCATAATCACGATTGTAAGACTCGATCTGCTTTGATTTTTTTGAATCTTCTAAGCTTGCCTTCTTTTCGTCATCCTTTTTCTTCTTTTTTACAGCTTCTTTTTCAGTTGCTGTTTTCTTGTTTTCTTTGTTTTTTGCAATAATCTCATCATCAAGA
>CAXBQH010000027.1:0-24756 GCA_963977985.1 uncultured bacterium
TGATTCATATAATTTAAATACATCTGCCAAATAGCTTGTTAAAAAACTATTTAATATTGAAAAAATTAATAAAATTAAAACCAATCTCCACCATTGATGACTGGGCATTGGAGGACGCAATGAAAAGCGGTGCATAGTCTCTCTCATTAGATGCGTCGTTAAAATACCAATACTTAAGTTCAATAATAATCTTGGATAAAAAACAGGATTTAAATCCTTGTCTAAAATGAAAGCAAAAAATAAAATGGTAAGGCCATAGCTCAACCAGCCCACAATTTGACTAATCCAATATAAAGAAGAGTGTTTTTTCATTCTACCCAAAATTACCCCTTTCAAGCAGTGTTTTAGCCTAATTTATTGATTAATGGTCTTATTTTAGGGTGTACGGCAGGTCAAATTCCCATTAAACTTTTGCTGTATATTTATGTTATTAGTCTACATTTACAATCTAATTAGACAGAATGCAAATTGAAGCTGGACCCTTATTAAAAACCATCGACTCCCCAGATGACCTAAAAGCCATCTCTAGGGAGAAACTACATCAGGTTTGTGATGAGTTACGCCAGTACATTATTGATATTGTGAGCGTACACGGAGGTCATTTTGCAGCCAGTTTAGGGGTGGTTGAATTAAGCGTGGCCCTTCATTATGTATACAATACTCCTTATGATCAATTAGTGTGGGATGTGGGTCATCAGGCCTATGGACATAAAATTTTAACAGGTCGCAGAGATGAGTTCATCACCAATAGAAAATATAAAGGACTCAGTGGTTTTCCAAAAAGAAGTGAAAGTGAGTTTGACACATTTGGTGTTGGCCACTCCTCTACTTCTATTTCAGCAGCCCTAGGAATGTCAATGGCTGCAAAGTATAAAAAAGAAAATAGAAAATCGGTAGCTATCATAGGAGATGGATCTATGACAGCAGGAATGGCTTTTGAAGCAATGAATCACGCAGGAGTAGCAGATAGCGATATACTTATCATTCTAAATGATAATTGTATGAGTATTGATCCTAATGTAGGTGCCCTAAAAGAATACTTAACCGATATCAGCACTTCTCCTACTTACAATAAATTTAGAGATGAGCTTTGGCAATTAATGGGCAAATTACCTATTGGAAAAACATTTACACGCGAGATGGCTTCAAAAGTTGAAGCAGGCTTAAAGGGATTCGTTTCAAAAAGCAGCAATTTATTTGAAGCACTGAAACTAAGATATTTTGGCCCTATTGATGGACACAATATTGCCAATTTAGTGGATACACTCAGAGATTTAAAAGATATACCTGGTCCGAAAATTTTACATATTCTAACAGTGAAAGGAAAGGGGTATGCACTTGCTGAAAAAGATCAAACCAAATGGCACGCACCAGGTTTGTTTGATAAATTAACAGGTGAAATTATTAAGAAAAAAATTGAAACACCCCAACCTCCTAAATACCAAGATGTATTTGGACATACCATTGTAGAATTAGCAAAAAAGAATGCATCCATTATGGGTATTACTCCTGCAATGCCTAGTGGTTCTTCTTTAAAATTTATGATGGAAGCTATGCCAGACAGGGCATTCGATGTTGGTATTTGCGAACAACACGCAGTTACTTTAAGTGCGGGTCTTGCTACACAAGGAATAAAAGCATTTTGCAACATTTACTCTTCCTTTATGCAAAGAGCTTACGATCAAGTGATACACGATGTGGCTTTACAAAATTTACCTGTCATATTTTGTTTAGATAGAGCAGGCTTGGTGGGCGAAGATGGACCTACGCACCACGGTTGTTATGACATTGCTTTTTTTAGATGTATACCCAATATGATTATTGCAGCTCCTATGAATGAAATTGAATTGCGTAATTTGATGTATACAGCTCAACTTCCTTCCACACAATCTCCTTTTGTAATTCGTTATCCCAGAGGGGAAGGTGTTACGATAGATTGGCAAAAACCATTTGAAGCAATTACAATAGGAAAAGGCAGAAAACTAAAAGAGGGTAAAGAAATTGCTATACTATCGCTAGGACATCCTGGTAATTTTGCACAAACCGCCATCAGAAAATTAAGAGAAGAAGGCATTGATCCTGCACACTATGATATTCGATTTGTAAAACCTATAGATGAAGCATTACTGCACGAGGTTTTCCAAAATTTTGATAAAATTATTACTCTTGAAGATGCTACCACTATTGGAGGAATGGGTACAGCCGTTTTAGAATTTATGAATGAGCATCAGTATCAAAGTAAAATAACAATGTTGGGTATTCCCGATAAAATAGTAGAACACGGTAGTTTAAAAGAATTGCACCACGAATGTCATTACGATGCTATGGCTATTATAGAGGCCGTAAAAGCCTTGTTAGGAAAGCAAATCCTCTCTGAGGTTTAATAATTACTAAAAGAAAGTAGCTTAGTTCAAGCTGGGATCAAAATCGCCAAAATTTTCATTGCTTAGTTCTGGTTGGGTAGGATCTTCCTCTCTGTTTTCATTCCATTCAATAATGAAATTATTACGACCTTCTCCTACCACTAATCTCATATATTTTTGTTGTGATAACTCAAGCAAGGATAAAAATAAAAATAAGGCGTGTACTCTATCCCTACAAATATCAAATACTTTTTCAAAAGAAACGGTCTTGCCTGAACTTACTAAGTCTAATAAATAAGACCTACTACCTTCCATTGTATAATTATATCTAATTACAGTATGTACAGGTCTATTTTGTCTTTCTTGCAAACGGGTCATTACTTTTTCAAAAGACCTCATTAATTTAAATAAAGTGACTGTTTGCAATTCTGTACCCTCTGCAGCTTCCTCTCCTACGATAGACATTTCTTGTTGAATGTTACCTCTTTTCATCATCAGCATTCTTAAGGCTTCCAAGTCGGCCATTTGAACGGCTGCTTCTTTAAATTTCTTGTACTCTAATAACTTATCAATTAATTCCTGTCTTGGATCAATTTCATTACCCTGTGCATCGAGTTCTTTTCTAGGCAATAATAGTTTGGCCTTTATACGCATTAAAGTAGAAACGAATAAAATAAATTCACTACTTAGTTCAATATTCACTTTCTCTTGTTCTTGAATAAAGTGCAAGAAGTCGTTGATAATTTTGGTGATTTGGATATTATAGATATCCATTTCATCTCTTTCAATAAAGAAAAGTAAAAGATCAAAAGGGCCTTCAAACTGATCTACCTTAATCGAATAATTAGTTGACTGATTCATTAGTACAAAGCAAAAGAAATCAAGTTTAATTTAAAGTAATTTGAGCAAGTATTTATCCACTTTTATAAAAAAAATAAGCATCTTTACCCAAAACTCTAGGTATGGATAGCAAGTTCATTCAATGGGTCATTTTTGGTATACTCTCCCTCATTTGGGGAAGCTCTTTTATTTTAATGAAAGAAGGCTTGACTGAACTTTCTGCCTATCAAGTAGCTTCTATAAGAATGCTCTTTGCAGGCTTAGTTCTACTGCCATTTGCCATTCAAAGTTTTAAAAAAATTCCCAAAGAAAAAATGGGACTTGTGCTAGTTTCTGGCATCATTGGCAATTTTTTTCCCGCTTATCTTTTTTGTATTGCAGAAATTAAAATAGATAGCTCCTTGGCTGGCATCTTAAATTCACTCACTCCTTTATTTACCATACTCGTGGGTCTATTATTTTTTAAAACCACTATTAATAAACAGAAAACCTTAGGTGTTATGATAGGCTTTATAGGCCTTTGTTTACTTTTTGCCACTGGGAAAAATATTAGTTTTCAAAACCTCTCTTATGCATTCTTGGTATTGATTGCTACTTTTTTTTACGGCTTAAATGTAAATATGGTGGGAAAGTTTTTAAAAAATATTCGTGCCCTAGATATTGCATCAGTGGCTTTTGCATTTCTTATTCTGCCTAGTGCCATTATTCTTTTTTCTACAGGATATTTTAATAAGTCTTTTACAGAACCTGGTTTTCAAATGGCCACTTTCTACAGTATAGTTTTGGGAGTGGTGGGCACTTCCATTGCTTCCATTTTGTTTTATATGCTAATAAAAAAATCTACCATTGTTTTTGCTTCAATGGTAACATATGGTATTCCCATTATTGCAGTGGCTTGGGGTATTTATTTTGGGGAAGCCATATCGCTATTACAAATAGCTAGCTTGTTTATTATTTTAGCAGGCGTGTATATAGTGAACAAACCTCAAAAGCAATAAAAGTTTAATTTTTTATTAAACAGTCATTATTTCTTTCTCTTTTGTCTCTAAATGCTTTTCAACTAAAGCAATATGCTTGTTCGTAATAGCTTGAACATCTTCCTCAGCACTTTTACAAATGTCTTCACTCAAGCCCTCTTTTTGTAATTTCTTAATTTGTTCAATATGGTCTCTTCTAATATTGCGAATAGATACTTTACTTACTTCTCCTTCTGCACTTGCTTTTTTAAATAATTCTTTGCGTCTCTCCTCAGTTAAAGGGGGTGTAAATAATCTTATTTGAACACCATCGTTTTGTGGAGTAATACCAATATTAGCAGCCATTATTGCTCTTTCAATTAAAGCCAACATATTTTTTTCCCAAGGTTGTATACTCAAGGTTCTGCTATCTAAAACCTGCACATTACCCACTTGATTTATGGGGGTGGGCGTACCATAATAGTCTACATTGATACCTTCTAAAACGGAAGGAGAAGCCTTGCCAGCTCTAATTTTAGAAATTTCAATTTCTAAATGATGAATGGCTTTTTTCATTCCTGCTTCTGCTTGTTGTGTAATTTTCTTTAATTCTTCAGACATACGAATATTTTGAGGCTACAAAGCTAATGAATCCCCACTATTCTAAAGGCTATTGTTGACAAGTCTTTTTGGTCTTTTTAGTAAATTTTCCGCTCAAATTAGCCATTGAATTCTATCTTTGCCTCAACTAAATAGCTATGAGTAAATCCACTGCAGAATTAATTAAAATTGCCTCTCAAATTAGAAGAGATATTGTTAGAATGGTGCACGCACAACAAAGTGGCCACCCCGGTGGCTCCTTGGGATGTGCCGATTTTTTAACAGCACTTTATTTTAAAGTAATGAAAATTGATACTCATTTTTCTATGGATGGAATTAATGAAGATCTTTTCTTTTTATCCAATGGTCATATTTCACCTGTTTTTTATTCCGTCTTAGCAAGAGCGGGATATTTTGAGGTTAAAGAATTAGCAAGTTTTAGAAAAATAAATTCAAGATTACAAGGTCATCCCACTACGCACGAAAATTTACCTGGTATAAGAATAGCCAGTGGCTCTTTGGGTCAAGGGTTAAGTGTAGCCATTGGAGCCGCCATCACAAAGAAATTCAATAAGGACAACAGAACCATATATAGTCTTCACGGAGATGGAGAATTACAAGAAGGCCAAATATGGGAAGCCGTAATGTTTGCTGCCCACAATAAAGTAGACAATTTAATAGCTACTGTGGATGTCAATGGCCAACAAATTGATGGACCCTTAAGCAAAGTATTATCGCTAGACAGTTTAGAAGATAAATTCAAATCTTTCCATTGGACTGTTTTACATATGAATGGTCACGATATGGAAAATATTTTAGCCACATTAGATAAAGCAAAATCGCTCACAGGCCAAGGCAAACCCATTTGTATTTTAATGAAAACTGAAATGGGTAAAGGGGTGGATTTTATGGAAGGCAGCCACGAATGGCACGGCATTGCGCCTAACGATGAACAACTGGCAAAAGCCTTGGGTCAATTGGAAGAAACCCTAGGAGATTATTAAAAAACTAGCCTTCTTAATGTACATTTACTTTTTAGCTGATTTTTTCAAAAAGTCTTGAAGCAGCTTTTCGTGCAGGAATCCAACCTGCTGCAATAGCTATAACAATTACTAAAAGTAGGATGGCGATATAATCTTCAGCCATAGGTTTTACGGGATAATAATCAATCACAAAAGAATTACCGCCAAGTTTTATAAAATGAAATTTATTTTGAGCCCAACAAAATAAAGTTGCAAGACTCCCACCCATCAAAGCCCCTATAAAGGCCATCATACCCGATAGCATTAAAAATATTTTTTGAATATCCCAAGGCTTGGCCCCCATAGCGTGTAAAACGTGAATATCTTTTTGTTTTTCTAAAACTAGCATTGTTAAAGCCCCCACTAAATTAAAAGAAGCCACTATCATTATTAAAGCTAATATGGCAAAGATGATCCACTTTTCCATTTGCATAATTTTATAGAGGTCGGCATTTTGCTGGTATTTATCTTTTATTTGAAAATGGGTGCCTAATTGTGTAGATAAAGATTGTATTACTGTCTTTAATTTAGAAGGCTCCACTGCAATTTCAATAGCTGAATATTGATTAGAATCTAAATCAAATAAATACTGTGCAAAAGGATAATTAGTAAAGACATACTGATCATCAAATTCTTGCTGTACTGAAAAGGCACCTCCCTGCACTGCCGTAAGACTATTTAACTGATTGATATTTGTAAAACCTTTGCCCGAACGATTCACTGCAAATAACTGTAAAGTGTCCCCAATAAAAGATCGAAATAAACCCAACTTCTGTTCCACGCCAATACCTAGTAATACTATTGGATTTTCTAAATTGCCCATAATGTATTGGCCACGCTTCATATACCTAGCCACATTGTTTATCTTACTATAATTTTTATCTACACCTTTCACCAATACTACGGCCTGTAGTTCCCCTTTAACAAGCAAAGCTCTATTTTCTACCACCTTACTTACCGCCTTCACTCCATCAATGCTAATTATTTTTTGATAATGGGTATTAGACAAAGAAAAAAATTTGCCTTGAGCAGGTGTTACGCGCACATCGGCGTAAAAGTCGGCGTACAAACCCTTGACTACTTCTGTAAATCCATTGGAAACACTGAGTACAATAATTAGAGCAGCTGTGCCTACTGCAATAGCTACTACACTTACCCAGGCGATAATTTGTATTGCCTGAAAATTATACTTTCCTCTAAAATAGCGCCAAGCAAATAAAAGATGCACTTATAAATTTTTAAAAATCTCTTCCATTTTAAAAACATAATCCAAGGTATCATCTAAGTAAAATTGCAATACAGGGATACGCCTTAATTGATGCTTCATTGTATCAGAGAGATGCTTCTTAATTTCCCAAGCTTGAGATTGAATCTTTTTAAAACAAGCTTCCGTATCCTTCACTTGAAATAAACTTAGATAAATTCTAGCTTCTAATAAATCGGGTGTCACTTTTACGGAAGCAATAGAAATCATACCTCCTTGTAAATTAGTTAAACCCAATTTTAAAAAGATATCGTTAAGGGCACTTTGAATAGCCCCTGCCACCTGTTTTTGTCTTTTTCCTTCCTCCATAATCAAAATCTTAGATTCGCTGTAAAATTAGTTACTTTGCTGATTATTCTAAGGGAATAATTGCCCATATGAAGAAATTTATACGCATTATTAGTTATATCAGAGAATACAAGGCCCAAATGGGATGGTATAGCCTATGTATTACCTTATCGATACTCTTTGGCTTGTTTTCTTTGGGAATGCTTATGCCTTTTATGGACCTCATTTTTGGTAGTAGTGAATTAACAGGGGCACTCAAAACTACTACAGCAGTGGGCGGTAATCAAAATATAAAAGATGTCATTTATGGTTTTTTACAACAAACCATCCATACCCACGGTAAAACCACCGCATTGGGTTGGATTTGTGCTGCCATCATCATTACCATTTTTCTTAAAAACTTATTTCTTTATTTATCCTATTATTTTTTAGCGCCCATTAGAAATGCAGTAACAAGAAAATACTCCAGACTTTTATATGAAAAAATATTGCAGTTGCCCATAAGTTATTTTACAGAACAACGCAAAGGTGATATTCTAAGCAGATCCTCCAATGACATTACAGAATTAGAAAATTCAGTCATAGGCGCTTTAGAAGGTCTGATTAAAGAACCTTTGAATATTTTAGGAATTCTTATTTTTTTATTTATCATAAGTGTAAAACTTACATTATTTGTTTTTTTATTACTCCCTTTGGCAGGTTTAATTGTAGGCCGTATTGGAAGAAGTTTAAAAAAGCATACCAATAAAGCTCAGGCAAAATGGGGAGAGATTTTATCACAGATGGAAGAAACTTTAACTGGCTTAAGAATTATTAAAGCTTTTAATGCTGAGGGTAGAGTCAAAAAACAATTTTTTAATTTAGTGGACGAAATTTTTAACATTAAAAATAAAATTTTAAACCGCAGAGACTTAGCATCTCCTGTTTCTGAAACTTTGGGTGTCATTATTTTGTGTAGTGTATTATGGTTTGGAGGAAAGCTGGTACTCAGTGGTGAAATACTTTCTGGCAGTTCTTTTATTGCTTATGTGGCATTGTTCTCACAAATTATCAATCCTTCTAAAGCACTCTCTCAAGCTGCCTACAATGTAACCAGAGGCAACGCTACACTAGACAGGCTCAATGAAATTTTAGAAGCGCCCTTACAAGTGGAAGAAGCTGCACAGCCTCTGAAAATAAAATCATTTAATGAATCGATTGAATTTAAAAATGTTCAATTTTTTTATCAGGATACGGCCATATTAAAAGATATCCATCTCACCATTCAAAAAGGAAAATCACTCGCATTAGTAGGATCTTCAGGGGCAGGTAAAAGTACGCTGGCCGATTTAGTTCCTCGCTTTCACGATGTAAGTGCTGGTAGTTTATGCATTGATGGTAAAAATATCAAAGAATATAGTTTACAAAGTTTAAGAAGTTTAATAAGTATTGTAACCCAGGAGCCAATTTTATTTAATGATACTATTGCTGCCAATATTGCATTGGGCAAGCCCGACGCCACTGAAGCTGAAATTATGGAAGCAGCAAAAATTGCAAACGCCTATGATTTTATTATAAAAAAAGAAAATGGTTTTCAAACTGTCATTGGAGATAGAGGCAGCAAACTCAGTGGGGGCGAGCGTCAGCGTTTAACCATCGCTAGAGCAGTGCTACAAAATCCGCCCATTTTAATTTTAGACGAAGCTACTTCCGCACTTGACACTGAAAGTGAAAAGTTAGTTCAAGAAGCCATTAATAATATGATGCAAAACAGAACCTCTATTGTTATTGCTCACAGATTATCTACCATTCGACACGCCGATGAAATTATTGTACTTCAAAAAGGGAATATAGTGGAAAGAGGAAACCACGACACCCTGCTAGCCCAAGATGGCTATTACCGCAAACTCATTGATATGCAAGAAGTGAAGTAATGTTAGGATATCAATTCACCAATGGTTATTGATCGGTACTATTTTTTACATAGCCTAATTTTGCTTCTAAACTTAAGGTAGCGTGTGGCACAGCGCGTAAACGAGCTTTGTCAATTAAACGGCCTGTAACTCTACAAATACCATAAGTTTTATTTTCAATACGCATTAAGGCTTTTTCTAAATGGTCTATGAAAGTAATTTGTCTAGATGCCATTTGACCCAACTGTTCTCTTTCCATACTCACACTACCATCTTCCATTGTCATATATCTAGCATCATCATTATCTCCTCCTAATTCATCTTTACGCGTTATTAAACCTTGTAAGTAAACCAACTCTTTCTTTGCCGCTTCTAATTTTTTAGTAATTAATTCTTTGAATTCCATTAAATCTGCATCAGAATATTTTACTAAAGTATCAGTGGATCTTTCTACTTCTTTTCTTCTTTCCATAGGAACATAACCTGGTTGATAAGGAACACTTTTCTTAGAAGAAATTTTGGGGACCTTAATATCTTTAATAGGCTCCACCGCTTTACGAACTGGTTTTACAGGAGGCGTTGGAATTTTGGGAGCCGGTTTAGGTATAGGTACATATTTTTCAACTGGCTTAGCAGCAGGTTTAGCAACTGGTTTCTGAACTGGCTTAGCAGGTACTGCTTTTTTTGCAGGAGCTTTCACAAGCTTTTTAACAGGAACTACTTTCTTAGGAGCAGCTTTTTTGGGAGCTACTTTTTTAGCTACAACCTTTTTAGGGGCTACTTTCTTTGAAGCCTTAGGGGCTGCTTTTTTAGGAGCCACTTTCTTTGAAGCCTTAGGAGCAGCTTTTTTAGGAGCCACTTTTTTTGAAGTAACCTTCTTAGGCGCTGCTTTTTTCGCAGAGGCCGCTTTTTTTATGGGTGCCGCCTTTTTGGAGGCTGGTTTTTTTACAGGCATAATTATCCTTTTTTTCTAACGGAAATTCTTAATTTTTGATCATTTATGTCAACTTCTACGCCTTCTTTTAGGACCGGCAAAAAGTCTATTTGGACTGCTAGAATTTCGCGGCAAATATAGTCCGAAAATTGAATAATGGAATCCTTAAGGGCCGTATTATCCTCAATTTCAAGCAAAATCTTGTCTGTAAGCTCAAAATTGCTCTCTTTTCTGATATTTTGGACCCTATTTACCAGCTCACGGGCATTTCCTTCCATCAGCAAATCGGGGCTAACAGTAATATCCAAAGCCACAGTTAGTGAATTTTTGACTGCCACACTCCAACCGGGTATATCTTCCGCAATAATCTCTACTTCATTGATTAACAATGGTATAGATTCTGAATCCACCATTATGTTTATACTACCTTGTTTTTCTAGTTGGCTAATTTCAGCTTGAGTAAGTTGGGCAATGACTGAAGAAGCTTGTTTCATCTTAGTTCCCAACTTGGCCCCTAATAATTTAAAATTAGCTTTTAACTTTTTTCTAATGACCCCTTCGGTCTCAGTGATATAATTAATTTCTTTAACATTCACTTCCGCTAGAATCAATTCTTGCATTAATTCAATAGCAGTTTTGGTAGCGGGATCTAAAACAGGAATTAATATTTTTTGTAAAGGCTGACGCACTTTGATATTTACTTTTTTACGAATAGACAAGACCAAGGAACAGATATCTTGTGCCATTTGCATTCTATTTTCTAAGGCAGTATCTATTTTAGTAAGCTCTGCTTTTGGAAAAGGGGTATGATGAATAGAAGTAAAATTATATTTCTTAGTAACACTATTTAGATTTCTGAAAATTTGATCGCAGAAAAAAGGAGCGATGGGCGCCATTAACCTTATAATAGTATCTATACATTCATATAAAGTTTGGTAGGCGGCAATTTTATCTTGCGAGTAAGTACCTTTCCAAAAACGACGACGACACAATCTAACATACCAATTACTTAAATGTTCATCTACAAAAGTTTCAATAGCACGACCTGCATTGGTGGGTTCAAAATCATCCATAGAAGCTGTCACTGTTTGCACGAGCGTATGTAATGAAGAAATAATCCAACGATCAATTTCAGGTCTTTGAGAGAGTGGTATAGGTGCTTGTTCGTAATGAAACTTATCTACATTGGCATACAAAACAAAAAATTGATAAGTATTGTATAAAGTACCAAAGAATTTTCTTTGTACTTCTTGGATACCAGATAAATCAAATTTCAAATTATCCCAAGGAGAAGCATTGGTTACTAAATACCATCTGGTGGCATCGGCTCCGTATTTTTCAATAGTTTCAAAAGGATTCACCACATTGCCTAATCGCTTACTCATCTTATTGCCATTCTTATCCAACACCAATCCATTACTCATCACAGCTTTATAAGCAACACTATCAAAAAGAAGTACGCCCAAAGCGTGTAAAGTATAAAACCATCCGCGTGTTTGGTCTACCCCTTCACAAATAAAATCGGCAGGGAAAGCTTGTGCTTTATCAATAGCCTCTTTGTTTTCAAAGGGATAGTGCCACTGCGCATAAGGCATAGCACCAGAATCAAACCATACATCTACTAAGTCCGAAACACGCTTCATCACTTTTCCACTAGCACTTATTAATTCAATCTGATCTACAAAAGGCTTATGTAAATCAACATCTAATTTGCCGTCCACTATTTTTAAATCGACTGCTTTGTTGAATCCTTTTTCTTTGGCGGCTACATACCCTTTGGTTAATTCTTCCAACGATCCAATACAAATTTCCTCAGCACCATCTTCTGTTCTCCAAATAGGAAGGGGTGTACCCCAATAACGACTTCTAGATAAATTCCAGTCCACCATATTTTCCAACCAATTACCAAAACGCCCCTCACCTGTGCTGGCCGGCTTCCAAAGAATTGTTTTATTTAATTCTACTAGCCTTTCTTTAACCGCTGTAGTTTTAATAAACCAAGCGTCTAATGGATAATATAATATTGGCTTATCGGTTCTCCAACAATGCGGATAATTATGTTCGTATTTTTCAACCTTAAATGCTTTATTTTCCTTTTTTAAGGTAATTGAAATATCAACATTGACATCTTGAAAATCTTTTTCGTCTTTATAGTTTTTTACATAGCGTCCGCTGAATTCACCCACCCCTTGTATAAATTTTCCTTCTCTATCAACAAGGGTTAGTATACCTAAATTATTTTTTTGACCTACTTTATAATCATCTGCACCAAAAGCGGGAGAAGTATGCACAATACCCGTTCCATCTTCCGTGGTGACAAAATCACCTACTACAATTTTAAAAGGATCTCCTTCAATATTTTTAGGAGCATTGGCTTCAAATGGCATTAATTGTTCATATCGAAGCCCATTGAGTTGACTGCCTTTAAATGTCTCAATGATGCTCCAAGGAATAATTTTATCTCCTTGGGCAAAGCCTTCTTTTCCTTCTCCTTCTTCCTTAAAATATTTTGACACTAAATTTTTAGCAAGTATCACATTTATAGGTAATGCGGTATAAGGATTATAAGTAGCCACTAATACATATTCAATATGGGGCCCAACGGTAAGACCTAAATTAGAAGGCAGTGTCCAAGGAGTTGTGGTCCAAGCCATATAATGTATCTGCTTGCTTAAAGCGATAGAAGGAGCTTTAGCTAATGCGTCAAATAAAAATTGACTTTCCTTGTTGGACAAAGCTTTAAACATAGCCACTACCGAAGTATCTTTTACATCTTTGTAAGTGCCTGGCTGATTGAGTTCGTGTGAACTTAATCCAGTGCCGGCTGCAGGACTATAGGGTTGAATACTTACACTTTGATATAAATACCCTTTTTTATAAAGTGTGCTTAATATCCACCAAAGTGTTTCAATATAATTATTTTCAAAAGTGATATAGGGTTGATTTAAGTCCACCCAATAACCCATTTTTTGAGTGATATCATCCCACTCTTTTTTATAACGAAGAACTGCTTCTCTACATTTTTTATTATAAGCTTCAACACTTATTTTAGTACCAATATCTTCTTTAGTAATGCCTAACTCTTTTTCAACTCCTAATTCAACTGGCAAACCGTGGGTATCCCACCCCCCTTTTCTTTTCACTTGAAAACCTTGCATAGTTTTATACCTACAAACCATATCTTTTAAGGTTCTGGAAATAACGTGATGAATACCAGGCATCCCGTTGGCACTGGGGGGACCCTCATAAAAAACAAAAGGAGTTTTTCCCTCTTTTAAGGATACAGAAGTTTCAAAAGCCTGTTCTGACTTCCAAGCAGCTAAAATGGCTGCCTCTATTTGAGGCAGATTTAATTGGGTAAATTCTGGATAGTTTTTATTCATACAACGCTTGTCCTAACTCATTTTTAGGGCACAAAGGTACGGATAAGCTTGTAAAAACTCTAATTACTCTGGCTGTTGCTGGCTAGGGGTAGAATCGGTTGAACTCAATAACTTCTTTTGAAAAACAATTAAACTTATCACACCAGTACTAATAGATGCATCTGCAAAATTAAAGACAGGACGGAAAAATTCAAATTCCTCCCCTCCCCAAAACGGAAACCAACTAGGGAAATGAGCATTTTGTATGATGGGGAAATAAAACATATCTACCACTCTTCCGTGCAAAAAAGCTCCATAACCTCCCCCCACTGGAAAGAGTTTGGCAACCATAGTAGTATAAGGAACACTTGCTTCAAATAGAAGGCCATAAAACATAGAGTCAATTAAATTACCTACTGCACCGGCATAAATTAAAGCTGCACAAAATATAAAACCACTATGGAATTTTTTTTCAATAAAACCTTTAATTAAAAAAGTACCCCAAATGACCGCCCCTAATCGAAATAAGGTTAAAATAATTTTTCCAAAATCACCTCCAAATTTTAATCCCCAAGCCATTCCTTCATTTTCAATAAAATGAAGCCTTGCCCAAGATCCTATGATGTTGTGTTCTTCACCAATAAAAAAATTGAGTTTAATATAAAACTTAATGGCTTGGTCAATAAAAATGATTAAGGCAATGAGTAAAGCTACTTTCTTCCCATTCATATATAAAGTGTAATAAAAAGTTGATGTAATGAAAGCAAATATAAGATAGTTTTTAACTGCCTCATTAGGAATTATTTTTAGCCGATTTTTTCTTACTAGTAAAAATAGAGTAAGCTATTGAGCCAGTAATACAAAACATAATTACCATTAAGGAAATGAGTACTTGTGTATTTTTATCCAACCACTCATTGATATAATGTTCACCTAACATTTTAACACCAATAAAAATTAATACCACCGCAATACCTTGTTGTAAATGCTCAAATTGATTGACGGCCCCTCTTAATAAAAAGAACAATGAGCGCAAACCAAGAATGGCAAAAATGTTAGAGGTATAAATGACTAAACTACTTCTTGAAATTCCCATAACAGCGGGTATAGAATCTAAAGCAAAGACAATATCAATAGCTGCCAATAAAACCACTACCACAAATAAACTAGTATACAAAGGTTTATTATTATGATCTCTTATGATAAACTTGCCCTCCCCATCGGTATTGCCAATGGGTAAGAATTTTTTTAAAAATAAATATACTTTGGAAGTAGTGGGATCAAAACTTTCTTCTTCTCCTGCAGCAAACATTTTATATCCTGTATACACTAAAAACACACCAAAAATATAAAGTATCCAAGCAAATTGAGCCACTAGAGCTACCCCTATGGTAATAAATATAACCCTAAATAAAATTGCAGCAAGTATACCTATAAGAAGCACTCTAGGAATATATTTCTCTTTTACTTTGAAAGCATTGAAAATTAAAATGAATACAAAAATATTATCAATACTTAAACTCCACTCCATTAAATACCCACTCAAGTATTCAAAACCTAATTTTTGACCTTCTTCTATCCACATAAAAATCCAAAAGGACAAAGCTAATAAGACCCAAAAAAATGTTTGACGCAATGCTTGTTGTATACTTATAATAGCATTTTTCTTACTTAAAAATCCTAAATCTAGAATTAGTGCTATAAGAATAACTACCCCAAAGACTAAATATACTAGTTGATCAGTGGTCATAATGTAAAGTTACAACTTACTTACTAGACAGCAAATTGACGCTTGCGATAACCATTCCAGAGAAAATAGAATATACCTAACATACCTAAAGGCCCTAGTACTAATATTATTTGCACGAGCGTTCTATGCGCATTTACTTTTTCTACATTTAATAATCGAAGAATATTTTGCTTTGCTCTACTTTCTAATAAACCCATTGGCTCATTTAAATAGGCAATAGTATTCACAAAAAAATCTTGATTAGCAAACTGATAATCTTCAAAAGGTAACATACCCATTGGCAGAGGACCTCTTTTTGCATCTACCTGATTAGTGAGTATATCAGCATCTGCCATCACTACCTGTTTTGATTGTAAAAGAGCTGAGGCTATAAAATTTTTACCAGTAGCTATTTTTATGGAATCGCTCAAAGAGGCTGATAATCTATTGGCAAATAAAGAGGAGAATTTACCTTCTAGTAATACTGCCACGGGCAAATGATGTTTTTGAAAAGTTTCAATTTCACCTTCCTGTTTACCACTATTAAGATCTACGATACTAGGCGAGCTTAGTATACGACTATTGGTATCGGTACTTAATAAAATAGTTTTTTGAATATCCTTGTTGGCGAGAGTGTCAATACTGGAAGGAAAATTGGTTAAAACTCTATCTAAATTTTGAACGATGGGATGCGTTATTCCTTGAACAAAAGGAGCATAAGGCCAAGGCATTCTTTGAATGATAGGACTTCCATTTTCCTGCTTACCCACCACCATTGGCAAGGAAGAACAATTTAAATCTTGTACTAAATTTGAATTAATTCTTACTCCATATTTAAAAAGTAAATCATCTAGTGATAAATTTCTATCAATAGCGATATAGGCATTTTGTTTTTTTTGTAAACTATCATATTCAGCATTTAATTTATCAATAGCCCATACAATATTACCCCCTGCCATTACATACTGATCCAATTTTAATTTATCTAGATCAGTAAAAGGTTGAGTGGGCTTTACAATAATTAATGTTTTAATTTTTTGGGGATTCGGAAAGCCTTTTTTTAAATCAAATACTGCTACATTATAATCCTGCATAATAGAAGCTCCCAAATCATTCACAGTTAAATTCACTGGTTCTCCATTACCAATAAGATAGGCTATATTAGGCACACTGGTTCTATTAGATAAATAAAGCGCCTGCGTAAATTTATATTCTAATAAAGCAACTGCTGCATTGGCACTAGCTTCATAGTCCTGCTCTGGAATGTCTTTAATAATATTATAGGGCTTAAAGTATTTTTTACTACTTCTTAAGTCAATCACTTTTGGCGCACGACCCTCTATTTCTATAAGGGCAGCTGGTATCATTAATTGATCTACTCTTTTATCGGAGTTTCCATTTTCAGTTTGTATTCTTTGAATAGGTAAACCTAATTTAGATAAACTATCGTAAAATTTATAAAGCGCCTCTTTAGTGTACATTGCACTTGGCACTTCCCAAGTCCAACTAATATTTTTTGGATTGATTTGTTTATATCGATCTAATAATTGCTGCGTGGCAATAGCTATTGTTTTATAATAAGTAGGTATATCTCCTCCTAAATAAAGATGCACTTTTACAGGCTTATGTATAGATGCAATGATGGCTTCTGAGGACTTACTCAAAGTGTACCTTTTTTCTTTAGTAAGATCTAATTGGAAACTATAAATAGAAAAAAATACATTGAGCACAACCAACAGCCCCACTGATACTAGATATTTTACTTTCCCTTTAATATTTTCAATACTTCCCATACCAAATAAAACCAAAATAGATAAAAAATAAACAAGGTCTTCGGCACTAAGTAAGCCCTTACTCATATTTAAATAATGTGCTTCCAAGCCCAATTTATTAATGAAATAACTGGTTTCACCAGAAAGACTTGGAATGAAGCTTAGCAAATGAAAGCCTTTAAAAAGTAAAATGCTTAGTACAATAGATACTAATAATGCCACTAATGTGTTTTTGGTAATACTACTTACATAAAGTCCTATCATTGTAAAACTAGCTGCTAAAAAAAGCAGCCCCACATAGGAACCATAGGTAGCTCCCCAGTCCAAACCACCAATATCACTTAAGGCATCTAAAGTATACGCATAACTTAAGCTAGGCACTATGGCTACCACCACTATAAAAAAATTACCTAAAAATTTTCCTAGCACTAAATGCAAGGGTTGAATGGGTAAGGTTCTAAGAATTTCATAAGTGCCTTGCTTATATTCATCTGAAAAACTATGCATAGCAATGGCTGGCACCAAACATAATAAAAACCAAGGGGCAAAATCGAAATAAGCTTGCAATGAAGCGTAACCAAAATCAAGCACATTAAAATTGGGAAGCACAAATAAAACTAGTCCATTTATCATTAGATAAAAACCAATGATTACATAGCCACTTAAACCATTAAAATATTGCGCCCATTCTTTTTTACAAATTGCCCACATAAATCAAAGCTACAAAAAAATGCCCCGTGAAAACGAGGCATTTATTATTTTACAAGTAATGAATTTATATACAGAGGACTATACTGCGAAACTTTCTCCACAACCACAACTTCTACTTGCATTGGGATTGTTAAAATAAAAGCCCTTTCCATTCAAACCATCTGAGAATTCCAATTCCGTATTTACTAAATATAGAAAGCTTTTTAGGTCGGTTACAATTTTTAATCCATTGTCTTCAAAAACTTGATCCATTGCTTTGACTTCATTGTCAAAATCGAGCTTATAACTTAATCCAGAACATCCTCCCCCTACCACACCCACTCTTAGAAAATAATTGGGATCCTCAGCAATACCCGCTTCTTGCATTAATTGCAAAACTTTGGCTTTTGCCTTATCACTTACATAAATTGAATTTTCTTGAGCTACTTCACTCATAGGATAAAATTGAAAATACCAGCATTAAATATGACTATCCTCGAAAACTAATTCAGGTAATCCATTTTTCACTCTAAAATCATTGATAGCTGCTTTGATAGCATCTTCTGCTAAAACAGAACAATGAATTTTTACAGGAGGTAAATTTAATTCCTCTACTAAATCCATATTGTCTATTTTAACCGCTTCATCTATGGTCTTTCCTTTTAACCACTCTGTAGCTAAAGAAGAAGAAGCAATCGCAGAACCGCAACCAAATGTTTTAAATTTTGCATCAGTAATAACGCCAGTAGCTTCGTCTACTTGGATTTGTAAACGCATAACATCCCCACACTCAGGAGCACCTACTAAACCTGTTCCCACACTTTTAGAGGCTTTATCTAAGGTTCCTACATTTTTAGGATTAGAATAATGATCAATTACTTTATCAGAATATGCCATTGTTTTATTATTTTATTTTTACAAAATTACTAAAAAATTTATAACCCCTTTTTTACTGAATTAATGATGCGCCCATTGAATTGAATCAATATCCACACCCTCTTTAAACATCTCCCATAAAGGACTCATTTCTCTTAACTTCAAGACCGTATCAGTGACTGCTTTGATGGTGTAATCTATTTGCTCTTCAGTAGTATATCTTCCTAAGCCAAAACGAAGTGAACTATGGGCTAAATCATCACCTAGTCCAAGTGCTTTTAAAACATAGCTTGGCTCCAAAGAAGCAGAGGTACAAGCAGAACCCGATGACAGCGCAATATCTTTATTAAAGCCCATCATCAATCCTTCTCCTTCCACATATTTAAAAGAAATATTACTTACGTGGGGTAATCGATGTGCTGGATTTCCGTTCACATAAGATTCTTCTATTTGTTTTAATGCATTTTCTAATTTATCTCTCAACTTTGAAATTCTAGCAGTATCTGCGGCCATTTCTAATCGAGCTAGTTCGCAAGCTTTTCCAAAACCCACAATACCTGGAACATTTAAAGTTCCGCTGCGCATTCCTCTTTCGTGTCCGCCTCCGTCTACTTGTGCAGTCACTTTTACGCGAGGATTCTTTCTTCTTACATATAAAGCACCTACGCCTTTAGGACCATACATTTTATGCGCGGTGAAAGCCATAATATCAATACCATCAGCATTCACATCCACAGGGATTTTACCTACTGCTTGAACAGCATCTGTAAAAAATAAAGCGCCGTGCTTTTTAGCTATGGCTGAAATTTCTTTAACGGGTTGTATAACACCAATTTCATTATTAGCATACATAATGGCTACTAAAATAGTAGTAGGCTTCATAGCAGCTTCTAATTGTTTTAAATCTATTAAGCCATCGGGTTGCACTTCTAAATAAGTTACTTCTGCGCCTAATTTTTCTAAGTGTTTGCAAGTGTCTAAAACCGCTTTATGTTCTGTGTTACAGGTAATAATGTGATTGCCCTTACTTGCATACATTTCATATACCCCTTTGATACCTAAATTATCGCCTTCTGTAGCACCAGAGGTAAAAATAATTTCCTTAGGGTCGGCACCTATTAATTGGGCCACTTGTTCACGGGCATAATCTACCGCCTCCTCTGCTTTCCATCCAAAAGAATGGTTACGACTAGCGGCATTTCCAAAATTTTCAACAAAAAAGGGGATCATTGCTTCTAAAACCCTAGGATCCATAGGAGTAGTTGCATTATGATCGAGATAAATTGGTAATTTTAACATATCCGAATTTGATTTTTTCTAAAGCACAAAAGTAAAGCTTAAGGCTTGATTTTATTGAATTCGTTAAGCATTAAAGCTATTTTTTTCCCAATTCGTAAAACAACCAAATTATGGATTATAAAGTAGATCATATTGGTATAGCGGTTAAAAGCCTTGAAACAAGCATACCCTTATATGAACGCTTATTAAACAGCCCTTGCTATAAAAAAGAGACGGTAGCCAGCGAAGAAGTACAAACGGCTTTTTTTCTACAAAATGCAACTAAAATTGAGCTATTAGAAAGCAGCCAACCCAATGGAGTAATTGCAAAATTTATTGAAAAAAGAGGAGAAGGAATGCACCATATCGCATTTGAGGTTCCTGATATTTTAAAAGAAATGGAAAGATTAAAAAAACTTGGGTTTACCCTTTTAAACGAAACTCCCAAAAAAGGAGCTGATAATAAATTAGTTTGCTTTGTTCATCCCAAACAAACCCAGGGTGTATTAATTGAACTATGTCAAAGTATTTAAATTGGGGCTTAGCTTTTAAATACCTAAAATTTCAATAGCTTTTTGCGCCGCTAATTGACTTGCATCTTTTTTAGTATACCCTTTTTGTGCCGCAATAACTTCTCCCTCTAACACTACGTGAATAGTAAAAAGTCGGCGCCTGCCCTCAAGCTGCTCACCTGCCAACACAAAATCTATTTGTTTGCCTTGTTTTAAAGCCCAACCAATTATTTTATTTTTAATATTGATATCTATTTGCTCTAAATCGTCCATAAACAAATAGGGGTGAATCATTTTTTCTACAATCCACTTCTTAGTGAACTCATATTTTTTATCTAAATATATAGCCCCTACTAATGCTTCTAAAGTGTTGCCAAATATTTGACTCGTCTTTAAAGAACCATCCATCTTATTAAAACGAGTTAATTTACGAATACCCATTTGCAGGGCTATTTGATTTAACTGTTGTCTATTCACCATCTTACTTCGCATCTCTGTTAAAAAACCCTCCCCTTTATATGGATATTTTTTAAATAAATAATCGGCTACCACCGCCCCAATAATGGCATCTCCTAAAAACTCTAATCTTTCATTATTTTCTGATGGATTCTCTCTAACCGATCTATGATTCAAAGCCGTTTGAAATAAAATTAATTTTTTAGTGGGATAGCCAATGAGCTGCACTACATTTTTTTCAAAATCAGATTTTTTGAAAAGCGATAATAAATTTTGAATTCTTTTCACTGTGAATTAAGCCTTGTATTTTTTTACTATCACACAGGCATTGTGTCCACCAAATCCAAAAGTATTACTTAAGGCCGCGTTCACCACTCTTTTTTGTGGGGTGTTAAAAGTAAAATTAAGGCGGGGATCCAATTCAGGATCGTCTGTAAAATGATTGATAGTAGGAGGAATAATATCGTGTATCACCGCTTGAATACAAGCAATGGCCTCAATGACTCCTGCGGCACCTAAACAATGACCCGTCATTGATTTAGTAGAACTAATGTTTAAATCATAAGCGTGCTCACCAAATACAGCAGTGATGGCTTTGGCTTCTGCAATATCTCCCAAAGGAGTGGAGGTTCCGTGGGTGTTAATATAATCAATATCAGAAGCTTGCATCTCAGCATCTTTTAAAGCTGCTATCATTACATTCTTGGCGCCTAATCCTTCTGGATGTGGTGCAGTTAAATGATAGGCGTCGGCAGTAGCACCACCACCCACCACCTCACAATAAATTTTAGCACCACGCTTTTTAGCGTGTTCTAATTCTTCCAATATTAAAACTCCTGAAGCTTCTCCCATAATAAAACCATCTCTGTCTTTATCATAAGGTCGACTGGCTGTTGCAGGATCGTCATTTCTTTCACTCATTGCTTTCATTGCATTGAAACCTCCCATTCCTGCTATACCAATAACAGATTCTGCTCCACCTGTCACTATAATATCAGCCTTACCCAATTTTATGTTATCGGCAGCGGTTACAATGGCGTGGGTACTTGAAGCACAAGCACTCACCACAGCAAAATTAGGACCGCGAAATCCGTGCTTCATTGATATTTGCCCTGCAGCAATATCTAAAATCATTTTAGGAATAAAAAATGGATTGAATCTTGGAGTACCATCTCCTTGTACATAATTGGTAATCTCTTCTGTAAATGTATTTAAACCCCCTATACCACTTGCAAAAATAACGCCCACTCTATCGTGATCTACATTGTCTTTGGTAATGCCTGCATCTACTACTGCCTGATCACTAGCCACCATTGCAATTTGAGAAAAGCGATCTAATTTTCTTGCTTCTTTACGATCCATAAAAGAAACCGGATCAAAACCTTTGATTTCACAAGCAAATTTTGTCTTGAACTTAGAAGCATCAAATTGAGTAATCATTCCTGCGCCTGAAACACCCTTCAATAAACTGTCCCAATAGGAACTGAGGTCATTTCCAATAGGTGTTAAAGTTCCAATTCCAGTAACTACAATGCGTTTAGTTTGCATAAGAATCGATTTAAAATAAGAATCCGCCTTTAAAGCAAAGGCTTAAAAAAGGCGGATTGAAATATGCCGATGATTCAGCTTGAAACATCTAAACAAGTTTAGTTATTTCGCGTGCTCTTCTAAATAAGCAACAGCTTGACCAACGGTAGTAATAGTTTCTGCTTGTTCATCAGGAATTGAAATGTTAAATTCTTTTTCAAATTCCATAATTAATTCAACGGTGTCTAAAGAATCTGCTCCCAAATCATTTGTAAAAGAAGCGGCAGAGGTAACTTCTGCTTCGTCTACTCCTAATTTGTCAACGATGATTTTTTTAACTCTTGTAGCGATGTCTGACATTGTAAAAGGTTTTGTTTACGGCGCAAAAATATACTATTTGTTAAAAACGAAGTGTTTTTTTCCCTTTTTGTTTACACATTTTAAAACTTGGCTAGCAGCGGGTAATTTGGGTCATTTTACCAACAATTAGCTTATAAATCATTAAAAATGAGCCTTTCCAGGGTCAATTTTAGCGAACAGTTAGTAGTTAAAAGGATAGTTTTTATACTAAATGGATAACAAAAGTGGACAATAAAAGTGGATAACCTTCTGTCTTGTTTTTTAATAGCCTTTTATATCTTTTAGAATTGCTCTTAAGGCTTGTTGCGTTTCTCTATCTATGGGATGGGTAGGAATTATAAAAAAGGTTTTAGGGCCAAAATAAATATGAAAAAAATGGGGGCTTTCAAAATAGTGAGTGACTTCTTTCCAGTTCCATACAGCCTCTGCTTGAGGGGAACTTAAACTTGCTTTATAATTATCGAAGCTAAAATTCCAAGTTAAAGAAAACAAGGTTGTTTTTTTATAAAATACTTGAGGCATCACAAACCAAAATAAAACCAAAAGTAGAATCCATAATACCGAACCCAATAAAAACAATTCAGGTCGAATTTTTTTCATAAACAATAAAGTGCCCGTAAGAATGGCATATACATTTACTACTATCATTAAAGTTTTTATTTCTGGTTGTTTAATGAAGTGATAACGCAAGGCTTCCAATACTTGTGCTTTAGAGTAACTAATTTCTATAGACATAAAGCAAAGATAAATTTAACTGTACGAAGATACAGCCCTTTTATGGGTAGGATACAAAAACTAAAGAATTTAAAAAATGACTATATTTAATTATATAAAATATACAATGAAAGTACTATGTATTGGGGAGGCTTTAATTGATATGATTTGCACAGATGTAAATGTATCATTAAAAGAGGGCCAACATTTCATAAAAAAAGCAGGGGGTGCTCCCGCCAATGTAGCAGCTGCTATTGCCGCCTTAGGAGGCAAAGTAAGTATGGCTGCTAAAGTAGGCGATGACCCTTTTGGCCAGCACCTTACAGATTTATTAGAAAAAATGGGGGTGGAAACAAGTTTACTTATTAAAGACAAAAATTATTTTACCACTTTTGCATTTGTATCATTAATGAATGAAGGGGAAAGAGATTTTTATTTTAATAGAGGTGCAGATAAAGAATTAACCCTTGAAGATTTACACTCTCTTCAATTGAAAGAATATAGCATTGTCCACTTCGGATCAGCCACTGCTTTTTTACCAGGGCCTCTTCAAATGACTTATCAAAAATTATTAACCCAAGCAAAACAAAATGGATGCGTGATAAGCTTTGATCCCAATTATAGGCATTTGCTTTTTCAAAATAATCAAGCGCATTTTATTGAATCCTGTATGCCTTTTATTGAACAATGTGATTTTTTTAAACTCAGCGATGAAGAGGCATTATTAATTACAGCCACAACTTCGGTTCAAGAAGCTGCCCTAGCATTAAGAAAAAAAACGAAAGCTATTTTTACTATTACCTTAGGCAAGCAAGGTACATTGCTTTGCTTAGGAGAGCATATTGAAATTATTGAAAGTATTGCAATAAAAGCAGTAGATAGTACCGGTGCGGGTGACGCTTTTGTAGGCGCGGTTCTATATCAATTAAACCAACAAGCTTTAAAAGAGCTTAGCCTAGTTACCCTTTCTCAATGGAAAAACATAGTAAGAAATGCAAATAAAGCAGGCGCTAGAACCTGTGAATACTTGGGCGCAATGGAAGCTTTTCAGTATTTAAGTAATTCTATTTTCAACGAAAATGAATAAAAATAAATTCAATGTTAAAACTATCTAAGACCTTTTAATATAAGGGAAGAAATTTCTATAACATATTTTAATTCATAAAGTATTGGTTCGTAATTTCGCACCTTCTAAAGCTATTGAATACTTTTGTAGAGGTAAAAAACTAATAACTATGAAATATTTTAAACTTTTTTTGGGAGTAACAATTACCATTTTTGTACTATGGGTATATGTATTTATTCCCAATAAAATTATCGT
>CAXBQH010000028.1:0-23428 GCA_963977985.1 uncultured bacterium
CTTGTGTGGGTTTTTCGGTAAAAGTTTTTACTTTATAAACATCCTTACTTACCTCTAAACCTTCATATTGAATATAGCCATAACCAGTATTGGGGTGGGTGGGTTGAATGCCTAAAGTGGCCAATGCTTTAATATGTGATACAAAGTGAAGCGACTTTTCAATAATATTTTGAAATTTTTCTTGTTCCAAAATTAAATGATCACTAGGGGCTACTACAAAAGTAGCTTCAGGGTCTTTTTGTGCCAATTTAAAAGAAATATAGGCAATACAAGCCGCCGTATTTTTTTTACTAGGCTCTGCTAAAATATTTTCTTTGGGTAAATCGGGAAGTTGAGTGGCAACAATGGAAACATATTCTTCTGAAGTAACAATAAAGATATTTTCAACAGGTAAAAATTGTACATATCTTTCGTAAGTCCATTGAATTAAAGTTTTACCTGAATTTAAAACATCTAAAAATTGTTTGGGGTAGGCTGTTCTACTCATAGGCCAAAATCTACTTCCTATTCCTCCCGCCATAATGGCCACATAATGATGTTTGTTTTGCATCTTGTCTGAATTTATAAAATACCCTCTTTCATTAAGTCGTGTATGTGTATCAATCCTAGATAAGTATTGTCTTGAGCTACTATTAATTGACTGATATCTTTTTGTTCCATTAAAGACAAAGCCTCAATAGCTAATGCATCGGGGGCAATAGTGATGGGAGCTGAGTGTAAAATGGAAGCAGCGTTTAAGTCTTGTATGCTTGAATGGTTTTCTAGCATTCTTCGAATATCACCATCTGTGATAATGCCTACTACTTTTTGATTTTCATTGACTACTACAGCCGCGCCTAGTCTGTTTTTTGAAATAACAAAAATTACTTCTTTTAAACTTGTATGAGCTTGCACTGCTGGTTTGGGATTTACTTGTGCTATTTGACCAGTAGTGAGTGTTAATCTCTTTCCTAAATTACCCCCTGGATGAAATTTTGCAAAATCATTTACTTGAATTTTTTTCAATTCCATCAAGCACATTGCTATCGCATCACCCATCACCATTTGTGCGGTAGTGGAAGAAGTAGGTGCTAAGTTATGTTTGCAAGCTTCTTTTTCTACACTCGTGTTCAATACCCATTGAGCGTGTTGGGCCAGGTAACTTTCTTTATTACCTATCATTGCAATGATGGCATTCCCAAAACTTTCTACTAATTGAACTAAATTTTTTATTTCAGGGCTTTCTCCACTTTTACTTATAATTAAAACAATATCTTCTTTATCAATAATTCCAGAGTCGCCGTGTAAGGCATCGGCAGCGTGTAAAAAAATAGCAGGGGTGCCTGTGGAATTACAAGTAGCTACTATTTTTTGAGCAATGATGGCACTTTTTCCAATACCACTAATCACCAAACGCCCTTTGGAAGCATAGATAGCTTTGACTGATTCAACAAAAGAGGTATCGATAAATTTTGCTAAGCCTTGAATGGCTGCCGCTTCAATGTCGAGGGTTCTTTGAGCAATGGCAGTAATTTGATTATCCATAAGCGGTATAAGAAGCAGCAAAGTTAATGTTTCAAGCATATCCATCCCTATTTTTAAAAATTCCTTAAAAAGTTTTTTTATAAAAAAATGTAATTAGTTGAACAATAGTGAATAATTTTCGTTAACTTATATACCTATTTTATACCGAAATAGTTGATTTTAAGATAATTACAAATGGCGACGACTAAAAAAACCATAAAAAAAATACCCGCAACTACTTCCAAGCAAAGTACATTTAGTCGCACCGAATTATTAAAGGCATTGGAGCTTCACTTTGGTTTCAATGAATTCAAGGGTACCCAAGAAAAAGCCATCGTGAGTTTGTTGGGGGGTAAAGATACTTTTGTGATAATGCCCACAGGGGGAGGTAAAAGTTTATGTTATCAATTACCTGCTTTAATGTTACCCGGCTGTGCTATTGTGGTTTCTCCATTAATTGCTTTAATGAAAAATCAAGTAGATCTTGTGCGAGGCTATAGTGAAAAAGATGAAGTAGCTCATTTTTTAAACTCTTCTTTAAATAAAGGACAAATAAAATTAGTCAAAGACGATTTGTTAAGTGGTAAAACCAAGTTATTATATGTGGCACCAGAAACTTTGACGAAGCAAGAAAATTTAGATTTTTTTAGCGATTTAACTATTTCATTTTTTGCAGTTGATGAAGCTCATTGTATTTCTGAATGGGGACACGATTTTAGACCAGAATACAGAAGACTTAGAGAAATGATGGAAGAGATTAATGCAAACGCACCTATTATTGCACTCACGGCCACTGCCACACCTAAAGTACAAAGCGATATTGTTAAAAATTTAGCTTTACGCAAGCCATCCATTTTAATTTCATCTTTTAATAGAACGAATCTTTATTATGAGGTGCAGCCTAAATTAAAAAAAGAAATTACAGTAAAAAATATTGTAAGATATATTTCTAAACATAAAGGCAAAAGCGGTATCATTTATACTTTGAATAGAAAAACAACCGAAGAGTTAGCCGATTTATTAGTTGCCAATAAAATTAAAGCGGTGGCCTATCACGCCGGACTAGATCAAAAATCAAGAGCTACTAGGCAGGATCAATTCTTAAGTGAGGAAGTACAAGTAATTGTGGCCACTATTGCCTTTGGAATGGGTATTGATAAACCTGATATTCGTTTTGTGATTCATTATAATATTCCAAAATCGATTGAAAATTATTATCAAGAAACAGGTCGTGCAGGTAGAGATGGTTTAGAAGGAAATTGTATTTTATATTATTCTCATAAAGATGTTTCTAAATTAGAACATTTTTTAAGAGATAAACCTTTAAGTGAAAGAGAAGTGGGGGCACAGTTGATTGATGAAACTGTAGCTTTTGCAGAAAGTGGTGCTTGCAGAAGAAGAAGTTTATTACATTATTTTGGAGAAAATTGGCAAGATAAAAATTGTGGTAAATGTGATAATTGTCTTCAACCAAAAGAAAAAATAGAAGCCAAATTACAGTTGGTTCAATTATTAAAAGTGATTGAAGCGTTGAATGAAAAATTTGTGGCTGATTATGTGATTCAGGTAATTATAGGAGATTATACACCTCAGCTAGGATTGTACCGACACGAAAAACTTCCTGAGTTTGGTTCAGGAAAAGACCACGACGCCTTATTTTGGAATAGCTTAGTAAGACAAGCTATGCTAGAAGGTATTATTGAAAAAGATATTGAAGAATATGGTTTATTAAAAATTACAGAGAAAGGCAGTAAGTTTTTAAAAAAACCCAGCAGTTTTAAAATTGTTTTAAATAATGTTTTTGATAATACTTCGACAGAGGAGGAGGATACAGAGGGGCCTGAGTCTGCAGGTGCTACGGATGAAGTTTTATTTGAAATGTTAAAAGATTTAAGACAAAAAGTAGCTAAGAAAATTAGCTTACCTCCTTTTGTGATTTTCTTAGAGACCTCTTTACAAGATATGGCTACGCTGTATCCTACTAGTATTGAGGAATTAGATAGATGTCAGGGCGTGAGCAAAGGTAAAGCACTCAAATATGGCAAGCCTTTTGTAGAAATGATACAAGAATATGTGAATGAAAATAATATTGAAAAGCCGGATGACTTTGTAATGAAATCGGTTGCCAATAAATTCAATCATAAAATTTATATCATTCAAAATGTAGATAAAAAAATTCCTTTAGAAACCATTGCTAAAAATAAAGACCTTAAACTAGAAGATTTATTAGAAGAAATGGAAGCTATTGCAGCTAGTGGCACTAAATTAAATTTAGATTATGCCATTGATGAATGGTTGGATGAATATGACCAAGAAGAAATTCTAGACTATTTTAAAAATTGTGAAACCTCTTCCTTACAAATTGCACAAGAGGAACTTAGTGAAAATAATTATTCTTGGGAGCAGTTAAAAATTATGCGTATTAAATTTCTAAGTGTAGTTGGAAATTAATGCGTAAGCTATTTATGGGCAGCCATAAAACTTTTAATTCTATCAGCCACATTCTTTCTTACACTCATATAGTAAAAATTATAATCTGCTATATGATAATTTTCAGTTTTGTATAAAAAACTTCCTAAGAAATGAGGCTTTTCTGTCCATAAAACACCTTCGTGATTGTTAGCGCCTACCACAAAAGGAATGATTCTATTAAAGTCATATAAAATAGCTCCAGTATTTTCAAATCTATCTACTTGGGTATTCGTACTAGACCAAGAAAGGGGATTGGTAACAATAGCGGTAAATTTTTCTCTAGCTACAAAGTCTGGAATGTAGTCTTCGTGAAAAGTTCTCCAAGAGCAAATACATCCCGTCGCATTGGGATTATCGCAAGCCTTCAATGATGTATAAGTGGCAGGGTTTACTGGCATTCCCACTACATAAGCCACCACTAATTTTTTACTTAAGGGTTTGCCATCAAAAAATTCTTTTAACAATCTGATGGTATGTGTGGAACCTTGACTATGAGAGGCTATAATAATGGGTCTGCCATTATTATAATGTTCTAAATAATATTCGAATGCTTTTTTTACATCTTGATAAGCTATATCAAAAGCAGCCAAAGCATACCCAGTATCTATTTTATTAATAGGGGTATAGGATTTTAAATGAGCTTGACGATATCTTGGTGCAAATATTCTACCTGCCTCATTGAAAATACTCGCTTGATTAAGTATAGTGGTATAATCGGTCTTTAGATTGGTTTTGTAGTCATTCAAAGAAGCTGTCCAGCCAAAAGGTTTAGTGCTATCTGTGTAGGTAGTAGGATGTACAAAAAATATATCTACATTATTATTGGGTTGATAACTAGCTCTAAGAGGAGCAGGTACACTATCAGAAGGGTCTTTTTTCTCGGGATGTGCCGCCCAATATTGAAGAAGGCTATAATCAGGAATTTCTTGGTATTTTTCTTGTGCGTAGGTAGACTCCCATTTTGAATAATTAGTGGAGGCACAGCTACTCAAAAAAAATAAGGTTATTAAGGGTAAAAAATTTTTCATCATAGTGTGTATCAACTTTTAACTTCAGGTAGGCTGCTTAAGTGCAGGCTGCAAAGGTATTAAATGTATTTTACTTTGTTTTAATATAAGTTCTAAAAGCTCTTTTAAATAAGACAAATATTAAGGTCTTTTGTTTAATAGTAATTGTAGTAGATACCCTAAAATTTAATTATTTTTAGGGTAAAGGATTTATTTTTTGAAATTAATACGCCATATATCGTTTTTGACCGCTGTTTTAAAACACAGTCTTACTGCTTTTGGTGGGCCTCAGGTTCATTTGGGCCTTATGCAATACCGTTTTGTTGAAAAGCGAAAAGATGTTTCTAGTGAGGAACTAATGGAATACAATGCTTTTTGCCAATTATTGCCTGGAGCTTCTTCCACACAAACTATTATTTTGATAGGGTATAAAAGAGGGGGTACGGCACTCGCTTTTTTAACTTTATTGGTTTGGATATTGCCAGCTACTATATTAATGGCATTGGTAGCAATTGCATATAGTTATTTTGATATGAGAGATAGCTTAAAAGCTTTTAATTTAATTCAGCCTATGGCTATTGGATTTATAGCTAGCGCTACGCTTCTATTGTTTAAAAAAGCTATTAATAGTACTATTACAAAAATTATTTTTTTAGTCACTGCCATTTTAATTTTTCTAGCATTTAAATCACCTTGGGCAATACCTGTGGTGATTTTATTAGCGGGCATAGCCACCAATTTTAGTAAAAAAAGAATACCTAACGATGGTGCTGCTCCCAAATCTATGCGCTGGGGAGGTTTATTTCTTTTTCTTTTTTTGTTTTTAGCGGCAGGTATTATTTCTGAAGAAGCCACCAGAAAAAACTGGGAGGCACATAAAACTATTAATTTATTTGAAAATAATTTTCGTTTTGGAACTTTTGTTTTTGGAGGAGGCGATGTATTAATTCCTATGATGTATGAACAATATGTAGCCAGACCTAATTCGGAAAGAATTAAAAAAAATAAAAGAGATGTATTGAAAATTTCTAAAGAAGCTTTTTTAACTGGAGCAGGTATTGTAAGAGCAATGCCAGGTCCGGTTTTCTCAGTGGCCAGTTATACCAGTGCCATTGCTTTAAAAGAAAAAGGCCTTAGTTTGCAAATAGTGGGCGCTGTTGTTGGAAGTCTGGGTATTTTTCTACCAAGTTTTTTTATTGTTTTATTCTTTTTCCCTCTTTGGCAGAATTTAAAAAAATATGCTATTTTTTATAGATCCTTAGAAGGTATTTATGCAGCAGTAGTGGGCATTATGTTAGGCGCTACACTTTACTTTATTAAAGATATAACTATTGAAATGCAATCCTATGACCTATTACAAATATTGATTTATACTTTTGTTTTTTTAGCAAGTACTTATTTCATTTATACTCAAAAAATAGCGGCACAGTGGATTGTACTCACTACCATTGGACTTGGATTTCTATGGACAAGTGTACATATTTAGTGATGTATGATTTTTTCAAAAGGTAAAAACCTGTTAATTATTTTTCAAAATTCAATAATTTAAACCTGTCTTTATTAATATTGCACTCATAATGAAATTTAGGGTTTCTTTTATTTTACTAGTATTTATTTTTTGGGCAGGGGATGTAGCTGCACAAAGCACTCAGGTGAGTGGAGTAGTGTATGATATTTCTGGTAGAAGACCCATTGAATCAGTAATTGTTTTTAGTGGTAGTTATCACACTTTTACCGATTCATTAGGAAGATATTCCATAAATGTTAAAGCAAAAGATTCAGTATGGTTTTCTTTATTTGGTAAAGCAACGCAAAAATATCCTATTGATACAATTGAAGATCTTAGCAATTTTAATGTAATGATTCACGTGACTGGATTTGATTTACCAGAAGTGCGCGTTAGAAATAGTTATTACAGATTAGATTCCTTACAAAATAGACTCGACTATGCTAAATATTTTAATTATCAAGCTCCAGGCATTAGATTAAGTAGTGGACAGCAAATGTTAGGCCCCAACGGTTTAACTATTGGTTTGGATTTAGATGCCATTATTAATATGTTTCGTGTAAAAAGAAATCGAAACTTACAATTTTTACAAAAACGATTAATTTCTCAAGAACAAGAAAAATATATTCAATATAGATTTACCAAAAGATTTGTCATTAAAATTACGCATTTAGAGGGTGCGGAATTAGAGCGATTTATGAATTTCTGTCGACCTTCTTATGAGGTTCTAGGTCTATTAAATGACCTTGAATTGGGCTATTATATTGAAAAGAAATTAGAAGAGTTTAAAAAACAGCACTAAATCAAGCCTATATTGAGTTAAATGCACTGCCTTTTATCCATTTTCTTTTTAAAAAAATACAAATTTTAGCTATCTTGGGAAGCTAAAAATCAATGTTTTGAGAAATATATTTATTTTTTCATTTGCCAGCTTTATTATCCTGGTAGGTTGTAAAGAAAATCCAAAAGGCTTTGACAAATTCAATGCCAATGCCCCTGTTTCTGTTGACATTTCTGTAGCTGAAACTCAAGTGGTAGATAAAACCATAGAAGTTACGGGTAGTGTACTTGCCACAGAGTCTGTGGAGTTGCATCCCGAAACCAATGGAAGAATTACTTTTTTACAAATTCCTGAGGGTAAACTGGTACAAGCAGGAACGGTCTTAGCTAAATTAAATGATGCCGACTTACAAGCACAACTTGAAAAAATTAAAGTACAGTTGGATTTAGCTATGATTAACGAGCAAAGAAATTTACAATTGTTAAAAGTGAAAGGCATTAATCAAAGTGATTATGATATTTCCTTACAACAAGTAAAAAGTTCAAAAGCAGATTTAGCTTATACACAATCTTTAATTGATAAGACAGTCATTAAAGCACCTTTTACTGGTCAAATGGGTTTAAGACAAGTAAGCCTTGGTGCCTTCATCAATACTACCACAACTATTGCTACTTTACAAAAAATAGACAAACTTAAAATTGATTTTACATTACCTGAAATGTATGAATCTTATGTTAAAGTGGGAAAGTCAATTAAAGTAGAAGGAATAGAGTTATCTGCCAATACAAAAATGAATGCTTCCATTTTTGCTATTGAGCCTCAAATTAACGCTACTACAAGAAACATTAAAGTTCGTGCACAACTACAAGGTAATTTGTTGCCAGGTGCTTATGTAAAAGTGTATTTACCTGAGACCAACAAAAAACCAAGTATTATGGTGCCTACCAATGTTATTATACCCGAATCAAAAAGTAAACAAATTGCTATTGTAAAAAAGGGTATGGCCCAATTAGTAGATGTAGAAACAGGATATAGAACAGCGGGTGCTGTTGAAATTACCAAAGGACTTAATGTGGGAGACAGTGTTATTGTAGCAGGAATGCTCTTTGTAAGACAAGGCAGTAAAATTAAAGTAGGTAAAACACTACCTATGCAAGATATTACCAAATAGTACCTATAGAGTGCTTTTTAAATAAAATTATTGAATGAACATATCTGAACTTTCTTTAAAACGACCTGTACTAGCCACAGTAATGAACTTGGGTATTATTATTTTTGGTGTGGTGGGTTTTACCTTTTTAGCTTTGCGTGAATATCCTGCAGTGGATCCACCTATTATCAATGTACAAACCTCTTATTCTGGCGCCAACTCTCAGGTAATACAAAATCAAATTACTGAGCCATTAGAAAAATCGATCAATGGTATACCTGGCATTAGAACTATTAACTCTTCAAGTTCTATTGGTTCTTCTAATATTACGGTAGAATTTAATTTAGGCGTGAACTTAGAAACAGCTGCCAATGATGTAAGAGACAAAGTAAGTCAAGCAGCAAGAAGTTTACCAGAAGATATAAATAATCCACCCATAGTTTCTAAAGCAGATGCCAATGCAGACTTTATCATATTAATGACCTTAAGAAGTAAAACAAAAAGTGCTTTTGAATTAACAGAGTATGCAGAAAATGTTTTACAACAAAGATTTCAAACTATTGATGAAGTAAGTAGTGTTGGAGTTAGAGGAAAAAGATTTTCTATGCGCATTTTCCCTGATCCAGATTTATTAAATGCTTATGGAATTGCCTTTAATGATATACAAACTGCTTTAAATAAAGAAAATATTGAATTGCCTGCAGGTAAAATTTATGGCAAAAAAACAGAATTTATAATTAATACCTTGGGAAGACTTACTACAGAGTCTGATTTTAGAAACATAATTTTAAAACAAGATGCTACTGGAATTGTAAAACTAGCTGATGTTGCTAAAGTTGAATTAGGTCCAGAACAGGAAGACCAAGGAACTTTTTTCAATGGAGTTCAAACAGTTATTATTAATATTTCTCCTCAACCGGGAGCTAATTATATCAAAATTGCAGATGAGTTTTATAAAAGATTAGAAGAAGTAAAAAAATCTAACAAATCAGATATTGAATTTGCAGTACCCATTGATAATACTAAAACCATTCGTCGTGCCTTACAAGAGGTAAGAGAAACCATATTTATTTCATTTGGACTTGTGGTATTAGTTATATTTTTCTTTTTTAGAAACTGGCTAATTGCCATAAGGCCACTTATTGATATACCTATTTCTTTAATTGCTACATTCTTTATTATGTATGTAGCAGGCTTTTCAATTAATGTATTAACCTTATTAGCCATTGTACTTGCTACGGGTCTTGTGGTGGATGATGGTATTGTGGTCACGGAAAATATTTTTAGAAAATTGGAAGAAGGGCTACCCCTTAAGGAAGCAGCCAAAGAGGGAAGTAAAGAAATTTTCTTTGCAGTAATTTCAACTTCTATTACACTAGCTGTAGTGTTTATGCCAGTAATTTTCTTACAAGGATTTATTGGTTCTTTATTTAAAGAATTCGGTGTGGTTATTGCGGGTGCCGTTTTGGTATCTGCATTTGTTTCTCTAACAATTACTCCTGTATTAAATGTGTATCTTAATAGAAAGGATGGAAAGCAGGGAAGTTTTTATGAAAAAACAGAACCCTTCTTTAAAGGTATGGAGCAAGGGTATAAAAATTTATTAACTGCATTTTTGAAAATTCGTTGGGTGTCTTGGGTAGTGGTAATGGCCTGTATAGTAATCATATTTGCCATTGGCAAAAATATTCAAAGTGAATTGGCTCCTATAGAAGACAAATCAGCAGTGAGGGTTAATTTAACAGGACAGGAAGGTATTAGTTATGAAGAGATGAAAGGAAATTTCTTAAAAGCAGTAAGACTCATTCAAGATTCTGTTCCTGAGCACGCATTTACTTTTGGAAGTGTGCCTGGATGGGGACAAGGAGGAAGTACCGTTAGTAGTAGGGTGGGTTTTGTACCTATTGCTAATAGAAATAGAACACAAACTGAAATTGTAGCTGACTTAAATAAAAAGTTCAAAAAATTTAAAGATGTAAGGGTTTTCTCTATTGAAGAACAAACTATATCAGTGGGTTTGATGAGTAGGGGTTCCTTACCCGTTCAGTTTATTATTCAAAATTTAGATTTTGATAAATTACACGCTGTGATTCCCAAATTTTTGGAAGCAGCTAGAAAAGATAAAACTTTTCAAAATGTGGATGTGAATTTGAAATTTACTAAACCTGAATTTGACTTAACTATTGATAGAATGCGTGCAAGAGATTTAGGCTTAAGTACTGCCGATATATCTCAAGCTTTACAATCTGCTTTTAGTGGCGCTCGTTCTGCTTATTTTATTATGAATGATCGTCAATATGAAGTAATTACACAAGTGCAAAGAGGAGACAGGTCTACGCCTACTGATATTAATAAATTATACATAAGAAATAATAGAGGAGAAAGTATTCCCATTTCAAGTGTACTCAAATTAGTGGAGAATAGTAATCCGCCTACTTTATTTCATTACAATCGTTTTAATTCTGCCACTATATCTGCCTCTTTAGCAGAAGGAAAAACTATTGGAGATGGTGTTAATGCTATGAATAAAATAGCAAAAACAGTTTTAGATGAATCTTTTCAAACCGCTTTAAGCGGGCCTTCCAGAGACTTTACAGAAAGCTCATCCAATATATCGTATGCTTTATTTTTAGCATTGATTTTAATTTATTTAGTATTGGCTGCTCAATTTGAAAGTTTTAAAGATCCATTTATAATTATGCTTACTGTTCCTCTAGCTATTGCTGGTGCTTTATTATGTTTATGGATTTTTGGACAAACACTTAATATATTTTCTGAGATTGGTATTATTATGTTAATTGGTTTGGTTACCAAAAATGGAATTTTAATTGTAGAATTTGCCAATCAAAAAAGACAAAAAGGGTTATCTATTGCGGATGCTGTATTGGAAGCTGCCAGTCAGCGTTTTAGACCTATCTTAATGACTAGTTTAGCAACCGCCTTGGGGGCATTGCCTATTGCCATTAGTTTAGGGGCTGCTGCTACAAGCCGTAAACCATTGGGTACTGTTGTAGTAGGAGGATTATTATTTTCTTTGGTGTTAACCTTATTTGTTATTCCTGCAGTATATACTTATGTTTCTTCTAAAAAGAAAAGAGTCATTGATTAATAATAATTTTGATTCTCAATACTTTATTTGAATTAGGAAGTTAATTTGATAACAAAACCAATATACTTATTACTATACCTCTAATGTAGAGATAGTAGTAGTGCTCAGTTTCAATCATTAATTTTTCGTAACTTAACCTTTTAAAGTAAACTTATGTCAAATCAAAGATTTTTATCTCTAGATGTTTTTAGAGGAATGACCATTTGTTTAATGATCATTGTAAATACGCCTGGTGATGGCGCACTTACATTCGCTCCTTTATTACACGCTAAATGGCACGGTTTTACACCCACTGATTTAGTATTCCCTTCCTTTTTATTTGCGATGGGTAATGCAATGAGTTTTGTTTTACCTAAATGGGATAAGTTAAGTAATGCCACATTTTTATTTAAAATTACAAAGCGCACGCTGCTTATTTTTTTATTAGGATTTTTAATGTATTGGTTCCCTTTTACAGGGCCTTTAAGTGAAACTAGAATATTGGGTGTTTTGCAAAGAATAGCTTTATGTTATGGAATTGCAGCCATTATTGCTCACTATATGCACGAAAGAGTGATGATGGTTTTAGCAGGAGTTTTATTATTGTCTTATTGGTATATCTCTATGCATTATGGTGTAGCAGGCGACCCTTTAAGTATTACAGGTAATGTAGGTATTCAATTTGATAAGTGGTTGATGGGAGATCAGCATATGTATCATGGTGAAGGTTTTGCCTTTGATCCAGAAGGTTGGATAAGTACCCTTCCTGCCATTGTAAATGTTCTTATTGGATATAGAGTTGGCATCTTGGTACAAGAAAATGGTAAAACTTATGAAGGTCTTACGCAATTATTAATGTGGGGAGCAGGTTTTGTATTTTTAGCTTTTATGTGGAATTATCAATTTCCTATCAATAAAAAATTATGGACTAGCTCATTTGTGGTTTTAACCGTGGGGTTGGATATGATTATTTTAGCAACCATTATTTATAGAATTGAGTTGCAAAACCAACTTCAATTTTCAAGATTTTTTGAAGTCTTTGGAAAAAATCCACTGGTTATTTATCTATTTTCTGAACTTTTAGTAAGCTGTTTGTACATCATTCAAATAGGAAATCAGAGCTGCTTTGAGTGGATATATACCCACAGTTTTGCTCATTTACCTTCTTATTGGGCTTCCCTTGGCTTTGCTGTTTCTTATATGCTAGTTTGTTGGTTACTAGGTTATATATTAAATAAATATAAGATATATATAAGAGTGTAAATCTTATTTTTCCATTTTTTCTCATTTGTTTTTTTAGGAGCTTTAAACCATTTACCTTTGCAGCCTTAAAACAGTACATGGAAATAAGAAACATTGCTATTATAGCCCACGTTGACCACGGTAAAACCACTTTGGTGGACAGAATCTTGCACGCAACCAAAGTATTCAGAGATAACCAAGAGACAGGTGAATTAATAATGGATAGCAATGAGCTGGAAAGAGAAAGGGGTATTACTATTTTAAGTAAGAACGCTTCCGTAACTTATAAGGATGTTAAAATAAATGTTATTGATACACCAGGCCACTCCGATTTTGGAGGTGAAGTTGAAAGGGTATTAAAAATGGCCGATGGTGTTTGTTTATTAGTAGATGCTTTCGAAGGACCTATGCCTCAAACTCGATTTGTTTTACAAAAAGCATTACAATTAAATTTAAAGCCACTTGTAATTATTAATAAAGTGGATAAAGATAATTGTCGTCCTGATGAAGTGCACGATGCAGTTTTTGAATTGTTTTTCAATTTAGATGCCACAGAAGACCAATTGAATTTTCCTACTTTTTATGGTAGTGGTAAAAATGGTTGGTTCAACGATAGCCTTACCCCTTGTGAAGATATATTTCCTTTAATGGATGGAATTTTAAAATATGTTCCAGGGCCTAATGTAAAAGAAGGGCCAACACAAATGCAAATTACTTCTTTGGATTATTCTTCTTTTCTAGGAAGAATTGCCATTGGTAAAGTAGAAAGAGGTTCTATTAAAGAAGGTCAAAATGTGGTACTAGTAAAAGCAGATGGTTCGATTAAGAAAAATAAAGTAAAAGAATTGTATGTATTTGAGGGAATGGGTAAGCGCAAAGTAACAGAAGTGATATCTGGTGATTTATGTGCCGTGGTAGGTTTAGAAGATTTTAGTATTGGTGATACTATTGCTGATCCTGAAAATCCAGAAGCTTTGCCTGTGATTAGTGTGGATGAGCCCACTATGAGTATGACATTTAGTATTAATAACTCTCCTTTCTTTGGAAAGGAAGGTAAGTTTGTTACTTCGCGCCATATTCGTGATCGTTTAATGAAAGAAACTGAAAAAAACTTAGCCTTGCGTGTAGAGGAAACAGATAGTGCCGATAGTTTCTTGGTATTTGGTCGTGGTATTTTACACTTAGGCGTACTAGTAGAAACAATGCGTCGTGAAGGATATGAATTAACCGTGGGAAATCCGCAAGTATTAGTTAAAGAAATAGAGGGCCGCAAAAATGAACCCTTTGAAATATTAGTGGTAGATGTGCCTTCTGAATATAGTGGTAAGGTGATTGACTTAGTAACTCAGAAGAAAGGGGAGATGCTTATTATGGAATCGAAAGGTAGTATGCAGCATTTAGAATTTGATATACCTTCTAGAGGATTAATTGGACTTCGTTCTCAAATGTTAACACAAACTGCCGGTGAAGCTATTATGGCACATCGTTTTAATGAATATAAACCTTGGAAAGGTCCTATTCCTGGAAGAAGTAATGGTGTGTTAGTAGCAAAGACGGGCGGATTAACTACTGCTTACTCTATTGACAAATTACAAGACAGAGGTCGTTTCTTTGTGGAACCAGGTGAAGAAGTATATGCAGGTCAAATTTTAGCGGAACATATTAAGCCGGGCGATTTAAATATCAACGCTGTGGAGATGAAAAAATTAACTAACCATCGTGCCAGCGGTAGTGATGATAGCGTTCGTATCACTCCTAAGTTATTGTTTACTTTAGAAGAGTGTATGGAATATATTCAATTTGATGAATGTATAGAAGTCACTCCCAAATCGGTAAGAATGCGTAAGTCTATTTTAGATGAAAATAGTAGAAGCAAAGCCGTCAAAGCTTCTGCAAGCGCCGTTTAGTTTTTAAGAAAAATTAGATAGACAGTAGTAGCTTATACTGGTTTATTCAAAGCCTTCCATAAAATATCTTTTAATGCTACAAGATTCTTTTGAATAGCAGAAGAAATAAATATATGTGGGATATGAGGAGGTAATTCTTTAGCAATAGCTTCGGTCAATTCTTCGTCTAATAAATCCGATTTTGAAACAGCTATAATAAAATCTTTTTGTAATAATTCAGGATTGAACTTTTCTAATTCATTTTTTAGAATTTCAAATTCTTTTTTATGATTATTAGAATCGGCTGGAATTAAAAATAGTAAAACAGCATTTCTTTCAATATGTCTTAAAAATCGGTGGCCAAGTCCTTTTCCTTCAGCAGCACCTTCAATAATTCCAGGTAAATCGGCAATACAGAAAGATAAATTGTCGCGGTATTCAACCATACCTAATTGAGGTGTTAAAGTTGTAAAAGCATAGTTCGCAATTTTAGGTTTAGCAGCTGTAATGACTGAAAGTAAAGTTGATTTTCCAGCATTAGGGAAGCCTACTAAACCTACATCAGCTAAAACTTTTAATTCGATATTCTTCCAACCTTCCACGCCCTCTTCACCAGGTTGTGCATATTCGGGAACTTGTTGAGTAGGGGTGGCGAAATTAGCATTGCCTAAACCACCGCGCCCTCCTTTCATTAATATTATTTCTTCTCCATCTTTTAATATCTCTGCTTCTACTTTTCCAGTTAATTCATCTTTGGCAATAGTGCCTAAGGGCACTTCTATGATAATATCTTTTCCGTCTTTGCCCGTGCATCTATTTTTAGATCCATTTTCTCCATCCTCTGCAATTACATTTTTATAATAGCGCAAATGCAATAAGGTCCATAATTGTGCATTACCTCTAAGAATAATATGACCACCTCTACCTCCATCACCACCATCAGGTCCTCCTTTGGCAGTTAATTTATTGCGTAAAAAATGTTTACAACCTGCTCCTCCGTGGCCACTATGGGCAAAAATGCGGATGTAATCAATAAAATTATTTCTTTCTGACACGGTGTAAATATAATGGAGCAAAGTTAACCAAATCTTGCGTGTGTCGCCAGATTATTATAGTAACTCGAAAGCTTTTATTTATTTGCCTTTAAACCATCAATTAAAATGGCTACCATATTTTGTTCCAATTCAGCAGCATTAATTCTTTTTGTAGATCTGTGCCAACTTTCAATGCCACTCACAGCGTGTAAAAATATTAAAACTACGGTGGGGGCATCAATAGACTTTATTTCTTTATTTCTAATACCTTCTTCAATAATAGCTGCAATTCTTTTGCGATATACTCTTCTTTGATTTTGGTAATTAGATAAATAAGGATCAGATAAATGTTTCCATTCTCTATCACTAACATATACTTCTTCATAATGGTGTATCATTTCACCAATATGAAAGCGTAATAATTTTTCCATTTTTTGTAAAGAACTAATAGGTTCAGATTCTATTTCATCCATTTTTAAGACAAACCTATTGGCAACATTAAAAACTAGTTCGTGTAATAATTCACTCTTTGATTTTATATGATTATATAAACTTGCTGCCTCCACTCCCACAGCTTCTGCCAAGTCACGCATACTCGCCGCTTTATATCCTTTTTCTCTAAATAGAGTAGCCGCTTTATTTACTATAACATCCTTTCTGGAGCCATTTTTTTCCGTTTTTATTCTTGCCATTTTGAAAATTTTGTTAATATATTAGCACAAAAATAGAGAATTATGTCCTTGTAATTCTCACTTTTTTTAAATAAATGCCCTTTTTTGTTAGTTTTTGAGAATCAGTTACTTACTCTTTTAATAGGCATAATTTATACTGAACTTAAAAATTTCAATGTATTAATCGTAGTTTCGCTGCGAAAATTAAAAAATAAAATATGTCATTAGTAGTAGTAGGGTCGATGGCTTTTGATGCTATAGAAACCCCCTTTGGAAAAAGTGATAAAATTATTGGAGGTGCCGCCACCTATATAGCTTGGTGTGCTTCTAATTTCACTACAGTTAAACAAATTTCAGTAGTGGGGGGAGATTTTCCTTCCTCTGAATTAGATGCCTTGAGTAAAAGAGGGGTGATTTTAGAAGGGGTGCAAATCAAAAAAAATGAAAAAACATTTTTCTGGAGCGGAAAATATCATTTAGATATGAATACCCGCGATACTTTAGAGACGCAATTAAATGTACTTGAAAATTTTGAACCCGTAGTGCCTGACAGCTATCAAGATTGTGAAATTTTAATGTTGGGCAATTTAGTGCCTGGTGTGCAAAGTAATGTTATTAAGCAAATGAAAAAACGCCCAGCCTTAATTGTAATGGATACGATGAATTTTTGGATGGAAATTATGATGGACGATTTATTACATACCATTAGTTTAGTGGATGTATTATTAGTCAATGATAGTGAGGCGCGTCAACTTAGTGGTGAGTTTAGCTTAGTAAAAGCGGCTAAAAAAATTATGAGTATGGGCCCCAAGTACTTAATTATAAAAAAAGGAGAACACGGAGCTTTATTATTTCATAAGAATGAAGTTTTCTATGCCCCTGCCTTACCATTGGAAGAAGTATTTGACCCCACTGGTGCAGGAGATACTTTTGCTGGAGGTTTTGTGGCACATTTAGCTAAAACAAAAGACTACTCTTTTGAAAATATGAAATCAGCCATCATTGTGGGTAGTGCATTAGCTAGTTTCTGTGTAGAAAAATTTGGAACTCAAAGATTAACTGAAATTAATCAATCAGATATTGCTAAACGCATACAATCGTTTGTTCAATTAGTCAACTTCAATACTGAAATAGTATAAATTTGGAGATTGCATAGATTCGAATTATTTTTGTGCCCATTATGTATAAGTATAAACATACACAACAAAAGATAAAACCTCTGTAAAAGGAAGGTGCTGATTGTTTGTATGTTAAATAATATATTCAGAAGCCTTCCAAGAAATTGGGAGGCTTTTTTTAATAATTATAAATAGTAAAAAAGTAAAATTATAAATATGAAAGTTGCAGTGGTAGGTGCTACTGGTTTAGTGGGTACCAAAATGTTAGAAGTATTAGCACAAAGAAATTTTCCAGTGACGGAATTAATTCCTGTAGCCTCAGCGCGCTCAAAAGGAAAAGAAGTTATGTTTAAAGGGAAAGCTTATAAAGTAGTAACAATGGAAGAAGGTATCGCTGCAAAGCCAGCAGTAGCCTTATTTTCAGCAGGTGGTGGTACTTCCCTTGAGTGGGCTCCAAAATTTGCGGCAGCGGGTATTCGTGTTATTGATAATTCTTCAGCTTGGAGAATGGACCCTACCAAAAAATTAGTGGTACCAGAAGTGAATGCTTCTGTTTTGCGTGAGGAAGATTTGATTATTGCCAATCCTAATTGTTCTACTATTCAAATGGTGGTAGCCTTGCAACCTCTACATTTAAAATATAAGATTAAAAGAGTAGTGGTAAGTACTTATCAGAGTGTTACAGGCACTGGTAAAAAAGCGGTAGACCAATTAATGGAAGAAAGAAATGGAGTAACCCTTAAGGCCGATGCAATGGCTTATAAATACACTATTGACTTAAATGCGATTCCACAAATAGATATTTTTTTAGAAAATGGATATACCAAAGAAGAGATGAAAATGGTGAAAGAAACTTGTAAAATTATGCAAGACGATTCTATAAAAGTAACTGCTACCACAGTGCGTATTCCAGTAATGGGAGGTCATAGTGAAAGTGTGAATGTAGAATTTGAAAATGAATTTGAATTAAATGATGTTATTGATATTTTATCGAATGCAGCGGGAGTTATTGTGCAACAAAATGACCAAGAGCAATTGTATCCAATGCCATTATGGGCGCACGAAAAAGATGAAGTATTTGTGGGTCGATTAAGAAGAGATGAGACGCAGCCAAAAACTTTAAATATGTGGATTGTAAGTGATAACCTTCGTAAAGGAGCCGCTACCAATGCCATTCAAATTGCGGAGTATCTTTTAAGCAAAGCAATGATTGCTTAATTATTAATAAGTGCTAAAAAATCGGCTTCGGTTATAATTTTTATAGAGGCTATTTTTTTTGCTTTTTCTAATTTACTTCCAGCGTCTTCGCCCACCACTAAGTAATTGAGTTTACTACTTACTCCTGTGAGAATGTGGCCACCTTTGGCTTCTACCATTGCTTCTGCTTGGGATCGTTTTAATTGTGTAAGTGTACCTGTAAATAAAAAGTGCAGCCCTGCTAAATTTCCATCCACCGCAGTATCATTGGTTTGAATCATATTTAAGCCCAATTTTTCTAAACTTTGGATAAGTTCTATATTTTTTGGTTCGTGGAAAAATTGATAAATACTAGAAGCTACTTTGACGCCCACATCTTCAAAACTTTGTAATTCTTCCTCAGTAAAATTTTTTAATTCTAATATATGATGTATACGACTGGCAATAGTTTTAGCGGTGGTTTCACCTACAAAACGAATTCCCAAAGCATATAGGAATCTATACAAAGGCTGTTTTTTTGAAGCTTCTATTGCTGCATTTAAATTCTCAATACTTTTTTTTCCAAAACCTTCCAGGCCTGAAATTTTACTATAGTCAAGTTGATATATAGAAGGAATGGTAGTAACGATACCTAATTCATAAAACTTACGAATATTGGCTTCTCCAAAACTTTTAATATCCATTGCATCTTTACTCACAAAATGTATGATTCGTTCTATTATTTGAGCAGTGCAGGAGGGACTATTACATCTCCAAACAGCTTCTGTATCTTCTTTTTTAAGTAAAGCATTACAAGCAGGGCAGTGGGTGGGGAATCGAATCATTTTTTCTTTACCTGTTCGCAATTTGGGAATGGATTGAACAATTTGCGGAATGACATCACCTGCTCTTTCAATTATTACAGTATCACCTAATCTTAAATCTTTTTCTTTAATATAATCTTCGTTATGCATTGAAATACTTGAGATAGTTACTCCTGCAAGGGCTACAGATTTTAATTTTGCTACAGGAGTGACGGCGCCCGTTCTGCCCACTTGAAATTCTACCGCTTCTAAAATGGTAGTAGCTTGTCTTGCTTTAAATTTATAAGCAATGGCCCATCTGGGATGATGAGAGGTCATTCCTAGTTTTTCTTGTAAACTTAGATCGTCTACCTTAATCACTAATCCATCAATTTCGTAAGGAAGTGTGTCTCGCTCTAATTCAAATTCATTGCAAAATTTTACTACCTTTTCTATTCCTTTAATTATTTGTTTTTCTTTTTGTGGCGACTTAAAACCTAGATTCCATAATAACGACAAAGAACCACTATGGGTATTTAATAAAGGTGTTAAAGGAGTTTTAGGGGCAGGTAAAAAATAACTGATATGATAAATAAAGGCCTCTAAATTTCTTGAAGCCACTTCTTTAGGATCTTTCATTCTTAAACTGCCTGCAGCCGCATTGCGAGGATTGGCGAGCACTGCCATTTGCTTTTCTTTTAATTTTTCATTAAAATTTGCAAACGATTTTTTACTCATTATTACTTCACCTCTAATTTCTATTTGCTGTATTCCATTTTCTAATAAAGGAATACTTAGCGGAATGGATCTAATTTGTTTAATATTATTAGTGATATCTTCTCCTTCCACTCCATCGCCTCTTGTGCAGGCGCGAACTAGTAAATCATTTTCATAGATTAATGAAATACTTGCTCCATCAAATTTTGGTTCTACACAATAAGTTATTTCATTGACTCCAGTGCCTTCTTTGGCTTTACGATCAAAATCATATAAGTCCTCCGCATTATAACTATTTTCCAAACTTAACATAGGAACCAAATGTGCCACTGTCTCAAAAGAGTTATTTAAGCTATTACCTACTCTTTGGCTGGGAGAGTCTTTAGAAATTAAGGAGGTATTGGCCGATTCTATAGTAATGAGTTGTTGATATAATTGATCATACTCATAATCGCTAATGAAAGGTTCATTAGCTACATAATACTGGTACTCGTGAAATTTAAGTAGTTCTTTTAGTGGGTTTAATTCAATAGCGTGAGGTTGTGCCAAGTACTGTTTGGTAAGGGATTGATATTTCTTTATTTGGGCACTCTTGTACATACTATAAAATGTCTGCTAAAATACAAATTGTTTTATTCTTTTATTTCGTATTTTAGAATAAGAAATTTTTATTTTTTAATTACTTATGCCCCACCAATATACTCCTATAGGTGACAAGGCTACAACTTCTTATAAAGAGGCGGTGGCTTTAGTGGACTCTTATCCAAGAGTGCCGCTGACTGTGGATTGTGTCATTTTTGGCTTTGATGGAAATTTTTTAAAAGTACTTCTGATAAAGTGTGATTTACCGCCCTATAGTAATTTATACTCTCTTTTAGGGGATAATGTAAAATCCAATGAAGATTTGGACCAAGCGGCCCACCGGGTACTTTTTGAAAGAACAGGTATGAAAAATGTATATCTAGAGCAGGTGCGTAGTTTTGGTAAACCCCATAGACATCCTGGGGGAAGGGTAGTCACAACAGTTTATGCTTCTTTGTTAAATATTAAGGACCACGCTTTATCAATTACAGATCACGATTTAGATTGGCATTCCATAGATACTATCACTGAAATGGCATTTGACCATAAAGAAATTTTAGAGGCTTGTGTAACTTGGTTACGAAAAAGAATTCAAGAACATCCACTAGCTTTTAATTTACTTCCTCCCCAGTTCTCTTTAAGACAGTTACAAAATGTTTATGAATCTATTTTGAATTGTAAATTAGACCGCCGCAATTTTAGAAAAAAATTTGCTGCTATGGGCTATCTTATTGATACCCATCAATTGGAATCTGAGGTCACACACCGTCCTGGTAAGTTGTATGCATTTGACTTTACAGCCTATGAGCAACGCAAAAAAAATGATATAGGTATTGATTTTTAAAAAATGTGATGGCTTGCCTATTATTTAATACCTTTATACATTATTAAAAAAAGGTTTTCTATGTTATATTCAATGACAGGATATGGTCGTGCTGAAGCAAATTTTAATGATAAGACCATTTTGATAGAAGTTAAATCACTTAATGGTAAACAGTTTGATGCAAGGTTGAACATCCCTGCTATGTTGAAGCCCTATGAAGTGGAAATTAGAAATAAATTAAATGAAGAATTAGTTAGAGGGAGTGTAGAAGTTACTATTAGTATAAAGTCCAGTGGTGGAATGTCTAAACCTGTTGCTATAAATAAAGAATTAGCAAAATCATATTATCAACCCATATTGGAATTAGCCGATGAGCTGGGTATAGCAAAAGACAATATCTTAAGTACACTTTTGAAAATGCCTGATGTTGTTTCTTCTTCTAATGAGGTTTTAAGTGAACAAGAGTGGAAGCAAGTTCAAGTACTATTCAATGAAGCCATTGCTATTTTAATACAACATAGAAAAGTAGAAGGTGTCTCTTTGGAAAAAGACATATTACAAAGGGTGGAAGCTATTGAATTGCATCAAGCAGCTATTGAAAAATGGGAACCCCAAAGACGAACAAAAATAAAAGAGGGGTTGGTGAAATTATTAGAACAACAGGTAGGATCGGAAAAATATGATACCAATAGGTTAGAGCAAGAACTTATTTATTACATAGAGAAAATAGATATTTCAGAAGAAAAAGTGAGGTTACTTAACCATTGTAATTATTTTAAATCCGTTTTAAAGGAAACAGAGCCCAGTAAAGGAAAAAAACTTTCTTTTATTTTGCAAGAAATGGGAAGAGAAATTAATACCACAGGATCTAAAGCAAATGATGTACACATTCAAAAAGCTGTCATTCTCATGAAAGATGAGTTGGAAAAAATAAAAGAGCAACTGCTGAACGTACTGTAAGCTTTCATTGTAAAAATTTATTTAGTTAAAACATTCTGAGCTTATTTTTCAACTCAGAAAACTTAATCAACTCAAGAAACCGAAATCTATTTTCGAAAAATAATGCCCTTCAATCTTACTTCCCCTTTTGTTCCTACCGGCGACCAGCCCGAAGCCATTCAGCAATTGGTGGAAGGAGTAAATCATGGCGAAAAAAATCAGGTCTTGCTTGGTGTTACCGGCTCGGGAAAAACGTTTACAATAGCCAATGTTATTCAGCGAACACAGAAACCAACACTCATCCTTTCGCACAACAAAACATTGGTTGCCCAATTATACGGTGAGTTTAAACAATTTTTTCCTGACAACGCCGTTGAATATTTTGTTTCTTACTATGATTATTACCAGCCCGAAGCATACATTCCGAGTTCAGATTTATTTATAGAAAAAGATTTAAGCATCAATCCCGAAGTAGAAAAACTTCGTTTGGCAACAACATCATCGCTGATGACAGGCAGGCGCGATATCATTGTTGTTGCATCTGTTTCATGCATTTATGGTTTAGGTAATCCGAATGATTATAAAGACGCTATCATCCGTATTCAAGCAGGACAGGTTATTTCGCGAAATGCTTTTCTGCTTAACCTGGTTCAGAGTTTATATTCACGAACAGAGACAGATTTGAAAGGCGGAACTTTTCGCGTGCGCGGCTATGGAGAGCATCGCGATCCACGGTCCCTGAGCCTACTTGGCCTGCGGGCGGCGCAGTCACCAAATCCCGCGAACTTGGGCGTCTTCGCTTCAGGCGCGTCGGCGGCCTCCGATCGGCGGTATCTTCGCAATCAATGGCAGACGCAAAGACAACAGCAAACGGCGCCGCTGCAGGGGCCATCGCTGCGTTCGTTTGGGCAGCTACCGAACCGTTAGAC
>CAXBQH010000029.1:0-22985 GCA_963977985.1 uncultured bacterium
GTAAAAAAGATTTAAAAGTATCCAAAGACGATAGAGTATCTTTGTACAATGGACAAGACAAGACCCAATATTAGACAAGTAGAAGTAGCTGATATTGAACGCTTTATAACAAAAATAGGGGAAAAACCTTTTAGAGTAAAACAAATTGTAGAATGGTTATGGCAAAAACACGCGCATAGCTTTGACGAAATGACCAATATAAGTAAGCAGCTACGCACTTTATTAGAAAATGAATTTCAACTTCCTGCTTTACAAATAAATACTACCCAACTGAGCGAGGATGGCACATTAAAAACTCGATTTAAAACTTTTGATGGTCATATGATTGAAGGGGTTTTAATTCCCACTAGTTTAAGAAAAACAGCTTGTGTTTCATCTCAAGTGGGCTGTAGTCTTAGTTGTAAATTTTGTGCAACAGGCACTATGGAAAGAAAAAGAAATTTACATTTTGATGAAATTTATGATCAAGTGGTTTATATATCACAACAAAGTGAAGCCACTTATGAAAAAAGTTTGAGCAATATTGTTTTTATGGGTATGGGTGAACCTTTAATGAACTATCAAAATGTTTTAAAAGCCATTGAAAAAATTACTTCTTCTGAAGGGTTAGGAATGAGCGCTAAAAGAATTACAGTATCTACTGCCGGACTTATAAAACAAATAAAACAACTAGGCGACGATGCTGTAAAATTTAAATTAGCCCTTTCCTTACACGCGGCCAATGATAAAAAGCGTAATGAAATTATGCCTATAAATGAAAGTAATAATATCAAAGGCCTGATAGAAGCACTCAACTATTTTTATAAAAAGACAGGTAATGAAATCACTTTCGAATATATCTTATTCAAAGATTTTAATGACTCAGAAAAAGATGCTGAAGAGCTTACTAAAATTTATAGACAAGTACCTGCCGATTTAATTAATGTCATTGAATACAATCCTATAGACATATTCCCTTTTGATAAACCCGACGAAACTGGCTTTGAAAGATTTGTGGAGTTGCTACAAAAAAACAGAGTCAATGTTCGTATCAGACACAGCAGGGGTAAGGATATTGATGCTGCTTGTGGACAATTGGCTAATAAAGATAAATTTTAACACTCCTCGGTATGCATCCAAAAAGATCAGACAATTTTGATAAATTTTCAAAAAAGAAAAAAGGAAGTGCCGTTAAAGAACAGTTTAGGCAAGATAAAAAGAAAGCCAAATTAGAAATGAGGGCAGCGGGTGAAGCCTTTCGTCAAAGAAAAAAAGAATGGGCCCAAAATAGCCCTACCAGTAATGCAAATAAAAATAGGGTTAAAAAAACTAGCCCTTCAATAGCAAAAGTAAATTCGTCCCCAGAAGCAAGTTTTGAACAAATGCCATTGAACAAATATATTGCACACGCCGGTGTATCGGGTCGAAGAGAAGCTGCTTCCATAGTGAAAGCAGGCCAAGTAACTGTAAATGGAGATATCGTTTTAGAGCCTGGCTATAAAGTCAAACACAAAGATGTTGTAAGACTCAAAGGAAAAGTTTTACAAAGACAAGTGACCCCTGTATATATTTTATTAAATAAACCTAAAGATTTTATCTGCACTGCTTCTGATCCTGAAGGCAGAAAAACGGTTTTAGATATTGTTAAAAACGCTACCACCGCAAGAGTATTTCCAGTAGGCAGATTAGATAGAAATACAACAGGCGTTTTACTATTAACTAATGATGGCGATCTTTCTCAAAAATTAACGCACCCCTCTTACGAGATTAAAAAAATATATGAAGTCACATTGGATAAACCTGTCTCTAAAGCCGATATGGAAACTATTGCAGCGGGCATAGAATTAGAAGATGGTTTTATTGCTGCCGATGCTGTTAGTTATTTATCCAACACTTCAAAAAATGTAATTGGCATTGAAATTCATAGTGGACGCAATAGAATTGTACGAAGAATTTTTGAGTACTTGGGCTATGATGTTAGACAACTAGATAGAGTGATGTTTGCGGGTCTCACCAAAAAAAATGTGGACAGAGGTAAATGGCGTTTTTTATCAGAAAAAGAAGTAAGACTCCTTAAATTTTTAAATGCCTCCTTTACCCGAAAATCTTCTCATTAACTAATGCAGTTATCTATACTTTTCGAAGATGAGGATATTGTTATATTAAATAAACCTGCTGGTTTATTAAGCATTCCCGACAGACTTGGGAAAGAAGTTTCTCTCAAATCATTATTACAAGATAAATACGGTGAAATATATACGGTGCATCGTCTAGATCAATTCACCAGCGGATTAATTGTATTTGCAAAAAACACTGCTGCCCATAAAATAGTAAGTGAATTATTTGAAGGAAGAACTATTGAAAAAAAATACCTTGGTTTAGTATTGGGTCACCCCCCTGCCAAAGGCATCATTGACCAACCTATGATGGAGCATCCTGTAAAAAAAGGAACTATGGTTATTCATTCAAAAGGGAAAAATGCACTCACTAGTTATGAAGTGCTTACTTACTATAAAAGTTATGCTTGGGTTTCCTTTCAAATTCATACTGGTCGCACCCATCAAATACGCTTGCATAGTCAACACATAGGACATCCCATTGTAGCAGACGAGGTATATGGAGATGGACAAAAATTATTTTTATCTTCTATTAAAAAGAAAAATTATAAATTAAGTAAGTTGACCGAAGAAGAAAAGCCCCTACTATCAAGACAAGCTTTGCACGCACACAGTTTAACTTTTTTATATAAACAAAAGGAGCTTCATATCGAAGCTCCTATATCCAAAGATTTGTTAGCTACATTACAGCAACTAGATAAATGGAATAATACAAAATAAAATTTTACTACTTTTTATTTAAGCGTATTTTTATATACTACACCATCTTTCATTACAAAATTGACTTTCCCCATTTGATATACATTTTTAGTAGGATCCCCTTCTACTGCAATAATATCTGCTAATTTATTTTTTTCTATGCTTCCTAAAATAGCTTGAGTACCCATTAAATCTGCAGCATTCCAAGTGGCCGATTGAATGGCCTCTAAAAATGGCATACCTGCTTCTGTCATATAAACAAATTCTTTCCAGTTAGTTCCGTGTGCATACACACCAGCATCGGTACCAAAGGCAATTTTAACTCCCGCTTTATATGCTTTTGAAAAAGTATTTTGAATTCTTGGTCCAATTTCTAAAGCTTTTTTTGCAACCATCGGCGGATAATAACCAGGAATTTTTGCAGAATCTGCAGCCGATTTACCCGCAATAATGGTGGGCACTAAATAAGTACCATATTGTTTCATTAAAGGAAATACAGATTCATCCATTAATGTACCGTGTTCAATTGAACTCACACCACCACGAATAGCTCTTTTCATTGCTTCAACACCGTGACAATGTGCCGCTACTTTAAAACCGTAATCATTAGCAGCAGCAACGATGGCTTTCACTTCTTCTTCTGTGAACTGAGGATTTTCACCATTGGTAGCCATACTTAATACACCACCAGAAGCAGTAATTTTTATAAGATCACTACCCTCTTTATATCTTTGTCTTACTGCTTTGTAAGCATCTTCAGGTCCATTAATAACTCCTTCCTTAGGTCCTGGGTCTCCCATTAAATCTGGTCTATAATTATTAGTGGGATCGGCGTGACCTCCAGTAGTTGCAATTGATTTTCCTGCGGTATAAATACGAGGTCCTACCACATATCCTTTTTGAATGGCTTTACGCATTGCTATATTGGCACCTGAACCGCCTAAATCACGCACTGAGGTAAAACCAGCCATTAAATCTCTTTCTGCAAAACGCAAAGAACCATAAGCAATATCCGCCTGACTTTGTGTAAAGCCTTCTAAATATCTATTCGGATTTGTTTCATTTTCAATATGCACGTGCATATCCATAAGACCAGGCATTACGGTACTAGTTTTTAAATTCACTACCTTATCTGCACTTGTACCACTTTGATAGCCGTCAACTATATCTGTAATTTTATTGCCTTCAATGATTATTGTTTTTTCTTTAACCACTTGCAAATTTCTTACATCAATAAATTGACCACATTGTAAATAAGTCTTTTGAGCAAGTCCTGTTATTACTAAAAAAACAAATAAACCAACACCTAATAAATGCTTCATATAAAAATGATTTAGAAATTAAATATACAAAAAAACTTCGCCTATTGAAAACCGATATTTATTTGGAGGAGGTAGGCGTAGTATATAAATCTAATAAACCATCAGGAAGTTCCACACTTATAGTTTTTGTGGTATGATTTACAGATTTCAAACTTTTTTCGTGTAAGGGAATATAGGCTTCTTTACCTTGGTATAGAATTGTCACCATTAATTGATGGGGTTGCTCAATCACTTCTTGTATAATGCCAATTGACTTTCCTGCTTCTTCAACAGTATAACCCAATAAGGCCAAGGGCGATTTTTTATCTACCAATTTTTGAAATTCCTCTTCGGGCAACCAAACTTTTTTTCCAACTAGTAAAGCTGTAGCTTCTCTACTTTGAATGCCTTCCAATTGAATATGGGTGATGGTGTCTGTTTTAGCAGAAGCAGTTTGAATAAAATAAGGAATAAAACTTGCTGTATTTTTTTCTATAAAAATAGCCTCAATGCCCTTGAAATGTATTCGCTTTCCCAATGCGTGTTCAATAATCATATGGCCAGTAAGCCCGTGGGGTGCTACTATTTTTCCAATGTTGATGTACTGACTCATCTACTAAATTACTTATTTAAAATATTCATTTCATAAAAAACCCCCAATTCCTTTCAAAGGAACTAGGGGCATTTTAAAGCAAGATTAAAATATTGAAATATACTTTATTATATTTTTACTTTGCCGCTGGCGCTTCTTCAGTTGCTTTTTCAGTGGCTTCTGCAGCTGGTTCAGCTTCAGTTTCAGCTTTAGGCTCTGCTACTTTTTTTGCAACAGGAACATACACTTTTTTAGCAGCTACTGCTTTTTTATGTGTGTCACTAGTAGTTGCAATTTTAGTTTCGTGTGCAGCATACCAAGTTTGGAATTTTTCCATTGCTGTAGCATCATCAAACAAACCTAATTTTACTCCACGAAGTAAATGCTTTAAATAAAGCACTCCTTTGAAAGATAAAATTCTGTGAACAGTGTCTGTAGGTTGAGCACCTTTATTTAACCATTCCAAAGCTTTTTGACGATCTAATTGAATGGTTGCAGGAACTGTTAGAGGATTGTAAGTACCAATTTTTTGGATGAATTTACCATCTCTTGGTGCGCGTCCGTCAGCCACTACTATGAAGTAGAAAGGCCTTTTTTTACTACCGTGACGCTGTAGTCTCATTTTTACTGCCATCTTAAATAGAAATTTATAGGCGTTATTAAATAGGGTTAACCGAGCGCGAAGATAAATAAAACCCCTGAATCTAAAAAGAATTAGGGGTAGTATAAATATTATTTATTGACAATCAGCTATTTATGCGAAAATTAGCGCTTAAAACCAGGTAATTTGCCTGCCATCCCTCCTGCAGACATTTGCTTCATCATTTGCTTCATTTGTTCAAACTGCTTAATAAAGGCGTTGATTTCTGCTATATCTTTTCCTGCCCCTTTGGCAATTCTTTGTTTGCGACTGGGGGATAAAACATCTGGGTTTCTTCTTTCTATTAAAGTCATCGATTGAATGATGGCTTCCACCCCTTTAAAGGCGTCGTCTTTAATATCAATATCTTTTAAATTTTTACCCATTCCCGGAATCATTCCCAACATATCTTTTAAATTACCCATTTTTTTTATTTGCTGAATCTGCGTTAAAAAATCTTCAAAATCAAATTGATTTTTTCGAATTTTCTTTTCTAATTTCTTGGCTTCTGCTTCGTCAAATTGCATTTGTGCTTTTTCCACCAATGAAGTAATATCCCCCATCCCAAGAATTCTTTGAGCCATTCTCTCAGGATGAAACACGGTAAGAGTATCTAATTTTTCACCACTACTCATAAACTTAATAGGTTTATGCACAGTATACTTTATGGATAAAGCAGCACCTCCCCTGGTATCGCCATCTAATTTTGTTAACACCACTCCTGTAAAATCCAAACGGTCATTAAAAGCTTTTGCTGTGTTGACTGCATCTTGCCCTGTCATTGCATCTACGACAAATAAAATTTCTTGTGGTTGTATTTCATTTTTAATAGCAGCTACTTCATTCATCATTACTTCATCCACCGCTAAGCGGCCGGCAGTATCAATAATAACTACATTTTTATTATTCGCTTTAGCATAGACTAAAGCATTTTGAGCAATAGAGACAGCATTTTTATTTTCTCTTTCTACAAAAACATCCACTCCTACTTGAGATGCTAATAAGGTTAGTTGATCCATAGCGGCAGGTCGATAAATATCTGCTGCTACTAATAAGGGCGATTTTTTTTGAGCTTTTAAATAGTTAGCTAACTTTCCTGAAAATGTAGTTTTACCAGAACCTTGTAAACCTGCCACTAAAATGATGGTAGGACTTTTAGAAAGATCCATCAAAGAGGCTTCACTACCCATCAAAGTGGTTAATTCATCTTGAACAATTTTTACCATTAATTGTCCAGGACTAATTGCATTAATAACTTTGGCGCCAATGGCTTTTTCTTTTACACTATCTGTAAATTCTTTGGCAATTTTAAAATTGACATCGGCATCTAACAAAGCTTTACGAATATCTTTTAAGGTATTGGCAACATTTAATTCATTAATTCTCGCCTGACCTTTGAGATGCTTAAATGCAGATTCTAATTTTTCACTCAAACTATTAAACATAGTACAACATTAAGGGGAGCAAAGATAAGTGATCAAAATGAGTCATTTAAGATAAAATCAAATGATATATATTCGTTAAATTTCAACATAATAAGGTTTTGTGATATGTTATAATATATTGATTTACAATATATTATATGAATTTAGAAAATACACTATTTTCTTCTTGACAGTTTGTTAACTAATAAAGAATAAAAAATTCTTGGAAGCTACTCTTTATTTAATATTATTGCACTAAACGAATCAATTTTTAAAGAGGAGCTAGTTATATATGAGTAAGAAACAATTATTTACGCTTGAATTTCCAGTGAGATGTTCGCCTAATATTTTATTTGAATTTTTATCTACTGCATCAGGTTTACAAGAATGGTTTGCAGATAAAGTTGACGAATGGGAAAATGTTTTTAGTTTTTCCTGGAATGGAGGTGTTCCAGACAAAGCAGCATTAATAGACCAAGAGCAAGATAAATTTGTAAAATTTAGATGGTTGCACTCAGATAAAAATGAATATTTTGAATTTAGAATTGAAAAAACTGAAATTTCAAATCAAACTATTTTAATTGTGAAAGATTTTGCTGAAAAGAACGATGTTAAAGACCAAAGCCAACTTTGGGAATATCAAATCAAAGAACTCTTTCATCGTATAGGTAGTTAGCAATACCACTTTGTTCAAAAAATTAGACATACTAATTCTGAAAGCCTTCATAGGCCCTTTTTTGGCAGCATTAACTATTTCAACTTTTGTGCTGACTATGCAATTCTTTTGGTTGTACATTGACGACTTAGTAGGTAAGGGCTTAGACATTCTTACTATTATAGAATTAGTGGGACTTGTTTCTGTAAGCACTTTCACCACAGCCCTTCCCTTGGCTTTACTATTTTCTTCTATTATGACTTTTGGCAATTTAGGAGAAAGCTTTGAGTTAATTGCTATTAAAGCCGCAGGCATTCCGCTTATTCGCTTTATGCGACCATTGTTGATTTTCACTTTTTTTTTAGCAGGTATTGCTTTTTTATTTTCTAATAATATTATTCCGGTAACGCAAATGAAGCTTACCAATTTAAAATATGATATTATTGTAGCCAAACCAGCTATTGACTTAAAGGAAGGAATTTTTTATGATAAGATAGATGGTTATGTTATTAAATTAGGCAAGAAAGAATCTAATGACAGCGTGATGCACAATATCACCATCTTTGAAAAAAGATATGGGCTTCAAGATAATTTAATTATGGCTGAGTCGGGAGTAATGCGCGTTTCCCCTAATAAAAAATTTCTAGAATTTATAATGTACAATGGATGGCGCTATCAGGAAAGAGGCGCCAGAAGTACTACCAATACTGAATTCACTAGACTCTATTTTAAAGAGTATAAAAAAGTATTTGATTTAAAAAGTTTTCAGCTGAACAAAAACAATGAAGTTTTATATGATCCCAAAATGTTAAGTGTTCGACAATTAAGTACTGCTATAGACTCTTTACAAAACAAAGATTCCTTTTTTATTAAAAAAACGAATACCGATGTGGGCTCTTATTTGAAATTTATGAATTATAAAGATAGTGCTCAGTTATTTGCTGCAAAGAAAAATGTACCTCCCTTAAAAAATTTTGCATCTCTTATTCCAGATACGCTCAAAAGCAGTATTCAACTTAGTTTAGGTTATCAATTTTCCTCACTATTATACAACTTAACAGCCATTTCAGAGATATATAATGATAATAAAAAAGCTAGTGCACTACACGGCATTGAATGGCATCGAAAATTTACTTTATCCTTTGCCTGCTTCGTACTTTTTTTAATTGGCGCTCCACTAGGTTCTATTATTAGAAAAGGCGGCTTAGGTACCCCTTTAGTGTTAGCTATTGTTTTCTTTGTTTTATTTTTCTTGTTAAATAATTTTGGTGAAAAATTAGCAAAATCAGGTCAATGGGATGCCTTTTGGGGTATGTGGATGTCTTCTTTTATACTCATACCTATGGGTTTATTTTTAACCTATAAGGCTATGCGCGATTCCCAGTTATTTAACCAAGAATTTTACTTCCGTCTTTTCCAACCAATTAAGATAACTTTACAGAAGTACTTTAAAAAATAATACTATGTCAAAAACTAATCAAAACAGACGCCAGTTTATTGCAACTACTGGCAAAGCAAGTATGGCTCTAGCAGCAATGCCTTTGATTTCTAAAATAAATTCAAGCATAGTTTCTACTGCCGACAATGAATATATACAACAACCTTTACCCTATGGGTATGCAGCCTTAGAACCATTCATTGATGCAATGACTATGGAAATTCATTACACCAAACACGCTGCTACCTATGCCAAAAATTTAGCAGAGGCTGCTTCGGCAGAAAAAGTAGATACTCGTCAAACAAGTCTCACTCAATTATTAAGTAGTATTGGTTCTTACTCTGCAAAAATGAGAAATAATGCGGGTGGTCATTATAACCACGAAATGTTTTGGCAAGTAATGAAACCAGCTCCCGCCACTACTCCAAGTGGAGACTTGGCTGATGCTATTAATAAAAACTTTGGGTCATTAGATAATTTTAAAACTGCTTTTGCAGAAGCTGCCAAAACAAGATTTGGAAGTGGATGGGCTTGGTTAATTGTAAAAGCAGATAATAGTTTGGCAGTTTGCTCTACCCCCAATCAAGACAATCCATTAATGAATATTGCAGACACTAAAGGCAGTCCCCTTCTTTGTTTAGATGTATGGGAACACGCTTATTATTTGAAATATCAAAATAAGCGTCCCGATTATATCAATGCTTGGTGGAATTTAGTGAATTGGGATTTTGTTCAAAAAAAATATGCTGAAGCCATCAACAAAAAATAACTGAAAGTGTCTACCTCTAAACAAAATTTGAGAATTCAGTATTTTGTAACAGCTTTAACTATTGTTGTTTTTATACTTAAAGTAGTTACTTATGTAATTACTCACTCCTTATCTATTTTATCAGATACCCTTGAAAGTGTGGTAAATATTTTAGCTACGCTGGTGGGCTCTTATAGTTTATGGGTAGCTTCAAAACCCAAAGATAAAGATCATCCTTATGGACACGGCAAGGCCGAATTCATTTCTGCAGCATTTCAAGGAAGTCTAATTGTGGGTATAGGTTGTTTGATTATTTATAAAGCCATTGATAGTTTTATTCATCCCGTAACCTTGCACCAACTTTACAATGGTTTTTCTTTATTAGTATTTATTGCCATTATTAATTTAGTGGCAGCGCTAAGCTTACATTATGTGGGTAAAAAAAATAAATCACTAGCCATACTATCTTCCAGCAAATTATTTAAAATTGATTTTTTTACTACTGCAGCCATTGCGGTGGGCATTCTCTTATTACTGCTTACTGGCTATGAAAAAATTGATACTTTCATTGCAATACTTTTAGGCATTTATGTTATTTATGACGGCTATATTATTGTTAGGCAATCTTTTGCTGGAATTATGGACGAAGCCGATATGGAATTACTAGAACAAGTCATTGCAGAAATTAATGCTTCAAGAAATGCAAAATGGATTGACTTACACAATTTAAGAGTTATAAAATATGGTATCTTATTACATATTGATTGTCACTTAACCGTGCCTTGGTATTTTAATGTCAACGAAGCGCACGAAGCCGTGGATGATTTCACTAGATTGATTAAAAATAAATTTGGCGAAAGTGTGGAGTTCTATATTCACACCGATGGTTGTATGTCTTTTAGTTGCCCCATTTGCACTATTGAAAATTGTGAAAAAAGAAATGCAGCTTTTGAAAAAAAATTAGATTGGAACTTAGAGAATGTACTGAGAGACAGTAAACATAGTTTGGCTTAAAAATTATAAAAATATTTTAAAAAGTTTTTTAAGAATTTTAAAATTACAATCAAATGAAATTGTGGTCAGAATACCAAGCAACGCATCAAGAAAGATTTTTAGAGGAACTGTTAACCCTGTTAAGAATTCCCAGTGTGAGTGCCAAAAGCGAACATACTCAGGATATGCTCACTTGCGCAAAAGCAGTGGAAAAATCTTTACAAGAAGCTGGTGCCCCCATCACTAAAATTTTTACTACGCAAGGACATCCCATTGTGTATGCCGAAATTAATGTAGATCCAAAATTACCTACTGTTTTAGTATACGGACACTATGATGTACAACCTGCAGAGCCGCTTGAATTATGGCACAGTAGTCCTTTTGAGCCTACTATTAGAGAGGGAAAAATATTTGCTCGTGGGGCTTGCGACGATAAAGGTCAATTTTATATGCATATCAAAGCATTAGAAATAATGTCTAAAACTAATTCTCTTTGCACGAATATTAAATTTATCATTGAAGGGGAGGAAGAAATTGGAAGTCCTAATTTAGCCAGTTTTGTAAAAGCGAATCACGACTTACTAAAAGCAGATGTCATTTTAATTAGTGATACGGCTATGATTAGTATAGATACTCCCTCTATTGATATTGGAGTAAGAGGTTTAAGTTATATTGAGTTAGAAGTTACAGGACCTAACCGTGATTTACATAGTGGTGTGTATGGTGGTGCGGTAGCAAATCCTATTACCCTTTTATCAAAAATGATTGCTTCCCTCCACGATGAAAATAATAAAATTACCATTCCTGGTTTTTATGATGATGTATTGGAATGCACTGCTGAAGAAAGAAAAAAAATGGCAGAAGCACCCTTTGATGAAACCCATTTTAAAAATGATTTAGGCATTCAAAATGTTTGGGGTGAAAAAGGATACAGCACTAATGAAAGAACGGGCATTCGACCCACTTTAGAAGTAAATGGAATTTGGGGAGGTTATACCTCAGAAGGCGCTAAAACAGTTTTACCCTCTAAAGCTTTTGCAAAAATATCCTGTCGTTTAGTGCCCCATCAATCTTCTGAAAAAATAACAGCGCTTTTACTCAATCACTTTAAAAAAATTGCACCTGCTGGTGTAACCGTAAATGCTTTTGAGCACCACGGGGGTGAACCTTATATTACACCTATCGATTCTCACGAATATAAAAGTGCCGCAAAAGCAATAGCTACCACTTTTGGTAAAGAACCTATCCCTGTTCGTGGGGGAGGAAGTATACCTATTTGTTCTTTATTTGAAAAAGAGTTAGGAGTGAAAATTGTTTTTATGGGTTTTGGATTGGATAGTGATAATTTACATAGTCCCAATGAAAAATATGATATCGTAAATTTTTACAAAGGCATTGAAACCATTCCTTATTTCCATCAATTTTTTGCAGCTAAATAAGCCTGAGTATGAAAAAAGTAAGATTAGACAAATATTTATGGTCTATTCGCATTTTTAAAACTAGAAACCAGGCCACCGAAGCCATTGAAAAAGGTAAGGTAAAATTAAATGGTGAGCAAGTAAAAGCTTCACATACAGTTCATATAGGTGAGCAGTATGAGGCAAGAACAGAACATAAAAATTGGGTAGTTAAAGTCAAGCAAATACTAGAACAGAGAGTAGCTTATGCAGAAGCCATCCAATATTACGAAGACCTTACACCTATTGAAGAATTAGAAAGAATAAAACAAGTGGCCTCTTCTTTTCATACAGGTAAGCGCTTAAGTAAAATTGGAAGACCTACCAAAAAAGACAGACGCGATCTAAGAGAGTTTTTAGATTAAAATAAGTTCATAGGTTTCTTTTATCTTTACAATATGACCATTGAGATTTTAACGGTACTTCCAGAATTATTACAAAGCCCTTTTGAACATAGTATGATGAAAAGGGCACAGGAGAAAGGTTTGCTTCAAATAAAATTACATAACCTCAGAAACTGGGCTATTAATAAACACGGTCAGGTAGATGATTATCAATATGGAGGAGGTGCCGGTATGGTGATGATGTGTGAGCCACTGGCTAATGCCATAGATGAATTGCAAGAACAAGGTAAGTTTGATGAAATTATTTTTATGACCCCCGATGGCGAGCCATTAAATCAAAAAAAAGCCAACACCCTTTCTTTGCAAAAAAGAATTTTAATTATTTGTGGTCATTATAAAGGAATTGATCAAAGAATTAGAGAATTATATGTAACCAAAGAAATTTCCATTGGCGATTATGTTTTAAGTGGTGGGGAATTGGCTGCAGCAGTTTTAGTAGATGCCATTGGAAGACTTATTCCAGGTGTATTAAATGATGAAACCTCTGCTCTCACCGATTCATTTCAAGATAATCTACTAGCTCCCCCCGTCTATTCCAGACCTGCTGAATTCAAAGGAATGTCAGTCCCCCCTGTGCTATTAAATGGAGACCCTAAAAAAGTTGATCAGTGGAGACAAGAACAGTCCATTTTACGCACAAAACAGCGCCGACCCGACTTATTAGACGAATAATAGTCCGTTTATCCCTTTTTTTATTGATTTTTTACAAGTTATTGTGAGTGTTTTAGTTACAAGTTAGATATTTGCACCCAAATGAAATTTCTAACTAAATATTTCAGCCTCTTATTCTCTTTTTTATGTTTGAGCCATTTAGCGCAAGCTCAAAATATTTCTGAATTTCAAAAAAGCTTCCAATTACATATTCAACCCACTACAGTAAAAATAAAAATAGACGGAATTTTAGACGAGCCTGTTTGGTCAACTTCTGAAGTAGCTAAAGATTTTAAGAAAAAATATCCCAATGATATTGGGGAGGTGAAGCGTCAAACAGAAGTAAGATTTACCTACGATAATGAAAATATTTATTTTGGTTTTAAAGTATATGATAGTGGTACTGCTATTTCAAGAAGTTTAAAAAGAGATGTGGGCAATGAAGGCAACGATGGTGTGGGTATTATGCTGGATCCTTTAAATAAAAAAACCAATGGATTTTTTTTTATGGTAAGTGCTTTAAATGTTCAATCAGAAGATCAACTTAGTTTAACATTTCAAGATAAGCCCACTTGGAGTTGGGATACCAAATGGTTTTCAGCCACCAAGGATTATGGCAACTATTGGATTGCTGAAGTAATGATTCCTTTAAAATCTATTAGGTACGATCCCAAACAATTACAATGGGGAATTAATTTTTTAAGGGCTGATGCCAAAAATAATGAGTACAGTACTTGGACAAAAGTACCTCCCATTTTTAAATCTTATGACCTTGGCTATATGGGTTTATTAAATTGGCCCTCCGCTACTCCTGCTTCAAAAAATAATATCATTTTTCTACCTTTCATTTCAGGTTCGACAGGTGAAGATCAAGAAAATGGAAAATCTCTTAATACCAGTGCTACAGGTGGTTTTGACGCCAAAGTAGCTTTGAATGCATCTTTGAATTTAGATTTAACTGTTAACCCCGACTTTTCTCAGGTTGAAATAGATCAACAGGTTACCAATCTCACAAGATTCGATATTTTTCTTCCAGAAAAACGCGGATTTTTCTTAGAAAATTCAGACTTGTTTTCCAATTTTGGAATGCCTTTTATTAAACCTTTTTATTCAAGAACAATTGGTCTAGACAAAGATGGCAATAGAATCCCTATTTTATTTGGCGCTAGATTATCTGGCAATATTGATCCTGCCACTCGCATTGGTTTTATGAATATGCAAACAGGAAAACAAGATAGTTATGCTGCTGAAAATTTTACCGCATTTACCATACAAAGAAGTGTATTGAAACGCTCTGTTATAAAAACTTATTTTTTAAATAGAGAAAATGATATTTCTGAGGAAGCAGCCAAAAAAAATCCATTAGATAAATATGGTAGAAATGCTGGTGTATCATTTGAGTATAGTAACACAGCAGGTACTTTTAGCACTTGGACCGATTTTCATAAATCATTTAAAGCCACCATCAATGATGATGATGTCTATGCAAGCACTGGATTTATGAAAGATTCTAAACATTGGACATACATTTCCCTCATAGGAAGTTTAGGAAAAAATTTCTATACCGATATGGGATATGTTCAGGGGGTGAATAATTATGATGCTGTAAGAGATACCACTATACGCGTTGGTTTTAAAAATTTATTCAATTCTTTAAGTTACAGACTACTTCCAGAAAATGGACCTATTGGAAAGATGGTAGCAAAATTGGAAAATTTTTCAACCCTACACCCAGACAATTCTATCAATCAGGCCGATACAAAATTGGGTGTTGACATTCAATTCAAAAAAGCATCAGATTTTGGAGTAGATATCAATAATACAATTGTGAATTTGTTATACCCAATTTCATTTACCAAGGAAGTCCCTTTACCGGCAGGTCATTATGTATTTAATCAAATTATTATAAAATACATATCCGATATGAGAAAAGCTTTTGGTATTGAGAGTATGATGAATGTAGGTCAGTTTTATAATGGAAATGTTAAAGGTATTTCTATGGGACTTACTTATAGAAATCAACCCAATTTTAAAGTAGTATTAAGTGCACAATTTAATAATATCGTATTCCCTAATCCTTATGGAAGTACCAATTTGGTATTACTTCAGCCCAGGGTTGAATGGAATTTTAGCACTAAATTATTCTGGACCACTTTTGTACAATATAATACCCAAAGCAATAATTTCAACATTAATAGCCGCTTACAATACAGATATAAACCTATGAGCGACTTTTTCTTAGTTTATACAGATAACTATTTTACCGACCCTTTATTTAAAAATAAAAATAGGGCTCTTATATTTAAATTCAGTTATTGGTTTAATTTGTGATAGCAAATTAAAACTATGAATAATTCCTTTTCAATTGCTGGGCAGTATGTAGACATACTTCAAAAACAAATTTACGCTGCCACTCTAACCATTCGTGATGGAATTATTGTGTCTATTGAAGCCTGTGACAATGCCCCTTCTCAGTATTTAATACCAGGATTTATTGATGCCCACGTGCATATTGAAAGCAGTATGCTTATTCCAAGTTCTTTTGCACAAATTGCAGTTACCCACGGTACCATAGGTACAATTAGCGATCCTCACGAAATTGCCAATGTATGCGGCATAGAAGGTGTTCAGTATATGATTGACAATGGTAAAAAAGTACCTTTTCATTTTTTCTTTGGTGCCCCAAGTTGTGTCCCAGCTACTATTTTTGAAACAGCTGGTGCTCAAATAGATAGTACAGCCGTAGCAAATTTATTAGCGAGCCCTGATATTTATTATTTAAGTGAGATGATGAATTTTCCAGGGGTACTACATCAAGACAAAGAGGTTTTACAAAAAATTTCCGCAGCACATAAGGTAGGTAAACCTGTAGATGGTCACGCTCCCGGGTTAATGGGAGAAGATGCCAAAAATTATATTGAGGCAGGTATTAGTACCGATCACGAATGTTTCACTTTGGAAGAAGCTTTGCAAAAATTAAAGCACGGTATGAAAATTTTAATTAGAGAAGGAAGTGCTGCAAAAAATTTTGAAGCCTTATATAGCTTAATCAAAGAATACCCCTCTGAAGTAATGCTTTGTAGTGATGACAAACACCCCGATAGTTTAGTGGAGGGTCATATTAATACATTATGTGCAAGAGCTGTAGCAAAAGGTATTGACCCCTTACTCATTTTAAGAGCCGCTTGTATAAATCCGGTGGATCATTACCAATTACCCACTGGTAAAATGAAAGTAGGTGATGCTGCCAATTTTATTGTTCTAGAAGATCTTATTTCTTTTAATGTCAAACAAACCTATATTAAGGGAACATTGGTGGCGGAGAATGGAAAATCTTTTATTCCTACAATACAGGCACCCGTTATTAATAAATTTGAAGCAACACCTCTTCTGGAAAAAAATATAGAGGTGCTTGTAAATAAGTACCCTACTAATGAAGGTAAAATTGCTGTAATGGAAGCCATCGATGGGCAACTTATAACAAATAAATTATGGCTTACTCCCTCTTTAGACGGCGATACCCTAAAAGCCAACCCAGCTACTGATATTTTAAAAATGGTAGTGTATAACAGATACTATCCCGCTGCACCTACTATGGCTTTTATTAAAAATTTTGGTTTTAAAAAAGGTGCTATTGCCTCTACTGTAGCGCACGATAGTCACAACATTATAGCTGTGGGAGTAAGCGATACAGATATTGTTAATGCTATCAACCTTTTGATTGAAGAAAAAGGAGGAATTAGTTGTGTCCATCAAAATCAAACCAAAGTGATGGGTCTTCCGGTAGCAGGACTTATGAGTAGGGAGGATCCTTATAAAGTAGCCGCTAATTATACCGAATTAGATGTAATGGCGAAAAGCCTCGGCTCTAGCCTTTGCTCCCCTTTTATGACACTGAGCTTTATGGCTTTATTAGTCATTCCACATCTCAAATTGAGTGATAAAGGGCTTTTTGATGGAGATACCTTCAAATTATTTTAAAAAAGCAAATAAGAAACTTAGATTTGAAAAAAATTACTAGTTATGGTACATCATTTAAGTAAAGAACATAGTTTAATAAGCAATTGGATAGCAGAATTAAGAGATGTAACTATTCAAAATGATAGATTAAGATTTAGAAGAAATTTAGAAAGAATAGGAGAAGTGGTGGCCTATGAAATGAGCAAATCAATGCCTTCCAAAATACAAACTACTACCACTCCATTAGGCTTGCATCAGTCTAAAGTACTTATCGAACAACCTGTGTTAGCCACTATATTAAGAGCGGGCTTACCCTTACACCAAGGTATGTTAAACTATTTTGATAAGGCTGACAATGCATTTATTTCAGCTTATAGAAAACATCACGATAATGGAAGTTTTGAAATTAGCATTGAATACTTAAGTTGTCCTAATTTAAATGATAGAATTGTCATTGTCTCTGATCCAATGCTGGCTACAGGAGCTTCTTTAATTCAAACCATACATTCACTTACAAAAATTTATACACCCAGAGAGCTTCATATCGTGGTGGCCATTGCAAGTAAACAAGGTATAGAGAAAGTGGAAGCAGCACTTGGAAAACAAATACCCATTTGGTGTGGAGACATAGATGAAACCCTTAACGATAAAAGTTATATCATACCTGGTTTAGGCGATGCAGGAGACTTAGCCTATGGTACAAAAATGCAATCCTAAATAAATTCAATTGTTAAAAGAACTTATTTTATCTATTCGTGCCTATTTTAAAGCACACCAATTTATTCTAGAACATAAGTTGTGGAAGTGGATGATAGTACCTGGTATCATTTATGCTTATTTATTTTTAGTAGGGATGAATTATTTTAGTCAATCTTCAAGTCTTTTTATTGAAGCCATTATTTTAAAAACAGGATTAAAATCTTGGGTAGATAATTTAAGTAGTGATCTCATAGGCTTTTTTATTACAATGGGTAGTTTCTGGTTATGGTTTACACTTCTATTATTTTATTTTGCCTTATTCAAATTTTTATTTCTTTTGTTATTCGCACCTTATTTTTCTTATTTCCATTTAAAAATTGAATCTATTACAAAGCAACAAGCAACTATTTTTAATAAGAAAGCTTATCAAAAATTACTAGGAAGGGCTTTGGTTTTAAATGTGACTAATTTATTATGGCAAACTGTTTATTTAATTCCCATTGTAATTATCTGCACTTTGCCCATTGTAGGATGGTTCACTCCATTTTTCACCATTTTAATTGAATGTTATTTTTTGGGGTATGCTATGTTTGATTATGGACTTGCTTCAGAAAAGCAAAATAAAGTAGCCGCCGCTGCCTATATGAATAACCATAAAGGATTACCCATTGGCAATGGACTTATTTTTTATTTAATGCATTTAATTCCATTGCTAGGTTGGATAACAGCCCCTTTTTACTCTATTGTTGCTGCACACTTAAATACACAAGAACTTAAAGATAAAATAGTATGAGTGTAGGTAAAGTTTTTTTACTACCAATGATTTTACACGAAGAAGGCTTTGAAGCTTTACCTTCTGCATTAGTACAATGGATACAACAATGTGACGCTTTTTTTGTAGAAGAAGAAAAAACAACAAGGCGCTTTTTTAAAAAAGTATGGAAAGAAATGGTAATTGACCATTATCAGTGGTATCCCATTCATAATATAGAAGAGGAGCAAATTGATGTATTTAAAAAATTACTTCTACAAGGAAAAAATATTGGCATTATTGCAGAGGCAGGTTGTGCGGGTGTCGCCGATCCTGGACAATTATTAGTGGCAGCTGCTCAAGAAATGGGAGTAAGCGTAAAGCCTTATACGGGCCCCTCCTCTTTATTACTTTCATTAATGGCAAGTGGCTTCAATGGTAATTTATTTCAGTTTCACGGATATTTACCTATAGATGCCACTGAACGAAGAAAAAAAATTCAGGCTATTGAAGCAGATGCCATTCAAAGAAATTGCACACAATTATTTATCGAAACGCCCTATAGAAATAATCAATTATTAGAAACTATTTTATCAACTTGCAAACCAAGTACAAAGCTTTGTATTGGTGTGGATATAACAGGTCCCACAGAATCCATTGTGACTGCCACTATCAAAGTTTGGAAAACAAAAATACCCCAGCTACACAAAAGACCAGTTATCTTTTTAATAGGTACCTAGCAAGAAATCTTTAAATAGAGGAATTATTTTATTAAGTAGGTGTATTATGAGTATCTAGTATTTTCCGAAATATTAATACCAATATAGATTTTAGCTTGCTTGATGGAAAAATCGAAAATCCATTTTAGAGCTGCCCATCCTCTTTTATTCATTTCAGTCATTTTATTTTGTGGCATTCTAAGCGCGCGCTATTACATATCCAACTATTATACAATGCCTCTTGAGCTTGCAATGGGTATACTTTTGAGCTCTTTATTTATTTTACAATACCTCCAACAAAAGAATCAAAAAAACAATAGTAATAAAACTATTGTATCCTTATATAATATCATAATTATTATCTTTTTATATGGTTGGGGTATTATTTTATTTTATATCCATCAAAAAAATAACACTCTTTCCATCCCCTATCCCAAGGACTTTATTCAATATTGCAGAAATGCAGTAATTCAAAAAATAAATAATAGTATTTATTTCGAACAAGCCAATGCATTTGCTAAAGCATTATTATTGGGGGTGAAGATGGAAAAACATAAAGATATTGTAAGCGCCTACCAGCAACTAGGCATTATCCATATCATTGCCATTAGCGGTATGCACTTAGAAATTATTTTTAAAAATATTAGCCGTATAACAATGTTTCTGCCCAGACAAAAAACTGGGAGGTATCTGGAGTTATTGATAGTGCTAAGTAGTGTATGGATCTATACTTTAATGGCATTTGCAAGTCCTTCCATAGTAAGGGCAGCTACTTTTTTTTGTATCTATTATGTGGGGTTGTTTATAGAAGCAAGCTCCTTTACCTTAAATACTATTGCAGCAGCAGTATTAGTGGTATTTTTATTTGATTTAAAAAACATAGAAAATATTGGCTTACAATTATCCTATGCAGCCGTAGTGGGCATACATTTATTTTTTCCTGTTTTACATAAAATGCTACCTATGGAAAATAAGGTTTTAGTTTTTCTATGGAGCAATTTATGTGTGAGTCTGGCAGCACAAATTACTACACTACCCATTTTATTATTTCATTTTCATCAAATAGCCTCTTTAGTTTTAATAAGTAATTTTATTATGGTTCCTTTAAGTACCTTACTGCTATATGCATTAATTCTATTATTGTTAAGCCCCAGCATTGTTGGAATCCATAAATTTTTAGGTGCGGGTATAGAAAAATATATAATAGCTATGAATAATGCTATTCGTTATTTGAATAGCCTTCCTATTAACCGTTCTATAGAAGTCTCATTGAATATGGGCCAAGTTATATTTTATTATATGGGTTTAGGTATGATATATGCTTGGCTACAAACTAAAAAAGCAAAGTGGTTATTGTATACTTTGGGCTTAGGGTATGTATATTTCTTATTAAAGTTATTCAGTCTGGTCTAATATTTGTGGAAAAGCTTAGAAAAGCAAAAATCAAGAAGCGCTTACCTTTGCTTATGGAAAAGAAAATACAATCTGCTTTAATTTCAGTTTTTTACAAAGATGGCTTAGACAGCTTAGTGAAAACGCTACACGCATTAAACATTACCATTTATTCAACTGGAGGTACCCAACAATTCATTGAGCAACTAGGTATACCTTGTATAGGTGTAGAAACGGTAACTGGATATCCTTCTATTTTAGGAGGAAGAGTGAAAACACTACACCCTTCTATTTTTGGAGGCATTTTAGCTAGAAGATATGAAGAGCAAGATGTACAAGAGATGCAAGCATATTCCATTCCTTCCATAGATTTAGTGATTGTAGATTTATATCCATTTGAAGAAACATTAAAAAATACCAACGAAGAAAAATTAATTATTGAAAAGATAGATATTGGCGGGCCTTCTATGATTAGAGCCGCTGGCAAAAATTTTAGAGACCTCGTGGTTATTGCCTCTAAAAGCGATTATGCCCCATTACAACAAATACTAATTGACCAAAAAGGTAGTACCAGCTTGGAGCAAAGAAAAGCCTTTGCTGCAAAAGCTTTTGAAATAGTGATGCAATATGACATTGCCATTAGTAATTATTTTAATCCAAGCACTGGTAAAGTTTTAAGATATGGAGAAAATCCACATCAGGTAGCTACTTATTATGGTAACCTAGATCGTTGGTTTACACAATTACACGGCAAGGAATTATCTTATAATAATTTAGTAGATGTTGATGCAGCTATTGCTTTAATAAAAGACCTTCCCTTGACAAGTTTTGCAATTATTAAACATACCAATGTATGTGGTGTAGCCCAAAGAGCTACTATTTTTGAAAGTTGGCAAGCAGCCCTTGCGGGAGATCCCGAAAGTGCCTTTGGAGGAGTGTTAGTCACTAATGCCATCATCGATCTTGCTACTGCAGAAGCTATTCAAGAAATTTTCTTTGAAGTATTAATTGCCCCAGGTTTTGAGCCTGCAGCATTAACAATTTTACAATCGAAGAAAAATAGAATTCTACTCGAATTAAAAAATAATGTGAATTTTGAAAACACACAAAAGAAATCCATTTTAAATGGCACTTTGGAGCAAGGTATAGATAATGGTAATTATGCTACTTGGGAAGAAGTAGGTGCCAGACCTTGCACAGCAAAAGAAAAAGAAGATTTAATTTTTGGAAATATTATCTGCAAGCATTTAAAAAGTAATGCCATTGCATTAATTAAAAATACACAACTAGTAGGTAAAGGTTGCGGTCAAACTAGTAGAGTGGATGCACTAAGACAGGCTATTGAAAAAGCAAAACAATTTAATTTTGATTTAAAAGGTGCCACTTTAGCATCAGATGCTTTTTTCCCTTTTGATGATTGTGTTAGAATTGCACACCAGCAAGGTATTGAAGCATACATACAACCCGGCGGCTCTGTAAGAGATAAAGACAGTATAGCTTATTGCCAATCCAACGGTCTAGCGATGGTAATGACACAACTTAGACATTTTAAACATTAAGTTAAGCTTTATGGCCCATCAGAAAAAAGCATATCTGGCCTTAACGGTAACCAGTTTGGTTTGGGGAACGACTTGGGTGGCCAGTAAAATGGGAGTATCACATATGCCTGCTTTTCAATTAGCCAGTATTCGACAATTACTAGGGGGAAGTATTTATGTTAGCTTTTTTTTATTAAAAGGGGAAGGCCTACCTACTAAAAAACAATTTTTATGGTTAATACCTATGGCTTTTTTAATGTTTGTTTCTTCTAATGGTATTGCCACTTATGGATTACAATATATTACGAGTGGTCTAGCTGCCCTCATCGCAGCGCTCTATCCTTTGTCGGTAGTACTCATTGAGCGTTTTTATTTTAAAGCCATAAAAATTACAGCGCAAACAATGATTGGATTATTGTTAGGTCTTTTAGGCATTGCCTTTATTTTTTATAAGGATAGTTTATTAGTACACGGCACACATTATATATTAGGGGTAGGATTATCTTTATTTGCTATGATTACTTGGAGTGTAGGTTCCATTATCATTTCAAGAAATAAAATAAATATGAATGCCTATTACTCTATTGGATGGCAAATGCTCATCAGCGCCATTACAATGGGTTTGTTTACTTTATTTACAGGTAAATATATAGCGCTTCAAAACATACCTGCAGTTTCTTGGGGCGTCATATTTTATATGGTCATAGGCGGGTCTGTGTTGGCCTTTATCTCTTTTATTTATAGTATGAAACATTTAAATCCTGCCATTGCTTCTTTATATGCTTATATAAATCCTATTGTAGCCATATGGGTGGGCTCTTTACTCTT
>CAXBQH010000030.1:0-22406 GCA_963977985.1 uncultured bacterium
GATTTTGGCGATGTAGTGGTAAGAGATAGCAAGAGAAGACAGGCCAATTTTAAAGGTAAAATTTTAAATCAGGGCTTTAAGCATTTAGTGTACGATATGGAAATGAATAGCCCTAAAATTGAATTGCTTCACACGCAAGCTTTAGATAATACAAATTTTTATGGAAATGCTATAGGTAAAGCTAATATGACTATAAAAGGCCCTGAAGAAAATATAAAAATGGTGATCAATGTGGATGTCAATGATAGCGCCCATATTTATTTACCCAATACCACTAGCAAAGAAAGTGGAAAGTCTGATTATATAGTTTTTAAAAAATATGGTAATACCGCCGTCAAAAATGCTGATATCCCAGCTTACAATTTAGTGGTGGATTTAGAAGTATCTGCCAATAATAAAACAAAGATTGATTTAATTATGGACGAGCTTACTGGGGATGTCATTAAAGCAGTAGGTAACGGTAGATTAAAAATTAGAGCAGGTAATATAGAACCCCTAACTATAAGAGGCAAATACAATATTGAATCGGGTAAATATGATTTTAATTTTCAATCCTTCATTAGAAAACCTTTTGATTTAATACCTGAAGCTGGCAATTTTATTGAATGGAATGGTGACCCCTATGAAGCCGAAATGCATATTGATGCAAGATATACCGCTGATAGAGTGAGTTTAAATGAACTATTAGGTAATAGTAATTTTAGTAACGCTGTTCGTACTTATAGAGGAAGTGTATTTGTAATTGCTGCACTGAGAAGTAAATTATCTCATCCTGAAATTAAATTTAGCTTAGCCTTCCCTACTGGAAATCCTATTAGCACCGATAATGAATTTTCTCAGTTTATTACTAGGCTAGAAAGAGATGAAAACGAAATATTAAAACAAGTTTCTTTCTTAATTGTGTTTAACTCATTTGCACCTGTCAGCTTTAGTAATACCAATGTTAGCAATGCCTATACAGTTACCACCATTGGTATTAATACCATCTCCCAATTATTAACCAAAGAAATTAATAAAACAGTAACAAATTTATTGGACAAAGTCACTGGTGATAAAAGTTTAAGGTTTGATGTGGGCTCTTCTGTTTATAATAGTGCTAATTTATTAGATCCCTCTGGGGCTGGGTTTGCCCTTAATTCAAATAAAATTGATAGACAAAGAGTTAATCTAAAACTAGGAAAAAGCTTTTTAAATGATAATATTGTGGTGAATATAGGAGGAGATTTAGATTTTAATGTTAGAAATACCACAAGTATTCAAAATGGTAATTTTCAATGGCTCCCCGACCTTAATATTGAATTTATTTTAACTAGAGACCGTAAATTAAGAGCCATTATTTTTAATAGAAATAGCTTGGATATTAGTGGAACAAGCTTAGGAAGAAGAAACAGACAGGGTTTAAGTATCTCTTACAGAAAAGATTTTGATAAATTTATTTTCTGATAATAATATAAGTCATACTACCTCCCTTTATAAACCAACATTGATTTTTTTATAGCTCTTATATAAAAGCCGCTTAGTAAAAATCTATTTCTTGATTTCTAAAATAGGAGAAGGCAATAGTTTACAATTTTTTAATCGGTACACATAAAAATTTCTAAGTAATACCCCTTTAGTTCTATAAGCAATTGTATCTGGCTTTTCAATACTAGTAAAATAAGCTCCGTATAAATTTATAGGATTAGCAGGAAGACTGGAGGGAACAATACAATAAGCATCCTCTCCTAATACCAAACCCTCTGTACTTTGATTCAGCCAAGCAAATTTATGTACATCTTCTAAGGCACCTATGGCCACTACTCTTTTGTTACAAACAGGAGCAGTATAAAATAATAAATGACCTGCCGGGAACCATTTATGTACTACAAGAGGTGCGTTTTTGGACATTTTCCCTTCAGCTTCATCTTTAAGCGCTATTTTTTTAAATTCTTCTGATAAGTACACCCACCCTGTTACATCATTGATAGGATTATACTCCCCTAAATTTTCTAACTTTTGAGAGCCTAATTGTTGCGGATAGAATTTCACCAAACTGATATAGCCCACCATTAATACCAACATAAAACCCATCGCCAATTGTAAAATTACGGGTATAAATTTTCTAGAATAAGAAGCCCAATAAACACCTGCTAATAAAAATAAAGGTATAAATGCTGGCCCTGTCCAATGAGGTAAAGTAGCATTGAATAAAGAGATGAACCAAAAAGTTAAAATAAGAGGAAGACTTAACCAAAGTAACAAATTGATTGCTTTAGCAGACTTTGCTTGAAATTTAGCTTTTTTAGTACGCCATAAAGCAATTGCTACAGCGATATATACCAATGGATTTTGATAAAAAAACTCTCCGGTTACCTGCGTCAAAAAATTTGAAAAAGATATGCCCGTATGCATTACTCTTTTTGAGTGAAAACGATAAGTGATAAAATCATTTTGATAGTTCCAATATATAATAGGCACAATACATAATAAAGTAATAAGAACGGAGATATAAATATTTTTTTCTTTTAAATTCTCCACCTGATTAAATATAATATACAAACCAAAGCCTGCCCATAAATACAAACCGTGAATTTTACTTAAAGTAGCAAGTCCAATAAATAAGCCTAATAAAATCCAATCAAAAAAAGTGAAAATGTGTGGCTTCACCACCCAACTTAACATTATATAAATACTTAGTGTAAAAAATAGTAGCTGTGGACTATCCGGCAAAATAAACAAACCTGCAATGATACTTGTATAAATAGACAGTGTATATAATAAGGCAGCTATCCAACCTGCTTTTTCATTTTTTAGCAAAGTACCCGATTCAAAAATTACAAGAGTAGTTAATGCCGCACAAAAAATACTACCTAAGCGCATACTCAAAGCAGATAACCAGTGTAAGTTGATGGTGAAAATACGAATAAGCCAACCCACCATAGGGGGATGATCAAAATGGTTCCAATCGGGTTGTAAGGCATAAGTGTAATAATACACTTCATCATTTCCTAGTTCTAAAAAAAAGGAAATAAAAATTTTAACAAAAACAGAAATTCCAATGAGCCACCAGAGTTTTTTCTGATAGTGTATCATACTGAACTATTAGCCAATAAATGTATGAAAACTTATTGAATAGCTCCTGCTTTTGCAATAAACCATTCAGTAGCAAGGGCATACCCTTTTAATCCTAAACCCACAATAGAACCTACCGATTTAGCAGAAACATAAGAGATTTTCCTAAAATCTTCTCTGGCGTGCACATTACTAATATGTACTTCAATAACGGGTGCCTTAATAGCAGCCACTGCATCTCCAATGGCGACAGATGTATGGGTATAGGCCGCAGGATTTAAAATAATACCAGCTTTAGTAAAGCCGTGCAATTGAATGGCTTCCACTATCTCCCCTTCTATATTGCTTTGAAAATAGGTAAAATGCACTGAAGTAAAATCTTTTTTTAATTGTTCCAAAAATTCTTCAAAACTAGCACTACCATATACATCGGGTTCTCTTTTCCCAAGTAGGTTTAAATTGGGCCCATTGATGATGGCAATTTCTAACATACTCACAATTTATTTATTAAATTCTATTAATTAGATTTCATTAAAGATACGAAATCATCAAATAAATACCTGCTATCGTGTGGACCTGGAGTGGCTTCTGGATGGTATTGAACACTGAAGGCAGGACGATCTTTTAATTTAATGCCTTCAATAGAATCATCATTTAAGTTCACGTGCGATACCATTACATTAGGATGTTTACGCACTGCATCAGGATCTACTCCAAAACCGTGGTTCTGAGTTGTAATTTCACATAAACCAGTGATTACATTTTTTACTGGATGATTTAAACCTCTATGTCCGTGATGCATTTTGAAAGTAGGAATATCATTGGCTAAAGCCAGTAATTGATGCCCTAAACAAATACCAAATAATGGTTTTTTTTCTTTTAATATTTCTTTGATAGTGGCAATAGCATAATCCATAGGTGCAGGGTCACCGGGACCATTGGATAAGAAATAACCCGTTGGCTGAAACGCTTTTAAAGTTTCAAATTTAGTTTTAGCAGGATGCACTCTTATGTGCACACCTCTATCTACCATACATTGAAGTATATTTTGCTTTACACCAAAATCTAGAACAGCTACTTTTATTTTTGAGTTCGGATCACCTAATTCATAAATTTCATTGGTACTCACCGTGCTAGCTAACTCTAATCCGTCCATACTGGGTACTTTAGCTAATTGGGCTTTTAAAGCCTTTTCATCTAAATTATCGGAAGAAATAATACAATTCATTGCCCCTGTTTTACGAACAAGAGTAACCAAAGCTCTGGTGTCCAAACCTTCAATAGCCACTATATTATTTTCAATGAGGTATTCATTTAAATTTCCATTGGCTAATAAACGGCTATATTTTTCTTCTAAATTGCGTCCAATTAAACCACGAATTTTAACTGACTTACTTTCAACATCTGTATTCCTTACACCATAGTTTCCTATGTGCACATTGTTCATAATAATAATTTGTCCCGTATAACTTGGATCGGTAAAAACCTCTTGATAACCTGTCATACCTGTATTAAAACAAATTTCTCCAGTGGCAGTGCCAATTTTACCAAAAGCTTGTCCGTGAAAAACTTGCCCGTCGGCTAGAACTAAAATTGCTGGTTGTGTGCTCATTAGGGTGCGGGTATTAATTATGCAAAAAAAGAAACAATTTCTTACTTTTCCATAATAACTTTTTAACATTAAAAAGGCAAGACGGTGAGTCTTGCCTTATATATAAATGAATTAAAATCATTATTCAGCAGCAGTTTCTGGAGTATCTGTAGCTGTTTCAGCCTCTTCTGCCTGTGCTTCAGCTTTAGCTTTAGCAGGAGATTTCTTGGTAGAAGTTGATTTACTACGACGCGTTTTTTTAGCGGGTTCAGCGGCAGTTGCTTTTGAATTACCATACACTTCGTTGAAATCTACTAACTCAATCATTGCTTTTTCAGCATTGTCACCAGGTCGTATGCCCAATTTAATAATACGAGTGTACCCTCCTGGACGAGCTGCAATTTTGGGAGCTACTACTGTAAATAATTCTTTCACCGCTTCTTTATCATTCAAATAGCTAAACACAATTCTGTGGTTATGGCTAATGGTTTCTTTAGAAGAAGTTTTCTTTGTTTTGGTAATTAATGGCTCTACATAAGTTCTTAAAGCTTTCGCTTTTGCTAATGTAGTAACAATACGCTTGTGTTTAATTACTTGACAAGCTAAATTCATTAATAAAGCATCTCTATGTGCTTTCTTTCTACCTAAGTTGTTTTGTTTGTCTCCGTGACGCATGACTTTTAATTTTTATCCTCACACCGTGTCAGGAATTGTGAGGTTTGAGCTTTCGCTCGTTATCAATAGTGATTTACTGATAGTACGGCGACTATTGTAAATCTAATTTGTCTAATCCTAATTTACCAAGATCCATTCCAAAGCTTAATCCTCTTTCAATTAATACTTGTTCAATCTCAGATAAAGATTTTTGACCAAAATTTCTAAACTTCATTAAGTCTTCTTGCTCATATTGAACAAGCTCACTTAAACTATTTATTTTGGCTGCTTTCAAGCAATTAAATGCACGCACTGAAAGATCTAAATCTTCTAGAGGTGTTTTTAATACTTTTCTTAATTGCAATACTTGCTCATCTACCACATCTTCTTTTTTATCTTCTTTATTATCAAAAGTGATATTCTCATCGGTGATGATCATCAAATGTTGAATTAAAATTCTAGAAGCTTGTTTTACCGCATCTTCAGGATGAATAGTTCCATCGGTAGCTACTTCTAAAATTAATTTCTCGTAATCGGTTCTTTGTTCCACACGGTAATTCTCAATAGCGTATTTCACATTTTTGATAGGTGTGTGAATAGAATCAATAGCGATATAGCCAAATGGCATTTCTTTTAATTTATTCTCTTCTGCTGGTATGTATCCGCGACCTTTGCTAATAGATAATTCTATTTCTAATTTAGCAGTAGGATCCATAGTGCAAATAACTAATTCAGGATTCATTACTTGAAATTGCTGAGAAGCATCTCCAATTTGACCTGCAGTGAATTCGCTGCTACCTTTAATAGTAAGCGAAATTTTTTCTGAAGTAACATCTTGATCGGCTTTACGCTTAAAACGAACTTGCTTTAAGTTCAAGATAAGTTCAGTAACATCTTCAGTAATACCTTTTAAAGTAGCAAACTCGTGGTCTACTCCATCAATTTTAATTCCAACAATAGCAAAACCTTCTAAAGAGCTTAATAAAACTCTTCTTAAAGCGTTTCCTAATGTAAGTCCAAATCCGGGTTCTAAAGGACGAAATTCGAATTGTCCTTCAAAATCATTTGCTTTTTGTAAAACAATTTTATCTGGTTTTTGAAAACTTAATATAGCCATTTGAATTTATTTTTTTATTTGAATCTTCTGGTGTGAAGAAATTTTGTTAACTGCTATTATTTAGAATACAATTCGACGATAAGTTGCTCCTTAATATTTTCTGGAACAGCTTCACGCTCTGGCATTGTAATAAAAGTACCTGAATTTGTAGTTTCATTCCAATCCACCCAACTAAACTTTGTATTTCTTGCGCGTTGCTTACTTACAATAGAAGAGTTGTGTGCACTCTTAGGACGGTAAGCAATGACATCACCTGGACGACAAGTGTAAGAAGGTACATTGGTTACATCTCCATTCACTGTGATATGTTTATGTGTTACCAATTGTCTTGCTTCTGGACGACTAGCTGCTAAACCCATTCTAAAAATAGTATTGTCTAAACGAGCTTCTAATAATTTGATTAAGTTTTCACCGGTTACGCCTTTGATACGAGCGGCTTCCTCAAATGTTTTGCGGAATTGACGCTCTAATACACCATAAGTGTATTTGGCTTTTTGCTTTTCTCTTAATTGTAAAGCATATTCTCCTAATTGCTTACGCTTGCGTTGTGCACCGTGTTGGCCTGGAGGATTGCTGTTTTTGCCTAACCATTTGGCATTACCTAAAATAGGTTCGCCAAAAATGCGGCTAATTTTGGTTTTGGGTCCTGTGTAACGTGCCATAATTCTTGTTTGTGATTTTTTAGTGTCGATGCATCATCGGTAAAAATCTAAAATGAATGATACATCCTTTTTTGTTATATAATAATAATTAAACTCTTCTTTGTTTAGGAGGACGACATCCATTGTGAGGCATTGGAGTTACATCACGAATAGCTGTCACTTCAATTCCTGATTGTGAGATAGAACGAATAGCTCCTTCACGACCAGAACCTGGACCTTTTACAAATACTTCTACTCTTTTAACGCCAGCATCTGAAGCTACTTTTGCAGCATCAGCGGCAGCCATTTGAGCAGCATAGGGTGTGTTCTTTTTAGAACCTCTGAATCCCATTTTACCTGCACTACTCCAGCTAATAACTTGACCAGCTTTGTTCGTGAAAGCAATAATTAAATTGTTGAAAGTTGCATTGATGCGAACTTCTCCTGAAGCATCAATTTTTACGACTCTTTTTTTAGAAGCCGCTTTTGCACTGTTTTGTGCTTTGATTGGTTTTGACATTTTTTTTGAGGTGTGCTTTTACTACTGGTAAATTTTTTTGATTACTTGTAATAAAAACGGTTTTTAAATTAATCTCCCCTACCATTGGCAGGATCCGATTTTTATTGATCCATTATTTCATTACTACTTCATTGCTACTTTTTTCTTACCCGCAACTGTCTTACGCTTACCCTTACGAGTACGAGAGTTGGTCTTTGTTCTTTGGCCACGCACTGGTAAACCTTTTCTGTGACGAAGACCACGGTAACAAGCAATGTCTAAAAGACGCTTAATACTCATAGAAACTTCACTTCTTAAAGCACCTTCTACTTTAAATTCAGCATTGATAATATTACGAATAGCAGTTTGCTCTTCGTCATTCCACTCATTTACTTTTTTATCGTAACTGATGTTTGCTTTGTTTAAAATGTATTGAGCTGAAGAATGTCCAATACCGAAAATGTACTGAAGTCCTACTTCTCCTCTTTTGTTTTTTGGTAAGTCTATACCGGCAATACGAGCCATATTTTATAACTGGTTTTATTTTTATAGATGTTTGATTATCCTTGTCTTTGCTTAAAGCGAGGATTTTTTTTGTTGATTACATATAACTTTCCTTTACGCTTCACAATCTTGCAATCGGCACTACGCTTTTTTATGGAGGCTCTAACTTTCATCTTGTTATTTTTAAAAATTTATTAGCTTCTTTTTTTTATTTGTGTCTGAAATTGATTCTTCCTCTTGTTAAATCATAAGGACTCATTTCCAAACCCACTTTATCCCCAGGCAAAATTCTAATGTAATGCATACGCATTTTACCAGAGATAGTTGCCAAAATTTCATGTCCATTTTCTAATTTCACTCTGAACATTGCATTGCTCAGTGCTTCAATTATAACTCCATCTTGTTTAATCAGCGGTTGTTTTGACATATAATTTTGGGGTTGCAAAGATATGAAAATGAATGGAATTATGAAAAATTCAAAGCGAAATATTGCGAAATAAATAAAATAAAAGCAGAACAACCTGTTCTGCTTTATTATTCATTGAAAATCAATTTATTAGATAGTTTATCAGATACTTATAACCCGAGTATTTACCAGCCTAGTTCAAAAACTAATAAGTTAGCCTAATCCGGGAAACCAAGGTCGCCCAATTCCTGCTCTATAAGGCCAAGGTATGGCAGATAAAATTAAGAGCAATGCTATGAGGTAATAAGTAGCTGTTAAGCTTGCTTTTGCTCCTTTTTTCAATCGAATATGACCTATGGTAATTAAAATAATAGCTAAAATCATAGAGCTAATATGCTCCACCGCCCAAAACCTACTAGCGGCGTCTTTCATTACCTCTTTCATACCCCCTGCGCTAGAGCTAATTAATTGATAGCCAAGTGGCCCAAAAAAGTATTGATACAAACCTAAAATAAGGGTGCTGTGAGCACTAATTAGTAAAATTTTACTGATTTTAAGGGCATTTCCGCCACTAATGAGTTTCACAATAGATAGTAGAAGGGTTATTAAAATCACCCATCTTAGCAGATTATGTAGGTGAAGAAGTCCTGTATACATATTACAATAATTTATATTGTGAAAGATTGAAATTCCTTCAGCTAATATAAAAAATAATACGGACTAATCTACCCAATCAGCCACAAATAAATTGGTGTCTCTAGTGCCTCCATTATTTCTATTGGAAGAAAATAGAATTCTTTTACCATCTGGACTAAACATTGGAAAGGCATCGAAGCCTTTATCTCGACTAATTTTTTCTATATGATTGCCCTCCAAATCCATCAAATACATATTAAAGGGAAAACCTCTTTTGTATTCGTGGTTGCTACAGAAAATAATATGTTTTCCATCGGGTGTAAAATTAGGCGCCCAATTGGCCTGACCTAAATGAGTAATTTGTTTTGCATCGGTACCATCGGCATTGGCAATCCAAACTTCCATTTGAGTGGGAGCTACCAAACCGTCTTTTAATAAAGATTTATATTCTTCTATTTCTTCAGGGGTGGAAGGACGACTTGCTCTCCAAACAATTTTTTTACCATCTGGGCTAAACCAAGCTCCCCCATCATATCCTAAAGTATTGGTTACTTTAATTTCTTTTTTTGTTTGCAAATCCATCACATATAAATCTAAATCACCTTCTTTCACGCTACAATAAATCATTTTTTTACCATCATAAGATAAAGTAGCTTCTGCATCGTAGCCTGCACTATGAGTAAGTTGCTTTTCATTTTTGCCATTGGTATCGGCTATAAAAATATCATAACTAGCATATAAAGGCCAGATGTATTTATTACCATATTTGGCGCGGTCTACCGCTGGAGGACAATCCTCTGATCCATTTTTTGTGGAAGCATAAATAATATGAGCTCCGTCTTTAGTGAAATAAGAACAAGTGGTTCTGCCTTTGCCTCCAGATATTGACTTGTAAGTAAACTTCTCTCCTACTTTAGTGGGCACCAGTCCCATAAAAATTTGATCACAGTTTAAATTTTCTTTGGGGTTGGTTCTTTGAAAAGTTACTCTTTTGCTATCAAAACTCCAGTACGCTTCAGCATTATCACCCGCATTGGTTAATTGAATAATGTTTTTAAAATGTGTCTCCCCTGCAAATAAAACAGAGTCCTGCGCATCTAATTGAGTAATAAAAAAAGTAGAAAATAATAAAAAGAAAAATGGCTTCATAGTCAAAAAATTAGTAGGTGCAAAACTAAGAACTAAATGATGGAAACTGCTTAAATGGAAGACATAATATGGAGTTGAATTGTCATAATTCTGTCATTTTTTTTGGCACTGAAGTATGGCAAAATGATATAAATATGAGACCTTTGTACAAATTCTTCTATGGCCATAATTGCACCTTCCTTACTTGCTGCTAATTTTTTAGAATTAGGCAATGCCTGCGAGATGCTCAACAAAAGTGAAGCAGAGTGGTTTCATTTAGATGTAATGGATGGCAGCTTTGTACCCAATATTAGTTTTGGTTTACCTGTGATTGAACAAATACGAAAAGCTACTTCAAAAATTTGTGATGTTCATTTAATGATTGTGCATCCAGAAAAATATATCACTGCTTTTAAAAAAGCGGGTGCCGACATTTTAACTGTACACTATGAGGCTTGCCCCCATTTAAAAGATACACTTGCACAAATTAAAGCGGAGGGTATGAAAGCAGGTGTAGCCATTAATCCAAATACGGATGTGGAAGTACTAGCCCCCTTTATTAGCGAAATTGACCTTGTATGTGTAATGAGTGTATATCCAGGATTTGGGGGACAAAAATTTATAGAGACCACTTATGAAAAAGTAAGGGCATTAAAACAAATCATTCTAAAAGCAGGATCCTCCACCCTAATTGAAATTGATGGAGGTGTTGATTCTAATAATGCTGCCACGCTCAGTAAAGCAGGCGCAGATGTACTGGTAGCAGGCACTACAGTATTTAAAGCGGTCAACCCTATTACTATGATTGCAACTTTAAAGCAAGCATAGTAGTTTTCAAAACCCTCTATAGAAATTACATTTTTTAATTTATTGTGTTACTGAGGTTAAATTTTTTTTAAAGATTTGATATAAGTAATATTAACCTTTGAAGTAATTCACATATGTGCGTATTTAATGTTTGTTAATTTCTTAGGGGCTAATTAAATTTATGTTAGATCGATACTTTTTAAATACTCACCCTTTAAATGTAACCACATTGACAGAAACCATCATCAATTTAGAAACCGTTAACCCCATTGAATTTTTCGGCGTTAACAACTCCAAATTCGACATCTTAAAAAAGAAATTTCCCTTACTAAAAATTCTCTCAAGAGGTACTCAAATTAAACTTAGCGGCGCTCCAGAACAAATTGATTTAGCCAAAGAAAAAATTGACTTAATCATTCAGTATATGGAACGCAATGGGCATTTGAGTGAAAACTATTTTGAGCAAATTTTAGGAGGTGATGATGCCGAAACCATTGATAATTTCATTGATAAAAACCCTAATGATGTGCTTGTATTCGGCCCTAACGGAAAAACCGTGAGAGCCCGTACTGCTAATCAGAAAAAAATGGTAACGGCTGCCGATAAAAACGACATCATATTTGCCATTGGTCCAGCAGGTACTGGTAAAACCTATACTGCTGTAGCTTTGGCAGTGAGGGCATTAAAAAATAAATTAGTTAAAAAAATTATTTTAACCAGGCCTGCCGTAGAAGCTGGTGAAAGTTTAGGATTTTTACCCGGTGATTTAAAAGAAAAAATTGACCCCTATTTAAGACCTCTTTATGATGCCTTAGATGATATGATTCCTGCCGATAAATTGGGATATTATATGACTACTCGCACCATTGAGATTGCACCTCTTGCATATATGCGAGGTCGTACTTTAGATAATGCTTTTATTATTTTAGATGAATCTCAAAACGCCAATGACCTTCAAATTAAAATGTTTCTAACGCGTATTGGCGCCAATGCTAAAGCTATTATTACTGGCGACCCCACCCAAGTAGACTTACCTAGAAACCAAAAAAGCGGATTAGAAAAAGCTTCTCGAATTTTACAAAATATTGAAGGTATAGCTCATATAGAATTAGATGAAGAAGATGTGGTAAGACATAAATTAGTGAAGGCAATTATTAAAGCCTATGATAAAGAAAAAGAGAACGAACAAGAAAACTCTTACCATCGATAAAAGTAAATTCTTGAAATAATATTTACGCTTAGACTGAATGTAAATACCTCGCTTCCCATTGGAAACGAGGTATTTTTTTGTTTTCAACTCACCAAAAAAAATATGTAATTTTATACTTATGCCTTTAGAAAATTTACATCAGTTTACTGTGGGGGTGGAAGAAGAATATATGGTATTAGACCCCACAACGAAGGAATTAAAAAGCCATCGTCAGCAAATTGTAAATGAAGGTCAGAAAAAGTATAAAGAAAAGATTAAAGCTGAAATGCACCAAGCTGTGGTGGAAGTAGGTACTGGTATTTGTAAAAATGTAGATGAAGTTTTTGATGAAATTTTAGCATTAAGAACCCACGTTTCGCAAGTAGCTAATAATCTTGGGTTTAGTATTGGTGCTTCAGGCACACATCCCTTTAGTTTATGGGAAACACAATTAGTATCTGATCAATCGAGGTACCAAGCTATATTGAATGAATTACAGCAGGCGGCAAGAAGTAATTTAATTTTCGGATTGCACGTACACATTGGTATTGAAGATAGAAGTATGGCAATGCAAATTGCAAATACCGCCAGGTATTTTCTTCCACATATTTATGCCCTTAGCACCAACTCCCCTTTTTGGGAAACGCGCAATACAGGTTATAAATCTTATAGATCAAAAGTATTTGATAAATTTCCAAGAACAGGTATTCCTGATACCTTTGAAAGTATTGAAGCTTATGAGAAATTCATTCAGCTTTTAATTAAAACAAATTGTATTGATGATGGTAAAAAAATTTGGTGGGATTTAAGGGTACATCCTGTGTATAATACCATTGAATTTAGAATTTGCGATGTTCCTATGACCATTCAGGAAACCATTACTATTGCTGCTTTATTTCAAGCTATATGCGCTAAAATATATTCTTTGAGAAGACAAAATATTAATTTTATCAATTATCAACGCTCTTTAATAAATGAAAATAAATGGCGTGCTAGCCGTTATGGCATTGAAGGAAAATTAATAGACTTTGGCAAAGAAAAGGAAGTGCCTGTGAAAGATCTCATTTTGGAATTATTAGATTTTGTAGACACAGTGGTAGATGAACTAGGTAGTAGAAAACACTTAGAAAAAGTAAAAGATATTTTCACTTTTGGAACCGGCGCCGATCAACAATTAAAAGTATTTAATGAAACGGGCAGTTTAGTAGAAGTAGTAAAATATATTGAACAGCGTTTTTTAAAAATGTAAGCTCTGATAAAATTACTCTGCTGCTTTAAAATCAAATAAAGTAGCTGTAAATAATCCCCTTTCTCTTTTTTTAAATACTACATCCCAATTTCCTTTGTATCTTAAAATTTTTGGCACCAATACCCCGTTAAAGTAAGTCATCTCAACTTCCATTTGCACATTAAAATCATATACCCCTGCTTTATAGCTTAATGAATAATTTCGTCCTAATACCTCTAATGTTTTAGGATTAAACCAAGTTATCATTTGGTCTACCACAATTCTATTTTTATCAAAAAAGCCAAGGTCCTGTTTAGGTTGTACATCAAATACATACACTAATTGACCGTGGTAGTCAACATAATCTAATTTATAATCATAAAGCTCGTGGGCCGCATCATCATATAAATCTAATTTATCTCCAATAAAGGGAATTCCAGGAATTTTTTTACCAGGATTAAAAAATAACATCTTTAATTGCTCTTTTGCTTTATCAATACCAGTGCCTCTTATTTCCCTCACTTTTCCTTTAACAATATTAGTTTCTCCACAAATAGTGCCCTTGGTAAAAAATAAACTTGCATATAAAGAAGGCGTCACATAATTATAATTACCCTGTGCATCACGCAAATTTCCTGTTACTTGCTCCTCCAATACTTCCATCGACCTACAATTATCTTTTCTTGTTTGTTTAGTTTTACTATTTAAAGTAGCTACCACTTTTTCATTTTTATCCTTCATTTCAATATGATTATAAGAACTATAACCAATAGTGCGTAGTGTTTTAAAAGCTTTATAAAAACTAGTGTCTTCTTTAATTCTTTTTAAAATTTCTTTATAGTCGAAATGATTTCTTACAATGGCATCGGTGAGTGTAAAATTTTGCCCTCCTTCTTTAAAAGTAGTATCCTGCGCTTGCAAATGAGAACTATAAATAATAAATAGCGAAATAATGAATAAAAATTTTATAGTCGCTGAACGCATAATTGATTATTTAATTTGAATCATTTTATAATCAACTTTAATATTCCCTTTGGTGATATCATTTAATTTTCCTTGTAAAATTTTTTTACGAAGGGGTTTTAAATAATCAATAAATAATTTACCCTCTATATGATCATATTCGTGTAAAATTATTCTTGCCGATATCCCCTTAAAAGTTTCCGTATGGGGTTTAAATTGCTCATCCATATAAGACAAAGTAACGGTCTCTGCCCTGGTAATATCTTCTCTAATTTTAGGAATACTTAAACATCCTTCATTGTATACCCATTCATTGCCCCCTGTTTCAATTACTTTAGCATTAATAAAAACTTTTTTTATGCCAGGCGCATCAGCATACACTTCATCTTCCTGCTCTCGGTGAGCAAATATTTGCTCGCTATCCATTACAAATAAGCGAATATTCTTATTAATTTGAGGCGCTGCTAATCCTACTCCATTACTAGCATACATTGTCTCCCACATATCTTCAATTAATAAAGACAATTGGGGATAGTCGGCCTCAATGGGTTGACTTATTTTTCGTAAAATGGATGCCCCATAGGCAACAATAGGTAAAATCATATGCGCTGCATTATGAAATCTAAAGAGTTATTTTGCGGCAAAGTTATCAATAAAAGATGGCTTTACGAACGATTGCTAAGATATTCCTGCAATAACATAGTGGCAGCTACCCTATCAATGGTTTTTTTATCTCTTCTATCTTTTTTAGTCATCCCCATTTCAACCATAGCTTTGACCGCATTTTTAGAACTAAAGCGTTCATCAATGGTTTGTATGGGTATATGAGGAAACTTCTTGCCTAAATCCAAAATGGCCTTTTGAACTAAAGGAGTGGCATCTGTAGGTGTATTATCTAAATTAAGCGGCTCCCCTATTAAAATTAATTCTACTGATTCTTTAGAAAAATAATCGGTTAAAAAATTAAATAAATCTTTGGTGTCAATAGTGGTAAGAGAGGTTGCAATAATTTGCAAGGGGTCAGTGACTGCCAGACCACATCTTTTTGCTCCATAATCAATACAAATTATTCTTGCCAAAATTTTTAATTTATAGTTTGAATTTAATTAAAATGAATAAAGTTTTGTGGGGATGCAAGCATTTCTATCACTAAAGCGGTAATTACAAAAATACTAAATACTATGCTTGCAACCCCATTGGCTGTCATAAAGGCAATATTTACTTTAGATAAATCCTGGGGTTTCACAATACTATGTTGGTATAATAACATACCTACAAAAACCAGTAGCCCTATAATATATATAAATTGAAAGGCTCCTACAAAATAAGCAGCTATCACAAAACCTGCCGAAAAAAAATGCAACACTCTTGCAATACTTAAAGCTTTATGTAAACCCCAATAACTAGGAATAGAATATAAAGACTGCGATTTGTCAAATTCAATATCCTGTAATGCATAAATAATATCAAATCCACTCACCCAAAAAATAACTGCCAATGAAAATAGCAATGGCAAAAGTGCAAAACTTCCTGTGACTGCTAAATAAGCTCCTATAGGTGCTAAGGAAAGTCCTACCCCTAAAACAATATGACATAAATAAGTAAATCGTTTGGTATAACTATAAAACAGTATTACAAAAAGTGCTATGGGAGATAAATAAAAACAAATAGTATTAATAAAAAAACTAGCAAGAACAAAAATACCCATATTGATAAAAATAAAAATTAGGGCTTTTTCAGCTTTAATTATACCTGCTGGAATTTCTCTAATAGCAGTTCTTGGATTTAGTTTGTCAAAATGTCTATCTAAATATCTATTAAAAGCCATTGCTGTGGAACGAGCACTTACCATACATACAAGTACTAAGAATAGTTTTAAAAAAAAGTGCTCCACAGGCAGCTGGTTTATCCATTGAGCTCTGACCCCCAATGTAAAACCAATAAGTGCAAAAGGTAAAGCAAATATTGTATGAGAGAATTTCACCAAACTCAAATAATTTTTTACTACCGACATAGCGCGCTAATTTATTTTCTATTTATTTTATTTATTTCTATTTATTTCTATTTATCTCACCATTTCCCATAAAACAATGGCTGCTGCCACTGAAATATTTAAAGAATGTTTCATTCCATATTGAGGGATTTCAATAGCACCATCACATAAATTCAATACCTGTTCACTCACTCCTTCCACTTCATTACCCAATACAAAGGCAAAAGCATTATCAGAGTTGGTTGGAAATGAATTTTTAAATTTTTCAAGTGATATACTCCCTTTTGCTTGTTCAATAGCGTATACTTTATACCCTTGTTTTTGTAAAGCTGCAACAGCCTCTAAAGTATTTTCATAATACATCCAATCTACCGATTCAGTAGCCCCTAATGCTGTTTTATGAATATCTCTATGAGGAGGTTGTGGAGTGAATCCACAAAGACAAATACCTGAAATTAAAAAAGCATCGGAGGTTCTAAAAACACTACCCACATTGTGCATACTTCTTATATTATCTAGTACTAACACAATAGGTTTTTTAGCTGCCAATTTGAAGTCGGCTACCGACTTTCTACCCAACTCCTCCATACTTAGTTTGCGCATATGCAAAAGTAGGCTTTTTATGAAAAATGATGTAGGTTTGTTCACTATGTCAAAGTCAAGTGCAGAGACTCCGCTAATGCAACAACATCGGGCTATTAAGCAAAAATATCCTGATGCTATTTTGCTATTTCGAGTGGGTGATTTTTACGAAACATTTGGGGAAGATGCCATTACCGCTTCCAAAGTATTAGGCATCACTTTAACTAAAAGAAATAATGGTGCAGCTTCTTCAAGTGAACTTGCTGGATTTCCACACCATTCTTTAGACAGTTATTTGCACAAATTAGTGAAAGCTGGACATCGGGTAGCCGTTTGCGATCAATTAGAAGATCCCAAATCGGCAAAAGGGATTGTGAAAAGAGGTGTGACAGATATGCTCACTCCTGGCATTGCCACCAATGATAAATTATTAGAACATAAAAACAATAATTTCTTAGCTGCCATTTATGTTGAAAATGAAAAAGGGGGCATTGCCTTTTTAGATATTACTACTGGAGAATTTTTAGTGGCAGAAGGCAACACAGATTATTTAGATAAATTATTACAAAGTTTACAACCTGCCGAAATTTTACACCCCAAAAATTATCAAGCCAGTTTTAAAGAAATATTTGGGGCTGGTTTTTATACTTACGCCTTAGATAGTTGGATTTTTGATGAAGTCTTCGCCACTGAGCAATTATTAAAGCAATTACAAACCACCACTTTAAAAGGGTATGGTATTGCAGAGCAAAAATTGGCTATAATGGCTGCAGGTGCTATACTACATTATTTAAAAGAAACAGAACACCCTCACTTACAACATATTCATACTATAAAAAATATAGTGCGTGATGAAATTTTATGGATGGATAAATTCACCATTAAAAATTTAGAATTAATAGGTAATGGTGCCGATAAAAAAGGGCTACTTGATATTATGGATAGTACCAAAAGCCCAATGGGGGCTAGGCTTTTAAAAAGATGGTTGGTTTTCCCATTACAATCTACTGAGCAAATTAATAAAAGACTACAGGCCGTAGAAAATTTATTAGAAAATAGTGATAGTGCCAATACATTAGCTAGTGAGATTGCTTCTTGTGGGGATTTAGAAAGACTTGCCAGTAAATTATCCACCAGAAAAATTCAACCGCGTGAATTCATTCAATTAGCAGCTTCTTTAAAAATAGTTGCTACTATTAAAAATGAAATTTCAAATGCATCCAATATTTATTTACAAGAAATAGGTAGTGAAATTTCTACTTGTCATAGTAGTATACTTACTATTGAAAAAACACTTTTAGAACAAGCTCCTGCTAATACCCTAAAAGGAGGTTTTATTAAAGAAGGTTTCTCTGCTACCCTAGATGAACTCAGAAATATTTCCAGTGGCGGTAAAGATTTTTTAACACAAATTCAAAATAAAGAAGCAGAAAACACAGGAATTAGTTCTTTAAAAATTGGATATAATAATGTGTATGGTTATTATTTAGAAGTTACCCACGCACACAAAAACAAAGTACCCACAGAATGGATAAGAAAACAAACCTTAACCAATGCAGAAAGGTATATTACCCCTGAACTAAAAGTGTATGAAGAAAAAATATTAGGTGCTGAAGAAAAAATAATAAGCCTAGAACTTGAATTGTATCAAGACTTAATAGACCAAATAATTACAGCAATGGCAGAGATCCAAAAAAATGGACAGCTCATAGCCACACTTGATTGTCTATTATGTTTTGCACAAATTGCCAAAGAAAATAAATATTGTAAACCCACCATAACAGAAGACTCAATTTTAAATATTCAGGATGCCAGACATCCTGTGATTGAAAAAACTTTAGCCTTAGACCAAGACTATATACCCAACGATATATTTCTTGACCCCTCCACGCAGCAAATAATTATTTTAACAGGACCCAATATGAGTGGTAAAAGTGCAGTATTAAGACAAACTGCCTTAATAACTTTAATGGCACATATGGGCTCTTTTGTACCCGCCAAAACTGCAAGTATTCCTATAACCGATAAAATATTTACAAGAGTGGGTGCTACCGATAATTTAAATGCAGGTGAATCAACATTTATGGTGGAGATGCTTGAAACAGCGAGTATTTTAAATAATATAAGTAAACGAAGCTTAATATTACTTGATGAAATTGGAAGAGGTACTTCCACCTATGATGGAATTTCTATTGCTTGGAGTATAGTAGAGTTTTTGCATCAGTCCACACAAAAACCTAAAACATTATTTGCTACTCACTACCACGAATTGAACGATATAGAAGCTCAACTTTCAGGAGTACATAATTATCACGTAAGTCATAAAGAAGTAGGCAATAAAATCATTTTTTTAAGAAAGCTTACCAAAGGCGGAAGCACACATAGTTTTGGAATACACGTAGCAAAAATGGCAGGTATGCCCAATATACTAGTCAATAGAGCTAATGAAATTTTAAAAGAGATGGAATTGAAAAATAAGGGTAGTCAGCATTTAAACACACCATCAGCACCCAATACTGAAACAAAATTACAGTTATCTATTTTTGATGCTCACACAGAAACCTTTGATGCTATAAGAAAAGAATTAGAACAAATAGATATTAATAATCTTACTCCTGTTGAAGCATTAATGAAACTTCAAGCTATTAAGAAAAAACTAAATTAATAGCAATTATTATTAGCTACTAGTTTATTGGCTAATATAACGCTGCAAGTAATTATGAATTTTAGCTTGTAATGGAGCAGAAACAGGCACTAGAGGTAAGCGTAATTCATTTTCTAAAATGCCTTGTTCAAACATAAAAGCTTTAATTCCTGACGGATTATTTTCTTCGTACATATATGTATATCCCTCTACTAATAAATCATTAACTCTTTTAGCCATAGAGAAGTCTCCTGCCATTGCATAACGAATCATATCAGAAAAAGGTTTAGGAAATGCATTAGCAGCAACACTAATTACACCATCACAACCACAAGCCATTTGTGCCATTACAATTTCATCATCCCCACTCACTACTAAAAAATCAGAAGGTCTGTCTTTTAATATATCAATCATTTGTGCCATTTCAGGTCCTGCTTCTTTAATTCCTGCAATATTTGGATGCTTTGCTAAACGAAGTGTAGTGGCAGCACTCATATTTCTTCCAGTTCGACCTGGCACATTATAAAGTAATATGGGCTTAGGGGCTGCATCGGCTAAAGCTATATAATGTTGGTATAACCCTTCTTGTGAAGGTTTATTATAATAAGGCGTTACACTTAAAATGGCAACTACTTTAGATAAATCAAATTTGCTAAATGCTTTTATTACAGCAGCAGTATCATTTCCTCCAATTCCAATAACTAAAGGAACTCTTCCATTTATTTTTTTTACAGTACAATTAAATACTTCTATTTTTTCTTGCTCTGTTAGCACCACCGATTCACCTGTAGTACCCAGCGTTACTAAATAATTAACACCACCTGCAATTTGAATATCAATTAAATTTTCAAGAGCAGCAAAGTCAATAGATTTATCTTTTTTGAAAGGAGTTACTAATGCAACACCGGTTCCTTTTAGAGTTTGTCTTAACATTTAATAAAGTTAGTTGTGTAATTAGGCTTCTTCCCAGAATCCCATTTTACTATATTTTTCAATTCTATTTTCAACACGCTTTTCAGGTGAAATATTTTTTACTGAATGTAATGCAGCAATAATTTTTTCTTTTAAAATAGCCGCAGCTTCAGTATAAGACCAGTGAGCTCCTCCTAAGGGTTCTGGTACAATTTCATCAATCAAACCAAAACCTTTCATATCGGTAGCAGTAAGCTTTAACTGTTCAGCAGCAATTTCTTTTTTATCCCAGCTTCTCCATAAAATGGAGCTACAACTTTCTGGAGATATTACTGTGTACCAGGTATTTTCCATCATTAAGGTTTTATCTCCCACACCAATTCCTAGAGCACCACCACTAGCTCCTTCACCAATAATACATATAATAATAGGTACTTGTAAACGAACCATTTCATAAATATTACGGGCAATGGCTTCACCCTGCCCTCTTTGTTCAGCTTCTAAACCTGGGAATGCACCAGGCGTATCAATTAAACATACAATGGGTTTATTAAACTTCTCCGCCAATTTCATAAGTCTGAGCGCTTTTCTATAACCTTCCGGATTTGCCATTCCAAAATTTCTCATCTGACGCGCTTTGGTATTACTTCCTTTTTGCTGTCCAATAATCATAACAGTTTGTCCGTCTAGTTCTGCAAATCCTCCCACCATTGCTTTATCGTCTTTTACATTGCGATCTCCGTGTAATTCCACAAACTTCTCGCACATATTTTGTATGTACTTTAAAGTATAGGGTCGGTCGGGATGTCTACTTAATTGAACTCGTTGCCAAGGTGAAAGATTAGCGGTGATTGCTTTTCGTTTATCAACAATTGATTGTTCCAATTGCTGAATAGTTGCTGATAAATCTATTTTAGGATTTTTTTCTGCTAATTTTTTTGTGGCATCTATTTGTTCGTACAGCTCTTTAATAGGTTGTTCAAAGTCTAAAAACTGTCGATGAGGGTACTCTGGCATAAGCTTCGATTGGGGTGTAAAAATAATAAAGCTTTTTAAATAAAAGATTTGTTTAAAAAAGCAGTTTTCCCCTTATCTTTGCACCCCTTATGAGTGGAATTATCCTCTCTCTAAGGATCGGTAGTTCAGTTGGTTAGAATGCCGCCCTGTCACGGCGGAGGTCGCGGGTTCGAGTCCCGTCCGGTCCGCAGTAAAGCCTAAGTATCAATAACTTAGGCTTTCTTATACCCAAAAGTCCCACATATGTCCCACATTTTTTCATTTTATTGAGTTTCAGAGGACTCTTTTACCCCTTTTTAAAGCGATTTTAACCCATATTTTGAGGTGCACTTTCACAACTTATAACTTATCCCTAAATCATAGTTTATCCAATCCCTAACCTATACTTTAGGTCCCTAACTAACAACTTAGAAAATATTTTCACTTTTTCTAAAAAAACTTCACAAATTCTTTGCGTTTGGGGGAGAAGCGTAATACTTATAGATGTAGCTGCTAATAATAGGGATTTCAGCGTTGGTGTACCCTATTAGCTTCTATGAGTATTTGGTTATACCCTCCGCCATACTAACAGATTACTTCAAAATGGGGCAGAATTTGTGGGAATTAAGAAGAAACACATCTCTACCCATAGTTTAAGAAAGAGTGGTAGCAGATACCTATGGGATGAGAATAATCGTTCTGACGAAAGTTTGATTAAATTGAGTATGGTTTTGAACCACTCCTCATCTGCAATTACGCGAAGATATTTAGGTATTACTAAAGAGGAGATAGCAGATATTTACGAAGGATTTGATTTTAAACTTTAAGTTATTTATTTATATTTGATTTGTATTGTCTACCTTAC
>CAXBQH010000031.1:0-22104 GCA_963977985.1 uncultured bacterium
GGAGGCCACTTTCACTCCCGGATTCGTCTTGCTCCTGGCCGGTATCGGGTTCTTCTCCCTGCTTCTACTCCTCTTACTCATGCTACTCTGTCGACGAGCTTTGGCAAGGAAACGCACTTTTAGCCACCGATCTCAGTTACCGTTATTGCAGGTAATTCCATTCAGTCAAGTCAGATGTCAGTTCATTATTGTATTATAATTCTTTTTTTTATAAATGTTTTTATTTTTTAAAATGAATTTTAGTTTGTCCTAATTGTTGCAAAATATTTCCAGTACATTCTTCTCCTTGGTAAAGGGGGAATGCTGAACCAATGTCCCAGTTTGTTAGTGTAGAATTTTTGATGTAAGTAATTTTAATGAATACATACGCAATCAAAGTGAAGCAGCTGTTAGACATTTAGCAACAAGCTACCCATATGATAATATCGAAGATGAACATGCTCAAATCACACTTCGTGATGGAGGAGACAAAGTAGTAGAAATGCTTATTCTAGAATTAAATGATAGATTAAATAAAGCTGGTATTATTATTACTGATGCACGTATTAGCCACCTAGCATACGCTGCGGAAATTGCAGGTGCTATGTTACAAAGACAGCAAGCTACGGCGATTGTTGCAGCAAGAACTAAAATTGTAGAAGGTGCAGTAGGTATGGTTGAAATGGCATTAGCGATGTTATCAGAAAAGGATATTGTTGTACTTGACGATGATAAAAAAGCTGCAATGGTTAGTAATTTAATGGTGGTACTTTGTGGTGAAAAAGCAGCTTCTCCAGTGTTGAATACGGGTACGCTTTATTAATGAATAAAATACAAGTATGTCATTAACAAAAAAAACATTTGTTTTAAGAATTAAAGACGAAACCTTTTCTGCATTAGCAAAATGGGCTGAAGATGATTTCAGAAGTGTAAATGGACAAATCGAAATGATTCTAGACAAAGCATTAAAAGAAGCAAGCAGAAAAAAAGAGAATTCTAGTATGAATAATGCTCCGGTAAAGAGCCTAGTTAAAAAAAATTAAGCCAAATACTTTCCAGTTTGGGAGTCTTTACATTTGGATAGCCCTTTGGGGATGCCAGCATATACAACTGTACCACCATTGATGCCTGCTTCGGGCCCCATATCTATGACCCAGTCGGCTACTTTAATGATATCGGTATTATGCTCTATCACAATTAAAGAATGTCCTTGCGCCATTAAAGCATTAAAAGCTTTTAATAGTTTATGAATATCGTGAAAATGTAAACCAGTAGTAGGTTCGTCAAAAAGAAATAACATTTTATTACTGGCTTTTCCTTTGCCTAAAAAACTTGCCAGCTTTACTCTTTGCGCCTCACCCCCACTTAAGGTACTACTGCTTTGTCCTAATTTCACATAACCCAACCCCACTTCTTGTAAAGGGAAAATAGCTTGAACAATATTTTTTTCTTCACTAAAAAAATCAATGGCTTCATCCACACTCATCTCTAGTACTTCATAAATATTTTTTCCTTTGTATTGCACTTCCAAAACTGCTTCTTTAAATTTTTTACCCCCACAGTCCTCACAGGTTAAATGAACATCTGCTAAAAATTGCATCTCTACTAATTGTTCTCCTTCTCCTTTACAAGTATCACACCTCCCTCCATCTACATTAAAAGAAAAATGTTTGGGTAAAAAGCCTCTAATTTTTGAAAGAGCTTGTTTAGAAAATAAATCTCTAATAACATCATAAGCTTTAATATAAGTAACGGGATTACTTCTAGAAGACTTTCCAATGGGGTTTTGATCGACTAATTCTATTTGGTCTATTAAATGTAAATCTCCACCAAGAGAATGATATCCTCCTACTATTTCTGTAGGTAGTTGTTTAGCTTTTAACAAAGCATTATATAAAACTTGTTTCACCAAAGTAGTTTTTCCACTTCCACTTACTCCGCTCACTACACACAAACTATGCAATGGAAATTGAACATCAATATTTTTTAAATTATGTAAATAGGCCCCTTCTATTTTTATAAAGTGTTTGGAGATTCTTGTTTTTAGGGGTAAAGGGATACTTTCTTGACCACTTAAATATTTTCCGGTTAAACTTTTTTTATCTTTCATTAATGCAGCTGCATTACCCACCGCTACTATTTCTCCACCCAAATGTGCCGCTAAGGGACCCATATCTATAATATGATCTGCATAACGCATCATTTGTTCATCGTGCTCAACCACCACTACGGTATTACCCAAGTCTCTTAAATTTTTTAATACTTTTATGAGTCTCTCTGTATCTCTTGAATGCAAACCAATACTGGGTTCATCTAAAATATATAGGGAGTTGGTTAAATTAGAACCTAAGCATCTAGTTAATTGAATTCTCTGACTTTCGCCTCCACTTAAACTATTGGCCAGTCTGGATAAAGTTAAATACCCCAACCCCACATCCATTAAAGTTTGAATTCGTTGTTCTATTTCAATGAATAATCTTTTTGAAATTTCTTTATCGTGATCAGATAATTTCAACTTAGTAAACCATTCTTGTAAATTTTTTATAGGCATAGCACACAATTCTCCAATATGCTTACCTCCAATTTTTACATACAATGCTTCCTTACGCACTCGATGACCTTCACAATCGGGACAATTAGTTCTACCACGATACCTGCTTAGCAATACCCTAAATTGCACTTTGTATAAATGAGCTTTCACATCTTCAAAAAAATCATCAATACCTAAGGCCTTTCCTACCCCTTTCCATAATTGAGTTACTTGTGTTTTTGTTAATTTATTAATGGGCTGATGAATAGGAAATCCAAGTTTTCCGGCTTCTTTTACAAACTGATCTTTCCACCAAACTAATTTATCACCCTTCCAAGGGGCCACTGCTCCATCATACACTGATAAATGATCATTGGGAATAACTAAATTTTCATCAATACCTAATACCTGACTATACCCCTCACAAGTAGGACAAGCTCCATAGGGATTATTGAAAGAAAATAAATTTGGACTGGGTTCATCAAAATTAATCCCATCCAAAGTGAATTTATTATTAAAATTTTGAAAAATAGTTTCATTTTGTTCTACCCACAACACACCTTCTCCTTCATAAAAAGCAGTGCCAATAGAATCACTTAAGCGGTGAATATCATCTTCATCAAAATTTTTAACTACCACTCGATCAATCAAAACATATACTTCGTTAGTTTTAAAAATTTTAGTGATTTCAGCTTTACTCATCGCTAAAGCATCTTCAATTCTCAATATTTCAGATTTTGCTTTACTAGAACCCATATGAGATCTTACATACACTCTTGCAAAACCCTTTTGAATTAAAATTTGTAACTCCTCTTGAATATCCCTTTTTGCCTGCTGTTTAAATGGAACTATTATAACCATCTTGTCTCCTGGCTTTCCATTTTGTATAAAAGCAAGCACATCTTGTATATCCTGCTTCTTTACTTCCAAACCACTAATGGGAGAAAAGGTTTTTCCCACCCTTGCATAAAAAACTCTTAAATAATCATAAATTTCAGTCATACTACCCACGGTACTTCTAGGAGTTCGGGTAACCACTTTTTGCTCTATGGCTATGGCTGGACAAAGTCCCTTAATATAATCTACATCGGGCTTACCCATTCGAGACATAAATTGCCTTGCATAAGAAGATAAGCTTTCTGCATAGCGCCTTTGACCCTCTGCAAATAAAGTATCAATGGTAAGTGAGGATTTACCACTACCAGACACCCCTGTAACCACTATAAACTTATTACGGGGAAAGTTGACAGATACATTTTTTAGATTATGTACCCTAGCTCCTATTACCTCAATGTCATTGATATCAGCCATACAGCAAAATAACAGATTCTAGGCCATTTAGTTGTATAAATTTCTGCCCCCTACTATCCTTGAAAATGTGGATAGCTTTTTAATGTTTTTCTTGTTTTCCACAAATGCAATTTCAGTGCTTATAGCTAGTAATTTGTACTTACTAACTATTTGAAACCTACCCTAATAAACAATGAACAATCAAATTCAACTCACCGACAACGAACTCATCCAATCTTTTCAACAAGGTAATTCTCGTGCTTTTGATGCATTATTAGAGCGTCATCAAAATCGGATTTACAATGCCATTTTATTTATGGTAAAAGATAGTTACTTGGCCCAAGATTTAATCCAAGAAATTTTAATGAAAATTATTGATAATCTACAACAAAAAAAATATGCGGAAGAAGGTAAATTTTTACCTTGGGCATTACGCATTTCCCACAATTTTGTAGTGGATCATTTTAGAAAAGTAAAACGCACACCCACTATTAAAACCAGTGACGACCAAGATTTATTTGAAATTATAAAACACACCGATCACCCTGCCGACTACAAAATGACCCGCAGTCAAACTCATAAAAATATTCAAGCATTGGTAGATCTTTTACCAGAAGAACAAAGAGAAATTATTGTACTCAGACATTATGCCAATTTAAGTTTTAAAGAAATTGCACAAATGACCAACTGTAGCATTAATACAGCTCTTGGCAGAATGCGTTATGGCTTAATTAACTTAAGAAAAATGATGAATGAGAGGGGAATGAGCTTTTAAGGTTTTTGCTTAGCTACACTACACTGCAACCAATTTAAATACTCTTTAATGTTTGGCGTATAGCCTACTGGATTTGATAATAATGTTTGATCAGCATTTAATACTACATATAATGGTTGGGAGGACTGACTAAAATTTTCAGCTTGAAATGTTGCCCAAAGATCACCCACAGTTACAATTTCTTTTTTAGCACCTTGCCTAGTAGTATAAGTGAATCTTTTTTCTACAGGCAACAAAGCTTTATCATCCACATACAATGAAACCAATATAAAATTATTCTGTATAAAGCTTTGCACTTCAAGATCGGTCCAAACATTCTCTTCCATTTTTCTACAATTCACACAAGCCCAACCCGTAAAGTCAATTAAAATAGCTTTATTTTCTTGCTTTGCTAATTGAACTGCTTTTGAATAATCATTCACAACATTGGCTTGTAATCCGTGCTTATCTCCATTCTTATATAATAAACTATAATGCGTGGGAGGAGGAAAACCACTTAAAAATTTTAATAGGTATGTATTTTTGGGCGCCATACCCGCTATTAAAATAACCCCAAACACAATAGCTAGGCTTCCAAAAGCTTTTCTCACTTTTGAAATTTTTGTGCCTTTGGTGTCGTGCGGTAATAGCAATACGCCTTGTAAATAAAGCGCTAAACAAATACTAATGATAGCCCAAATACCTAAAAATACTTCCCTTTTTAAAATGCCCCAATGTTCAACTAAATCTGCATTGGATAAAAATTTAAATGCTAATGCCAATTCTATAAAAGCCAATACTTTTTTCACTGTATCTAACCAGCCTCCAGATTTGGGTAAACTTTGAAGCCATTGTGGAAATATGGCAAACAAAGAAAAAGGCAATGCCAGTGCTAAACCAAAACCTGCCATACCATAAGTAAGTGCCCAAGCACCTCCTTGTAAAGAGCCCACTAATAAGGTACCCAAAATAGGCCCCGTGCAAGAGAAAGATACAATGGCTAAAGTTATAGCCATAAAAAATATTCCTACAAAACTACCTAAGCCACTTTTAGCATCGGCCTTGTTAGCAATAGAACTGGGTAATGTAATTTCAAAAAATCCAAAAAAGGAGATACTGAAAAAAATAAAAATTAGAAAGAAAATAATATTCAACCAAGGATTAGTGGAAATACTATTAAAAATCTCTGGTTGTACATTACCTAAAATATGAAAAGGTAAACTTGCTGCTATATAAATTAAAAATATACTCAAGCCATAAAGCAAACCATTTTTAATACCTTGTTGTCTGCTAGTAGAGCGTTTAGTGAAAAAAGATACCGTTACTGGTATCATAGGAAAAACACAAGGTGTCACTAAAGCAATGAGACCACCTAAAAAGCCGAGTATTAATAATTCCCAAGGGCTTGAACTGCTTTTACTGGTGGCTGCTTCATTACCACAATTATTTAAAGGCGCCCCAGTAGCTTCAGCGGGTAAAAGCATTTGAAAACCTTCCACCTTTTTTCCTTTAGCAAGAACAACTGCAAAAGGAATCTCCAAACTCAAAAAAGAATCGGCCTTAGCAACATTCATTACTAGGTTTAAATGTAAACTATCTGGCTGAAATCCCCTTATAATAAGTGGTTGCTCCAGTTCAAAAGGCTCTTTAAAAATAGTGGCCTTACCTAATAAAATATCTTTTTCACTTTTGGGCTGTATTGAAAATTTAACTTTGTCTTGAAAGAAAACTGTTTCAAGGCTAGTCGCATAGGAAGGGGCATTTATGCCATCAGGATTGGCCCCATACACACGCCAACCTTCTTTTATTTGAACTTTTGATTGAAGAATATAAGAACTATCATTTATGAGTACTGCTTTGGCGCTAATAGCAATAGGTGATTGCGCTTGTAAAGTGGTTACAAACTGAAAAGAAATGAAAAATACAATAAAGGCGAATACTTTATTCAAAATTGAATTATTGTAATTTGATTAATAACTATATTAATGTAAAGCTACTTCAAAAGAAACCTTCGCAGGAGGCAAACAACGATCATCGTTACAAATACTATAATCGACAACCCCTGCTAGATTTGTTTTACTTGCAACTTTTAAATTCACTGTTTGTACAAATTCAACCTTATCACTAAAAAAAGTTAATTCGGTATTAAAATTTTTATCAAACATTTTTTGAAGCTTCCCAATTTCTTTGGTTTTACCTACTAATTGCACTAATGGATTTTTGCTAAAAGAAAAATGAGTGGGTATGGGTCCGCCTTTTACAAACTGTGAATAGATATGCCAAGGAGCCTCTATAATGGCAGTAGCTACTATATCATATTGCTTCTCAGATTTTTTCACCGCAGTAAAACTCCATTTAACTGGATTAGGTTTTTGCGCTTGTACATTCAATACAAAAAAGATACTACTTACTATGACTACTATTTTCTTCATATAAAATTTTGAATCTTTAATTTTTCAAACCTAGAATTTCAAATACTTTTTTCCCATCCAAATTGCCTAAAGCTTCAGAAGTGGCCCTTTCTGGATGAGGCATCATTCCAAAAACATTACGCTTATCATTACAAATTCCTGCAATCTCCTTGGTAGATCCATTAGGATTGGCGCTACCTCCTATTTCACCTTTTTCATTGCAATATCGAAAAAGGATTTGGTTGTTTTTTTCTAAATGTGTTAATGTTTTTTCATCAGCATAGTACCTTCCTTCTCCGTGCGCAATTGGTATTTTCAAGGCTTCACTGTTATCTGTTTTGATAAAAACATTTTTACATATAAATTGTTGATTGGCATTTTGTAATAATGCCCCTGGCAATAAACCCGATTCACATAAAATTTGAAAACCATTACAAACACCCAGCACTTTTCCTCCCTTATTTGCAAATTCGATAACCGATTTCATCATAGGACTAAACTTTGCAATAGCGCCACATCTTAAATAATCTCCATATGAAAATCCACCAGGAAGTACGATACAATCATCAGTAGTAAAATGGGATAAATCGCTGTCTTTATGCCATAGCATTTCAACAGCATAACCTAAATCTTTCTCCAAAGCATCTTGCATATCTCTGTCACAATTAGATCCTGGAAACACCAATACACCAAATTTCATAATTCAATTTTTACGGCTTAAAAATTAGTGTCAAAGGTACCAAAAACCCTTAAAAAGACTAGCTTAAATTCTTCACTTAACCAAGGTGGTTATACACAATTACAGCAGCACCTGTCCAGAATAAAAGATTGGGTATAAGCAATCTTTTAGGAGTGGCGTAGGCAAAACTAATAAAACTAGCCAAAGGTGCAATTACAATGGCAGAGGCATACAACGCTTGCACTGAAAAAAGGATAGGTTGAAAAAAAGTAAGCAGTAGTGTTACAAAAATTACACCCCAATATTTTCTTACTTGAATGATAAAACGAGACTGCTGTTCATTCCAATAATAAAAGCCTGCTATTAATTGAATACCCATCACTACTAAAGCTAATATAATTTGAAAGCTAGGCTCTACTAAAGGATTTTTCCAATCTAACTTGGGTAAATAATGTTTAAAATCGGCTAAATTTCCTGTTAAAAAAACATAAGTGAAAATAAAATAAAAAGGAAGTAAAATACCCATTATTAAAACTATCCATTCAGTTAATACAAAGGGTCTAATTACTAATAATGCAAACAAAACCACCAGTATTAAAATGGCAATGGGTTCATATAAGATAATAGACAGGCCTACTATTAAACCAATGTTAAATTCTAAAGTCTTGGGTTGATTTTGATCGTATAAACGCAATAATTTTACTAATATCCATATAACCAAAGAATTGGCAATAAGTCCAGCACTTATAACATCCCAATAAGGAAAGATGGCTGTTAAAATGATATAAGTGAAAGCAGGTATATAACTTATCTGCTGAAACATTTTAAAATTACTCAGTAAAATATTTAATCGTATAGCCTGACTTAAAATTATGGCGTGAAATAAAACTATTAAAATCCAGGGCGATAAATGTTGTAAGTAATGATGTAAAAAATAAGACAATATCCCATCAGAATCGTTGGCTACGACTAAGGGTGGATGCATCCATACGTGATAATGCAATGCTACGCTTAATAGTACTAAAAAAATTAAATTAAGATCGGACCTATCTTTAAATAAAAAAACCACAGGCTTTATTTAATTTGGATTTTAGCAAACCCAATTTTATTTTTATACTGATAAGGTAAAATAGCTTCCTGCTCACCTACTTGTTTTAAACTTTTTGGCATCCACTCATAATTTTTTTCATTCAAAATAATGGAATTACTTTTTGTTAATTGGCCGTCTTTAGTAAGGGTGTTAACAATTAATTGATGAATACCTTTTTGTTTCTGATGATACACAAAACTCATTCCTTTGTCATTTTCAAGAGTACCATATCCTATAAACTGGTCTACATTTTGATCGGTTTGTTTTTTATCAATGGTTTTTACCCATTGTAAATTTCCTTTGATGTCAAAAGACAATAGAGCAATATTATTAGCATTATAAGTTACACTAGGATAGCCAAAAGACGCATAGGGATTCATCCATCTATTAAACATAAAGGGGTTGCCCCATCCAAATCTTGCCCAAGGGTAAAAACCAAAGGGTCGATTCCAATAATAAAACATATAAGGATTATAAAAAGCACCTCCATAAAAATAATCCCATCTTGAAAACATAGTTCTATTTGAATAAGACTCAGCAGCTTCGCTAATGACCACAAAACTGCCATCACTTTGTGTACTTACTTTATCTAAATAGAACATATCAAAAGCATCTTTTAAATTTCTTTTATTGGTTACTAAAGCCCTAACTGCATCGGTGAATCGATTAGAATTAGTAAGCATTTCTTTCTTGGTGGCTATATCCCATATATAAGAATACAAACCTTCAATATTTCCTTTTTTAGTGGTGGCGTAATAAGAATTTAAAATAACACGGCCTGCTCTGTTATCAATTTTAATTCTAATATCGTCTAATAACAAACTATTATTAAGTACTGAAGACTCCACTACTTCATCGCCGCTAGAGGACAAATACAATAGGCTAACTGCAGGAGCCATATTGGTTTGTGTGACATTTCTTAAACAAAATAAATTTCCATTATTGTCTAATGCAAAATCAGATAAGTTAGATTTTTTATTGGTAGAATTAATACTTATTTCAGCTTCATTGACGCTTTCCATTTGTTGATTTAAAGTAATGGCTCTTACTTTCAATGAATTAGCATTGGTAGTGTTAACACTAAAGATGACTAACTTTTGACGATCCTCACTTTCTAATAAATTAAATACTTTCATTCGAACACCGGGTCTCACTTTGGTCGCAGAATCAACCACTCTTGGACTACCTACCAACAAGCCATCGGTATTTAATTCAGCGACTGCCGCATATACAGTAGCTTTCACTTGAAATTGGAAAAACACAAATACATTGTTGGCGTGTGTAATAAATTCAATGCCATTTAAATTAGTAGTTTTTATAAAAGACAAATCATTTTGTTTCACTAATTGCATTCTATCATTGTATTGAGCAATAGTGGCTATTCCATCTACATTTTTATAAATCCAATATCGGTTACCCACTTTTCCTAAAACCTCATATTGCATATCTTCTTTATCCGACTTTTCGATACTCGACACTTCATAAGATTGTGCAAATAAAAATTGCAAGCCCAATAATAAGGACAGGGATAAACTTAAAAAAGACTTCTTCATAATACTGCTATTTTATGGTACAAATTTAATGCAATAATTAGATTGCAAAAATGCTTACAATGAATATTAACGCTTGTTTAGTAAATAGGTTAAAAAAATCTAAAAATTAGACCTCCTGCAAATTCACTTCTGCTGAAGTAATGCTTAAACTGTAGGTCTGCCCTTGCTTAATGGCATAATTGGCTAGAGAATGACTTATAGGAAAATCGAAACAAACGGGAAAATGATAGGCAGAAATATGTTCTTTTATAATTTCAAAGGCAGTAGCTCCAAAATCGGCAGGGGCATCTTTTAATTCGGTAAAACCCCCTATCACCAAACCCGATAAATTTTCAAAGAAACCTGCATTTTTACATTGAATCATTAACCTATCAATATTATAATGTGTCTCTCCCACCTCTTCCAAAAACAAAATTTTACCCTGCGTGTCTACATTATATTTTGATCCTATTAAATGCGCAATCAAACATAAATTACCTCCTACCATTTCAGCAGTAACTTTTCCTGGTTTATTAAAATTATGAGAGAGGGTTGTATAGTGCGTTTTATGCCCTTCTAACGCTTGTTTTAAAGATTGTATATAGGGCTCTCCCGCTTCGCCTTTAGTAAAGGCCGATGCCATAGGACCGTGTATACTCATACAATTTTGTTTCAACAATGCAGCGTGCAAAACAGTAATATCGCTAAACCCAATAACCCATTTAGGTTGCTTTAAAAAAGTATTAAAATTAATATGTTGAACAATTCTACTTGCGCCATATCCTCCCCGAGCACAAAGAATAGCTTTTATGGAGGTATCGTCAAGCATCCATTGTAGATCCTTTGCTCTTGTATCATCGGTTGCAGAAAAACAATTTTTTTGAGTACCCACAGTTTCACCCAACTTAACCTTATAACCCCAAGTTTCAAGAGCTTGAACACAAACCTGTACTTTTTCTAAAGGGATATGACCCGATGGGCATACTATACCAATAGTGTCTCCTGCTTGAAGTGGAATGGGTTGAATCATACCACAATATTAAGTACTTTTGCAGCAATGAGCACTACTAAAAGATATTTGATTACGGCCGCCCTTCCCTATGCCAATGGACTTAAACATATTGGCCACTTGGCAGGTGCTTATTTGCCAGCCGATATTTATGTACGCTATTTAAAAGCACAAAAAAAAGAGGTAGTTTTTGTTTGTGGTAGTGATGAACACGGAACCGCTATTCCTATTCAAGCCACTAAAGAAGGAACCACTGCACAAGCCATCATTGATAAATACCATCCTATTATTGAACAAAACTTTAAAGACTTAGGTATTCAATTTGATATTTATCACCGTACAAGCGACCCCCTTCACCATCAAACAGCAAGTGCATTTTTTAAAGATCTAGAATCAAAAGGTGCCTTAGAAACCAAAACTTCTGAACAATATTTTGATGAAGCCACCGCTACATTTTTAGCCGATAGATACATTAAAGGAACTTGTCCCAATTGTAGTCACACTGAAGCCTATGGTGACCAATGTGAAAAATGTGGCAAAAGCTTAAGCCCCGAAGAATTAATAAATCCAGTAAGCACTTTAAGTGGAAAAGCACCCATCAAAAAAGAAACCACACATTGGTATTTACCTTTAAACAAACACGAAGACTTCTTGCGTCAGTGGATTTTAAATGAACACGCCAAAGATTGGAGGCCCGCTGTAGTAGGACAATGTAAAAGCTGGATTGAAGCAGGTTTACAACCCAGGGCAGTTACCAGAGATTTAGATTGGGGTGTTCAAGTACCTATTGCCAGTGCTATTGGAAAAGTTTTATATGTTTGGTTTGATGCACCCATTGGATACATTAGTGCTACAAAACAATGGGCACTGAATACTGGTAAAGACTGGACACCTTATTGGAATGATAAAGAAACCAAATTAGTGCATTTCATTGGTAAGGATAATATCGTTTTTCATTGTATCATTTTTCCCATTATGTTGAAATTGCACGGTAATATCTTACCCGACAATGTGCCAGCAAATGAATTTATGAATTTAGAAGGCGATAAAATGAGCACTTCCAAAGGATGGAGTATTGAGATGGATGATTTTATAAAAAATTGGATAAAAAAAGACAACGGAGGCAATGGACTTGCCGATAGTCTTCGTTTTTATTTAACAGCCATTGCCCCAGAAACCAAGGATAGTGAATTTACTTGGAAAGGATTTCAGGAATCTGTCAATGGAGAACTGGTAAGCATTTTCGCCAATTTCGTAAATAGAACTTGGGTATTGATGCATAAATTATGTAAAGGCAAAGTACCCCCTATTCACACAGCATATTTAGACAGTGAAGACCAAGCTATTTTAGTGAATGTAAAAGAGGCTAAAGAAAAAATAACTGAATTATTAGAGCAATATAAATTTAGAGAGGCGCAATTTGAAGTAATAAATTTAGCCCGCCTAGGTAATCAATATATGCAAAAGAAAGAACCTTGGATTCTTGCTAAAAATATAGATACCGATAGCAGCGCGCAAGCAAAAATTGATAATACAATGCACGCTTGCTTACAACTTTGTGCCAACCTTGCCATATTCATACATCCATTCTTACCTTTTACTGCCAAGAAAATGTGTTCAATGATGAAAGTAGTAGACAGAATGTTGGAATGGGAAAACGCAGGAAATTTTAATTTATTGAAAGTGGGTTATAGTATGCGCCCCCCTGAATTATTATTCAGAAAAATTGAAGATGAAGAAATAGAGGCAGCATTAACTCAATTAAAAAATAATCTGAACGCAAAAAAAACTACTATGGATACTAGTATTCCAGCCGCCGGCAGCCCCGCCCCTAACGAGAAGGGTTTGAAACCAGAAATTGTTTTTGATGATTTTGGGAAAATAGATTTACGCGTGGGAACCATCATAGATGCCAAGAAAGTAGAAAAAGCAGATAAACTTTTACAATTAGAAGTAGATCTTGGTACAGAAAAAAGAACCATTTTATCTGGTATTGCTATGCACTTTGAACCCGCCTCTATTATAGGCAAGCAAGTGGTGGTGGTAGCTAATTTAGCACCTCGCAAAATGCGTGGAATAGAAAGTAAAGGAATGATATTAATGGCTGAAGATGCAAATGGTAAATTATATTTTGTACAACCCAGTGAAACTATTGCTGCAGGAAGTACCATTTCTTAAATTCTACATTTACCATTCAAATTATTCATTAGAAATAAAGTATAAAAAAAGTCCCCAAAAATTTTAGGGACTTTTTTTATAAAATTTGTAGGGATTTATTTTTATGAACTTTATAAAAATAAATTAAATACACTCTTTTAATTCTTTCTCGGTATAAGCAAGTCCATATTGTTTTAATACATCTTCTGGTACACCCGCCCACATATTGGGTACATTACCCATATAACCTAAGTCTTTCACACCAATTTCTGCTGTATAAAAACCTGTGGTCACCAAGTCTCTTATTTTATTGAAAAAACTTACTCCTTGTGCCACTTCAGGTGCAGCTTTTTTAGGATAAGCTATCTCATCCACAATACCTATTTGTTCTTTACTAGAACAAGCCCTAAAGGCTTTACCGTGTTTTTTATAACTATGTAAGTCTAACCATTTCAAACCACCACGCATTGGCACTTGATGGTCAGGCATATCTTTAACAATAAATTCTATAAACTCAGGCACTTTAGCATCCGTAGCAGAACCACTTACCGCATCTTTAGGAATAATAATATCAGATAAAATAGTAATGGTAGCCATTTCGTCCTCAGTAAAAAAATTAGGTTGAGCTTTTACTTTTACTAAATAATCTTTTTCTTCCTGCATACGATCGTCCATATTTACTTCTGCTACCGTAGTGGAAGCGTTTTTACAAGCTTCTACTAAAACAGTAGTGGATACTGTTCCAAGGATCATTGCTTTAATGGAATGTCTTCTGTCCATAATTATAAATTTTGTAGTCTATTTTTTGCCGTTGCTTAAATTTTAAAATAAGCAATGGCAAAAAGTTTATTTAATTATTTAAAAACAAAATTTTATAAATTTTGTTTTTGTAGCTGGTCTAAAACATACTCTGAAGTACGCATTGACAAAGCCAAGATTGTCCAAGTAATGTTTTTATCTGCTTGTGATGTGAAAACGGAACCATCTACACAGAATAAATTTTTACAATCATACGCTTGCCCAAATGCATTCAAAGGAGCTGTTTTTTTATCGGCACCCATACGCACTGTTCCTGCCTCGTGAATAATATTGCCAGGATTAGATAAACCATATTTATTACTTGCATCATCTTGATCTCCCCAAGTAATAACAGCACCCATAGCGTGCATAATTTCACGGAAAGTTTCCTTCATATGCTTTGCTTGCTTCACTTCATATTCTGAATTCTTACAATCAAATTTTAACACTGGAATACCATATTTATCTACCACATCAGGGTCTATGCTACATTTGTTTTCAAAGCGTGGTACTGCTTCTCCTCTTCCGCCCATACCCACATTGGCTCCATAAAAGAATCTCACATCTTCTTTTAAAGATTCACCATAACCACCTGCTTCTTTGGTTTTACCATTTACTTGAAACTTTCCATTCAAACCTTGCATACCCATACCAAATCCATAACCAGGCTGACTCATACCACCCCAATATTCAATATGGTAACCACGAGGGAAGTCTAATTTTTTATTATCTAACCACCAAGGTGTATACACGTGCATACCACCCACACCATCTTCATTGTATCGCTTACGACCAAATAAAGCTGGAATCACACCTCCCATTGCAGCGCCTGTAGAATCGTGCAAATAATGTCCCACCACTCCAGAACTATTGGCTAAACCATTAGGATGTCTGGTAGATTTAGAATTCAATAACAAACGCGCAGTTTCACAAGTACTTGCTCCAAGGATAACAACTTTTGCATTAATCTGATACTCTTTGTTATCAAATTTATTTACATAAGAAACTCCAGTGGCTTTTCCTTCACTATCTGTGACTACTTCACGCGCCATAGCACCAGTAATTAAATCTACATTACCAGTTAAAATAGCTGGTTTTATTAAAACTGAAGAAGAAGAAAAGTCTCCGTATACTTTACAAGAACGATTACATTGACCGCAGTAAAAACAAGCTCCTCTTTCGTCATTAATTTTTTTTGTTAAAATAGATAAACGAGAGGGAATTACTGGAATATTAATACCTGTGGCTGCTTTTTTAAACATTAATTCGTGCAAGCGAGGTTTAGGAGGAGGTAAGAAAATACCATCAGGATCATTCTCACGACCTTCATTGGTTCCATATACTCCAATTAATTTATCAATTTTATCATAATAAGGTTTGATGTCCTCATAACCAATAGGCCAATCGTCGCCTAGACCATCAATACTTCTTCTTTTGAAATCGTGTGGACCAAAACGAAGAGAAATTCTTCCCCAATGATTGGTACGACCCCCTACCATTCTTGCTCTCCACCATTCAAACTTATCGCTTCCTGGTGTTTGAGTATAAGGTTCACCGTCTATTTCCCAGCCCCAAAAAGAAGCGTCAAAATCGCCAAAAGGTCTCATTTTAGTACTTGCACCACGACGGGGAGATTCCCAAGGATTTTTTAATTGAGCAGAATTTTTTGCAGGATCAAATTCAGGACCCGCTTCTAAAACACAAACTTTTAATCCTGCTTTAGATAAAACATAAGCAGCCATTCCCCCTCCAGCTCCAGAACCCACAACAACAGCATCATATTTTTTGGGAGATACTTTTACTTCAAAATTAGACATAAGGCAATCGTTTTTGCAATTGTAATTAAATAGTGAATTTAATAAAAAAATTGAATGAATTACAAAAAAAACATAGAGAAATTTAAAAAGCGAAAGGCCCCGTTAAAAGGGCCTTTTGAAAATTTATAGTATTAGAAAATCTATTATAAATTTTTAGGGATAAATGTTTTTTTAGGAACATCCCATAGAAGTTCCGCAATTCAAACACTTATAGCAAGTACCGCTTCTTATGGTAATATGTCCACAAGTACTACAAGCAGGGGCATCGCTTTGCATACTTTTTGCAGCTGCAGTGACATTATCCATAGCAGCATTGGCATCTGCAGTTACAGCCACATTGGCTTTGGCTACTGGAGCAGCTACTGGGGCCGTTACACGAATACTACTTAGTTCAGGCTTTCCCACAAGTGTAATATCGCCTTGCTCACCTAAATTCTCTACAGTAGGCTTGTCCAATACGTGCACTAAATCGGTTCTTCCTAAATATTCATAAGCTAAAGAGCGGAATATAAAGTCAACTATAGAAGTAGTGGTTTTAATATTTGGATGATCTACCATTCCAGAAGGTTCAAATTTTGTAAATACAAATTTCTCTACAAACTCTTCTAAAGGAACTCCATATTGTAAGCCCACAGACACTGCGATAGCGAAGCAGTTCATTAAACTACGAAGTGTAGAACCTTCTTTAGCTAAGTCAATAAAAATTTCACCTAAAGTATTGTCGTTGTATTCACCGGTTCTTAAAAATAAAACCTGACCTCCAATTCTTGCTTTCTGCGTAAAGCCACGACGCTTAGCAGGCATTGATTTACGCTCTACAATACGAGACAATTGACGCTTGAAAGTAGTATCGGTTGAAGCAGCCATTCTTTTTTGAACCTCTTCTAGCAACTCATCCACATTCAACTTACTTAGATCCACTAATTGAGATCCGCCCTCATCATTGATTTGATCTTCTACATTATCTGTTTTTTTCTTCTTATCAGATTTAGTACTTAAAGGTTGGCTTAATTTAGAACCATCACGGTATAAGGCATTTGCTTTTAAACCTAATTTCCAGCTCATTAAATAACAATCTGCAATTTCTTCAACTGTTGCTTCGTTGGGCAAGTTGATAGTTTTAGAAATGGCACCAGATAAGAAAGGTTGACAAGCAGCCATCATTCTTATATGTCCGTGTGCGTGAATATATCTTACACCTTTTTTACCATTTTTATTAGCGCAATCAAATACGGGCAAATGCTCTTCTTTTAAGGCAGGCGCTCCTTCTACAGTCATTGTACCGCAAACATAATCGTTAGCTGCATCAATTTGACTTTCTGTAAATCCTAAAGCTTCTAATAAATTAAAACTCCAATCAGCAAATTCTTCTTCTTTAAAACCTAGTCTTTTTAAACAAGCATCTCCTAAAGTGAAGCGATTAAAAACAAAACCAATTTCAAAAGCAGATTTGGCAGCACCATTTAGTTTTGCCACTTCTTCTTCTGTAAATCCTTTGGCTAAAAGTGTTTCATTATTAATATGCGGCGCTCCTTCAAAACTTGCGTGTCCCACAGCAAAATTTACGATTGCATCATTTTGAGCTTGAGAATAACCCAAGTTCTTTAATGCTTGTGGTACAGATTGATTGATAATTTTGAAATAGCCGCCCCCAGATAGTTTTTTAAATTTCACTAAAGCAAAATCTGGTTCCACTCCTGTAGTATCGCAATCCATTACCAAACCAATGGTTCCAGTAGGAGCAATAACAGTAGTTTGAGCATTTCTATAACCATATTTTTCTCCTAATTGTACAGCATCATCCCAAGCTTTTGTAGCAGCTTTCAATAAATAATCAGGAGTATAGGCTGCTTTAATTCCTTGTGGTTTAATTTCTATACCCACATAAGCACCTTCAGCATCGTAAGCAGCAGCGCGATGATTACGCATTACTCTTAACATATCTTCTTTGTTCTCTTCATATTTATCGAAGGCACCTAAGAAGGAAGCTAATTCAGCAGAAGTTTTATATGCTACCCCTGTCATAATCGCAGTAATAGAACCTGCAATACCACGAGCTTGTTCACTGTCATAAGGAATACCACTTACCATTAACATAGAACCAAGATTAGCAAAACCTAAACCTAAGGTTCTATAATCGTAAGATAATTGGGCAACTTCTTTAGAAGGGAATTGCGCCATTAGAACAGATATTTCTAAAACAGTAGTCCATAATCTTGATGTATATTCAAAACCAGCAACATCAAAAGTATTATCTGATTCATTGAAGAACTTACGCAAATTGATGGAAGCCAAATTACAAGCTGTATTGTCCAAGAACATATATTCTGAACAAGGATTAGAAGCATTGATACGACCCCCTTTAGGACAAGTATGCCACTCATTAATAGTGGTATCATATTGAGTACCTGGGTCGGCACAACGCCAAGCAGCATTTGCAATTTGTTCCCATACTTCGTGTGCAGGAATAGTTTTCATCACACGACCATCGGTACGCGCTTTTAATTCCCAATTACCATTTTCAGATAAAGCTTTAAAAAAGCTATTGGGAATACGAACAGAGTTGTTGGAGTTTTGTCCAGACACTGTAGCGTATGCTTCACCTTCATAACTATTATCATAACCAGCCGCAACTAAAGCAGCCACTTTATCTTCCTCTTTTACTTTCCAGTTAATAAAATCCATTACTTCTGGATGGTCTAAATCCAAACAAACCATTTTAGCAGCACGACGAGTAGTACCTCCACTTTTAATAGCACCAGCTGCGCGGTCTCCAATTTTTAAGAAGCTCATTAATCCACTAGATGAACCACCGCCACTTAATTTTTCATTAGCTCCTCTAATTTGTGAGAAATTAGTACCTACTCCTGAACCATATTTAAAAATTCTTGCTTCTCTAGTCCATAAATCCATAATACCGCCCTCATTCACTAAGTCATCGCTCACACTTAGAATAAAACAAGCGTGAGGTTGAGGACGCTCGTAAGCACTTGTAGATCTTTTTAATTTTTTGTCTGCTGGATCTACATAATAATGTCCTTGTGCTCCACCGGTAATACCATAACTTTCGTGTAATCCAGTATTGAACCATTGTGGTGAGTTAGGAACACAGGCTTGATTTAATATACAATAAACTAATTCTTCATAGAATACTTGTGCATCTTTAGCGGTTGCAAAATATCCGTGACGCTCACCCCAAACTCTCCAACAATTAGCCATACGATGTGCCACTTGTTTCACAGTAGTTTCACGACCCAATGAACCATCGGGTTGTGGCACTCCTGCTTTTCTAAAATATTTTTGAGCAAGAATATCTGTAGCAATTTGACTCCACTGTTTCGGCACTTCTACATTAGTCATTTCAAAAACTTTTTCTCCATTTGGATTTTTGATAACACTATCTCTGTAGTCGTATTCAAACTGATCAAAAGGAGAAACATTTTCTTTTGTAAATAAGCGAGAAAACTCTAAGCCTTTTTTTGTTTTTGTAGTAGCCATTGTCATTATTCTATTTAGGAGGTTAGTGGGTTATCCCCTGGGGTTTAAAAAAACCTTGATGGGTATACGAAAATATCTTTCTAAAACCACAAAACAAATATGGAAATATCAACAGCTGTGGAAAAGAAATGTGGATTATTTTAAAGCCCTCATCCTGCTTGAATTCTATGAATTTTCCCCAATAAATGTTAGTTTCTTAGAAAAAAAATCGGCCCATTTTATGGAATTTCAGTAATAAATACCGATTGCATTAAATTCATACAATTTATTTGGATAATTTTGTGGAATTGAACAAAAAGCTGCACCTTACGAGGGTCAAACAAATGAAGCAAAAATTATACAATAAAATCGAACAAGGTAAAGCTAATGGTAAAAAAGCCTTAGCTATTTTAATTGACCCAGATAAGCTTAGCGAACAAGGTTTAGAGCAAACCATTGATCTTGCCATAGAGTCAAAAGTGGATTATTTTTTTGTAGGAGGTAGTTTGGTAGTTACAGACACTTTAGATACTACCGTTATCGCTATTAAAAAGAAATGTCAAATTCCGGTTATTCTTTTTCCAGGCTCTCCAGATCAAATTACCAATAAGGCAGATGCTCTTTTATACCTTTCTTTAATTTCAGGTCGTAATGCAGAATTATTAATTGGTCACCACGTAGTAAGCGCTCCTTATATTAGACAAAGTGGATTAGAAATTATGTCTGTAGGCTATATGCTTATAGATGGTGGCTCTCCAACTACTGTTTCCTATATTTCAAATACCAACCCCATTCCCTCCAATAAAAATGATATAGCTATTTGTACTGCTATGGCAGGAGAAATGCTGGGTCTTAAATTGATATATATGGATGCTGGAAGTGGCGCTCAAAGGCCTATCCCCACTTCTATGATTGAAGAAGTAGCCAAACACATACACGCTCCCTTAATTATTGGTGGAGGCATTACCACTACACAAAAAGCAATTGAAAATTGCAAAGCAGGTGCCGATATAATAGTTATTGGAAATGCAGTTGAAAAGAATCCTAGTTTAATAAAGGAAATGGCTGAAGCTATTCATAGTTTAAATTAGAAACTACCTATTTAGAAACTCATCATTTCTTTAAACTTAACTGTTTGCCTGCGACTAATTTCAATTTTCTCTCCCGCTTTTAATTCCACTAATAAACCTCCGTTGAAATAAGGTTCAATTTTTTCAATCCAATGTAAGTTGATAATATGCTTACGGTTAGCCCTGAAAAATACACTTGGATCTAATCTTTCCTCTAATGCATTCAAAGATTTTAAGATGAGTGGTTTATGGGTTGAAAAATAAACTTTGGCATAATTACCTACACTTTCAAATAATCTAATTTCTTCTAATTTCACAAACCAACATTTCTCTCCATCTTTTACAAAAACCTGATCACTTTCTAATAAAGGACCACGCACATTACCCGATAAACTTGCTTGTTCTAATTGTATTTCTGCTTGTAATTTTTGTATCGCATCAGCCAATCTTTTAGGATCGATAGGTTTTAATAAATAATCTAAGGCATTCACTTCAAAAGCCTTTAAAGCAAATTCATCATAAGCAGTGGTAAAAATTACTTTGGGTGCTTTTTCTAATTCTGCTAGTAAATCAAAGCCGGTTTTTTCAGGCATTTGAATATCTAAAAAAAGTAAATCGGGATGTGCAAGATCTATTTTCTCTATGGCTTCATCTACATTGCTTGCTTCATCAATGATTTCAATTTCAGGATGTTGTTCCAATAATTTTTTCAATTCATTTCTAGCTAATCTTTCATCATCTATTATAATGGCTTTAATAGGCATAGCTTGACATTTTAATTTGATATAGGTATTACTAATTTAGCAGTTACTTGATGCGCTTCTCCTTGATATATTTCAAAAATGGCTTGGCCACGGTATAATATGTTAAGCCTCTCTCTGGTGCTTTGTAAACCAAAACCATCTTTTTCTGTCTGTTGAAGTAAGCCTGTATTTTGCACCATTAGCACTAATTTATCCTTATCCAAAGTGGACATAATTTTAATAGTACATACTCCCGTTTGCTTACTTAATCCGTGCTTGATTGCATTTTCCACGAGGGTTTGCAACATCATTGGAGGTACTTGATAAGATAAGGTTTTAGCCTCTACTTCATATACCACATTTAATCTATCTGCAAAACGAATGTATTCTAATGCTAAATAATCTTTTACAATGTCAAGCTCTTTTTCTAAACTAGTAATTTCCACTTTATCAACTTGAATACTGCTTCTTAAAATATTACTCAGTTCAGTAATAGCTTGTCTTGCTCTAACGGGATTCTCATCCACCAAGGCCCTAATACTATTCAATGCATTAAATATAAAATGAGGATTAATTTGAGACTTAATTGTTTTTAATTCCAATTCTTTAATCATTGTCTCTAATTTCACCTTATTAATTTCTTCTGTATTGGTAAAATCAATGTAATGCCATAGAATATATATGGACATCCAAACCAAAAAAATGGGAGTGTCAAAAATGAGACTAAAAAGAAATCTTCTTGACACTGGAATATTTCTTCTTGATTCA
>CAXBQH010000032.1:0-21359 GCA_963977985.1 uncultured bacterium
ACAAGTTTTACACCTACCACCACTACCACTTATACTGTTACAGGTACTGATGTGAATGGATGTGTTAATACAGCCACCAAGATAGTTACAGTAAATGCATTACCTACTGCCCCTACTGTTATCAATAAAGAATATTGTTTAAATGAAACTGCTTCAGCATTATCTGCCACTAGTTTAGCAAATCATAATTTAAATTGGTATGGCTTAAATGCAAGTGGCGGTAGTAGTTCTACAAGCGCACCTATTCCTACAACAAATGCAGTGGGAAGTTCTTCGTATTATGTAAGTCAAACTAATACAAGCACTGCTTGTGAAAGTCCAAGAGCTGCCTTAGAAGTTGTTATCAAAGCCTTGCCCCCCACGCCAACAATTACTAGTAATAGTCCGGTATGTGAAGGCGCATCCTTAACATTGAATACAGCTAATATTTCTGGTGCAGTTTATTTTTGGGAAGGTGCAAATGGATTTACTAGTTCATTAGTGAATCCAACAATAAATAATGTAAATGCTTCAATGGCGGGTAATTATAGTTTGAAAATTAAATTTAATGGTTGTATAAGTCCATTATCTAATCCCATTTCAGTTTTAATTAATCCTACACCTGCTGCACCTACAGTTACAAGTAATAGTCCCATTGAGGAAGGCAATAACTTAATGCTTACCGCTTCAAATATTACGGGTGCTACTTATGCTTGGACGGGGCCGAATAGTTTTATCTCTAATCAACAAAATCCAAATATTATAGGAGTAACACTTGCTAGTGCAGGCAACTATTATGCAGTGGTTACTTTAAATGGATGTTCAAGCGTAAATTCATTGCCAGTTAATGTAGTGGTGAATGCAAAAGTTATTAGTTCGCCAGTTTTTCAAATTCCTAATGCTTTTACGCCTAATAATGATGGGCATAATGATACTTTTAAAATTCTTCAAAATGGCTATGTTTCAAGTATTGTTAGCTTTAAAATTTTTACAAAATCGGGTAAATTAATTTTTAGTGATAAAGAGGGGGCCTGGGATGGAAGATATGGTGGAGTTATGCTAGATGCAGATGTGTATATATGGATAGCCGATATTATTAACAAAAACAATATTCAAGAACATCTAACTGGAACAGTTCTTTTATTAAAATAAATGATTGGTATCAAAAAAATTATATTATCAATATTCATTCTGTGCACTGTAAAAAACTATGCCCAACAGGGGATAGTTTTATCTCAACCCTATATGTCTGCACAACAATTAAGTCCAGCAGTAGCGGGTAATGGAGTTTATTCACAGCGTATTCAATCAAATCTTAAATCACAATTTTTAGATGGAAATAATTTGTATAGAACCTTGGTATCAGGATGGGATTGTCGTCTTAAAAATACAGACCCAGAAAATGTAAATTATTTTGGTGTGGGTGTTCAAATAATTTCAGATCAAGCTATGTCTGGTGTTTTTAATTCTAATTATCTCAATGTGAACATTGCTTATCACTTATACTTAGACGCTAATGCAGAAAATGAACTCTCTTTAGGTTTGGGCGCTACTTATGGCCAAACTTATTTAGACAAATCTAAGCTTCGTTTTGGAGAAGGGTTTAATATAGATGGCTCTTATACGGTAGCTAATTATGATTATTTAAATAGTTTTAAGCCTTACCCTCGTGATTTTTATTATAACACGGGTTTACTTTTTTCAAGACATACTGAAAAAAATTTAATTCAAACGGGACTAACGGTATCATTCTTATCAAGACCTAAGGTTTTAGTATTGAATATGGATACGGCCTCTGGTATGAAATCTTCAGCTTTTTTTAATTATGAAAAAGAATTTGAAAATGGGAATACTTTTTTGACTCATCTTTCTTTTTCAAATAAAAATGGTTTGAATCAAATTATGGTGGGAGGATTATTAGGATTTTCTTTTAATGACAATAGTGATAAAAAAAATAGAATTTATGTGGGTTGTTTTGATAGATTAGACGAAGCTATCATTCCAAGTATTTCCCTAATGATGGACAAATACACACTCGGGTTAAGTTATGATATTTATAATAATGATTTATCGGCAGCGAATTTAAAACAAAATGGTTTTGAATTGGCGCTTTCAGTTTCTTTGGGTAAAAGAAGAAATGAAAAAATGAGAACTCTATTCGATTAAAAATGAATGGCGCAGTTTAACCATTCAGGATCAAAACTAGCATTGTATTTTTTATAAAAATTAATAGCAGATTCATTCCAATCTAACACTTGCCAGTTCATTCCAACAAAATTTTTATCCTTGGCTTCTTGTATTAATGCTTCAAATAAAAGACTTCCAATTTTTTTACCTCGCATTTCTTCTGTAACTAATAAATCTTCTAAATACATTCTTTGGCCTTTCCAAGTAGAATAACGCACATAGTATAAAGCCATACCGACCACGGTACCATTATATTCTGCTACAAAAGCCCACCATACAGGATTTTTCCCAAAACCACTCTCTTCAAAATGAGACAAACTAACAGTAACTTCTGAGGGCGCTTTTTCATATACTGCCAGCTCTTGAATAAGCTCTAGTAGTCTAGCACAATCTTTTTTTTCTGCTCGGCGTATAATAATATTCATTGGAGTGGGGAATAGCTATTTAAATTTTAGAAAGTGCTTGTGCTAAGTCGGCTTCTAAGTCCTCGTAGTTTTCAATACCCACACTCATTCTAATTAAGCCGTCAGTGATACCATATTGAATTCTTTGTTCTCTTGGAATGCCATAGTGTGTCATACTAGCCGGATGCGAAACCAAAGTATCTACGGTTCCTAAAGAAACAGCTCTAGTACATATTTCTAAAGCATTTAAAAATTTCTTTCCTGCTTCAAGGCCGCCTTTTAATTCAAAACTTATTAAGGGAGCGTGATGTTTCATTTGTTTTGAAGCTATGCTATGATCAGGATGACTTGGAAGGCCTGTATAGTTTACTTTTTCAATAGCGCTATGGTTATTTAAAAATTGAGCTAGTTTATGGGTGTTGCTGCAATGTCTTTCCATTCTAATTTCTAAAGTTTTCATTCCTTGTATTAACAAGTAAGCATCAAAGGCATTGCTATTGCCCCCTAATAATACGTGCCATTTCCAAGCCTTGGTATTCATAAATGCAAGGTCTTTACCTAATAAAACACCGTGTAAAGCTGAACCGTGACCATTTAAAAATTTAGTGGCTGAATGAAAAACAAAATCGGCGCCCAAAGCAAAAGGCTGTTGTAAATAAGGTGTAGCAACGGTATTATCAACAGATACTTTTACATTATTATTATGTGCAATTTGGCAAATACTTTCAATATCTACACATTGTAGTGTAGGGTTGGCGGGTGTTTCTAAGTGTATTAATTTAACAGACTTATTTTCTTCTAAGGTTTTTGTTAATAATTTTAAATCTCTTAGGTCTATGATAATTGTATTTATACCTGCTTCTGCTAAAACTTTTTGCATTAATTCTTGAGTGCCACCGTATAATGAAAAATGAGAAATTAATGTGTCGCCTGCACTTAAATTACTAAAAAATAATGTACTCATTGCAGCTTGACCACTTGCGTGAAGTAAAGCTTTTAGTTGAAGTGGTTCTCCCTTTTCATTTTTTAATTGGTGTGATTCCAAGGCTTCAATAGTTTGCTCTGCTGCAGCAAAAGTAGGGTTGCCCCATCTTGTATATAATTTTGTTTTATCGGCTCCCTTAAAACGCTCCATACCTTCTTCTGCAGTATCAAAAGTAAAAGTGGAAGTAGCATAAATAGGAGTGGTATGAGAAAAATTATTATTTTCTTGATGGGCAGTATGTAATGTTAAAGTACTAATGCCTTTAAACTTTTTATTTTTCATTGTATCTTTTTTATTTATTCTATTAAAAGATTAATAAGCCCACTTTATCCAGGCAGCACCCCAAGTAAAACCACCACCAAAAGCAGCCAATACTAAATTGTCTCCTTTATGAAGTTGTTTTTCCCAATCCCATAAACAAAGTGGAATGGTAGCTGCTGTTGTGTTGCCATACTTTTGAATATTAATCATTACTTTATCCATAGTAAGTCCCATTCTTTGGGCTGTGGCATCAATTATACGCAAATTAGCCTGATGTGGTACTAGCCAAGCAATATCTTCACCTGTTAATTTATGCTTTTCCATTAGTTCGGCACTTACATCGGCCATTCCTTTGACAGCAAACTTGAATACTGGTTGACCATCTTGAAAAGCAAAATGTTCTTTCGCCATTACCGTTTCAATACTTGCTGGTTTTAAACTTCCGCCTGCTTTCAAATTCAAATATTTTCCGCCACTTCCATCACTTTTTAAAATGGCATCTTGAAATCCTAATCCATCGGTACTGGGTTCTAATAAAATAGCTCCTGCACCATCCCCAAATAATATACAAGTGGCTCTATCGGTATAATCAATAATTGAACTCATTTTATCTACACCTACTACTATCACTTTATTATATCTACCTGTCTCAATGAAACTAGCGCCTGTGGTAAGCGCAAATAAAAAACCACTACAAGCAGCACTTAAATCAAATCCAAAAGCATTTTTGGCGCCAATTTTATCACCAATTAAATTGGCAGTGGAAGGAAAAGACATATCGGGGGTAACAGTAGCACAAATAATACATTCAATTTCTAAAGGGTCGAGTTTTTTCTTTCGAAGTATTTCTAGAATAGCTTCTGTAGCCATATCAGAACTAGCTTTACCTGGTTCTCTTAAAATTCTTCTTTCGGAAATTCCAGTTCTAGTTTTTATCCATTCATCATTGGTATCCACCATTTTTTCAAGGTCAAAATTGGTCAATTTAGTAGCTGGAACATATCCTCCTACAGCAGTAATGGCAGCTCTTACAATGGGTGTCATCAATTAACATTTATTTTAGCTTACAAATATCCGAAATTTTGCTCAAGAATTAGTTCAAATGGGCATTTTTCGTTGCTTATTTGTTAAATTTGAACTCATTATGATAGCATTTTTACAAGGCCAATTTGTTCAAGTTACACCTGCTAAACTTATTGTGGAGGTGGGAGGTGTGGGCTATGAAGTAAATATTAGTTTACACACTTATGAAGCCATATCAAAAAAAGAAAAAGGTTTATTACATACTTATTTGCATATCACTGAAAATGCACAAGTTCTTTTTGGATTTCACGAGCTTCAAGAAAAAGAATTATTTCTTCAACTCATTAGTGTATCTGGAGTAGGTGCAAGCACTGCCAGAATGATGTTATCAGGTATGCGACCCGATGAAATTATTAGAGCCATTGTTCAAGGCGATTCAAGGCAATTGGAACAAATTAAAGGTATTGGAAAAAAATCTGCGGAGAGATTAGTGCTTGAATTAAGAGATAAGCTTTCTAAAATGAACATAGCTAATAATCCTCAAGGAGGTTTTGCTTTAAGTAATAAGAATACGCCTTATCAAGATGCTGTGCAAGCGCTGGTTTCTTTAGGTATTCAGAAAGCAGTTGCTGAAAAAGCAGTCGACAAAACTATACAAACTGAAGGTGCCGAATTAAGTTTAGAATTTTTGATTAAAGCGGCGCTTAAAAACTGTTAATATTAAACTTCAATATTTTTCTTTGAAATTGAACCAAACAGTTTTATTATCTGTCCTATTGCTTCTTCTAGGAAGTCCATTGTTGGCGCAATCAAAAATGGAAGTAAATAATATCAAAGATTCAAGCAAGTCTAAGTTTAATAGAGATACTACACATTATGCCATCAAAGATAGAAGAGGTGATTTTTTATCACAACCTAGTAATAATCCTTTTGAAGCATTTGATACCAGTTTGGTAAAGCACAGAGTAGAATATGATCCTATCACTAAAACTTATTCTATTTCAGATGTAATTGCAGGCAAGCCCAGAAGAGTTCCTTCCTCCTTAACTTTTGATGAGTTTTGGAAATTAAAAACCACCAAGGATGAACAAGCTTATTTTATGCAAAGGGCTAATTCTTTAGGAACCTTGAATAGAAAAATAAGTAGGCCCAAGACAAAAGTATATGATAGTTATTTTGATAGACTCTTTGGTAAAACCGGCTCTGATTTAAAAATTGATATTAAACCTGTAGGTGAAATAAATATTAAAGCAGGTTATCAAGGCCAGGTAGTAGATAATCCTACTTTACCAGAAAGGGCAAGAAAAAATGGAGGTTTTGATTTTGATGCCAATACTAATTTTAGTATGAATGCTAGTATTGGTGATAAATTAAAATTTCCCATAAACTTAAACTCTTTATCCAATTTAGGTTTTGATAATCAAATAAAATTAAGCTACAAGGGAAAGAAAGATGAAATAGTAAAAAGTATTGAAGCGGGAAATATTAATTACATTTCAAGAAGTACCTTAATACCTAGCACTCAAAATTTATTTGGAGTAAAAACTCAATTACAATTTGGAAAACTTTTTATAACTGCAGCCATTGCCAATCAAAAGTCGCAGCGACAATCAATGAATTTACAAGGCGGGGCCACTACACAAAGGTTTCAAAAAAGACTGGATGACTATGAGGAAAATAGACATTTCCTATTAGCACAACATTTTAGAAAGAATTACAATAAAGCAATGAGTACTTTGCCCATTGTAAATTCTCAAATACAAATTAAAAGAATTGAAGTGTGGGTGACTAACAGAAATGGTCAAACCACCAATGCAAGAGATGTGGTGGGATTAGTAGATTTAGCAGAACGCTTTCCTGGTAAAAAAGAATGGGAGGATATTTCAAAAAAAGATACTCTACCAGACAATAGTGCCAACACATTGTATTCTAAAATAATCAATAATCCTTTATCTAGAAATCCGGCAGGAGTTTCTTCGGTATTAACTTTTGCAGGATTAAGATCGGCGGAGGATTATGAAAGAACATTTGCAAGAAAGTTAACCGAAAATGAATATTTCTTTAATCCCCAAATTGGATTTTTATCTTTAAATATTCCACTGCAGCCAGATGAAGTATTGGGAGTAGCCTACCAATATACTTACAATGGTAAAGTGTATCAAGTGGGTGAATTTTCTGAAGGCATTGCATTGGATCCCAATAAAGGCGTGCAACAAATTTTATATTTAAAATTATTAAAAGCAACCACTCAAAGAACCGATTTACCCATTTGGAATTTAATGATGAAAAATGTGTACTCATTAGATTTATTTGGAGCCATTCAACAACAAGATTTTCAATTAAATCTTATGTATGAATCGCCTGGGAATGGTTTAAAAAGATATTTGCCCAATGCTGATGCAAGTGTAAGAGGATTATCCCTAATTAAAATTTTAGGATTGGATCGATTGAACAATAGAAATGATCCACAACCCGATGGTCAGTTTGACTATGTTGAAGGCTTTACCGTATTGTCAAAAATGGGACGCATTGTTCTTCCTTATTTAGAGCCCTTTGGTTCTGATTTGGAAAAATTAGCTTTTGCTACATCTGAAATGGCAGCTGTTAAAGAAAAATATCTTTTCAAAGAATTGTATACTAAAATAAAATCTGAAGCACAAACCTATACGAACTTAAATAGGTTTGTAATGGAAGGTCAGGTAAAAGGAAGTTCGGGGGGTGCAGAAATAAGTTTAAATGCATTTAATGTGCCTCCAGGTTCTGTGAGTGTGAGGGCAGGTGGTCAAATATTAAAAGAAGGTATTGATTATTTAGTGGATTATGGTTCGGGAACCGTAAGAATTATTAATCCTGGTATTTTAAGTTCTTCAATTCCTGTGAGTGTTTCTTATGAAAATAATTTAGGTTTTGGTTTTCAAGAAAGAGGATTCAGGGCTTTGAGGATTGATTATATGCAGAGTAAAAATTTCAACTTTGGTATATCTAGTTCAAGATTAAGTGAGCGTCCATTTTTTACAAAAACAAATTTTGGTTCTGATCCCATTAAAAATTCAATGTATGGTTTTGATTTCAATTACAAAGCAGAATTACCTGGATTAACAAGAGCTTTAGATCGATTGCCTTTTTATCAAACGAAAGCTAAATCTTCCATTATTGCATATGGAGAAGCAGCTTATTTACAACCAGGTCACGCGCAACAAATTGGTAAAGGAGGTACCGGCGTTGTGTATTTAGATGATTTTGAATCTACCAGAACCAATATAGATTTACGATTTCCATTTACTGCTTGGGCTTTGGCCTCAACTCCTATGGACAGATTTAAAGAAGGTAATTTATCAGACAACATAGACTATAATAAAAACAGAGCTAGAATTGCTTGGTATACTATTGAACCTACTTTACAAGATAAAAATAGTTCTAATAATCCTTTAAGTGGAAATTTAGCATTACTAAGTGATCCCAGGGTGCGTCAGGTTTTTACCAATGAATTGTTTCCCAATAAAACTACCAATATCACCGATGTGCAGTTACCTACTTTTGATATAAGTTATTATCCTAAAGATAGAGGCCCCTATAACTATAATTATGACAATAATGAATTAGATGCAACAAGGCCTGGTAAATTTAATAAGGAATCTGCTTCAAGAAAATGGGGCGGTATAATGCGAGCTCTTGATCAAACCGATTTTGAAACCAGTATTATTGAATATGTTGAATTTTGGGTGCAAGACCCTTTTATAAAATCTCCCGCTACGAGTGGTAAATTAATTTTGAATTTAGGTAATGTGAGTGAAGATATCTTAAGAGATGGAAGACGATTTTATGAAAATGGAATGCCAACGCCTACTATTCCTGCTAGTGTTGATAGTTCTACTTGGGGTAGAGTGCCAACCAATCCTATTCAGGTTACCAATGCCTTTAGTAATGATGCAGCAGATAGAAAATATCAAGATGTTGGTTTAGATGGACTCACAGATAGTTTGGAAATAAAGCAAAGAGCTGATGTAATCGCTAAATATAATTTAACTACTGCCACTGAAATAGGCAGGCAATTTTTTGCTGATCCTAGTGCAGATAATTATGTTTGGTATAGAGATGCAAGATATGATGCTAATAAAGTTGATATTTTGGGAAGGTATAAATATTTTAATAATCCGCAAGGGAATTCCTCCTTAGCAGGGAGTAGTGAATTTAGTAGTGCGGCCACTTTGTTACCTGATAATGAAGATTTAAATAGAGACAATACTTTAAATGAGACGGAAGCTTACTTTGAATATGAAATACCATTAGATAAAGGACGCATTGGGGGAACAAGCTATGTAACTGATACTAAAACAGTAAATGTTACACTTGCAGATGGGACTACTAGTAGTGAAAATTGGTATTTGTTTAGAGTGCCTATTAAATCTTATTCCAATACAGTGGGTGGTATTAGAGATTTTAAATCGATTCGTTTTTTAAGAATGTATTTAACTGGTTTTGAAGATTCTATTACACTGCGTTTTGCAAAACTAGATTTAGTAAGAAATCAATGGAGGCAGTACACAAATATAGTTGACTATAGCGATCAATACACTCCATTAACTGATGTTACCGGACTTAACACACTAGCCGTAAGCGTGGAAGAAAATAGTAGTAGGTTGCCTATCAATTATATTATTCCTCCCGGCATTGAAAGAGTTCAATTACTTAGTAATAATGGTGTGAATTTACTTCAAAACGAACAAGCTCTTTCATTGCAATTAAAAGGTTTAAAACCTGCGGGCAGAGCAGGAGCTTCTCCAAGAGGGGTATTCAAAACAATGAATGTTGATATAAGAAGATACGGTAAACTATCAATGTTTTTGCACGCTGAGAATGTATTAAATAGTCTTACTAAGATTAATGATGGAGATTTAACTGCCGTTATCCGCTTGGGACAAGATTTTCAAAATAACTTTTATGAAATTCGTATTCCCCTTCGTATCACTAAAGGTGAATTGAATGGGAAAGTAATAGCCGATTCTGTTTGGCCTGCAGACAATGAATTAAATTTAAGTCTCAATGATTTAATTGCTCTAAAATTAGAAAGAGATAATAATTCTGTATTAGGGGCAGGAGCATTATATGGAAAAGATTTTGGAAGACAGCATTACTCGGTAAAAGGTACCCCTAATTTAGGAGAAATAAGAGGTATATTAATTGCCATTGAAAATACTAAATCTACCAGTGCAGTTGATGCAGAAGTATGGATAAACGAATTAAGATTATCTGAATTAGATGAAAGAGGGGCTTGGGCTGCTTTGGGTAGGATGGATTTAATTATGGCAGATTTAGGAACCTTATCTGTTTCAGTTAATAAACGAACAGCAGGATTTGGGTCTCTAGAACAAAAAATGAATGAGCGATCAAAAACGGGACTAACACAATTTGATGTGGCAACCAATATTGATGCTGGTAAATTATTACCTAAAGAAGTCAAAATTTCTTTACCTGTTTTTGCAAGTATCAATAGAACCATAGAGACACCTATGTTTGATCCTTTTGATAAAGATGTTTTGTTTGCTGATAAAGTAAATAATACTAAAGATGCCATAAAAAGAGACTCTATTATCTCTGCTGCAGTAGATCAAACCACTATTAAGACGATTAATTTTACCAATGTGCGAGTTTTGCCAGGGAAAAAATCAACAATGTTTAGTATTAGTAATTTTGATTTTAGTTATTCCTATTCACAGTTGCAGCAAACAAGCCCTTTGGTGGAATTAAATCAATTGACAAAACAAAGAGGGGCAATAGGCTACACATTTAATAATAGAGTAAAAAGTATCGAACCCTTCAAAAATGCTTTAAAAAATTCTTCTGTATGGTGGGCTTGGTTAAGAGATTTCAATGTAACACCTGCGCCTAGTTTAATTAGTTATAGAACTGCCTTAGATAGACAATATGGTGAATTTACGCCTAGGGTGGTAGGCTCAGATGGATCTATTGATAAAGCAGAAACAACTTTTGATAAATATTTTATTATGAATCGCATATTTAATATGCGTTGGCCCTTCACCAGATCTTTAAATTTGGATGCAACAGTTAATATTAATTCAAGAATAGATGAGCCCAATGGAAAATTAGATACCCAAGCTAAAAAAGACTCTTTAACAAGAATGTTGTTGCGAGCTGGAAGGAACACCCTGTACAATCAAAGAGTATCATTGCGTTATGATATACCCACTTCAAAATTTCCATTGACCGATTGGATTTTGTCAAGTTATAATGTATCTGCTAATTACAATTGGATAGGAGCAAGCCGATTAGCAGAAGCATTAGGTAATACCATTGAAAATACTTTTTCTCAACAAATAAATGCTCAATTTAATTTTACAAATTTTTATAGAAAATCGAAATACTTAAGAGCTTTATTATCTGACCAAAAATCTTCTGGGGCAAAACCAGAAACCAATCCACTTTCTTCTAAAATATTAATGACTAAAGAAGAGGCATTAGCAGGCAAAACAGGTAAGCAGAGAGATTCTACTTTAAAAAAATGGAGGGAAGCAAGACGCTTAGAGCGAATTGCTCAAAGAGTATTAAAAGCAAATCAAGCGGTCAATGTACCAGAAAGTATAAAACCCATTGCTAAGTTTTTAACAATGGTTCAAACGGCAAATCTTGATTATGCTGAAAATTATAATAGTAGACTTCCCGGATTTTTAAGTGGAGTTCAATACTTGAATAACGATTTTAGCGGTCTTGCTCCTGGAATAGATTATATTTTTGGTAGACAACCCGATAGTGCTTGGTTGAACCAACAAGAGAAACTGAATAAGTTTACAAGAAGCCCTCAATTTAATATGATTTTTAGACAGGGCTTTGAACAAAGAATTACCGGAAGGATACTATTAGAACCTATTAAGACCTTAATTATTGATGTAAACTTTAATAAAACTTTTACTAAAGAGTATACAGAATTATTTAAAGACACTAATAGTTATACTGATGTTTTAAATCCAAAGTATGATAATAAAGTGCACGCTAATCCCTTATCTGCAGGTGGTTTTAATATTAGCTATATAGCTTTAAATACTTTTTTTGAAGTACACGACCCTAATGTAATTTCTTCTCAATTCAAAGCCTTTGAAAGTTATAGAGCAGATATTTCTAGGCGCGTAGCTGCTAACAATGGCTATTGGTCTGATCCTGCCTTTGGAAAAAGTGCCCTAACCAAAGAGGGGTATGCAGTGGGCTATGGAAAATATGCACAAGATGTTTTAATTCCAGCATTTATTGCTGCATATACAGGGCAGGATCCTAAAAAAATAAACTTACTGAATCAAAATAATTCAAGTATTAGGTCAAATCCGTTTAGTGGAATGTTGCCCAAACCTAATTGGACAATTTTATACAATGGGTTATCTAAAATTCCAGTCTTATCTGAATTATTTACAAATATTACTTTAACGCACGGATATAATAGTAATTTATCAATGAATAGTTTTACAAGTTCATTATTATATACCGATATTTATAGAAGAGGCGCCCCTTCCTTCAAAGATTCCATTAGTGGTAATTATGTTCCTTATTTTCTGGTGCCCAATATTACCATTAGCGAAAGAATGGAACCTCTATTGGGATTGAATTTGACAACAGTTACGCAATGGTCGCTTCGTTTTGAATATAAAAAGAGTAGAATTTTATCATTAAGCTTAGTCGATTATCAATTGAGTGAAAATAATAGTACTGAATGGGTATTTGGAACTGCGTATCGTAAAAGGGGAGTGAAGTTGCCTTTTACCATTCCTGGATTAAATAGTAATAAACTCAGTAACGATTTAACTTTCAGGCTAGACTTATCAACGCGAGATATGTTTAATAGTAATAGTAGACTTGATCAGTCTAATGCTTATGGAACTGGAGGTCAAAGAGAAATTACTATACAGCCTTCTATAGATTATGTATTAAATACAAAAATTAATTTAAAATTCTTCTTTGATAGAAGAAGAGCCACACCATATATTTCTTCTTCACCACCTATTACTAATACAAGGGCAGGGGTAAATATTAGAATTGCATTATAGTGGTCTTATAATTGAATTGCAGTGGCATTATAATTTTATGCGTTTCTAAAAGCCCACTTAAACATAATTTTCCAAGTTACTTTTTTGCCATATAGTAAAATGCCAGTGCGATAAATACGACCACTGAGCCAAGTAGTAAAAATAAATCCACCTACTAAGCATAGCATACTTAAACCAAGTTCCCAATAACTCACAGCACTAGGTACGCCATAGGCAACACGGGCCATCATAACCATTGGAGAGCTAAAAGGAATAATACTAGCCCAAAAAGCAATAGGGGTATTCGGATTTTGAGTGACCATATTGGTAATAATATAAGAAAAGATAAGTGGCATAGTAATGGGAAACATTAAGCTTTGTGCATCTTGTGGATCTTCGTTAACAGTACTACCCACTGCTGCAAACAAAGCAGCATAAAATAAATAACCTCCTATAAAATAAAATATAAAACATCCAATTATTAAAGGCCAGTTGGCAGTAGCTATGGTGTGTTGAAAATTATAAATTTTCATAGCAGACTCACTAGCTTGCATCATACCACCAGCCATTTGTCCATTGCTTTGTTGTAAATGAGCTACTTGACTTTGAATATCGGCAGGTAAAAAGCCCATAGCTGTGGTGGTTAAACTACTAATTAAAATTATCCATAATAAAAATTGGGTTAAACCTACCGCTCCAATACCTATTATTTTACCCATCATTAATTCAAAGGGTTTTACACTACTAATCATTACTTCTGCAATACGATTGGTTTTTTCTTCCATAACGCCACGCATAACCATTGCGCCATAAATAAACATAGTAATATAAATAAGTAAGCCACTGGCATAACCAATACCCATAGCAAGTCCTGCATTTGATTCTTTACTAGTATTGCCTTTGTCTTCATATGCTTTTAAAGAAGCTACCTGAGAGGCTTTATGTATGGAGTCTAATAAATTTTGATGTATACCTGCTTGTTGTAACATTTGATCTTCAATGGCACTATTAATGTTTCTACTAATACTTTCTTGCAACATTAATCCCATTGATTTTTTTGACCTAAGTATATAATCTGAATTGGTTTCTTTTTCAAAATCTGGTAAAATGAGAATATCGGTATAGCCTTTTTGTATATAATTACTGGTATCTACTTGGGAAGGAAAACTAAAAGTAATTTGATTTGTATTTTTCAAAGAAGATTTAATAAATCCATTAGGGTCTATTACGGCAACAGATCTGTGTTCTACGCCAGTGATGGAAAAATAAGTAGAAGCTGCAATTAATCCCACAATTAATAATGGCATTAAAAAAGTAAGAATTAAAAATCTTTTATTTTTAACCCTACTGCTGTATTCTCTTTGTATAATTAACCAAGTCTTATTCATTTTTAATTTTTTATATTTTTTGAAAAGCGCGCGTACTTGCGTGGGTACCTTCTACTAATTTGATAAATATTTCATTGAGGGAAGGTAGTACTTCATTAAATCCGATTAAGTCAATTTTTTGATCAATAATATGTTGAAGTACATTATTGATGGCGTATCCTTCGTTAATTTTAATCAAATACTTCGAGGCTGTTTCATTAATAATGGTAAATACTGCATTGCTAGTTAAGGTGAATCCTTCTTTGATTTCAATGGAAAAATTATTTTCTTTAAACTGCCTTTTCACTGAGCTCACCGTGCCATCTAAAATTTTTTTACCCAAATTAACTAAAACTATATGGTCGCAAATTTCTTCTACTTGCTCCATCCGATGAGTGCTAAATATAATGGTAGCGCCTTTTTTGGCTAAGGCATAAATTTCATCTTTAATTAAGTTGGCATTCAAAGGGTCTAGGCCACTAAAGGGCTCATCTAAAATGATAAGCTTGGGTTCGTGTAAAACGGTAATTACAAATTGTAATTTTTGACTCATACCTTTACTTAAATCCTCTACTTTTTTATTCCACCAACTTTCCATCTCAAATTTTTTGAACCAGTATTTTATTTTTTCGGTGGCTTCTGATTTTGACATTCCTTTTAATTGAGCAAGGTATAATGCTTGCTCGCCAATTTTCATTTTTTTGTACATACCTCTTTCCTCGGGCATATAACCTATTTTTTCAATATCTACTTGAGGATTAAAAGGAGCGCCATCTAATATAATATGACCACTATCTGCATAAAAAATACCTGTGATCATTCTCAGTAAAGTAGTTTTTCCTGCACCATTAGGACCTAGTAAGCCAAAAATACTTCCTCTTTTGATATCGAAACTTATATCATCTACTGCTTTTTGAGTGGCATAGTATTTTTTTAGATTTTGTAAGCTTAACAGCGTATCCATAAGTTTAATTTTATAGGTCAAATATAAATCCAATTTCAGAAATCTAATTTTAAATTGGGAAGAGCGGAAATTAACCTAGAATTTTATCAATATAATTAGTAGGATTGGAAAAAGAGTTGGTTATCTTCGCAGTAAACCTAGTATTTATGTTATCTAAGAAAACAGTCTACCTCTCTCTACTATTGATACTTACTTTGGGCCTTAGTAGCTGGGGATTTTTAGTACATCGCACCATAAATCAAATTGCATTGTATAGTTTACCAGAGCCATTGCAATCTTTTATGCATAAAGAAATGAATAGCTTAGTGTCTAATTCAACCAGACCCGATATTAGAAGAAATACAGACAAAACAGAAGCTACCAAACATTTTATAGATTTAGAAGCTTATGGCCCTAATGCTGCCAATAATATGCCACTTCAATGGACGGCAGCCGTAAAAATGTATTCTGAAGATACTTTACTCAAATATGGTTATGTACCTTATGTTGTTGTGAATCAGTTAGAAAAATTAACAGCTGCTTTTCGCTCTAAAAATAAAGACAGTATTTTATTTTATGCTGCAGACTTAGGACACTATATAGGAGATGCCCACGTTCCTTTGCATACTTCCATTAATTATGACGGACAATTAACAGGTCAAAAAGGTTTACATAGTTTATGGGAGTCTTTTGTTCCTGAATTAAGAATAGATCAATATCAACTATACAATGCACATAAAGCTACTTATATAAAAAATCCAAGTGAGGCTATTTGGATAGATATTAGAAAAGCTGCCACTTTGGTTCCTGAAATGTTAGCTATTGAAAAAGAAGTTTCTATACAATTTAAGCCTGAAACAAAATATAAGACAGCAATGCGTTATGGAAGGGAAACAAAAGTGTATACTAAAGAATTTGCTGAAGCCTATGCCAATGGTTTGGGCCCCACAGTCAATGCACAATTGATAGCTTCTGCCAATATGATTGCCGATTTTTGGTATACAGCTTGGGTTAATGCAGGTAAGCCTATTATTGAAACGCGAGAAATCTCTACTAATCTTTCTAAAGAATTAAAATCTTTTCAAATGAATCGTCTGGTGCAAGATGATTTATTATTAAGTAAAAGAGAAAAACCTGAAAATTAGTTTTAATAAAACTTTTATAAAGAAGCTATTTGTTGGGCTATTCTTTGTCCATCCATAGCAGCACTAACAATGCCTCCTGCATAACCTGCGCCTTCACCACAGGGGTAAAGGTTTTTAATTTGTGGATGATGTAAGGTTTGCTCATTTCTTGGAATGCGCACTGGGGAAGAAGTTCTGCTTTCTGTTGCCACTACAATGGCATCATTGGTATAATAACCTTTCATTTTTTTTCCAAAAGCTTTAAAACCTTCTTGTAAGGTTCTATGAACAAAGGAAGGTAATACTTGGTCAAGGGGAGCAATTTCTAATCCAGGAAGATAGCTTGCCTCGGGCAAATGGGTAGATAACTTATTTGAACAAAAATCTATTAATCTTGAAGCAGGTGCTTTTTGTAAACCGCCACCATATTTAAATGCATTATTTTCTATGGCTTGTTGAAAGGCTAAAAGTAAAAGGGGATGCTTTTCAGTAAGTGCTGTTTTGGTTTTTTTTAAATAATGTGCGGCATTATTAATATCAATTTCAACTACCATTCCACTATTAGCATAGGGGTTATCTCTTTTACTTGGACTCCATCCATTAACTACAATTTCACCGGGTGCAGTTGCGGCGGGTGCAATGATACCACCGGGACACATACAAAAACTAAATACACCTCTATCTTGTACTTGTTCCACCAAACTATAGGATGCTGGGGGAAGGTAAGGGTCTTTGATGTTGCAATGATATTGAATAGAATCAATAATGGATTGTGGATGTTCTACTCTTACTCCTAATGCAAATGGTTTTGCTTCTATGTAAATATTTTTATTAAATAATAATGTAAAAATATCTCTAGCGGAGTGACCCGTGGCTAAAACAATGGCATTTACTTTAAGTATATCGCCATCAGCAGTGATAATTTCTTTAATGGTGTCTTTTTCAATTATAAAGTCGACTAATTTTTTTTCAAATAATACTTTGCCCCCACAGTTTTCAATTTGTTGGCGCATAGCTGTAATAATATGAGGTAATTTATTAGTGCCAATATGTGGATGAGCTTCATATAAAATATTTTCATCGGCCCCAAAATGGTAAAACAATCTTAATATTTTATCAATATTTCCTCTTTTATTACTTCGGGTATATAATTTTCCATCACTATAAGTGCCAGCCCCGCCTTCACCGAAACAATAATTACTCTCAGGATTTACAATACCTTCTTTATTTAACTTAGCTAAATCTCTTCTTCTTGCTCTAACATCTTTTCCTCTTTCAATAATAATGGGTCTTAAACCTAGTTCAATACATTCTAAAGCAGCAAATAGTCCCGCAGGTCCAGCACCTACAATAATTATTTCTTTAGCATTGGCAGGGAGCTTATTAAATCTAATAGGCTCGAGACTTCTTTGGGAAACAGGCTCATTAATAAAACCAATAAGACTTAGATTTATCCAAATTTGTTGTCTACTTCTAGCGTCAATCGATTTTTTTAAAATTTGATAACCCGATATGGAGCTCTGATTTTGGCCAGTAGAAACGCTAATTGCCCTAAGGATAGAGTTTTTATCTGCAGCTTCTGCTGGAGTAAGGCGTATTTGAATTTTGGTTTGCAAGGGTTAGGTTTTTATCCTAAAAAATGCTTTATAGTATAATAGTAGTATCCAATAGGGATAGTCTACTAATATTGTTGAATGATGTTTTAGAAAGGTAAATCGTCGCCGGACTCGTTGGTGGGTATATCAAAATAAGTGCTTGTCTCGCTAGGGGCTGTATTACCTCCTAAGGCTACTACCTCCATTCTCCAAGCATCCAAATTGGTGATATAATTATCCTTACCATCCTTATTCCATTTAGACCCCTTTATATTAAATAGTACTTTTACGGTATCCCCTAGGTTAAAACGGTCTAAGAGGGTGGTTCGGTCCTGAACACATTGAAATTTAATGTAATTTGTTATAGTTTTCCCATTAATTTCATCGGTTTTTTCAATCACAAACTCCCTTGTTTTAAAGGTCTCTTTTCTCTGAATTGTTTCGTATTTAGCAATTAATTTACCGGTTAATTCGTAGCTCATATTTCTGATTAAGTTGATAAAGATACTATTAAAAGGGCAAATTTAAACAACCACCTTAAAATGCAAATAAGTATTAGTTTTTTGATTAAAAAAATACCTAAAAAATAGGTGGATAACTATGAATTTTTAAGAAAAAGGATATATCTTGAACGCCAGATTAGTAGGAAGAAAACAAAGAATTTTTAGGGTTGGGGCTACTTGTAAAAAAAATCAAATAAAAAAATTTTTTTTTCAACAATAAGTCGTCATATTCGCATTCTGGTTAACAATTCCTTAATCTTGGATTGAAGATCAAAAATTCTTTTTTAAATATATAAAGAGCAAGTAAGTAAGATGGCTAAGAGTGCAGATTTAATTTGGAGTAATTGCTTAAAAATTATTAAGGATATAGTCGAATGGCAACATTTCAAAACTTGGTTTGAACCCATTCAGCCTATCGATGTAAAAGACAATGTTTTACTTATTCAAGTTCCCAGCCAATTCTTTTATGAATACATTGAAGAGCATTATGTTAATTTATTAGCTAAGACTCTAAAAAGAGAATTAGGAAAAGAAGCTAGACTTGAGTATCGTATAATGGTGGATAGCGGAAATAACAAAAAAGGTTCTATGGATGTTCCCGCTAGTGGTATGAAAACCTACAATAACAACGAGATGAACTTCCCGTTGGTAATTGACAATCCTGTCAAGAATCCCTTTGTTATACCTGGGTTGAAGAAAATGCAAATTGACCCTCAATTAAATCTCAACTATACATTTGAGTCTTTTATTGAAGGGGATTGCAATAGGGTAGCCCGCCGAGCTGGTAAAACTGTGGCAGAGAAGCCCGGAGCCAATTCATTTAATCCTTTAGTAATTTATGGAGGAGTAGGACTTGGAAAAACACATTTAGCGCAAGCCATAGGAAATGATGTTAAACGCATTCATCCTAATAAAGTGGTTTTATATGTAAGTTCTGAGAAATTTATTAATCAGTTCCAAGACCATAGTCGTAATAATGCCATTAATGACTTTATTCATTTCTATCAATTAATTGATGTCTTAATTATAGATGATGTTCAATTTTTTAATAGAGCTGAAAAATCACAAGATGCATTTTTTGCCATTTTTAATCACTTGCATCAAAGTGGAAAGCAATTAGTGCTAACTTCTGATAAAGCTCCTAAGGATTTAGAAGGTTTACAAGAGCGTTTGTTAAGTCGTTTCCGTTGGGGTTTAAGTGCAGATATTCAAGTTCCAGATTATGATACGCGTATTGAAATTTTGGAAAAGAAAATGAAAGCAGATGGTTTAGATATGCCTAAGGAAGTGGTGAAATATGTGGCCTATAATATTAATACCAATGTTAGAGAATTAGAAGGTGCTTTAATCTCTTTATTAGCACAGTCTTCTTTAAATAAAAAGGAAATTGATGTTGAATTAGCTAAGAAAGTATTACGCAACTTTGTAAAAACAAGTAGTAAAGAAATAACTATTGATGCCATTCAAAAAATGGTTTGTGAATTTTTCGAAGTGCCTTATGATAAGTTGTTACAAAAAACCCGTAAGCGTGAAATTGTACAAGCAAGACAAATTACAATGTATTTAGCCAAAGCTTTTACAAAGAATTCTTTAAAAACTATAGGCGAGCATTTTGGAGGCCGAGATCACACTACCGTTATACATTCTTGTCAAACAGTAAAAGACTTAATGGATACCGACTCTATGTTCAGAGAAAATGTGATGGAGCTTACTCAAAAAGTACAGCTTGCAGCAATGTAATTATTCAATTTAACAGCCCTTTGGCTCGTTAACAATATTAGGTCCTGAGTGAACTTTATTTAAGTTTATTCAGGACTTTTTTTAGGTATTTAAGGCTAAGCTGCTTATTTTTGCAGCCCTCGAAAGGGGTTTTGGAGGAGAGGTGGATGAGTGGCTGAAATCAGTAGTTTGCTAAACTGCCGTACGGGTTAAACTGTACCAAGGGTTCGAATCCCTTCCTCTCCGCTCTCAATTAGTTCTTACATTACTATAGTTTGAAAAACAACTCACAATATTTACTACTTATCTAGTAAATGGAACGGGAAGTAGCGCAGTCCGGTAGCGTACCTGGTTTGGGACCAGGTGGTCGCAGGTTCGAATCCTGTCTTCCCGACGAAGTGCATCAAAGCCTCAGCAAATTGCTGGGGCTTTTTTATTTATACTCTACCAAAGCCCATTTTAATAAACTATTATTTTCTTTAGGCAGGTCTAATTTCTTTTTAATATTATATCGATGATTGCGAATAGTTTTTTCTGATACAAATAAAATTTTAGCAATTTCCTTACTCTTTTTTTGCTGTGCAATTAATTGGAGTATTTTACTTTCAGTAGCCGTAAAATTTTTATTATTTGTCATTGAATACTACCTTTTGTAGTATAAACTTAAATCAAATACTATTTTTTGAAATTAAAATACTTTAAGAAATTTCAATTTCAAAAAGAATTAAAATAATTTAATAAATTTATTAGTTATGCTAATAAAAATAGCTTTTTTCTATTTTAATATAGGTTTTAGAATCTCTAACTTTCCATCTATGCTATTTGTATCATAGTCTAATCCTAGAATATGGGCTATTAAAGGGTAAATGTTTACATTTTCAAAACCATCAATTACAAGACCCTTTTTAAAAGCGGGTCCCCAAGCCATAAAGCTAGCGCGCATTTCAGGCATATGGTTATCAAAACCGTGTTTCCCCATAGTGGTTTTACGGTTAGATAAATTAAAAACCTTTGGATAATGTGGTACTACAATTAAATCGCCTAATCTATTGAATCGGTCATCTGATTTTTTATAATGCCAGTAGTTGGGGGTTTGATCTAAGGTATACACGGTAACACTAGTATCTTTTTTTAGAGCCTCATAGGTGGAAGCAATTTTAGATTTGTCCTTGGCATATAAATGAAGTTGAGTATCTCCCCAGGGTACCGTAAAATAAGTAGTATCTATGCTGCTGGGTA
>CAXBQH010000033.1:0-21198 GCA_963977985.1 uncultured bacterium
AAAAAGGTACCGAAACTGTTATTCAAGATAGAACCATTTACGAGGATGCAAATATTTTTGCGCCCAACCTACACGAGATGGGACTAATGAGCAAAAGAGATTTTGATAATTATTTTGGCTTTTTCAGCACCATTAAAACAATGATTCAACCTCCCGACTTATTAATCTATTTGAAAGCTTCTGTGCCTACCCTGGTTTCGCAAATTCAAAAAAGAGGCAGGGAATATGAAGAAAATATTCGTTTAGATTATTTAAAAAAATTAAATGATTACTATAATAAATGGATTGAAGGATACAAAGAAGGTCCCTTATTGGTCATTGACTGCGATAAAAATAAATTCGGTGAATCAGAAGAGGATTTAGGCGAGATTATTGGCAAAGTGGACGGTATGCTCTACGGCCTTTTTTAAATATATAGTTTAAATGAGTTTACTGGAATGAATGCATTGACACCTTCCCTATTAGAAGAGATAAAATCTATTGTAGGCGCTGCTTATTTTTTTACTGATGAAGAAAGCTTCACTACTTATGGTAGTGATGAAACTGAAAAATTACATTACACGCCACAAGTAGTGGTTAAACCCAGAAAAGCAGAAGAAATTGCTTTATTATTACAACTTTGCAACCAACATTTAATTCCTGTTACACCCCGCGGGGCCGGTACCGGACTTACAGGAGGCGCATTACCTCATTTAGGTGGCGTGGTAATTTCAATGGAACGATTTAATAGTATTTTGGAAATTGATGAAAGAAATTTACAAGTTACCACAGAGCCTGGGGTTATTACAGAAGTTTTACAAAACGCTGTTAAAGAAAAAGGTTTGTTCTATCCACCCGATCCTGCCAGTAAAGGAAGTTGTTTTATAGGAGGTAATATATCCGAAAATTCTGGTGGACCTAAAGCCGTCAAATACGGTGTCGTTAAAGATTATGTTTTAAACTTAGAAGTGGTTTTACCCACTGGTGAAATTATATGGACTGGTTCCAATGTTTTAAAAAATGCTACAGGATATAATTTAACGCAATTAATAGTAGGTAGTGAAGGCACTTTAGGCATTGTTACAAAAATTGTATTAAGACTGCTACCACATCCTAAATTTGATTTATTAATGCTGGCACCTTTTAATAGTGTCGAAAAAGCCTGCGAGGCAGTGAGTGCAATTTTCAGAGCTGGCATTACCCCCAGCGCGTTGGAATTAATGGAGATTGAATCGATTAAATTAGCTAGCAAAATTTGCGACAGTACAGCCATTCCAATTACAGATGGTTTAGCGGCACACTTAATTATTGAAGTAGATGGCAATGATATAGATGTATTAATGAAAGAGATGGAAGCTATCTCAGCCGTTTTGGAAAATTTTGAAGTAGGTGAATTGTATTTTGCCGATGACGCTCAACAAAAAAATGAACTTTGGAAAATTCGTAGAAAGGCAAATGAAGCAGCCGTGGCGGCAGGCTATACCATTGAAGAAGATACAGTGGTGCCAAGAGCAGAACTACCCCGTTTAATTAAAGGCGTAAAAGCCTTGGCAGACGAAAATGGTTTTAAAGTAGTTTCTTATGGGCACGCGGGTGATGGTAATTTGCATATAAGAATTAACCACCCTACCATTAAAAAAAGTTATGAAAATGAGCAAATACAATCCATTCTTGCAAAAATATTTGAATTAGTAAAATCATTAGGAGGCACCATAAGCGGTGAACACGGCATTGGACTTATACAAAAATCTTTTATGCCCATAATGTTTGAAAAAGCGAATATGGACTTAATGAAAGGCATTAAAAAAGTATTTGACCCCCATCATATTTTAAATGCCGGTAAAATATTTGATTAAAGTAGCCTAGTACATTACTAAAATTAATTTTCAATGAAAAAAATCAATACCCTAAGTAAAGTATTAGTACTACTTGGTTTTATTTTTATCTCCCCATTTTCTCAAGCACAAAATGTGGTGGAAACCCATAAAATTTTTGAAGCTGAAAAACCTATTTTATTTGGGGGAGGCTTATTGTTAGCGGGCGGGTCTAACTCTTTTCAATTTGGTATTAACCCCGAACTTCTAAAAAGTTATAATTCTTACCTTGATGCAGGTTTCATTACCAATATTTATTATTCTTCTTATAATATTTCATTTAGTTCCAATGAAAAAATAAAAAACTTTCAATTGGGCGCGGGCGCTTTTGTAAGAGTTTGGCCCCTAGAACAATTTTTTATTCAATTACAACCAGAGTATAATAGAACTTGGACTTCTGCGAATAATTATAGTAATGGTGTTAAAGCAAGTACCAGTTTTGGTGCGACTAGTTTATTGGGTGGTATTGGCTATGGAAAACATAATACCGATGGCTTCTCCTATTTTTCAATTATGATAGACCTACTAGATGCAGAGCAATCTCCCTATAGAATTGGCCAATTAAAATCTCAACCTATTTTTAGAGCTGGATTTGGTATACCCATTTTTACAAACAAGAAAAAAGCAGATTAAAATATTTTATTTAAGATGCGCTTCTAGCGCTTCCAAAGAGGGGCAAACTATGATTCTATCTCTCCACTCATCATACATAAAACCTTCCTTATCCATTTCATTTAAAAGTAAAATAAGGGCATCGTAATAGCCTTCGATATTCAATATGAAAACTTTTTTATTGTGAATTTTTAAATTGTTCCAAGTGAGCATTTCAAATAATTCATCCAAAGTACCCATACCACCAGGAAGTACTAAACCCGCTTCCCCTTTTTCATAAAGCATTTTTTTTCTTTCGTGCATATCTTCTGTAATAATGAGTTCCGTAAGACTAGTATGCTGCGCCTCCCACTCTAGTAATATTTTGGGTATAATACCTATTACTTTACCTCCCATTGCTAAACACGCATTGGCTAAAGCACCCATCAGTCCTTTATTACCTCCACCGTATACCAAGTCTATATTTTTTTTAGCCAATAGCTCTCCTAAGGCAATAGCTTGTTGTACAAAAAGAGCATTGCTACCCGATTTGGAACCGCAAAAGACAGTAAGAGATTTGAGCTGCATAAAAACTAATTTAACTTGAATATAGAAGCAATTTAGTTAATTATTTGAAAGATTCTTATTACTTTGCTACTCAAACACACTCTATGAGCGCAAGTTTACTTTTCATTTTTGTATTACTCTATTTTGGCCTATTATTAGCTGTGGCTAAAATCACTGCTAAGAATAGTAATAATATGTCTTTTTTTATTGGCAATAAAAATAGTCATTGGATGTTGGTAGCTTTTGGAATGATAGGCACTTCTTTAAGTGGCGTTACTTTTGTAAGCGTTCCTGGGGCTGTAGGAAAAGATGCATTTCATTATTTACAAATTACCCTTGGCTATCTCATAGGCTATATCACTATTGGCTATGTACTTCTACCTATTTATTACAAATTAAACCTTACTTCAATCTACCATTATTTAGAACAAAGAATGGGTTTCAATGCCTATAAAACAGGTGCCTCATTTTTTGTACTCTCTAGAACTTTAGGCGCCACTGCCAGACTTTATTTAGTAGTTAAAATTTTACAAGTTTTTATCTTAGATAGTTTACAGGTGCCATTTTGGGTGACCACCTTGGTCATATTAATAATGATTTTATTATATACTTATGAAGGAGGCGTAAAAACAATTGTTTGGACCGATACTTTACAAACTTCAGGAATGTTATTAGGACTTATCATTTGTAGTGTATATATATTGAGCAATTTGCATTTATCAGTCACCGAGGGCTGGCAAGCTATGCAAGCAAAAGGTTTAGCTACCATTTTTAATACAGATGTGAATAGTAAATCATTTTTCTTAAAACAAATTATTGGGGGAGCTTTTATTACACTCACTATGACTGGCTTAGACCAGGAAATGATGCAAAAAAATATTTCAGTAAAAACATTGAAAGACGCTCAAAAAAATATGGTAACTATTGGATTTACTATGTTATTGGTGATAAGTTTATTTTTATTCTTAGGAGGCTTATTACATTTATATGCGGCTCAAAATAATATCACTGCCACCGGCGATGACTTATTCCCTACTATAGCTTTATACCATATGCCCCCCTATATTTCAATAATTTTTATACTAGCTTTAATTTCTGCCTTATTCCCTTCTGCCGATGGCGCTATCACTGCGCTCACTTCAAGTTTTTGTATAGACTTATTGGGTATGCAAAGAAATAACAGCTGGGATGAAGCTAAAAAGAAAAAAATAAGACAAAGAGTTCACTTAAGTTTTGCCTTTTTATTTTTAATTATTGTATTAATATTTAAATGGATTGATAATAAAAGTATTATTGATTTACTTTTAAAAATTGCTTCTTATACTTATGGACCTTTATTAGGTTTATTTGCCTTTGGCATTCTGACTCAAAGAAAATTGAATGACCGATGGTCCTTCCTGCCTTGCTTTGCAGCACCCCTGCTTTGCTTATTGCTCGATTATGCGCAACCATTTTTATTTGGCAATTTTAGAATTGGTCAAGAACTCCTTATCATCAATGGTCTTATTACCTTCATAGGCCTTTGGGTAATTTCAAGTCCAAATACAGAAAAAAATTAGAACTTTGCCATATGGATTTTATTCACCCATTGGCCAACCAGTATAGTGAAGCATATTCCAATGCTACGCCCACTTATTTAAAAAGTGAGTATGAAAAAACACTAGCCCATCACGAACACGCTCATTTACAAAGTAGTTGGACCCAAGGTGGGTTTTTAAGTTTCATCAGTAAAATAATGGCCCCTAGTACTATATTAGAAATTGGAACTTTTACAGGCTTTAGTGCACTATGCCTAGCGGAGGGACTTACAGGTAATGGGGAATTGCATACTATTGAATTAAGAGCAGAAGATGCCCATAAAGCTGCATCTGCTTTTAAAAAAAGCCATCGATCAACACAAATACACCTGCATATTGGTGACGCCAAGGAAATTATTCCCACCCTAGACAAAAGATGGGACCTCATTTTTATAGACGCAGATAAAACTAGCTACATAGAATACTATACTATGGTGCTTCCTCTCTTAAATGAAAGAGGAATAATAATAGTTGACAATGTGTTATTTCACGGAGAAGTTTTAGAAAATTCCATAAAAGGGAAAAATGCCAAAGCTATTCAAGCATTTAATGAATATTTACTTTCAGATCAAAATACCGAACAAGTGATGTTAACTATAAGAGATGGCTTAACTTTGATAAGAAAAAAATTTTAGTATGAAAATAAGTAAGCTCATTTTTTTGTTTTTATACTTACTGCCCCTATACTCTATTGCACAAAAAACTGCTACACTCATTTATATTGACCAATATAAAGATATAGCTGTAAGCGAAATGAAACGCACTGGCATTCCAGCTTCTATCACATTAGCACAAGGCATCATTGAATCTAACAGTGGCGAAAGTAATTTAGCTTTAAATTTTAAAAATCATTTTGGTATTAAGTGTAAAAGTGATTGGAAAGGAGAAACCACTTATCAGGATGATGATAGTAAAAAGGAATGTTTTAGGGTTTATCCCAATGCTGCTGCTTCTTTTGTAGATCATTCCAATTTTTTAAAAACCAGACCCAACTACGCTCCTTTATTTGAACTCGATCCTGTAGATGATTCCGCTTGGGCTTATGGTCTTAAAAAAGCAGGTTATGCCACCGCTTCGGATTATCCTAAAAAATTACTTAAAGTGATTAACGATTTTGAACTATCTCAATATAATTTTCCAGAACTTGATATTTTCGATAATGAAGATACCCCTATTCAAAAAATAGATACCAGTAAGGTTTTAATACCCCCTACAAAAGATACCAGTAAACCATTCACCCCAAAAATAAAATTAGAGGATATTAAAAATGATACCCTCCCTACAAAACCAAGTACTTCGACTACTCAGCCCACTCCTATTATATCCAAAGATTCTTTAAAAGTCACAGATACCTTAACAATCAAAGATTCTTTAATAATCAAAAATGCCCCCACTTCTCACTACATTGATACTATTCAACTATCATCCATAAAAGGTGTCATTAGCTCAGATAGTATTAAAAATACTACACCCACTCCCCTTAAAGGCATTGGAAGTATAGATATTACTAGCACACCAGAAAAAATAGTTACAAAAGATTCAGTGACTAAAAAAAATACAACGCCTCCTATTGTCTTTCCAAAAGGAAAGTTTAAAGCCAATCAGTTATTAGCTATTTATGCAAAAGCAGGTAGCTCCTTTTTAGATATTGCTACTACTTATAATATTGCCTTATATAAACTTTATGTATACAACGATTTAAAGGAAACAGAACTCGTCTTAAAAGATCAAATTTTATACTTGGTACCTAAAAGAAAAGAACTGAGTAAAAAAGTGCACAGAGTGACAGCAGGTGAAAACCTTTATGACATAAGTCAAATAGAAGGTATTCAATTGAACTACTTAATGGAGTATAATGCTGGTATCAATGATCAAAACCTTAGCGAAGGTACTACCCTAGTTTTATTCAAATCAAGCACCCCAGCCCCTGTAAGTAGTATATCCACAATAACACCTATAAAAAAAGAAGTAAAGAAAGTTGAAATAAAAGATACGCTGAAAAAGAAGCCATTTGATTTTATTAAAAAAATAATTAAAAAATGAATACCATTAAAGTTGCAGATAAAGAGTTTGTTCCTTATTTAAGTGAAAATGAAATTCAAGCGAAAATTACTCAACTAGCACATCAGCTTAATAAAGAATATGCAGGTAAAAGACCTATTTTTTTATCCATTTTAAACGGATCCTTTTTATTCACTGCCGATTTATTTAAGCAAATAACTATTGAAGCAGAAGTTTGCTTTATTAAACTTGCTTCCTACAAAGGAATGACTTCTTCTGGCAATGTAATTACTGCCATTGGCTTAGAAGCTAATGTAAGTGGTAGAAATATAATTATAGTGGAAGATATTATTGATACAGGCAAAACTTTACACCACTATTTACCACAACTTATTTCTAGTGGTCCCGCCTCCATTAAAATAGCAGTACTATTGAATAAAAAAGAAGCTTTACAATATCCTGTAACTATTGATTACGCTTGTTTTGAAATCCCCAATAAATTTGTAGTGGGTTATGGCCTAGATTATGATGGGCTAGGCAGAAACTCAAAAGACATTTACCAGTTAAAATAAATTACTTACTTGGCTTGGGCTGAAAATTCGGACTTTGTTGTAGTTTTTCCAATATAGCTTTCTCTTCACTACTTATTTGTTGTGGCGTCCAAACATTTACATTTATTAATTGATCTCCTTTAGAATAGCCTTGCACTTCTGGGAAACCCTTTCCTTTTAAGCGAAACACTTTTCCACTTTGGGTACCTGGAGGTATTTTAATTTTGGCTCTACCATCAATAGTGGGCACTTCCACACTGGTACCAAATACAGCATCAGGAATAGTAATAAATAAATCAAAGGAAACATTTAAACCATCTCTTTGTAAAGTTTCGTGCGCTTCTTCTTCAATCATAATTATTAAATCACCTGCGCTACCTCCTCTTTCTCCTGCATTTCCTTTTCCTGACATACTCAGTTGCATCCCATCTTGCACCCCACCTGGAATATCTATAGAAATTGTTTCTTCTCCATACACTCTACCTTCCCCTTTACAAGAAGAACATTTTGCCGTCACCGTATTACCTTCTCCATTACAAGTAGGACAAGTATTCACAGTTTGCATTTGTCCTAAAAAAGTATTGGTCACTCTTTTTACCTGACCTGCACCATTACAAGTACCACAGGTTTGAACACTATTTTTATCTTTAGCACCATTCCCTCCACAAGTAGAACAAATAACGTGCTTTTTTACTTTCACTTGTTTATTTGCTCCATTGGCAATTTCTTCAAAGTTCATCTTAAGTTTTATTCTTAAGTTACTTCCCCTTTGACCTCTTGCCCTTGAAGATCTTGAACGACTCGCTCCTCCCCCAAAGAATCCACCAAACATATCATCGCCAAATACATCCCCAAATTGACTGAATATATCATTGATATCCATTCCGCCACCAAACCCACCTGCGCCCGCTGCTCCTTGACTGAATGCAGCGTGTCCAAAGCGATCATATTTTGCTTTTTTATCAGCATCACTTAATACCTCATAGGCAGAAGCGGCTTCTTTAAACTTTTCTTCTGCTGCTTTATCTCCCGGATTTCTATCTGGATGATATTGCATAGCAACTTTACGGTATGCTTTTTTAATTTCATCCGTTGAAGCAGATTTCGTGATACCCAGAACTTCGTAATAATCTCTTTTTGACATTGTGCTTTTATTTACCTACCACTACTTTTGCAAAGCGGATAATTTTATCATTTAAAAAATAACCTTTAGTAATTTCATCCACAACTTTTCCTTTTAAATTTTCATCCGTCACTGGAACTTCTGTAATAGCTTCGTGCAATTCTACATCGAAATCTTTATTAACACTTTCCATAGCAGTAACACCCTTGGATTGTAAAGTTGCTCTCACTTTATTAAAAACCAATTGTATTCCTTCTTTTTGTACTGAAATATCTTCTGTGCTATTCAATTGTTTTTCTGCCCTATCGCAATCATCTAATACTTCCAACATAGAAACAATAATATCTTTCCCAGCAGTTTGAATAAGATCTAATCTTTCTTTGGCGGTTCTTCTTTTGAAATTCTCAAACTCAGCCATTAAGCGTAAATATTTATCCTTTTGTTCAGCTAGATCGGCCTTTAATTGGTCAAGTTCGCTAATGGCATTTTCTTCAACTTCTGGTGTAGTTTCGGCACTATTTTCAGCATCATTTTGGGCAGGAATGGCTTGTTCTGTGGTTTCCAATTCTTTATCTTCCATATTTTTCATATTGTTACAAATATCTCCCAAAAATATTGCCAAAGCAAGATTTAGAGCAAAAATGACAGAAATAGCCTTAAAATAGGCACAAGTTGTCACTCATTTGGGGGCTATATTTGTGGGATGACAAAGGTGTATTTAAACAAGAAAATTAACCCCAGAATAGCACAGGGCCACCCCTGGATTTATAAAAACGAAGTAGATCGTATTGCAGGAACTTTTCAAGCAGGCGATATTGTGGAAGTTTACTTTTATGATGGTCAATTGGCAGGGAGAGGCTACATTAACCCGAACTCTTTAATCATAATAAGATTACTCACCAGAAAAAGAGAAGAAATTGATGCCCCATTTTTTTATGAAAAAATTAAAGCTGCTTGGGCCTATAGACAACAGTTAGGATATGTGGAAAATTGTCGTTTAGTTTTTGGTGAAGCGGATGGTTTACCCGCTTTAATCATAGATAAGTTTAATGATTATTTTGTTTTACAAACTTTATCCTTAGGCATAGATAAATGGAAATTAGCTATTGTAGAAGCCATTCATAAAATATTTAGTCCTAAAGGTATTTATGAAAGAAATGATGTGCCCGTTAGAGAATTAGAAGGTCTTAATTCTCACAAAGATTTTTTATCAGATCCATTTCCTACTGAAATAATGATCAATGAAAACGGATTGAAATTTTTTGTAGATATTGAAAATGGACAAAAAACGGGTTACTTTTTGGATCAACAAGACAATAGAAGAGCCATAAAAAATATTGTAAAAGGAGCAGAGGTACTCGGTGCTTTTACCTATACAGGCTCATTTGAAATTCACGCTGCACATTATGGCGCCAAATCTGTTTTAGGTATTGATATTTCTGAAACAGCGGTTGCTATGGCTAATAAAAATGCTGCTTTGAATGCACTGGATACCATTGTAAAATTTGAAGCTATCAATGCTTTTGATGTATTGAAAAAATGGGGCAAAGAAGGAAGAAAATATGATGTAGTTATGTTAGACCCTCCCGCTTTCACTAAAAGTAGAACTAATATTGATAAGGCCGTTACAGGCTATAAAGAAATTAATTTAAGGGGTATGCAATTAATTCGATCTGGTGGATTTTTAGTTACATCAAGTTGCACCAACTTAGTTAGCCCTGAATTATTTTTAGATACTATTCAGATGGCGGCCTGGGATGCAAAAAAAAGAATTCGACAAGTTACTTATCAAACGCAGTCAAGTGATCATCCTATCATTATGGGTTTAGAAAATACCCATTATTTAAAGTTTTTGATAGTAGAAGTTTGTGATAAGTAAAGTTTGTGGTAAATAGAGATTGTGATTAATAGTGTTTGAGTAAATAGAGATTTAAGTAAAGTTTATGTTAAATAAAGATTGTAATAAATAGTGTTTGAGTAAATAGAGTTTGTGATTAATAAAAATTATTATAAATAAAGTTTGTTATTTATAATTAAAAAATATAAATTAACTAAATAATAAAGGGTCCTAATGGGACCCTTTATTGTTTTAATGGATAAATTATTACAAAGAATTTATTAAAGTGAAATTTTTATAGATCACATTTATTAATTTTTAGCTTTTAAAAATTAACAATCAGCGACCTTTCAATTTAACTTATTCAAGGTAGTTTGAATGGCTTCAAAATTTGGTAAATCACCCGGAGTTGCACAAATTTCCTCATATTGTACTACCCCTTCTTTATCTACTACAAAAGCTGCACGCTTACTTACCCCCTGCATTTCAAATGCTGGAAATACATCGTATTTAACACCATAACTTGCCATAGCTGTTTTATTAAAATCACTTAATAAAGAAAAATTTAACTTTTGCTCTTCTTTAAATTTACCTAATGTAAACAAGGAGTCCACAGAAATACCTAAAACCACAGCATTAGCCGTATTATAGATGCCAATATTATCTCTAATATTACATAATTCAGCAGTACAAACTCCTGTAAAAGCTAAAGGAAAAAATAAGACTACTACATTTTTACCTTTATAATCTGCTAAGTTTACCGCTTTTTTATCAGTGTCAAAAAGTGTAAAAGCTGGTGCTGGTTTTCCCAATAAATTACTCATATTATTTTTTATTTTTTGATTTAATTTTGAATGCAACAAAAATAAAATTCTTTGTTAAAAACGCCACAAAAACAGGCCTCAATTCTTCTATTTTTTTTCTCTTTTCGAAAGCTCATTGACAGAATCCATAAGTTTTTTAAATTCTATGGGGTGTTTTTGTAAATATTCGATGGTATGGTAAAAATCGTTTCTATCCACTTTATTCAAATCAAATATTTGTTGATAAAATTCAACATTTTTTTTATCGGCTTTCCAGGTAGAATCTACCACTGATATTCTAGTATAATATTCATCCACTTGCATCAATTGCCAAACCACCGTTTGCATAGTTTTCATATCAATAAGCTTATTAGTTTTTTCAGCATTGGAACAAGCTAATAAAATACAAGAAAGGAGTAGTAACTTTTTCATTCTAGTTTTTCTTTATACTTATTAATATTGGCTACATCTAAAGAAGATAAAGTAGTGAGTAATTGTTTTCTAGTTACTTTATCTGAGGTGGTAAAGATACCCACTATTTCAGAAAATTTAGCCTGCATTAAAATAGGAATAAGCATTCCATTCACAGCCCCTTCATTCATTTCTTGCAAGTTTATCAAAGCATTCAAAATATTACTTTTGGCTTGTATAGGTTTATCGGCAAGTAGATCTAATCCTTCTCTATAATAGCTGTAAATAATATCGTGTATATTGTCATTACCACTCTTGGTTAAATTATCTATTAAAATATATCTGTTTCTTTGTCCATCATAGCTTTTCCAACCACTAATACCACCCGCTTCAGGCGCATTGAATACAATGTTCAATGCTTTATTAAAATAAGGTATACCCGCTTTGGGGGCAAATGAGTCATAGTCTAAACCCAAAATGATGTATATATAATAAGCCAGCGTGGCGGTCAAATTTGACTCTAAGGGGTCGGCTCCTTGAATTTTATTTTCATAAAACTCAATGGGCTGAGATAATTGATACTTAAAAGTAAATTTTGCATCCTGCATATTTAATACAGCACTATTATAGGTGGAATTATAAATAGGCCTATTGGAAACGATACTTAATTTAGCTTCATACACACCTGGTGATACCACCGACTCAATAGTAATATAAAAACTACATTCAATTTTTTCTTCATTGGAAAAAGCATCGTTTGACCATTTTCTTTGATTGATAAAGTCTTTTAACTGCGCTTGTAATTGAGGAAAAATTTTAGCATCCACCTGATTATCCACTTTACTAGACTGAATGGTAACAGTAGCTGCCAATTCCTGTGCATTTAATGATATATCAAGAAATGCTAGAAAAGAGATTGTACATAAAAGTTTTTTGAACATACCCATATACTAAAGTACCCTAAAATACAAAAACGTCCCGATAACTCAATGCTTTCGGGACGTTTTCATAAAGTCAAAACAAATACTAACGGAATAAGTCGGTTTCTTCGTTTTTACGGAAATAAATTTTATCGTCTATAAATTCAGCTGTTGCTAAAATAGCGGGATTAGGCATACGCTCATAGGCCTTAGAAATTTCAATTTGCTCTTTATTCTCGTGAATTTCTTCTAAACTATCGGTATGACTTGCAAATTCTTCTAATTTACTGTGCAATTCTTCTCTTACTGAAATGCTAATTTGATTAGCTCTTCTAGCAATAATAGAGATAGACTCATATAAATTACCAGTCTTTGATTTCAATGCTTTCAAACTTTTTGTTTCTACAACAGAAGGGGTGTTGGCACCCATATTTCTTCTTAGTTTACTCATTTTATTAAATTTAAATAATTATCAGTTTGTTTCTTTATTTTTTTTGCTTCCGGTAATAAAGGGCTATCACTATAGCGATCTACAAAATCGTTATACTCCACTACCACTTTTTCAAACCTTTCTTTTTGCTTGTCTACAAAACTGTTGAGTGCAAATTGATAGTAGGCTTTTAAAGTAAGTAATTTATACTTATCTGCATTTTTAGAATCGGGGTAACCATCAGACAATAAACCATAAGAAATAGCGGCTGCCCTGTAAAGCGCAAGGTCGGAATACAAAGTAGCTGTTTTGTAATCTTTTAATTCCAATTTAGCTCTGGAAGCATCAATTACTTCAGTAGCATCTTTTACCCTGGGACTCGTGGGATGACCATCAATAAATTGTTGCATTAATTGAATGGTTTTATTGGTAGTGGTTTGGTCTAATTCTGCTTTAGGTGAACGCTTAAAATAAGTATAAGCTCTCAAATAATCCACTTCTTCAGTTTTAGGACTATTGGGGAAATACTCTACGAAAGTTTTAAATAAATTTTCCGCATTCTCATAATCCTTATCGAAATAATAGGAATTGGCAAATTTTAAATATAATTCTTCGTATCGAGGTGTTCCTTTCACAAAAGGCATTACCGATTCAAAGAGCTGCTGTGCGTTAGAATACTTCTTTTGTAGAAAATAACTTTCTGCCATTTTTACCTTATAATCAGTATCCTTATTCTTTAAAATTTTTTGAAATTTTGAAGTACAGGAAGATAAGCCCAATACAAGACAAAAAACTAGCAATATTCTATTCATACAGGGATGCGAAATTAATTAATTATCCTCAAATTATGACTAAAAATAGGCCAAAAGGAAGGCCCTGGAGTTAAGATTATGATAAAAAAAGCCCCGAAAAGCTAAGCTAATCGGGGCTATATCAATTATTTAGACGCAATTAAGCATCCTTGTCGGTAGCTTTATCGTCATTCATTTTAGCTTTAATTTCAGCCAAAGCACCCAAGTCACCTAAGGTAGATTTCTCTACTTTGGCTTGGATATTTTTTACAGCTTTTTTAGTTTTCTCTGTTTCTGCTTTTGCTTCTTTTTTAGCTACTTCTTTCTCTTCATTGATAGCTTGCTCCCAAATTCTAGCGTGACTAACTACAATTCTTTTTTCATTACGATCAAATTCGATGACCATAAATTTAGCAGTTTCTTCTGCTTGAACTTGTTTGCCATCTTCTTTTGCTAAATGACGGTTAGGGGCAAAACCTTCTAAACCGTGTGGCAATTGAACAATCGCACCTTTTTCATCTTTGCGAATAATAGTACCATCGTGCATAGATCCAATAGCAAAAGTTTCTTCTAATGCATTCCAAGGATCTTCTTCTAATTGCTTATGTCCTAATTGTAATTTTCTATTTTCTTTATCGATATTTAGAATTTTAATATCGATGGACTCTCCTACTTTCACATATTCTGAAGGGTGATTGAAACGCTTCAACCAACTTAAATCACTGATGTGAATCATACCACCAATACCAGACTCTAATTCAATAAACACACCGTAAGGAGTGATATTTTTTACAATTCCTTTGTGTTTGCTTTGTTCTGGGAATTTATTTTCGATAGAGCTCCAAGGATCTTGTGACATTTGTTTAATACTCAAGCTCATTTTACGCGCTTCTTTATCTAATGTCACCACTTTTGCTTCGTGCTCATCTCCTAATTTGAAAAACTCTTTTGCATTGATAGGTGTGTTAGCCCAAGTAATTTCAGATACGTGTACTAAACCTTCAACACCAGGTTGAATTTCTAAGAAAGCACCATAGTCTTCAATATTAACTACTTTACCTTTCACCACACTACCTTCTAATAATACTTGTGGTAATACATCCCAAGGATGTGGAGTTAATTGTTTTAAACCTAAGCTGATACGCTTTTTGTCATCATCAAAATCTAATACTACCACTTGAATTTTTTGGTCTAATTTCACCACTTCACTTGGGTGAGATATTCTACCCCAAGAAATATCGGTGATGTATAATAAACCATCTAATCCACCTAAGTCCATAAAGGCACCGAAGTCAGTAATATTTTTTACTACACCTTCTAATACTTGACCTTTCTCTAATTTACTCATAATCTCAGCACGCTGTGCTTCAATATCACTTTCAATTAAGGCTTTATGTGATACCACGGCATTCTTAATAGTTTCATTAATTTTAACTACTTTGAATTCCATTGTCTTTCCTACAAATTGATCATAGTCTGTAACTGGCTTCACATCTATTTGTGAACCTGGCAAGAAAGTTTCCATTCCAAATACATCTACAATTAAACCGCCTTTTGTTTTACTAGTAACATAACCTGTTACTACTTCTCCAGTTTTATGTACTTCCATAATTCTTTCCCAAGCGCGGAAAATACGAGCCGACTTACGACTTAAATGAAGATTACCATCGCGGTCTTCTTTTTCTACTACCATCACTTCTACAGTATCTCCAGTTTTTACACCGTTCGTATCACGAAATTCATTCAATGATACTAATCCATCACTTTTAAAACCAATGTTTACCACCACATCAGTTTTAGTTAAAGCCACCACTAATCCATTCATAATTTCTCCATCAGAAATTTGTACGAAAGTGCCATCATACACTTTATCATACTTTACTCTTTCTGCTTCTGCATAATGACTTACATTACGCTTGTCAACGCTCCAATCAAAATCGTCGTGCGCTGTAATAATTTGTTCAGGTGCTTTTGTTGTCGCAGTTGCATCAACAGCTGTAGCGCCATCGAATTCCTGTGCGTCTGCGTTTAGGTTTTTAAAAAATAGTTTCATAAAAAATCCGGCGTTTTTAAACCGGACGGCAAAGGTAGCCAAAAAACAATAAAATAGCCTTAAAATGGCTAAAAAATATGCATTTTTTTAGATTTAATGGCTTGATATTCAATACATTTTAAAAAGGGTGAAACCCCACCCTTACAAGTGGGCCATATGCTGGGCAGCCAGCCAGCCAGAAGTCCAAGCGTGTTGAAAATTAAAACCACCGGTAATGCCATCCACATCCATCATCTCGCCTGCAAAATGGAGCCCTGCCACTATTTTACTTTCCATAGTGGAGGCATCAATATCTGATAGATCAACTCCCCCACAGGTTACAAATTCTTCTTTAAAAGTGGTTTTACCTTTAATGGGCAAACTAGTTCTCACCAAGAGCTGAATTAATTTTCTTTGTTCCATAGATTTAATAGCAGCCCATTGTAATGATTTGTCAATTCCTGCTTCCTCTAATAAATATTGCCATAATCTGTTGGGTAAATTAAATGGATTTTTAGAACCAATTATTTTTTTACCCATTTCCATTCTTAAATTTATCCATTCCATCGTCAAACTTTGCTCAGTATAATTAGGCGTCCAATTAATATGAATATGTCCTTCATAATGCACCGCAGCCATTTCTTGAGCACACCAAGCCGATAATTTAATAGCAGCAGGCCCGCTTATTCCCCAGTGTGTAATTAAAAGTGGTCCCTTTTCAATATGCTTATGACCCGCCCATTGTATAGAAGCGTAATCTACGGCCACTCCCATTAAACTAGTAATAGTGGACTGATCTGTATTAAAAGTAAATAAAGAAGGCACAGGCTCTTTGATACGATGACCCATTCGAACTAACCATTCAAAGTTTTGAGACTTTAACATACCTCCTGTTGCTACACAAATACCCTCTGCTGTCATATTTTTTTGATGGGCTAGAGTAATAGTAAAAGTAGTAGGTGTAATTTTTTCTACATTGACAACTTCGTGATTCAATAAAACTTTTATTTTATATTGATTTACTTTTTGTAAAAAACAATTTATGATCGTTTCTGAATTATTGGTAGTAGGAAACATTCTACCATCTTTTTCAGTATGTAATTTCACTCCATTTTTAGCAAACCACTCAATAGTATTAGTAGTGGCAAATTGATAAAAAGCTTTTTTTAAAAACCGACTGCCTCTGGGATACTTGGTTAATAAAGTCTCTATGTCAGGGCAGGCGTGGGTTACATTACACCTACCCCCTCCACTCACTTTTACTTTTGATAATATTTTATTTGATTTTTCTAAGATGCAAATTTCCCAATGGGGATGTAGCTCGGCCAATTGTATGGCAGAAAAAAATCCAGCTGCACCGCCACCAATGACAACTATTTTTTTCATTAGCTCTTAATAATAAGAAGTATTTAAATGACTATTGGCTTTTTCGGCAGCTTCAATAATAGAAAAATCCGATAAAATAAGGGCTTGCTTATTTTTAACACAAACATCGTGTTCAAAATGAACAGAGGCTTTGCCATCTTGTGTTTTTACAGTCCAACCATCTTCCATAGTAAATACTTTATGTGTACCTAAATTAATCATAGGCTCTATGGCTAATACTAAATTTTCTTTCATTTTAAGGCCGGTACCTCTTTTACCATAATTGGGCACTTGAGGATCTTCGTGTAAATTTTTACCTAAACCGTGTCCCACTAATTCTCTTACTACACCATACCCGTGTAATTTTTCGGTATGTTCTTGAATGGCATACCCTATATCTCCAATTCTATTATTGGCTATGGCTTTTTCAATGCCTTTGTATAAAGACTCTTTGGTTACTTTCACTAATTGCAATAACTCAGGGGCTACCTCCCCAATAATAAAAGTATAAGCGTGATCTCCGTGCCATCCATTTAAAACCACTCCTAAATCTATAGAAACTATGTCTCCCTCTTTCAAAGGAGTTTTATTGGGAAAACCGTGCACTACAACATCATTGACTGAGGCACAAATATTATGCGGATACCCGTGATAATTGTAAAAAGAAAGGGTGGCGTTATGATCTTTGACAAATTGAAAACAGAATTGATCTATGTCCAAAGTACTCATACCTGGTTTCAGCTGTGCGGCTACCTGCGATAAAGTCTTGCTTACTAATAAAGCTGCTTCTCGCATATATCCCACTTGCTCTTCTGTTTTTGTATACACCATATTTCCTTTCTCTTATAAATAAACAAACCTGTCGTTCACTAGACAGGTTTGTAAAATTAAATATTTTAATAAAAAATTTTTATTCTATATCGTTGAATTAGTAATAGGCGTTCTTCCTTGAATGCGTCCAGTATTCATTAATCCATCATATTGACGCATTAATAAATGCGTTTCTATTTGTTGTAAGGTATCTAAGATAACACCCACCATAATGAGTAAAGAAGTTCCTCCAAAGAAAGTACTAAATCCTTGTGTGACGCCTAATTTTTGTGCAAAGCCAGGTAAGATACCTACTAAGGCTAATAAAATGGCACCAGGTAAAGTAATCTTATCCATCACTGCTCCGATATAATCGGTGGTAGGTTGGCCAGGTTTTACACCAGGAACAAAACCATTATTTCTTTTTAAGTCCTCAGAAATTTGTTTAGGATTAAAAATTAAGGCAGTATACAAGAAAGTAAATCCAATTACCATAACAGAATAAATTAACATATACCAAACATTGCTGTGGTCATTAAATATTCTTACTATACCCTGCGCTGAATCAATATTGGTAAATGAAACTAAAGTGGGTAAAAACATAATGGCTTGCGCAAAGATAATAGGCATAACACCTGCACTGTTTACTTTCACTGGTAAAAATTGACGCGCACCTCCCACTTGTGCACCGCCTATAATTTGTTTTGCATAAGTAACAGGAATTTTACGAACTCCTTGAACTAATACAATCAATCCCATAATGATAGTTACTAATATAGCTACTTCAATTAAGAATATAAGTAATCCTCCTCCCCCTTTTTGACTTTTAGAACCGAATTCTAAAATTAGTGATTGAGGTAAACGACCTAAAATTCCCACCATAATGATAATGGAAGTACCATTACCTAAACCCTTATCTTGAATTTTTTCACCTAACCACATTACAAATAATGTACCTGCCGTTAAAGTAATTACAGTAGATAACCAGAAATAAGGTTTGAATGCGGGTATTAATGCATCAGCATAACCTGGACTTTTTAAATATGCAACATAAGCTCCTGCTTGAAAAGCGGTCACTATAACTGTTAAATAACGAGTCCATTGATTAATTTTATTACGACCACTCTCTCCTTCCTTTTGAATTTTTTGTAATTGTGGAACCAAGATGGTCATTAATTGCATAAAAATGGAAGCAGAGATATAAGGCATTATACCTAATGCTAGCACAGATGCTTGCGAAAAGGCACCACCTGCAAACATATCAAAAATACCTAACAAGCCATTGCTCTTTCCAGCTTTTTGAGCCGCTTCAATAGCTAATGGATTGATGCCAGGTAAAGTTATTTGGGCGCCTATACGATAAGTTAATACCAGTGCTAGCGTCACAAGAATTTTACTTCTTAAGTCGGAAATTGCCCAAATATTTTTTAATGTATCAAGTAATTTTTTCATCAGTTTTTAATTATTGTCCAAAAGCACTTTTCAAATTAATTAAGGCCATTGAAACTATCTCGAATATACAAAATATTAGATAATTTCCACTGTTCCGCCTGCAGCAACAATAGCTTCTTGTGCTTTTTTACTTGCAGCATTCACCCTGAAATTAATTTTTGTTTTTAATTCTCCATTGGCTAACACTTTTACCAAATCGGTGCGTGCTATCAAATTATTCATATATAAATTTTCAGGAGTAATTTCTTTGAAACCGTATTTCTCTATTAACTGATCTAATTGACCTAAGTTAAAAACAACATATTCAATTCTGTTGATATTTTTGAATCCACGCTTTGGAATTCTTCTTTGAATAGGCATTTGACCACCTTCGTGTGCCATTTTACTTTTGTAACCAGCGCGGCTTTGACCACCTTTGTTACCTTTTGTAGAAGTACCTCCTTTACCAGAGGCTTCTCCTCTACCAATTCTAATTGCTTTGTGAACGGAACCTTCTGCAGGTTTTAAATTGTGTAATTTCATTTTTTTGATTTTTACTTTCGGGGTATCTCCCCTCGCTTTTTATAAATGATGAAAAATTAGCTTATGCTATTTCTTCCACTTTTACTAAATGTGCCACTTTGTTGACCATACCTAGAATTTGTGGTGTAGCTTCCACTTCTTTAGTTGCATTTAATTTTTTTAAACCTAATGCAATTAAAGTTTGTTTTTGACGCTCTGGTCTATCAATACCACTTTTGATTTGCGTAATTTTTATTTTTTTCATCATTGAATTATTTATGATTTAACTAAGAAGAAGTTTTAGTTCCACTTATCCGTTAAATACTTTTGATAATTTAATATTTCTTGTTTTACTCACTTGAATGGGCTCTCTTAATAAACCTAATGCTTTAATAGTAGCTTTAACCACATTGTGAGGATTGGCAGAACCTAAGCTTTTTGCTAATACATCTGTAACACCTGCACTCTCTAATACAGCACGCATACTACCCCCTGCAATTACACCAGCTCCGTGTGCCGCTGGCTTAATTAAAACTTTTGCAGCACCATCTTTAGCCAATTGATCGTGTGGAATGGTACCGTGCATAATAGGCACTTTAACTAAGTTCTTTTTTGCATCTTCAATACCTTTAGTAATAGCTTCTTGTACTTCTTTGGCTTTTCCTAAACCTTGACCTACAACGCCATTTTCATTTCCTACCACTACCAAAGCTGAGAAGCTAAAAGTACGGCCGCCCTTTGTGGTTTTAACTACACGGTTGATAGATACTACTTTTTCTTTTAGCTCTACATCACCGCCTGCTTTTACTTTATTTACATTTACTTTAGACATAATTTCTATTAGTATTTTTATCGAATTAAAATTGTAATCCTCCTTCTCTTGCTCCTTCTGCAACTGCTTTTATTCTTCCGTGGTATAAATTACCACCTCTATCAAAAACGCAAGTTGTTATAGAAAGTGCAGCCGCTTTTTTTGCAACTGATTGTCCAGCCAATTTAGCTTTTTCAATTTTAGCAACTTTTTGAGCAGCAATATCTGCTTCTCTTGAAGAAGAGGATGCTAAAGTCACACCAGATACATCATCAATTAATTGACAATAAATATCGGCGTTGCTTCTAAATACAGATAAACGAGGTTTCGCAGCAGTACCTTGTACTTTTTTGCGAATTCTATATTTAATTTTTTGTCTTTGAGCTAATTTACTCATGATGTTTGTTTTTTAATGTTTATTTACCAGCTGCTTTTCCTGCTTTTCTTCTTACCACCTCATCTGAATAACGCACCCCTTTTCCTTTATATGGTTCAGGTTTACGCAGGCCACGAATCTTTGCAGCAACTTGTCCTAATAATTGTTTGTCAGTTCCTTCTAAAAAGATTTTAGGATTTTGCCCTTTCTCAGTAGCGGTACTAACTTTTAACTCTTTAGGTACTTCAAAAATAATATTGTGAGAATATCCTAAAGAAAGATCTAATATGTTACCAGTGTTAGCAGCTTTAAAACCCACACCCACTAATTCTAAATCTTTTTTATATCCATCTGTAACACCTTTCACTAAGTTATTTAACAAGGCACGATATAAAC
>CAXBQH010000034.1:0-20867 GCA_963977985.1 uncultured bacterium
AGGATATTGCTTTGCTTTTTCAATTAAATATCACTTATAGTGACGGATCTAAAGAAATTATTATTTCAGATGATAGTTGGAAAGCTAACACAGGTGCCATTGAATACGCTGAAATTTATAATGGTGAAACTATTGATGCAAGAAAAGAAAAAATGGGATGGGCTACTGCTAGCTATAATGATGATGCTTGGTTGCCTGCCAAAATTGCCAGCTTTGATAAAGCTAATTTAATAGCTACAGAAAATGAGTTAGTGAAAAAACACGAAATTTTTAAACCTCTTAAAATTTTTACAACACCCAAAGGGGAAAAAGTTATTGATTTTGGTCAGAACTTAGTGGGTTGGGTGGTAATGAAAGCCAAAGGAAATGAAGGAGATAAGATTACCTTATCCCACGCAGAAGTTTTAGATAAGCAAGGAAATTTTTATACTGAAAATTTACGCGCTGCCAAAGCACAAAACACTTATGTATTAAGTGGGGTAGGTGTTGAGACTTTTGAGCCTCATTTTACTTGGCAGGGCTTTAGGTATTTGAAAATTGAAGGCTATCCTGGTGAAATTAGTGCTGAAAATTTTACTGCCGTTGCACTCTATTCTGATATGAATACAACAGGAACATTTAGTTCGTCCAATAATTTAGTCAATCAATTACAACATAATATTCAATGGGGTCAGAAAGGAAACTTTTTAGATGTACCTACAGATTGTCCTCAAAGAGATGAGCGTCTTGGATGGACTGGGGATGCACAAGTTTTTTCTAGAACCGCTAGCTTTAATATGAATGTGCATAGTTTTTTTGCAAAATGGTTAAAAGATTTAGCTGCTGATCAAAAAGAGGGGAGAGTTCCATTTGTAGTACCAAATGTTTTAGGAGAAGGTGCTGTGAATAGTACAGGTTGGGCCGATGTAGCCACCATCATTCCTTGGAATTTATATTTAGCTTATGGAGATAAAAAATTGTTAACAGACCAATATGCAAGTATGAAATCTTATGTGGAAAGTATTAGAAAAGTAGCTAAAGACGATTTATGGAATTCAGGTTTTCATTTCGGTGACTGGTTATTTTATAGACCCGAAGATGACAATGATGGAAGATCGGCAGTAACAGATAAATATTTAATTGCACAATGCTTTTACGCACATTCTACACAATTACTTATTAATGCAGCCAATGTTTTAAATAAAAAAGAGGAAGCTGCTTTTTATACAGAGCAACTTAGTAAAATAAAAGCTGCTTTTTTGAAAGAATATGTGACTGCGAATGGCCGATTAATTTCAAGTACTCAAACCGCCTATTCGTTGGCGTTAAATTTTGATATGTTACCTGAGAATTTAAGACAACAAGCTGCTAATAGATTAGTAAGTAATATTGAGTCTTATGGTAACCATTTAACCACTGGGTTTTTAGGTACACCTTATTTATGTAATGTGTTAACAAGATTTGGTTTTACTTCTATGGCTTACAAATTATTATTACAAGAAAAATATCCTTCTTGGTTGTATCCTGTTAAAATGGGGGCTACCACTATATGGGAAAGATGGGATGGTCAAAAACCAGATAGTAGTTTTCAGTCGGTGGGAATGAATTCATTTAATCATTATTCTTATGGTGCAATTGGAGATTGGATGTATCGTCAAATGGTAGGTTTAGATACTTATGAAGATGGAGTGGGGTATAAACATAGTAAAGTACAACCTCATATTGGCGGCGGTTTTACTTCTGCTGCTGCTTCTTTAGACACTTATTATGGTAAATTAAGTAGCTCTTGGAAATTACAAGCAGATGAAATAGATATGGAAGTAAATATTCCTGCCAATACTATTTCTTCTGTTTTTATTCCTGCCAAAGAGCTAAGTAAAGTCACCGAAAGTGGGAAAGCTCTGTCGGAAGCTGAGGGAATAAAAGTAATTGGACAAAAAGAAGATTATATCGAAACTTTGCTAGGTTCGGGAGTATATCATTTTATCATAAAAAAATAAAGATATCAATGAAAAGCCCCCGCATTACGGGGGCTTTTTTTACCACTTAACCCAACAATAACCATTTATGCTTTGACTACTTTTATTCATTTAAGTTTAAGATGAAAGCATAGTTTCCAAAATAACCAGGGTACACTCCTGAAATTTTTATACTATTTGAATTAGCTTTTTTCAAAGCATCGTAGAATTCTTCAACTGTATTTACTGGTTCTTCATTCACGTGTGTAATCACAAAACCTTTTTCAATTCTACTTTTACTAATAATACCATTACCTAATTCTTTAATTAATACGCCACCTTCTAAATCGTTCTTTTGAGCGGTAGCTTTATCTAAGGTTTCTAATTTACCACCTAGTTTTTCTGCGGCCTTACTACTTTTTGCCAAATCGCTGTTGCCTAATTTTGCTTTAAGAGTTACTTCCATTGTTATTTCTTTGCCATCACGCTTCACCACTAAATTCATTTTATCACCTGGCTTATATCTAGAAACTTGCTCTTGTAATTCTGGAGATGTTTTAACACTTACTCCATTCATTTTTACAAGTACATCCCCTTTTTTAATTCCAGCAGCTTTTGCAGCACCGCCTTCTAGCACATCAGTAATTAAAATGCCTTCTCCTTCTTTATATTTAGTATTAAGATCTTCAGTTACTTTTTTCAATTCCTCATCAGACAAACCATCTTTAGGATAACTTATACCTAAGTAAGCTCTTTGTACTGTTCCATATTTCACTATATCAGTAACAACTTTTTTTACAATATTAACAGGAATGGCATAAGAATAACCTGCATAAGATCCTGTAGGAGATGCAATAGCAGAGTTAATGCCTACTAATTCACCACTGGTATTTACTAAAGCACCACCGCTATTGCCTTGATTCACGGCAGCATCTGTTTGTAAGAAAGATTCAACTGGCTTGTCGCTTTGTCTTGAATTTATGTCAATAGATCTATTTTTAGCACTTATGATACCTGCTGTAATTGTTACATCTAAGTTCAAAGGATAACCTATTGCTAGTACCCATTGTCCTAATTTAATTTCATCACTATTGCCATACACTAAATAAGGTAATCCACTAGCGTCAATTTTAATTACAGCAATATCACTACTAGCATCAACACCAATAACTTTTGCTTTATAGGTTTTTTTATTGGTAAGAGTAACATTAATTTCATCTGCACCATTCACCACGTGGTTATTGGTAACAATATAACCATCGGCAGTAATTAATACGCCACTGCCACTTGCTCTTTGCTCAGGTTGAATTCTAGGGCCTCCAAAAAAATCGCCAAACATATCATCATCCCCAAAAAAATCTGAAAAAGGACTTCTGGGTCTTTTTTGATTACTTTCTATCTTTTTTGCATTGGTTTTTGTTTTTATATGCACCACAGCAGGGGAGGCTGCATTAGCAGCTGGGGTGAAATCAACAGTAGTGCCAGGGGCGTTACCATTAAAAAAACTTGCATAATTAGCAGGCAGTTTGCCATCCGACTCAAAACTTGAATAAGATTTAGAAAATTTACCATATGCCCACATACTAGCAATTGTAGTAGTGGCACAAATACCAATAATAGCTGCTACATTTTTTAAGTTCATATTCATACTTTTATTTTTTAGTACAAGAATCTTTTTCCATTACATTTTTTACAAATTTGATACCAATTTCAATACAAAATAACAAAGCTGAAAATTTGTCACAAAATTCTAAAAGATAGTTTAACAAAATATTTACGAAAATATTCGTTTTTAATCAATTTTACTTAAAAATTCAAGGGTGTCTACCCCGTCGGCATAGTCTAATAGGCTGGGTTTTTGTGAAATTCCAAAAGGAATACCAGTTTTTCCTACAATACATTGAATCTCAGATCTATCAATGTTAGGTATACTTTCAGGTTTATAGAACTGATAATGAATTTCTGATATGGCAGCAAAAGGGGAAGGGTTTTCAGTCAATAAAATACCCCCTGTATCCATATAAAATTGACGGTTCATCATTAGCAAGGCTAACTGATAGTCATAATTGCTTTTGTATTTATGTTCCTCTTTTAAATAGTTGTACTTTTTCATCGCCTCAAGCAAAGGAATAAAATCATAATTTTCAGGCACATATATTTGAGTAACATTTCTACAGCCTCTTCCAAAATAAAGCATCATATCATCGGCAAGTTGCTCTAATTGAGCTTGGGTTTCTTGTCCATCTAATAGAGCTATGGAGGTTTTATTCTTTCTAATAATATGTGGGTATTTGCCAAAATATTGCTCAAAATAACGGCTGGTATTATTACTTCCAGTGGCTATATAAGCATCACAATTCTTAAGTTGTTCTTGTTGTATAATTAAGTTAGTAAATGCAGGATTTATTTTATTAAGAGCCTCTATTATCCACTGCATTAAAACGGTATCTTTTGAGGATAACTTTACCACCGCAGTATGTCCTGCTATTAAAGTGCTGAGTAAATCGTGAAAACCCACTAATGGAATATTGCCCGCCATTACAATACCTATTTTCTTTCCAGTAGGGGCCATAGAAAGCTGAGGATATTGATGAACCCAGTTTTCCAATGCAGTTGCATTTAAATAAGTATCTCTAATTTGGTGAATAGCATATTCTTGAAACTCGGGTAAAAACCAAGCATTTTGTTGAAAAGCCATTTGTTGAGCTTTTTGAAGGGATTGGTTTTTGGGGTTTAAAAACACTTCACCTAGGGTAAAAAAATGCTCTATTCTTGCTTGTAAGTTCATCTAGTTTTATATATTTGTGCAGCGAAATTACAATACTAAATTTTAAATAAATTTTTATGGCTATCAAAATTACAGACGAATGTATCAACTGCGGAGCTTGCGAACCAGAATGTCCCAATAACGCTATTTATGAAGGTGGTGTAGAATGGGCCATTGCTGATGGAACTACCGTAAAAGGTTCTTATACTTTATTAGACGGATCTTCAGTAGATGCCAATCAAAGAATTAATCCAGTAGCAACCGATACTTATTATATTACGCCCAATAAGTGTACAGAGTGTCAAGGTTTCCACGAAGAACCTCAGTGTGCAGCGGTTTGTCCAGTAGATTGTTGCGTACCAGATGAAATGTATGTAGAAACAGTAGAGGTATTGCTTGCTAAAAAAGACAGACTACACTCCTAGTATTTTAATCATTTTATAATACAATATTAAAAGGGAATTAATTTCCCTTTTTTTATGCCTTGTATTAAGTAAATTTGAACTATCAATTACACAGTATGAAAAAAAAGGTAGCCTTAGTCACCGGCGGCTTAAGTTCAGAAGCACAAATAAGTTATAAAAGTGCTACAACGGTTATGAATGCCTTGGATAAAAATAAATATGATGTGTATTTAATAGATATTCACCCAACGGGCTGGTGGTATGAAAATTCTCTGGGAGAAGAAGTTGCTGTGGATAGAGCCGATTTTAGTATTCAGGAAGCTGGAGTAAAAATAAATTTTGATATTGCACTAATGTGTATTCACGGTACTCCAGGTGAGGATGGAAAAATGCAAGGTTATTTCGATTTAATAGGCTTGCCTTATACTAGTTGTGATACTGCTACTTCTGCCTTAACTTTTAATAAAAGGTATACAGTAGCTGTAGCCGGCTTTGGTGGTGTTTGCGTAGCAAAATCTTTGCACTTAGTACATCCAAGCCAAAGTACTCCCGAACAAATTTTAAGTATGCTTGCACTTCCTTTATTTGTGAAACCTAATAATGGAGGAAGCAGTTTAGGAATTAGTAAAGTGAATACTGCTGAGGAGTTAGCCCCAGCTTTAGAAAAAGCTTTTAAAGAAGATTCGCAGGTTTTAGTGGAAGAATTTATAAGTGGTAGAGAATTTACCATAGGGGTATTTAAATCAAAGGGAATCACTACTGTTTTACCCATCACAGAAATTAAAACAGAAAATGAATTTTTTGATTTTGCTGCAAAGTATGAAGGTAAGAGTGAAGAAATTACTCCTGCAAAGATTTCAGAAACTATGTTCAAAGATTTATCAGAAGCTGCTAAACAAGTATATACCACTTTAAACTGTAGGGGTGTGGTAAGAATAGATTTTATTTATAATGAAAATGCTAAAAAAGCTTTTTTGTTAGAAGTGAATACGGTACCTGGTCAAAGTGAAGCAAGTATTATTCCTCAACAAGTGAGAGCTATGGGTTGGAATTTAACCGACTTTTATGCAACCATTATTGAAGATAGTTTAGCTTCAAGGTAAAAGGTATTAAGGGTATTCAATTACTTTAAAATTGTATTAATTATTGTGGAATTCATAGATAAATTATTAAAAAAGCCTTTATGGGTGAATATCTTAGCAGGTATAGGTCTTGTATTGGTTTTATTAATAGTTTTTTTCTTTTCCTTGGGCTGGATTACAGGAAATGGTAAAACTGAAAAAGTGCCTAATGTAATAGGTTTAGATGTAACTGCTGCTGAAAAAAATATTAAAGCCCTAGGTTTTGATCTAGTATTGCAAGATTCTATTTATGTAGATACCCTTGCTAGAAATTCAATATTAAGACAAACTCCAGAAGCAGATGAAGTAGTTAAAAAAGGCAGAACCATTTTTTTAACAGTGAATCGTGTTATTGCACCTCAAGTAGATATGCCTAATTTAATAGGCTTCTCCTTAAAAAGTGCACAAACTTATTTAAAAGTATTGGGTTTAAGAATGGGTACTATCAATTTTGTAGCAGACAGAAATAAAAATGTTATTGTGGAGCAATTTTTAGGTAATGCACCTATTGCACCTGGAACAAAAATTGTATCAGGTACATTAATAAATTTTACCGTGGGAGATGGAGGTGCAAGTTTAGGAATGGAAGTGCCCGATTTAATTGGATTAACAGTGGGTATGGCAAAAATGAAGATTCTAAGTATGGGATTACTTGTAGGAAATATTACAGCTAATAGTTCTATTGAAGATACTGCTAGTGCTTTTGTAATTCAACAAAATCCAAGTACTTATTCTTCTACCTTAGACTCTTTAGGAATGCCCATAAAAAATGTCACTATTCAAGGAGTTGCCATAGATTTAGTCATTGATAAGGTAGCGCCTGTGATAATCAAAAGAGATAGCCTAAAATAATTTTATAATAATTACATAACAATGAAAACTATTACAGTAGAAGCTTTAAAAGCAAAAATAGATGCAGGTGAAAAAATTAATTTAGTAGATGTACGTGAGCCACACGAACATAATGCCTTTAATATTGGAGGAATATTATTGCCTTTGGGCCAAGTACAAAGCTTACAAATAGATGAAATTGAAGACTTAAAAGAGGAAGTAGTTTATTTTTATTGCAGAAGTGGTAATAGAAGTGGACAGGCTTGTTTAATGCTAGAGTCTTATGGTTTTAAAAATGCAGTGAATGTGGTGGGGGGTATGTTAGACTGGCAGTCTAAGTTTCCAGGTTAAATTTTTTGAATTATTTATAAAAATTTTAAAAATGAAATATATAAGTTCATTGTTATTACTTTCAGCCCTATTATTAAGTGCTTGTAATTTTGACAATAATAAACCTTCTGCTTATCACGATAATTCAAATAGAGAAGATACGCTTTCAGGAGGAGTTAAATTAATTCCAATTACTACTACTAAAGGTGTATTTAATGTATGGACAAAAAGAGTAGGTAATAATCCAAAAATAAAAGTTTTGTTATTGCACGGTGGCCCTGGTTCTACCCACGAATATTTTGAATGTTTTGATTCCTATTTTCCTAAAGCAGAAATAGAATACTATTATTATGATCAGTTAGGCTCTGCTTATTCCGATAATCCTAACGATTCAAGTTTATGGAACTTACCCAGATTTGTGGAGGAAGTGGAGGCTGTTAGAAAGGCATTGGGTTTAGATGCTTCAAATTTCTTTTTATTAGGTCATTCTTGGGGAGGTATACTTGCTACAGAATATGCGCTTAAGTATCAAAAGAATTTAAAAGGTCTTATTATTTCTAATATGGTGCCTTCCATTCCTGATTATGTAAAATATGCCAACGAAGTTTTAGGTCCCCAATTACCAGCTGAAGTTCTGGCTAAAATTCGTGCTTATGAATTAAAAGGTGAATACACAAATCCTGAATATTTAAAACTTATTGCCGATTATTATTATCCAGCCCACGTTTTAAGAATGCCTGAGTCTAATTGGCCCGATCCCGTAAAACGCGCATTTGCTAAAATGAATTATCCATTGTATTTAAGAATGCAAGGCCCTTCTGAATTTGGTGTGGTGGGTGATGCTGTTTTAAAAAATTGGGATAGAAAAGCCGATTTAAAAAATATTACAGTACCTACTTTAAGTATAGGTGGAGCATTTGACACTATGGACCCTAAAGCAATGGAAGAAGTTTCCAAATTAGTTAAAGATGGTCAATACTTATTTTGCCCCAAAGGGTCGCATATGTCTATGTACGACGATCAATACACTTATTTCAACGGTTTAGTGAAGTTTATTAAAGGAGTAGACGCTAGAAAATAAAATTATTTTAAATCTACTTTTAAACTACACCAAAAATTGGTTCCTGCCATTGGAAAGTAATTATTCGAAGTAGTGGTTAAGCCTCCATAAATATAGCTGTAGGTATATCCACTAGGTTCATACTTTTTATTGAAAATATTATTGGCAAACAATTGAATTTGCATAGCCCATTTGGGTTTTGAAATTAAGTGATGTGATAAATGTATGTCTTGTAAAAAGTAAGCGTTTAAAATTCTAGATTCATTTTGTGTGTTATCTAAATATTGTTTAGAAACATATTTACTCACCACATTTACATTCCACTTTTTATTTAATGTAATTTCAAGTGTATGGTTAGCGGTTAAATTAGGGGATAAAGTAATATCGGTGTTTTTATGCACTATTGCTTTTTGATTTCCTATATCATAATTGTCAATAAATTCAGTGAATGATTCAATTTTATTTTGACTTAAAGTAAGGTTTGCAGCACTTGCCATAAATGAATTTAATTTCCAATGCTCCATTAATTCAATACCTATTCTTTTGCTCTTAGGCACATTGGTTCTGGTATAAGCACCTACATCATTAATTTTTCCAGTGAGTACTAATTGATCCTTATAGAACATTAGATACATATTAGCGCCCCATTCAAAATTTGATTTCTTAGTGGTAAAACCTGCTTCTATATCGGTAAGAATTTCTTGTTTAGGTTGTTCATTGGTAGAGGCTTCAAAATCATCTCTGTTAGGTTCTTTATGTGCAATGGCAATACTTGTATAATAATTAGTAAACTTAGTTTTATAATAAAGACCTGCTTTAGGGTTTAAAAAATCAAAATTTCTTTTTACAATTAAATCTGCATTATGATCAAAGCCATACATATGGTGACCCACATTTCTGTATTGTATATCAATAAAACTACTTAATGCATTGGTTAAAGCATAATTCCATTTTATGTAAGTATTGAAATCTTTTTTAATAGCATCATTAAAATAGTAGTTGAAATTGGGATTAATACCTAGTGTGCTTAAGTAGGGTAGGCGGCCGTAATGAAGTCCGTCATAAGTATTCCAAGCGCCACCGATAGTAAATTTATTTTTTCCTTCTTCATAAATAAGAGAAGCAATTTGACCATAAAAATTATTATCCAACCATTTTCTTCTAACAAGATCTAGTACTTTGGCAGGTTGTGTAGGCACATACTCTGATAAAACAACACCACTTTTATATTCTTCATAATATCCTAAACCTCTTGTTAAGAATACAGCAGTGTTCCAGCTCAATTTAGCATTTACCGTCTTGTTATAAAATAACTGATAATGTGTTTGTTGGTAATTGTCAGTTTGATTGTTATAAGGAGCATCTGCTTTTTCCATCCCTGCAGGGTTATATGTTCTTTGCGTAATTAATAATTCTTCAGGTACGCCATACCAAGCTTGATAAGTTTTTTCCCATCCGGAAAATACATTTAATCTTAATGAAGATTTATCTCCCCAATAAGTACTACTTACATAAAATGATTTAAGTTTTGAACTTGCTCTGTCAATATATCCATCACTACTAATATTACTCACTCTTCCATCAATAGTAAAATGGTTATTGAGTAAGCCCGTACCTAATTGTAAAGTATTTTTTAATGTATTAAATGATCCGGCACTGGTTTGCAGTGATATATATTTTTCTGGATTATAATTATTCGTGGCTAAATTAATAGTAGCACCAAAAGCACCTGCTCCATTGGTAGAAGATCCCACTCCTCTTTGAATTTGAACACTATTTAAGCTAGAACTAAAATCGGGAAGGTCTACAAAATAAGTAATCATACTTTCAGCATCATTATAAGGAATACCATTTAATGTGACATTTATTCTGGTACCATCTGTACCTCTAATTCTAATACCTGTATAACCCACACCTGTTCCGGCATCTGAGTTTACAACTACTGAGGGCGTATTTTGTAAAACAAAAGGAAGATCTTGCCCATAGTTAATGGCTTGAATATTTGCTTTATTCAAATTACTAATTGCAAATGGACTATTTTCACTTGCTCTCACCGACCTAACTTCTAAAGGAGGTAAGTTTCTAATACTGTCTGTAAAAATTTGATTACTGTCTTTTTTCTTAATAGTTGATGTAGCATTTGGTTGCGCTGAAATGCTTGTTGCCATTAATAAAATTGCAAATGTTCCCAATAACTTAGTCATTACTAAAGTTTTAATGTTTAAAAATGATTACTGGAAACAGGAATAATTGCTATGAGAAGTGCACAATTTGCGATGGCCTTCCCTTCGCAGGCATTACCCTGTTCAGGTTCAACGGGTTTTTCTCAGCTTTTTACAGCACCCCGAGGACGGCACAAAGATACTAAAGAAATTGTAATTAAGCTTGTAACATTATATGCTTATTTTCGTTTAAGTTATAAATGCATTCCAAATGAAAAAAATATACATTGGTCTATTTATATTATTAAGTAGTAGTCTAATTGCACAAGAAAAAAAATCTATTATTTATGATGAAAATGCAGTGCCAAGAAAGGTGGCCGCTTTTAATGCTATAAGTGTTTCAAGTGCCATTGATCTTTATTTAACACAATCTAATAAAACAGAAGTGGCTGTGAGTGCAAGTAATGAAGATATTAGAGATCATATTATTACAGAAGTAGTAGGATCAACTCTAATTGTACGACTTGGAGAAAAAGGAACTTGGTGGAGTTGGAAAAAATGGGGTAATTATAAAACCAAGGCTTATGTAAGTATTAAAGATATTGATGCAATAACAGCTTCAGGTGCAAGCAATATTCATTTGGTGAATACTTTAGAGTCACCTAAAATCAGAATTAAATTAATGGGTGCTTCAGATTTTCGTGGAAATATAAATGCAGGTGTTTTATTATACACTTTATCGGGTGCTAGCGATTATAGGGGAGAAGTGAGTGCCAATAGTATTGATATTGAAGCAAACGGTGCATCCCATATTGAATTATCTGGAAAAGTAGATGATTTAGCGGTGGAGGTTTCAGGTGCAAGTGATGCAAAATTATACAACCTAACTTCCAAAGGTGCCATATTAAATGCCTCAGGTGCAAGTCATATTAGTGCTAATGTTACTGAAATTTTAAAAGCTAGTTCCAAAGGAGCTAGTGATATTGATTACAAAGGGAACCCCAATGTAAAAGAGTCAAGTACTGCTGGGGCATCTAATATTAGACATAGGAACTAGTTTTATTTTGATAAGTCTATTTCAAATCCTGCCCATTAAACTTGTTTAAGAACCAATAATAGCCTACCTTTGCCCTCCAAACATCGCGAGGTAGAGCAGCGGTAGCTCGTCGGGCTCATAACCCGAAGGTCGGAGGTTCGATCCCTTCCCTCGCAACATCATCCCGCTCCCGATTCCTATCGAGGGCGGATTTTTTTTGTAGTAAGTTTGTAATAAGAAAAAATTAAGGTCAAATTAACACCAATGAAAGCCGGTTTTGTAAATATATTCGGAAGGCCCAATGCTGGTAAAAGTACTTTACTAAACGCTATTATTGGTGAGAAAATGGCTATTGTATCTTCCAAGGTACAAACCACTCGTCATCGTATCAAAGCTTTTTTAAACAAGGAAAATGAGTATCAAATTATATTTTCAGATACTCCAGGAATTATTGATCCTAAATATAAGTTACACGAAAAAATGATGGGGGCTGTGAAAAGCGCATTAGAAGACGCAGATTTGGCTTTGTTAATGGTGGATATTCAAGATAATTTAAATGAGTTAGATGAACTATTTAGCTCTTTAAAGCTAAAAGTTCCTTGCATTGTAGTTATTAATAAGTTGGATTTGGCAAAAGGCAACCAATTAAATGAAGCTTTAGAATTTTTTAAAAACAAGTCTTATTGTACTAAATCTATTGCGATAAGTGCTTTGCATACATCGGATATAGATAGTTTAATACAACTTATTATTGAAATGATTCCTGAAGGAGTGCCATTTTATAATCAAGAGGATTTGAGTGATATGCCCACCAAGTTTTTTGTAAGTGAGCTTATTCGAGAAAAAATTTATCATCTTTTTGGAGAGGAAATTCCCTACCAAACTGCTGTTATGGTAAACTCTTTTAAACAGCAGCCATTATTAATAAAAATACAGGCCGATATTATTGTGAATAGAGAAACGCAAAAAGCTATTATAATTGGTGAGAAAGGAAAGATGATTAAAGAAATAGGTACTTTGGCTAGAAAAGATATTGAGGATTTTATTGGATCTAAAATATACTTAGAATTATTTGTGAAAGTGAAACCTAAGTGGAGAGAAAGTGAAATTAAGTTAAAAGAATTTGGATATTAAATAATATAATTATGAGCTATACTGTGGCAATTGTGGGAAGACCCAATGTTGGCAAAAGCACTCTTTTTAATCGTTTATTAGAAGAGCGTAAAGCCATAGTGGATGATATGAGCGGTGTTACCAGAGACAGACAATACGGAGTTACAGAATGGGCGGGTAAAAGTTTTAATGTAATTGATACAGGCGGGTTTGTGCCCGATTCTCGTGATATGTTTGAAACTGAGATTCGTAAACAGGTAAAAATTGCAATAGAGGAAGCCAATGCTATCATATTTATGGTAGATGCTGCAGTGGGTTTAACTGACTTAGATGCTTCTATGGCTGATATGCTTAGAAGAAGTACAAAACCTGTTTATGTATGTGTAAATAAGGTAGATAATTCCACCAGAGCATTAGAAGGTACTGAGTTTTATGGAATGGGTTTTGAGCATAATTACTTCGTTAGTTCAATATCAGGTACTGGCACAGGAGAGCTATTAGATGCAATTACTTCAGATATCAAAGGAAAAGAAATAATTAATGACGACGATGAGATAGTGGAAGGTAAAGAGGCCGAAGTAGCAATACCCAAAATTGCAATAATGGGTCAGCCCAATGTAGGAAAGTCTAGTTTATTAAATGCAATGATTGGTCAAGAAAGAACCATTGTAAGTGATATTGCTGGTACCACTCGTGATACCATTCATACCCATTATAATATGTTTCAAAAAGAGTTCATCTTAATTGATACAGCGGGTATAAGACGCAAGAATAAAGAAAAAGATGATTTAGAATTCTATTCCATTATTAGAGCCATAAAGGCAATGGATGAAGCGGATGTTTGCTTATTAGTTATAGATGCAACCAAGGGAGTTACCGCTCAGGATTTAACTATTTTTAGTCTAGCTTCAAAAAAAGGGAAGGGTATTGTTGTTTTAATTAACAAATGGGACCTCATTGACAAGCAAAATAACACCGCTAGAGATTATGAAAAAGTAGTGAAGGAAAAATTAGCACCCTTTAGCGATGTCCCTGTTTTATTCATATCGGCCATTGAGAAAATTCGCATATTTAAAGCTATTGAACTGGCCTTGGAAGTGTATGAGAATAAGCATCGTAAAATACCCACTTCTCAGCTCAATGATATTATGCAAAAAGCCATCCTTAAATACCAGGCTCCGGTGGTAAGGGGTCATATTGTTAAGATAAAATTTGTATCCCAGTTGCCTACCAAAGTGCCTAGTTTTGCCTTTTTTACCAATTTTCCAGATGATATTAAAACTCCCTATCGTAACTACCTTGAAAATCAATTGAGAGCGCATTTTAAGTTTACGGGGGTGCCCATTAGGGTATATTTTAGAAAAAAATAATGTTAAAATTTGGCATTTTTGAAGGCTATGGCTATCTTCGCCATCGTATTTTTGATACTAAACTTTAAAAAAACCAAAAATGAAAAAAGTTATCGCAATCTTCGCTATCGCTGCATTAGCTGCTTGTGGTGGTGCTTCTACTGAAGCTAAAACTGACACTGCTGCTGCTAAAGTTGATACTGCAAAAGCTGCTACAGTTGATACTGCTGCTGCTGCTGCTCCAGCTGATACTACAGCTAAAGCTAAGTAATTCAGAAGTTAATATAACTTCTTGCAAGAAGGTCCTTCCCAATAGTATTGGGGAGGATTTTTTTTATATGCCATTTTAGTTTGGCACCAATATTGCCTAATTAAGGTATATCTTGGTCTAGTTAAGGCTTATCTTGGTTTGATTCTTACTGGCTAAGAAAATATGCCATTTTGACTATAAAATAAATAGAATAGAAAGTGAATAAGACGATTTTGTTTAAAGGGGAAGAAGAAAATGAGTTCATACCATTATTTTCATTTAATGAACAGGCGGAAGAGAATGAACCTGAAATGGTCATTGATGAATTATTGCCCATTTTGCCGCTCAGAAATACAGTATTATTTCCAGGGGTGGTCATACCAATAACAGTGGGCAGGGATAAAAGTATTCAAGCAGTTAAATCTTCATATAGCAAGGATAAATTAATAGGAGTGGTATCTCAAAAGGATGGAAATATTGAAGACCCTTCACCTTCAGATCTTTGTCAAATTGGTACTGTGGCCAAAATCATCAAAATGATTAAAATGCAAGATGGAGGCACTACCATTATTATACAAGGTAAAAAAAGGTTTGAATTATTGGAGATGAAAGAAGAAGATCCATTTTTCAAAGCCAGTGTGAAAGTTTTAATAGAGGACAAAGTAGAAAAAGACAATCAAAATTTCCAAGCTTATTTAGCTACCATTAAAGATTTAGCTACCCAAATTATTCAATTGTCTCCCAATTTTCCATCGGAGGCAGTGATGATACTTAAGAATATTGAAAGCCCTTTATTTCTTATCAATTTTGTAAGTAGCAACTTAAATGTAGATGTCAATGAAAAACAGGCATTGTTAGAACAGCATAATATTATTTTGAGGGCTGAGAAATTAATTCAGTTCTTACAACAAGAATTGCAGTTTGTGGAATTAAAAAATAAGGTGGCTAATAAAACTCGCACCGAAATTGACAAACAACAACGAGACTACTTTTTACAACAACAATTAAAAAGTATTAAAGATGAATTAGGCGGGGATCCCAATGAGCGCGAAGTGGCAGAGATGAAAAAAAGAGCAGAAGGAAAGAAGTGGCCTGAAGCGGCAAAAAAATTATTTCAATCAGGCTTGGAGAAATTAGAGCGTATGCATCCTAGCACTCCCGATTATTCTGTTGTGTATAATCATTTAGATTTATTACTTGATTTACCTTGGCAGGAATATACTTCTGACAATTACGATTTAAAAAATGCTAAAAAAGTTTTAGATGCTGACCATTATGGAATGATGAAAATAAAGAACAGAATTTTAGAATACTTAGCAGTACTTAAAATTAAGGGCGATATGAAAAGCCCTATTTTATGTTTTTTGGGTCCTCCCGGTATTGGAAAAACTTCCCTGGGTAAATCTATTGCGCACGCCATTGGCAGAAAATATGTTAGAGTAAGTTTAGGAGGATTACACGATGAAAGTGAAATTAGAGGACATCGTAAAACTTATATTGGTGCAATGCCAGGTAGAATTGTACAAAGTTTACGCAAAGTAAAGACCTCAAATCCAGTAATGATTTTAGATGAGATAGATAAAATAGGGAGTGACCACAGAGGAGATCCTTCTTCGGCTTTATTAGAAGTATTGGATCCAGAGCAAAACCATAGTTTTTATGACAACTATTTAGAATCGGAATATGATTTAAGTAAAACATTATTTATTGCAACTGCAAACGATATAAGTAGAATTCAGCCAGCACTTAGAGATCGTCTAGAAGTGATTGATTTAAGTGGATATGCGGTAGAAGAAAAAATTGAAATTGCTAAAAGACATTTACTTCCTAAACAAAAACAAGCCCACGGGTTGGATAAAATTAATTTCAATATTCAAGACACAGTGCTTGAAAAAGTTATTGAAGACTATACCAGAGAAAGTGGTGTGCGTGAACTTGATAGGCAACTTGCATCCATTATGCGTTATCAAGCCAAAGAATTAGCAATGAAGCAAAAAGTAAAACCCACTGTTACTAAATCTGATGTCAATAAAATTTTAGGACAGGCAAGGTATAGCAATGAAATTTATAAAACCGTGAATATGCCAGGTGTTGCTGTTGGATTGGCCTGGACTTATGTGGGTGGAGATATTTTATTTATTGAAGTTTTACTTTCAGAGGGTAAAGGGGGTTTAAAATTAACGGGTAATTTGGGTAATGTAATGAAAGAAAGTGTTGATACTGCACTTACCTATTTACAAAGTAATGCAAAGAAAATAGGGGTGGATAATAGCTTATTTACCTCTAAGGCAATACATCTGCACGTACCTGAAGGAGCAGTGCCTAAGGATGGGCCTAGTGCAGGTATTACAATGCTTACAGCACTTACTTCTGCATTTACAGGCAGAAAAGTGAAGCCTTATTTAGCAATGACAGGTGAAATAACTTTAAGAGGTCAAGTATTACCAGTAGGAGGAATAAAAGAAAAAATTTTAGCGGCTAAAAGAGCTGGTATGAAGGAAATTATTCTTTGTTGGCAGAATGAAAAAGATGTTCAAGAAATTGAGCATAATTTTATCAAAGGGCTTCAGTTTCATTATGTAAAAAATATGCAACAAGTACTTGATTTAGCATTGGTTTAATTCCCTAGCTTTGTTTTATGAGTAGGGTGCACCTCAGATACCATTGCAAAGTCTTCACATTTATTTTTATTACATTTTTTGTAAGGTATAATTTAGTGCAAGGACAAAAAACAAATGCTAATGAAGTATATCAATTTTTGACTTTGCCTTACAGTGCCAAAGCCACTTCGCTTGGAGGAATAAATATTAGCAGTTTGGGGTCCGATCTTGGACTTGCTATGTATAATCCTTCTTTATTAGACCCTTCTATGGATAAAACTCTTCATTTAAGTGTGAAGTCCTATTATGCCAATATTTACCAGTATGATTTAAGTGGGGCTCATTATCTATATAATAGAAATAGTGTTCTTAGTTGGGGTATTCATTATATGGGCTATGGAAATATTAAAATGACCGATGTTACAGGCAATGACCTTGGAAATTTTATTGCCAATGATTATGTAGCACAAGTTTCTATGGCTTCATTATTCAATAAAAATATAATGCTAGGGGCCACTTTTAAATATATACATTCTAATTATGGCATTTATACTTCCACAGGTTTAGCAATGGACTTTTCTATGACTTACACTTCCTCTAATAATTTAGTGCGTGCAAGTTTACTTGCTAATAATGTGGGTACTCAAATTAAATCTTATACAGAAAAAGAAAGGTTGCCACTAAATATTATTATGGGCTTTTCAAAAAAATTAGAGAATGCACCTATTCAATTTTCTTTAACTGCACAAAGATTATCAATTTGGAATAATGCTTACTATGATGCCAATTTTTATAATGAACAAGGATACAGTACGCCTAGTTCCTTGCAAGATGTTTTTAATCATATTATTGTGGGCTCAGAATTCAATATTGGGGAACAATTGAATTTAAATGTTGGCTATAATTTTCTTCGTCGATTTGATTTAAATGTGCAAAATCAACAAAATTGGTTCAATGGTTTTAGTTCCGGCATAGGTGTGAAGCTCCCAAGAATAACTATTCAATATGGTAATGCATTTTTTCAAAGAAATCTTTACCATCAATTTTCAATTTTTTATTCCTTGAATAATCCTAATTAATTTATTAGTTCTAATTATTCTTTTTGGGAGGTAAAAGAGCTTTGGGTTTCGTTTTTTTAACAGCGGGAACAGGGCTATTTTTGGGAATTGTTTTTTCAGCAGCAGGTAGAGTATAATCTGATTCCGCTTTAATATCCTCTATGACGCCATTGGCGTCTATGTTTTCTAGTCCTGTACTATCTTTTGAAACAAAATCTACATTAAAATCGTTGAGTAAGCTTGAGGGCCTTTCAAAATTAGCGTTAGGGTCTAAATTACAAGCAGGGTCGGCAGCTACTTTACTCATAAAATAAGCCCAAATGGGTAATGAAGCGTGTGCTCCTTGTCCAAAATAGTTATCTGTAAATCTTATATATCTATCGTCGCAACCTACCCAAGCCCCAGCTAAAAGTTGAGGAGTATAGCCCATAAACCAAAGGTCGCTATTGTCATTGGTGGTACCTGTTTTGCCAGCAATAGATTGTGTGGGTACTGCATAGGAATACATACTTCTTCCTGTTCCTTTTTGTATGACGCCTTGCATCATACTTACCACTGAATATGCGGTTACATCGTTGATTACTTTTCTTCTTTGAGGTGAAAAGCTTTCTAATACATTTCCATTTTTATCTTCAATTCTATTTATGAAAAAAGGTTGTGCGTTATAGCCAGCACCTGGAAACATTGTATAAGCTTGTACCATTTCATACAATGAAATTTCAACAGCACCTAAAGCAATGGAGGGGTAAGGTTGAATATCCGATTTAATATTGCACTTTTTTAAATATTCTACAAACTGCTTGGCGGCTTCGTTGCTTTTACCATTAATTTGTTTCATTATATAGGCCGAAGAACAGTTTCTTGATTCCGCTAAAGCCTGAGCCATAGGTATTGATTGACCTGTACAAGTTTTAGGGGTATTGGGTACCATTCCATAACCATCAAAATTTTGTTGTTGATCTTGTACAATAGTGTTTGGAGTGAAGCCTGCTTCTTCAATTGCTAAAGAATATAATAAAGGTTTAATGGTGGAGCCAACTTGTCTTTTAGTATTGATATTGACGTGGTCGTATTTAAATGTTTTAAAATCTACACCACCTACCCAAGCTTTAACTTCACCGGTGAAGGGGTCCACTGCCAAGAAACCTGTTTGTAAAATTTGTTTATGGTACTTTAAGGAGTCATAGGGAGTCATTATGGTATCAATGAATCTATTTTTATTCCAAGCAAAAACACGCATAGGGAGGGGTTCATTGAATGTTTTTCTAATTTGATCATCCTCCATATCTTCTTTTTTCAAATTCTTCCATCTATCAGTTTGTTTTACTGCTAATTCTAATTGAGCGCTAAACTCCTTCCAAATAGTACCCGATTTAATATTATTTTGTTGGTTGAATTCTTTTTGTAAATAGGACATATGTCGGGCTACTGCCTCCTCTGCATACAGCTGCATTCTTGGATTAATAGTCGTGTAAATTTTTAAACCATCTCTATATAAGTCGTATGCATCTCCATTATTTTTTTTATGTTCCTTGCACCACTTTTTCATATACTCACCTAAAGTCATTCTAAAATAGGGGCCCAAACCATTGTTTTGGTCCAATTTTTTAAAATTAGTAGCAATGGGTAATTTTCTTAGTTCTTCTGCTTGGTCTGCACTAATATATTTTTGCCCAGCCATTCTACTTAATACCAAATTCCTTCTTTCTAAAGCCAATTTAGGATTTCTATTGGGGTTGTATTTGGTAGGCGCATTAATCATACCAATGAGTAATGCAGCTTCTTCAATGGTGAGACGGTCAGGTTCTTTTTGAAAAAAAGTTCTTGAAGCATTGCTTACACCAAAAACATTCTCACTAAAAGGTACCGTATTTAAATACAATGTAATAATTTCTTGTTTGGTGAAATTTCGTTCTAATTTAATGGCAATAATACTCTCCTTAATTTTTTGAATAATACGAAGTAATTTGTTTTTTGTACTCCAGTTATCAGTAAATAAATTTTTGGCAGTTTGCATAGTAATGGTAGAGGCGCCTCCTTGACTACCCAAAAATGCCACTGCTCTTATTAAGCCTTCTCCATCCACTCCATAATGATCATAAAATCTTTTATCTTCTGTAGCCACTAAAGCTTGAAGTAAGTAGGGGCTGATATCTCTATACTTAACTGTGATACGGTCTTCCAAATAAAACTTACCCATTGGGGTACCGTCCTGAGCAAACACTTGACTGGCCAAAGAGGCAGTAGGATTTTCAATATCATTTAAATCGGGCATATCTCCAATCCAGCCCCAGTTAAGCATTAAAATAAAAAGTAAAAATACGCCTGCACCTATAAAATAGTATTTCCAAAAAAGGCGTACCCAATTCTTCGGTTTTTTTGAATCTTGACTCACTACTATTTTTATTAAGGTTTATAAATGTTTTTAAACATATACTGCTGATATTGTTTTAAATCGGCTTCATCTTTAATCATAAGTATATTTGATTTGCTTAATAAGTATATTTCATATTGTTTGGGCGGAACAAATGAAATAATTTCAGCACTAAGCCTAGGCTTTACTTTATTGATATAAGTTTTGGCTTTTTGGTTATTTTCAAAAGGTCCAATCCAAACAATATAGCTCTGCTCATTAAACTGAATGTAAGTTACATTTAATTTTTGTTTTGTAAATTCATCATTATTTAAATAAGTAAAGGCTGTTTGCATTTCTTTCACTAATGTGGGACTTACTTTTTGGGTAACAAGGGCTATATAATGCGGCTCAGTGGTATCATTGGTAAATGCGATACTAAAAAAAGAGCTATCCTTGTTGGCAGCTGCACTTATTGCTTTTTGTGTACTATTAT
>CAXBQH010000035.1:0-18071 GCA_963977985.1 uncultured bacterium
AAAATATAGTTATAATATTGACTAAGAAATTAGTTAGAATGTAAAAAATAATATCTATGAAAAAACTAACACAAGCTGAGGAACAAATTATGCAAGCCTTATGGGCATTGGATAAGGGAGGTTTTATAAAGGATGTATTAGAGGCTCTAGAAGAGCCAAAGCCCCATCATAATACAGTTGCCACTTTGCTTAAAATTTTAGTAGAAAAGGAGTTTGTGGGTATCCAAAACCCTAATCGTAACAATTTTTATTATCCTTTAGTTAGTAAAGAGGCTTATTCTGCAAAAAGAATTGAAGGCTTGACTGAAAGTTACTTTGAGGGATCCTATGCCAATGTGGTTTCCTTTTTAGTGGATAAAAAACAAATGTCCATAGCAGATTTAGAATTGCTTTTAAAACAATTAAAAAACAAAAGCCATGACTAGTCAATCCGTTCTTTTGTATTTACTCAAGACTATTTTAGTATCAGGCATCTTTTGGGCCTATTACTGGATAGCATTAAGAGATAAAAAATTTCATTACTACAATAGGTTTTTTTTATTATCATCTTCGGTACTAAGTTTGGTAATTCCTTTATTAAACCTTGATTGGTTTACAGTGGAAGAGCCTACATTAATATATAGGTCCAATGAATTGATGCAATTTGTATTACCAACAACTACTAATCATAATGGAGTTATTTTGGATTGGGCTGATTATGTATTAATAACCACTGGTCTAATAACAATAGCTTTATTAGGGTTGCTATTATTACAAATATTCAAAATTCAATTCTTAAAAAATAGGAGTGAGGTAACCAAGATGGATGGATTTGATTTTATCAATACTAATGAAGAAAACGCACCTTTCTCCTTCTTGAATAATTTATTTTGGAAACAAACTATTTCATTGAAAGAAGAAGGTGGTCAACAAATATTCAAGCACGAAATTACCCATATACAGCAGAAGCATACTTGGGATAGAATTTATTGTCAAATTATTGCATCCCTATTTTGGATGAATCCTTTTAACTGGATTGTTCAAAAGGAATTAGTTGCTATACATGAATTTATCGCAGACGAAGAAGCGGTAGGCAATAGTAATGTAGCGGATTTTGCTAAAATGTTATTACAGACTCATTATGGGAATCATTTTTTAAATCCAAGTCATTCATTTTTTTATACATCCATTAAACGACGCTTAGCCATGTTAACACAAACCTCTAATCCTAAATACTCTTATTTGAGAAGAGTAATGGTATTACCTGTTCTAATTATTACCATATCACTTGTATCCATTAAACTGCACGCAAGAGAAAAAATAGAAACTAAAGTAGAGTCTATAAAGAAACAAATTGTATCACTTATTAGTGATACAACAAAGCCTACCATTATAAGTATCAAGGCTGATACTATTGATCAGAAAACAAAGCCAGCCTATTTTGTAGAAGGTGTAAGAATTACTGAACAAGAAATGAAATCCATTGCAGCTGATAATATAAAATCTATCAATGTATTAAAGGGGGAATCAGCTATTAAAAAATACGCTAAAGATGGTAAAAATGGAGTTGTAGAAATTTTCTTAAAAGATATTCAAAGAAAAGATCAAGTTCCAAATAAGGAATGGAGCAATATAAATGCAAACCATAATCAAATAAAAAGTGTAGAGATGGCTAATGGGGTAAAAATTGAATTTAAGGGTAAATTAAATATTGATACAGCTGTTGGTGATAAAAAAACTCCTTTATACATTTTAGATGGCGTTCCTTTGAAAACATCGATTGAACTGTCAAAATTAAATCCGGAGGAATTTGAGTCTGTCAGTGTTTTAAAAAATCCATCATCCATTTCACTATATGGTAATGAAGGTAAAAATGGTGTGATTTTAATAACCACTAAAAAAGGATCAAAAGTAAATCTTCAAAACAAATCAGATGAAAATAAGGTATCTGGATTTAGTGCTAAAGAAGGTTTAAACGGGGATGTTTATTACAAAAAAATAGAAGGTGTAAAAGTAAATGAATATGAAACTAAAGCTGGAATGAATAGTAATCTTCAAAATAAATTAGAAGATGTAACAGTAATTGGATATGATGGTAAAGAAGATAAAGCTGAAGTAGTAACAGTATTTAATGTACCAAAAATTCAAAAAAATACAGATCCTTTAAAAAATAATGATCCAATTTTTTATACAGCACAAAAACCTGCTGAATTTCCAGGTGGATCAGCAGGATGGTCGAAATATTTAATGAACAATTTAAATCGCGACTTACTATATAAAAACAAGGCTGTTCCTGGAAAGTATACAGTCAAGCTTAATTTTGTCGTAAATAGCAATGGGGATGTTACGAATGTAATTGCTGAAAATAATCCTGGATATGGATCTGCTTCAGAAGCAATTCGTGTAATTGAAAATGGTCCTAAATGGATACCAGCTGAACAGAATGGTAAAAAAGTAAATTATTTAATGAAACAAGTTATAGTTTTTGATGTTGCGTTAAAATAATTGACTTACAATTTTTCCTTTGCTTTAATAAAACCTAGCCCCTGCATTTCTATGTGGGGGTTTACCATATGAAGCATTACCTTAAGCGATCAGTACTTTTTACCAATTTTTCGTCCTGGTATATTTTGATCATTGCAAGAATTTGAAAGATAGGAATCAAAAATAAAGCAATGGAGGGCAGTGTGAAACCACCCCCTGGATGGTCAATCATTACTTTATAAATGAAGTATCCGATAAGTATTGATAATAAGAAATTAATTATAACCACTTTTAGTTGTAACATTCTATTGCCATATAAAAATATACTTATAAAAGAAAGACAAGCGCTAAATGCTAAGGAAATAAGAGTACTATACCCTGCACTTCCATTAATTTCTAAAGATAATGGAGTGGGAGAATAATAAAAAGGGAATCTCAATACAGAAAAAGCGGCTGCACTAGCAAGTAATAACCAAAGGGTTTGTATTCTTTGTATCATAGCATAAAGTTTATCCTAACTCTGGATATAAAATAAATTGCTCCATAAATTTATTAACTTCTTTTTTAGTTTGAGCAATTATAGTTTCATTATCGGCATTCATTAATACTTTATCTATGGCTTCTACTACAAATGGAATATGTGTTTCTGTCATTCCGCGTGTGGTAACTGCTGCTAATCCAAATCGAATACCTGATGTTACAAAGGCCGACTTATCGTCGAAGGGAACCATATTTTTATTGGCTGTAATGTCGGCGTGTCCTAGTACTTGCTCTGCTTTTTTACCACTAATATTTTTATTGCGTAAATCAATTAACATTAAATGATTGTCGGTGCCACCACTTATTATTTCATAACCCTTAGCAACGAATGAAGAAGCCATTACTTGTGCATTTTTTTGTACTTGCTTCGCATAGGCTGTAAAGTCGTTGGACAAAATTTCACCAAAGGCAATAGCTTTAGCTGCAATAACGTGTTCTAATGGTCCCCCTTGTGTTCCTGGAAATACAGCCATATCAATAATATTGGACCATAATCTTAGATTGCCTTTAACATCTTTAAGGCCTAATGTATTTTCACCATCTTTAGCCATCATTATTACGCCACCACGAGGACCCCTTAAAGTTTTATGTGTAGTGGAAGTTACAAAATGACAATGTTGAAATGGAGAGCTTAATAAGCCTTTGGCAATTAAACCTGCAGGGTGTGCAATATCGGCAAGAACAAATGCGCCTACTTCATCAGCTACTTTTCTTATACGAGCATAATCAATATCACGACTATAAGCACTTGCCCCACAAAAAATTAATTTTGGTTGGTGAGTTCTGGCTTGAGATTCTAACATTTCATAATCAATTAAACCAGTTTCTTTCACCACTCCATAAAAATAAGGTTTGTAAATTTTGCCAGAAAAATTTACAGCACTACCGTGTGTTAAGTGACCGCCCATACTTAAATCTAATCCTAAAATAGCATCGCCAGGTTGTAACACAGCTAACATCACAGCAGCATTGGCTTGTGCACCACTATGAGGTTGCACATTCGCATATTCAATTCCAAAAACTTCTTTCAATCGGTCTATAGCAAGTGTTTCCGTTTTATCTACTATTTCACAACCACCATAGTACCTGCGACCAGGATATCCTTCGGCGTATTTATTGGTCATTACACCACCCATTGCTTGCATTACTTGGAGGCTAGTAAAATTTTCAGAAGCAATTAATTCAATACCTCTTCTTTGACGATCTAATTCTTGACGAATAATATCAAATACCAGTGTGTCTCTTTGCATAGTTGAATATTTAAAATTCTATCGCAAAATTAATTCATAAATAAGCCTAGTCAAAGTACAAGTTTCAACAGTGAAGGCTCTAATATCCACATTTTCAATTTCTTTACACAAAATGGCCTTTTTAGGTTTAAAATTCTAGTATTAGTAGTGGTTATTTCCTACTTTTACCACCCCCTAAATGGTGAAATATGAAGGCTATTATTCCCGTTGCTGGTGCAGGTGCAAAACTTCGTCCACATACCTATACGCAACCCAAAGCGCTCATACCTATTGCAGGTAAAACCATACTTAGTTTTATTGTAGATCAATTAAAAGAAGTAGGCATAACAGAATTTATTTTTATTGTGGGTTATCTAGGTGAAAAGATTCAGGATTATGTTCAAGCTACTTATCCTCAACTCACCACACATTTTTTATATCAAAATGACCGACTTGGAACCGCACACGCCATTGAATTAGCTAAATCTATTGTAGGAGAAGATGAGGTATTTATTTCCTTAGGCGATACCATTTGTGAATTTGATATGAAAGAAGTGATGGATAGTCCTTATAGTGTTTTAGGTATAAAAAAAGTAGACGATCCCAGAAAATTTGGTGTCGTAGAAATGAATGAATCTTTTTTTGTAGAACATACTGTAGAAAAACCAGCTATTCCCAAATCCAATGATGCGTTAGTGGGAATTTATAAAATAAAAGAATCGGCTATTTTGTTTGAATGTTTTCAACATTTATTTGCAGAAAATATAAAATCAAATGGAGAATACCATTTAACCGATGCCATTGATTGTATGATTCAAAAAGGAGTTCAATTCAAAGCTTGTAAAGTAAAACAATGGTATGATTGTGGTAAGAAAGAAAATTTATTAGAAGCCAATGCTGTTTTGCTGAAAAAAACTGGAGGCTTACAGGTAAGTCCATCAATGTATCCCCATAGTATTATTATAGCTCCTGTTAGTATTGCTGAAGGATGTACTATTGAAAACTCAATTATAGGCCCCCACGTCACTATTGGTAATAATACTACTATTAAAAGTTCGGTGGTAAAAGAAAGTATCATTGGATCTTATACTACTTTAGATGAAGTGGTTTTAGATAATTCTTTAATTGGAAATGATGCAGCTGTAAAAGGTTTAAGCCGCACTTTGAATATTGGAGACAATACAGAGATTGACTTTGGATAAAGAATTTTCATTACTTTTTGTAAAATTTTATAATGTCATTTCGAAATAGAATTACAGACTTATTTAAAATTGATGTACCTATTATTCAAGCAGGGATGGTGTGGGCAAGTGGTTGGGAATTGGCCAGTGCAGTAAGTAATTCGGGTGGCTTAGGTATTATTGGAGCAGGGAGTATGTATCCGGAAATTTTAAGAACTCATATACAAAAAATAAGAGCGGTTACTTCTAAGCCTTTTGCTGTAAACCTGCCAATGTTATACCCCGACTTAGAAGCTCTTATAAAAATTATTATAGAAGAAAAAGTACCCATTGTTTTTACAAGTGCAGGTAATCCAAAAACTTGGACCTCAGTTTTAAAGGCTGCTGGTTGTGTTGTTGTGCACGTAGTAAGTAGCGCACAGTTTGCATTAAAGGCGGAAGCAGCTGGCTGTGATGCAGTGGTAGCAGAAGGTTTTGAAGCAGGTGGTCACAATGGAAGAGAAGAAACTACCACTATGGTTTTAATTCCTATGGTTTGTAAAGCCGTTTCCATTCCAGTAATTGCAGCAGGTGGTATTGCTACAGGCGCTCAGATGTTAGCAGCTTTTGCTTTAGGTGCCCAAGGGGTTCAAATAGGATCTAGATTTGTTTGTAGTACAGAAGCTACCAGTCATATCAATTTTAAAAAAGCAATTATTGAAGCCAAGGAAGGGGATACTGAACTAGGCTTAAAATTGCTCGCGCCTGTGCGCCTGTTAAAAAATAAATTCGCAAATGAAATTTTAACGATTGAAAAGCAAGGAGCGAGTAAAGAAGTATTAGCTGAAAAATTAGCGAAAGGGAGGGCCAAAAAAGGAATGTTTGAAGGTGATATGGAAAATGGAGAATTAGAAATAGGACAGGTAAGTGCAATGATTAACACTATTCAGCCTGCGGCTGAAATTGTAAATGAAATTTGGGAAGATTTTCAATCAGGACTTAAGCGTCTTTATGCAAATACATAGAATTTGCTTGTGCCACGCAAGTCATTACTATATCATTAATACAAACGTGTTTTGAAACATTGGCTGCATACCAAACAGTATCAGCAATATCTTCGGCTTTTAAAGGTTCATAGCCTGCATACACTGCTGCAGCTTTGGTTGCGTCTCCTTTAAATCTTACTAAAGAAAAGTCAGTTTCCACAGCTCCTGGATGTATAGCAGTAACTTTTATTTTATAGGGTAATAAGTCAATTCTTTGGGCTTTACTTATGGCGTCAACTGCGTGTTTGGTGGCGCAGTAAACATTTCCATCTTTATAAACTTCTTTGCCTGCGGTACTTCCAATATTTATAATGTGTCCTTGATTTTTTATTAAATAGGGAAGGGTAGCTTTAGAAGTATATAATAAACCTTTAACATTCGTATCAATCATAGTCTCCCAATCTTCCATATGCGCATTTTCAAAACTATCTCTACCTAACGCAAGGCCTGCATTGTTTACTAGTACATCAATAGCTTGCCATTCTTGGGGTAAGTGGTTAATTTGCTCAAATACTTTTTCTTTGTTTTGCACATCAAAAATTAAACACAAAGTTTTTACTTTAAATTTTTCTTCTAAAGCGCTAGCAACAGCATTTAATTTTTCTTTTCTTCTTGCCGTTAAAATTATATTCCAGCCTCCTGCAGCAAATTTTTCTGCAATGGCTTTACCAAATCCTGAACTGGCGCCCGTAATTAAAATTATTTTTGACATTATAAATTATTTAATATTTGAAATTCAATTATTGTTTTGCAAAGAGTGCCTGCAAGCGTCCTTTTTGCACTAATCGGTAATTTAGTGTAAGTGCTATAGCTCCCATAGTTGCTACTTCTAAAGAAAAGTGTTGAGGAAGCCAGTAGCTAGTAATGATTAATGCTACTATAGAGGCTAGGAATAATAAACCCATATGTCCAATTATTTTATTGGGTATAAAATAAAATATGAGGGCAATTAAATAAAAAGGATGTATCCACATTAAATTATAATTCTGATAACAAGCAGTGTGTTTTGAAATGAAACTCATATAGAACATTAAACTACCCCCCACACCTAAACTAATTAATAAAAGCACATCAAATATTTTGGCAATTTTTTGTGTGATAAGACTATTGAATCTTGAACAAAATGCGTATAGTATAAGTATTACTAGTAAAGTGGAGAGCGGTGTATTATTTGAAGCCGGTGATGCGTCAGAGAATTTGAATACATTTTCTTTTACTACTAAGCCCTTTGTATTAGCTACTTGTTGGTGAAATAAAAAGGGAAGAAATCCGGCTTGAAAGTCGCTGGGTTTTTGGTCTGAATATGCCCCCAATAATAAATCAATGCCTAGTCCTATCCAAGGTAATTGGTGATTGTAAGGAGCGCTTACAATAGAGGCACGATACGATGTTACAGGTAAAGAACTGGGTTGAAATGGTGTATTTTTAAATAAACCATCTTTGATACGAGTGGTACAATTGTTGGATATGAAATTGTATAAATAAAAGCGATTAGAACCTAACATATTTAATTGTAAGGCTGTATACCATTTTATTTTTTCAGTATTGTTTAAATTTAGCACTTGCTCGTAAACATTTCTTTTTTCTATTTGATATTCATTTAAAAAATCGCTGTAATTATTAACTGAAACAAAATAAAGTAAATCTCCTTTGACAAATTGGGCAATAAAATTGGGTTCATTGAAATTAAAAGTACCGTAGTTAAAAACAATATCAGTGCCTTGGGCACTGTCTACCACTCTTATAGCTGTATGACCCCAAAGGGTATAAATATCCCACGAAGCATCACAAGTAAGTAGGCTTATTTGAATGCGAGTGGGCCATTGGCTCGTATCCTGACCTTGGGCCTTGCTGTGACATACACTAATGCCCCATAAAAAAAGAAAGATATATTTTTTCAATATCCTAAGTATATAAATTATTTATTTCTTGCTATAGTTAGGAGCTTCTCTAGTGACTTCAACATCGTGTGTATGACTTTCTCTCATACCTGCATTTGTTATTTGAACGAAAGTTGCCTTTTGTAAATCTTTTATATTTTTTGCGCCACAATAACCCATTCCAGCTTTAAGTCCTCCTACAAATTGGTAAACAATTTCGTGTAAGTTTCCTTTGTAAGCCACACGACCTTCAATACCTTCTGGAACATATTTTTTTGCATCTGACTCACCGTCTTGAAAATATCTATCTCCACTGCCCTGACTCATCGCACCAATACTGCCCATTCCACGGTAGCCTTTAAACTTTCTACCTTCGTAAATAATGGTTTCACCAGGACTTTCTTCAGTGCCGGCAAAAATGCTACCCATCATAACACAGTTGGCGCCGGCTGCTAATGCTTTAACCATATCGCCCGTATATCGAATACCTCCATCTGCAATAATGGGAATATTTTTTCCTTGTAATGTTTTTGCGGCTTCCATAATAGCCGTTAATTGTGGTACACCAGCACCAGCAACTATTCTGGTTGTACAAATAGAACCTGGACCAATGCCTACTTTCACTGCATCTGCGCCAGCATCTGCCATAGCAAGGGCTCCTTTGGCTGTAGCAACATTACCTGCAATCACTGGTAAATTCTTATAAGTTTTCTTTAATAATTTTAAAGCTTCTAGAACGCCTTTACTATGACCGTGAGCACTATCTAAAGAAACAATATCCACGCCCACACTTTTTAATGCAGCAGCTCTTTCTAATAAATCCTTGGTAATACCCAAAGCGGCACCCACTAATAAACGACCAATATTATCTTTCACAGCATTGGGAAAAGCGCTTAATTGTAAAATATCTCTATAAGTAATTAATCCAATTAATTTACCTTGTTTATTTACTACAGGTAATTTTTCAATTTTATATTGACGAAGAATTTTTTCTGCTTTTCTTAAATCGGTTCCTTCAGGAGCAGTAACTAAATTGTCTTTAGTCATTACTTCACTTACTTTTCTTTTACGATCGGTTTCAAATCGTAAATCACGATTAGTTAAAATACCTACCAATTTTTTTGTTTTATCTACAATAGGTATACCACCAATTTTATTTTCCTTCATTAATTTTAAGGCATCTCCAATAGTAGAATTTACTTCTAAGGTGATAGGGTCAACAATTAATCCACTTTCACTTCTTTTTACTTTACGCACTTGTTCGGCTTGTCTTTCAATACTCATATTTTTATGCAAAATACCAATCCCACCTTCGCGTGCTAATGCAATAGCTAATTGTGCTTCTGTAACTGTATCCATTGCAGAAGATAAAATGGGAACATTGAGTTGGATATTTTTGGTAAGTTGAGTTTGAATTTTTACTTCAGAGGGAAGTATTTCAGAATAAGCAGGCATTAACAACACATCGTCAAATGTTAAGCCTTTACCAAAAATGCGGGAATTGTTTGTAGTATTTATTGTTGCCATAGGCAAAGATAGGGCCTTGGCCAATTTAGGCAAAATCCTTTTTTAGAGCCTCACAAATCTATTGCCAGCCAAAAGCTGTATTTGTGCTTTAATTTCAAGCTCAAATAGAATACTTGAAAGCGAACCTACATTGATTTTTAATTGATTAGCTAATTCTTCTCTGTGTATAGGGCCGTTTAATTGAATGTGCTCTAACACCCTTTTTGTGTCATTAGAGCAATTAAATGTTGTGGCTTCATTGTCAGTTTTATTTTCTTTCATTGGCCAGGACATATCTTCAAGAAAAGTTTGCACATCGTAGTAGAGATGGGCTTTATTTTTTTTAATTAAGGCAAGACATCCCTTGCTTTTTGAATCGTGAATTTTACCTGGAACTGCAAATACCTCTCTATTATAATCGAAAGCTAAGTTCGCCGTTATCATACTTCCTCCTTTTAAAGCAGTTTCAATGACTAAAGTAGCATCGCTCATTCCAGCAACAATTCTATTTCTTTTTGGAAAGCAGTAAGGAAGAATAATACTTTCTTTTCTTGATTCTGTAATAAGTCCGCCATTATGAATTATTTCACTTGCCAACTTTCTATGTTCTAGGGGATAGATTTGATCTAATCCGTGTGCCAACACTCCCCAAGTTGGAATTTTATTTTCTAAGGCTGTTTGATGCGCTAGTCCATCTACTCCCAATGCCATACCGCTAATAATACCTAATTGTAAATGGGATAGTCCTTCCATTAGTTCTTTTAGTACTCTATATACTTGAACTGTGTGTTGCCTACTACCTACTACACTTAATAAAAAAGGTAAATTAAATGCATCAGTTCCTTTTACATAAATTACTACAGGGGCATCAGGGCAATGCAATAATCGATGTGGATAGCGTGGGTCTTTTATGTTTATACATTGAATGTTATTTTTTTGAATAAAATTAATTTCAGCTGCTGCTTCTTTTAAGGGCCAAGCCGCCATTAAACTATTTTTTTGTAAAGTAGTTAATTGTGAAAAAGCAAAATTCTTTTTATCTCTTTCTTTATAAATTATTAATGCGCTTCCATACCTTTCAAAAATATTTTTTCTTTGAACATCATTTAAGCCAGGAAGCATTGTGAATGCAATGGTGTATAACATTTCATCAGACATACCACAAACATCCAATTATTATTATTGGAATAATGGCGTATAAATACTCTTAAATAATTAAGGTATTGTTATAGTAAAACTTGTGCGTCTGTTTTTTGCACGACCTTCCTCTGTAGTATTAGTATCTATAGGTTGCGTATCGCCCAGCCCTTTTGTAGAAATTCTGTTGGCATCAATACCTTTTTTAATTAAATAATTGGCAATGGCAGCAGCTCTTTTGGAGGACAATAGTAGGTTTTGAGCACTATCGCCTTTATTATCGGTATGCCCTTCTATAAGGATAGTTGCTTTAGAAGAAGTATTTAAATAAGCGACTAAAGCTTCTAATTCAATAAATGATTTTTTATTAATAGTAGCTACATTATTTTCAAAAAATACATTGTTGAAATTTCTTGTAAATGTTTTTACAATAGGAGCTAAGTTAAATTCAAGACTTTTGCCTGCTATATTATTTATATTTTCTAAGGATAAAAGGGTACTAGCAAATTCGTGGTCTTTGCTATTTACTCGAATGCCAATACTATCTAAAAAAGGAAGCCCCAGTATAAACTGACCATTACTATCTACCTGTATTTGCATCGTGCTATTTTCTTCTGCTGGATTATATAAAACCACTTCTCCCGAAAGAGGTGAATGGCTTATAGCATCTACAATATTACCTTTTAAATAAAAGGTTTTGTTGGGTCGGGTATTTGAGGCAAGTGTCGCTTTATAAATATCTAATCCACCTCTGCTATCGGCTCTATCACTTGAAATATAAGCATCTATTCCATTAGCGGCCACTGCAATACTTCCATCATTATCAAATGTATTTATAGGGTAGCCTAAATTAATAGGAGTAGACCAAGTGCCATCTATTTTTTTTCTACTTACAAATAAATCGGCACCGCCAAAGCCGGGCCATCCATTAGAACTAAAATATAAAGTTTTATTATCTGAGTGAATGAAGGGCGCTTGTTCATCTGCTTGGGTATTGATACTAGGTCCCATATTTATGGCTTCATCCCAATACCCTTTTGGGTTTTTATAAGAAACATAAATATCTATGCCTCCATAACCCCCTGGTCGGTTACTACAAAAATACAAAGCTTGTCCATCGGGCGCAATACTGGGGGCGCTATCCCAATAATCTGTATTTATATTTTTACCTAAATTTTTTGGAGTCGACCAACCTGTATTGGTTTTAGTCACTTTATAAATATCGTATCTGCCAAAGCCTTGTTCATTATAATCTGCAGCAAAGTATAATGTATTTAAGTCTTGGCTTAAACTCATACTCCCTTTTTTCTCTGCAAGATTTAAATTATCTGCTAAAGCAATGGCTTTAGAAAAAATATTTTTTTTAAGAATGCTGAAGTAAAAATCTTCTCTTTTAAAATTAGTACGACGCATAAATAAAAACAAGCTATCCTGCACTGTAATACTTGGAAAATATTCTGCATCTGCAGTATTTACACTATCTCCAATATTCTCCACTTTAATTTCTTTTTCAGCCGGATGATTCTTTGCAAAATCACAAATTAAAAGTAGTTCTGCAGCTTTTGTTTTTAAATAGGGGGGGAGTAGATTTTTTTGTTGAAAATCTTCAATAATGGCGGCCGCTTTAGAATAATTACCCACTATAGCATAGGCAGTAGCGTACTTAACAATAAAAGGTAAAAGTACGCTGGAGTCTATTGAAATTAATTTTTCAAAAGTGTTGATAGATTTTTGAAATTGTTTGGCCTCTGTATAAACTTGAAATAAAAAAACCTGGGCTTCGATATTATTTTGATTTTTTTCAATTTCAGTTTCAAGTATTTTAATAGAAGTTGAAAAGTTTTTTTCATTAAATGCATCAAGAGCTTTCTGATACATTTTTGAAGAAGTATTATTTTGTTGTGCGATTGCTGAAGTGCTAAATTCTAATAGCCCCACTAGTAAATACAAGAAATAATTTTTTTTACCTATCATAAAAATTAAGGTACTTGTATATATTTATGCAATTGGGCGCTGAGTTCCCATTGAGGATGGGTTTTAATATATTCAATCACCAAAGGAGTAATTTCATTGGCTTTATCCCATTCAGGTTGTAAAAATAATTTACAAGAAGAAGCTACTTGCTCAGCGTAGGTTTCTGCCCATAAAAAATCGTGTTTGTTAAAAATTACTACTTTCAATTCTGAAGCTGCTTTTATACATTCAGCTGTAGGGGCTTTAAATTTTTTAGGAGATACACATACCCAATCCCAGTTTCCAGACATAGGGCTTGAGCCGGAAGTTTCTAAATGAAGCTGAAAACCTGCATTTTTTAAAGCTGAGGTTAATGCTTCTAAATTGTATAGCAAGGGTTCGCCACCGGTTATAATGGCTAATCGAGCAGGATGTTCTAATGCACTATTCACCATTTCATCAATAGATAACATTGGATGTTGACTCGCATCCCAACTTTGTTTTACATCACACCAAACACAGCCCACATCACATCCCGCCAAGCGAATGAAATAGGCTGCTTTGCCCTGATGGTATCCTTCGCCTTGCAAAGAATAAAACATTTCCATTACGGGATATTGTGTTGCAGTACTCAAAATAAATTTTTTAAAATGCTATAGTCTTTAAAGACCTTGGTAGGCCTTCATTGTATTTTTTAATAAACCTGCAATAGTCATTAAGCCAACCCCGCCAGGGACCGGAGTAATAGCAGACGCTTTAGTACAAGCTTCTTCATAGTGTACATCGCCTTTTATTCTAAAACCTTTTTTAGCAGTGGCATCTTCAACTCTAGTAATGCCAACATCAATAATAACCGCTCCTGGTGCAATCATATCTCCTTTTAAAAAATTGGGAATGCCTAGGGCTGCAACAATGATATCGGCACCCAAACAAATTTCTTTTAAATTTTTTGTATGACTATGGCAAAGGGTTACGGTGCAATTTCCTTGTGCTATATTACTACTCAATAAAATACTCATTGGTCTTCCTACAATATTACTGCGACCAATTACCACTGCATTTTTTCCTTTGGTTTCAATTTTAAAATGTTCCAGCATTAAAAGAATACCATAGGGGGTGGCAGGTATAAAAGTATTTAATCCTTGCACCAATCTTCCCACATTTACGGGATGAAAACCATCTACATCTTTGGCAGGATCTATGGCTTCAATCACTTTAGCTTCTTGAATATGTTTAGGCAAAGGCAATTGAACTAAAATACCATCGCAATTAGGATCTTTATTTAATTCGGCAATTTTTGCAAGTAATATACTTTCTTCAACATTGACATCAAAGCGAATCAAAGTGGAACCAAAACCTGTTTCTTCGCAGTTCTTTACTTTACTTGCCACATAGGTTTCACTTGCTCCATTATTTCCTACCAAAATAGCAGCTAAATGAGGGGTTCTTTTGCCAGCAGCTTTTAGGGCCTGAGTTTGCTCCAGCAGGGTTGCTTTTACAGCAGCAGCAGCTATTTTTCCATCTAATATTAACATAGAGCAAATGTAGTTCATTGAATTGCAGTACTATAATTTTTTTTTAACATTCCATCCCCTGTATTGTATCTTTGTGGCATTAATACATCTTATGGAACAAAACCCCAACCAACCCTTAAATATTGAAATTAGTGAAGAAATAGCGGAAGGCACTTATGCTAACCTGGCTATCATTACACATAGTAATGCAGAATTTGTAGTTGATTTTGTAAATGTAATGCCGGGCACTCCTAAAAGTAAAGTGAAAAGTAGGGTTATCTTAACACCTATGCACGCTAAGCGATTTATGAAGGCTTTAGTTGAAAATGTAGAAAGATACGAAGCAGCCCACGGAACCATTGCTGATATGTTACCTGTAGAAATTCCAATGAATTTTGGAGGCCCCACTGCACAGGCATAATGAATATGTGTATAAGTTTGCTAGATGTTGAAAAGTAGGCCATTTAATTTTTAACTTTTGTAATTGATAATTATAACTTTGAAGCAGACACCCACCACATGAACCCTTCAGTAAAAATATTCGCAGGAACTGGCTCTCAAGCCTTGGCAGAAAAAATTGCGCAACGATTTGGCGCTCCCATTGGAAAAGTTAATATCCAAAAATTTAGTGACGGTGAATTTCAACCTGTCTTTTTAGAAAGTATCAGAGGCGATTATGTTTTCTTAGTGCAAAGCACCTATGCACCTTCAGAAAATATTATGGAATTATTAATGATGATTGATGCTGCTAAAAGAGCAAGTGCTTACAAAATTATTGCTGTTATTCCTTATTATGGATTTGCCAGACAGGATAGAAAAGATAAACCCAGAGTGGCTATTGGGGCAAAATTGATAGCAACTTTATTAGAGTCTGCCGGAGCCGATCGTGTTATTACTATGGATTTACACGCTGCACAAATTCAAGGATTCTTTGATGTTCCTGTAGATCATTTGGACAGTTCTGCCATTTTCATTCCTTATATTCAGCAATTGAAATTAGAAAATCTAATTTTTGCAGCACCCGATGTAGGAAGTACCAATAGAGTGAGAGAAGTTGCTAATTATTTCAATGCTGAAATGGTGATTTGTGATAAACATCGTAAGCGTGCCAATGAAATTGCAAGTATGGTTGTCATAGGCGATGTAACTGGCAAGGATATTGTAATTGTAGATGATATATGTGATACAGGAGGTACTTTGGTGAAAGCTGCAGCCCTTTTAAAAGAGAAAGGAGCTAAAACTGTAAGAGCTTTAATTACGCATCCTGTGCTTAGCGGTAAAGCTTATGAAAATATTGAAACAAGTGTTTTGGAAGAACTTGTAGTATGCGATACCATTCCTTTAAAGCAATCCTCTAAAAAAATTCAGGTTTTAACAGTGGCCGATTTGTTTGCCATAGCCATTAGAAATGCCTATGAAAATAAGAGTATTACTAGCTTATTTGTACATTCTCAATTAAAGGCAAGGAGTTAAAAATCAAGGAGTTATTAAATAAAACGAAATAGTAAGGAGAGGCTTTGGTTTCTCCTTTATTATTTACTACCTTCGCCGTCCAAATTTATTTAACAAAATTAAAAAATCAGTAATGAAAACAATTACAATCGAAGGCCACTTGAGGACCGAAAATGGCAAAAAAGCCGCCCGCCAGCTTCGCTCTCAGGAAAATGTGCTGGGTGTAATTTACGGGGGTGCTCAGGAGATTAATTTTTATGCTCCTGCAAAGGCTTTTAAGTCTTTAGTGTACACAAGTGAATTTATGTTAGCACAAGTAACAGTAGATGGAAAAACTTACAAATGCATTTTGAAAGATTTGCAATTTGATAAAGTCACCGATGCTTTGTTACACGTAGACTTATTAGAATTAGTTGACAACAAAAAAGTAGTTGCTACTTTACCTTTAAAATTAATTGGAACTTCTGCGGGTGTAAAAGCAGGCGGAAAGTTAATTGTAAAGATGAAGACTTTAAAAGTGAAAGCTTTTCCAAAAGATTTAAAAGAGTTTATTGAATGTGATATTACTAATCTTGAATTAAATGGTAATATTCGTGTGCAGGATGTGAAAGCTCCTAATATGGAGATTATGAATCCTCCTCGTATACCAGTAGCATCTGTAGTATTAACGCGTGTGTTAAAACAAGAAGAGTCTGCTGCTGCACCTGCCGCTGCTGCTCCTGCTGCCGCTGCACCAGCTGCTGCTGCTGCCCCAGCCAAAGCTGCTGCAAAAAAATAAATAACTTTTTAGTAAGTATATAAAATCCCTTCTCGGTCTATCGGGAGGGGATTTTAGTTAAAAACACTTCCTTGTTTTTGCTTACATTTGAAAACTAAGATTGATAAAGAATGTCCAAATTTTTAATCATAGGTCTTGGGAATATTGGTCCCGAATATGTGCATACAAGACATAATATTGGATTTGATGTAGTGGACGCTTTTGTATTGAAGCAAGGTGGATTTTTTAAATCGGATAGGTTGGCGGATGTCGCTGAACTAAAATGGAAAGGCAAAATATTTATTTGTATTAAGCCCACTACTTTTATGAATTTAAGTGGGAAAGCATTTAAATATTGGATGGATAAAGAAAATATTGCTGTTGAAAATACTTTAACCATAGTTGATGATTTAGCCTTACCCATTTCAAAAATACGACTGCGTGCCAGTGGATCCGATGCAGGGCATAATGGTTTAAAAGATATACAACTTACTTTAGGTACCGATGCTTATCCAAAATTAAGATTTGGTATTGGCAGCGATTTTAAAAAAGGACAACAAGTAGATTTTGTTTTAGGAAGATGGAATGATAATGAAAAAAAAATTGTTGCTTCTAAAATAGAAAAATGTGTTGAGGTGATTGAGTCGTTTGCGACGATGGGTCTTTCTAGAACTATGACAATGGCTAATGCTTTAGAAATAAAAGAATAAAAACAATTGTATGAGTATATTTTGTATTGGAAGAAATTATGTGGCACACGCTCACGAATTGGGTAATGAAGTACCTACTTCTCCTGTCATTTTTATGAAACCTGCTACTTCTGTATTAGCAGCTAATAAAAATTTTACAATTCCCTCTTTTACCAATGACTTACATTACGAAGGTGAATTAGTATTAAGGGTAAGTAAAGAAGGTAAAAATTTAAAAACCCCCAATGTTTTGGATTACTGTGACGCCATAACAGTAGGCATAGATTTTACCGCGAGAGACTTACAAAATAAATTAAAAGAAAAAGGTCTTCCTTGGGAAAAAGCAAAGGCATTTGATGATGCCGCCATTGTGGGAAAATGGTCGCCCTTAACTTCAACTATATTGTCAAGTCCCATTCGTTTTTCATTACATAAAAATGGTATAATGGTGCAAGATGGAGACTCTTCATTAATGATATTTCCTTTAGCAACTATTTTAGAAAGCATAACCGAATATTTTACTATTTATCCAGGAGACTTAATATTTACGGGCACCCCAGTTGGAGTGGGTCCCACCCAAAAAGGGGATATTTTTGAAGGCTATTTTGAAGCAAATCAAGTGTTTAGCGTTAAAGTGAACCCTTAATTATCAAGAAATTTGACTAAATTTGCCACCCTTAAATGGTGAAAAGACCTTTGGCGAGGTAGCTCAGTTGGTTAGAGCACAGGATTCATAACCCTGAGG
>CAXBQH010000036.1:0-17769 GCA_963977985.1 uncultured bacterium
GTTTTTGTTTATCGCTTTTGGTTCAAATTCCATTCCAAAAGAAGGAGCCAGCATTATGTTCCTTACCGGTTGTTACTTCCTGCATACAATTGGTGAACTTTGCCTGAGCCCAATCGGCCTGTCGATGGTAAATAAGCTTACACCCGGCCGCTTCACATCGTTGATGATGGGTATCTGGTTCCTGGCTATTGCTACAGGAAACAAACTGGCAGGCTTTATGAGTTCGCTCTACCCTGACCCAACCAACCCGGTTCACCCGCATTTATTCAGGCTGGAAATAGATAGCCTGCATACTTATTTCATGATATTTGTTGGCTTTGCCGGTGCTGCGGCGGTAATGCTGTTCTTGCTGAGCAGGAAACTGCAGAAAATGATGCATGGGATAAATTAGTCGTAAGTCATAAGTCATAGGTCGTAAGTATTACTCGCTACTCGATACTTAGTACTTGTACTAATTGAAAGAAATAAGGAAGCAAAAAGCAAACAGCGCAGGTTATAAGCTCTAAAAAGGAGGTATTCCAGCCGCACCTTCCGATACGGCTACCTTGTTACGACTTAGCCCCAGTTACTAGTTTTACCCTAGGCGGCTCCTTGCGGTTACCGACTTTAGGTACACCCAGCTTCCATGGCTTGACGGGCGGTGTGTACAAGGTCCGGGAACGTATTCACCGCGCCATTGCTGATGCGCGATTACTAGCGATTCCAGCTTCATGTAGTCGAGTTGCAGACTACAATCTGAACTGAGAAGAGGTTTTTGAGATTAGCATCCTGTCACCAGGTAGCTTCCCTTTGTCCTCCCCATTGTAGCACGTGTGTAGCCCTGGGCATAAAGGCCATGATGACTTGACATCATCCCCTCCTTCCTCACGCCTTACGGCGGCAGTTTCACTAGAGTTCCCAGCATTACCTGATGGCAACTAGTGATAGGGGTTGCGCTCGTTGCGGGACTTAACCCAACACCTCACGGCACGAGCTGACGACAGCCATGCAGCACCTTACTGGCAGTGTATTGCTACAAAGTGAGCTTTCACCCACGGTCTCCCAGCATTCTAGCCCAGGTAAGGTTCCTCGCGTATCATCGAATTAAACCACATACTCCACCGCTTGTGCGGACCCCCGCCAATTCCTTTGAGTTTCATTCTTGCGAACGTACTTCCCAGGTGGGATACTTAATGCTTTCGCTCAGACACACACAGTGTATCGCGTATGTCGAGTATCCATCGTTTAGGGCGTGGACTACCAGGGTATCTAATCCTGTTTGATCCCCACGCTTTCGTGCCTCAGCGTCAATATATGCGTAGTAAGCTGCCTTCGCAATGGGTGTTCTATGTCATATCTAAGCATTTCACCGCTACATGACATATTCCGCTTACCTCCACAATATTCAAGACAGATAGTATCAATGGCAGTTCTGGAGTTGAGCTCCAGGATTTCACCACTGACTTACCTGCCCGCCTACGCACCCTTTAAACCCAGTGAATCCGGATAACGCTTGCACCCTCCGTATTACCGCGGCTGCTGGCACGGAGTTAGCCGGTGCTTATTCATTTGGTACCGTCAAGTGATCTAGAAAGATCTTTTTTCGTCCCAGATAAAAGAAGTTTACAATCCAGAGGACCTTAATCCTTCACGCGGCATAGCTGGTTCAGACTTTCGTCCATTGACCAATATTCCTTACTGCTGCCTCCCGTAGGAGTCGGGCCCGTGTCTCAGTGCCCGTGTGGCTGATCATGCTCTCACATCAGCTAATGATCGTAGACTTGGTGAGCCGTTACCTCGCCAACTATCTAATCATACGCACACCCATCATTTAGCGCCGAAGCTATAATAACAATGTGATGCCACATCGTTATGTTACGGGGTATTAATCCAAATTTCTCTGGGCTATTCCCCACTAAAAGGAAGGTTGTGTACGTGTTCCGCACCCGTTTGCCGGTCGCCATCAAAGTATTGCTACTTCATGCTGCCCCACGACTTGCATGTATTAAGCTTGCCGCTAGCGTTCATCCTGAGCCAGGATCAAACTCTCCATTGTAAATGTTGTTTGATCTGACTATCAATCTCAAATAAAATCCGAAATTAACGTCTGATTTAATTTTTTGATGCTTAAACCTTTACCTGTATTTTATCAAGAATACAGTTACTATTGTTTCCAAACTTTCAAAGATCTTTTGTGCTTTTTTGCGCCCTATTATTCGTAGGGGGTGCAAAGGTAGGCACATTTATTTTTATAGCCAAACTTTATAATGAAAAAACATAAATAAAATTGGCCATAGAATTTAGAAGAACTACCCTTTTTTAAAGGGGGGAGGCAAAGATACAGCGCATTATTAGTTCCACCAATTATTGGTGAAAATATTTTAAAGTTTTTTAGTCTTTATTTTACTGGAAAATTACCTTGAAGAACAATCCGTTAGGAGCTTTTTTAAGTCTAACGGGCGGCAAAGATAGGCAGCACTAACTTCTAACCAAAAATATTGAATACTATTTTCAATTTTTTTTCGTTCCAGAATGTTTAAAAACTGTGCATTAGCCTCTCAAATACAATACCAGTATGTATTCTAGCCTATGTAATTTTTTTTAAAAAAGGTGGATATTCTATTAAAGATAAATATAATCCGTGGGCAGGAGTTGAAAAATCGGCTAGCTGTTCGTTCCTGGAAGCTACTATCTCGTGCCATTTTTCTAGGCTTATTTGACCTCTTCCTACTTGCAAAAGAGTGCCTACAAGACCCCGAATCATCCCTCTTAAAAATCGGTTAGACTCAATATGAAACTCAAAACCCACCTGGGTTTTCTCCCAAAATGCCTTTGTAATATGGCATTCAAAGTTATTTACCTGGGTGTTTTTCTTAGAAAAAGTCTCAAAATTCGTGTAAGTCATTAATGTTTGGGTGGCATCCATCATTGCATCCCAATTTACCGCGTAAGGATAAAACCAAGAAAATCCCTCTAAAAAAGGATTTTTTTGCGTGTGAATTTTATAGACATAAGCCCTTTTAATTGCGTCAAATCTTGCGTGGGCATTAGAAGGTACTTCATAAATAGCTTTAGCAACAATGCTTTTGGGAAGAATAGCATTTAAATTATAAATATGTTTTGCTTCAATGGCTAAGGGGGTATCAAAGTGAAAAAAGTTTTGCAGTCCGTGAACGCCCGCATCGGTTCTTGAAGCTCCTGTTAATTCAAAAGGTATTCTAAATAAAGTGGTGAGTGCTTTTTCCACCTCTCCTTGAATGGTATTTTGATTGGCCTGAATTTGAAACCCACCAAAAGATCCGCCATCATAAGCAACTTCAAGAAAAAACCTAGACATTTAAAATAAATTATGCCGCTAAGCTAGTTATTTTTTTATAAGTATATTTTTAACGAATCAATTAGAATTGGTATTGTACCTTAGACCTCATATTCAAGAAGCAAATTCTATGCAAAATAGTAAGTCGATTCTTTCCTTTCTCTTTTTAAATGTATTTGTTTTTATTTTTTCTCTAACAGCTACAGCTCAGGACAGACAAGAGTTTAAAGAGACTGAAGATACTAGTTGGAAAAGTATTTATAGAAGTGTACCTGCCAAAGAAAATGAATTAATTCACACAAAATTAGTAGCAAGTTTCAATTACGAAAAAGCACAATTGAATGGAGAAGTTTGGTTAAACCTTCGTGCACATAACCAAGCTACGAATGCTTTAAACTTAGATGCAAAAGCAATGGACATTCACGCAGTAGACATAGTACAAAAAAATAAACACAGTGCCCTTCATTACAATTATGACGGACTTAATCTTAAAATACAATTAAATAAAAAATATACGCCATCAGAAATTTATACAGTGTATATAAAGTACACTGCAAAACCCAATGAATACAAAGGCAAAGCGAGTGCTGCTATAAATGATGCTAAAGGTTTATACTTTATTAATGCATTAGGCAAAGACAGTAGCAAGCCTATACAAATTTGGACCCAAGGTGAAACTGAAGGTACTTCTGTATGGCTTCCTATTATTGATAAACCCAATCAAAAAAGCACACAAGAATTTCAATTAACAGTTCCTAGTAAATATGTAAGTCTGTCCAATGGCTTGCTGGTAAAACAAATAGATAATAAAAATGGAACCCGTGTAGATATTTGGAAAATGGATTTACCCCACGCACCCTATTTATTTTTTCTAGCAGTGGGCGATTATACCATTGTGAAAGATAATTATAAAGGAAAAGAACTTAGTTATTATGTAGAAAAGGAATATGAAAAGCAAGCAAGAGAAATTTATGGTAAAACACCAGCAATGATGGCTTATTATGAAAATATCTTAGGCATTTCTTATCCTTGGGCAAAATATGCACAAATAAGTGGAAGAGATTATGTAAGTGGTGCTATGGAAAATACCACTGCTACTTTACATAGTGATATGGTTTTACAAGATGCTAGAGAGTTAAAAGATGGTAATGCTTGGGAAACCACAATAGCACACGAATTATTTCATCATTGGTTTGGCGACCTTGTAACGGCCGAGAGTTGGAGTAATATTACTGTCAATGAAAGTTTTGCCGATTATAGCCAAACACTATGGCTAGAACATAGTAAAGGAAAAGACGCAGGTCAATATGAAAATTATGTAGGCTTGAAAAATTATTTAAACAGCCCTGCGGATGCTGAAAAAGATTTAGTTCGTTTTTATTACAAAGACAGAGAAGATGTATTTGATTTAGTGAGTTATCAAAAAGGAGGGAGAATACTTCATATGCTAAGGCATTTAGTAGGTGATAAAGCTTTCTTTGAGTCTTTACATACTTATTTAATTGAAAATAAATTTGGTACTGGTTCTGCTCTAAAATTAAAACTAGCTTTTGAAAAAGTTACAGGCAAAAATTTAGATTGGTTTTTTAATCAATGGTATTTTGGAAGTGGTCACCCCTATGTGCGTATAGAAGAAAAATATTTACCCAATGAAAAAAAGGTTTTGATAATTATTCAACAGAATCAGTTACAAAACAAAACCTTTACACTTCCTATTGGTATAGATGTGTATGTGAAAGGACAAAGAAATCATTATGAAGTGTGGAATAAAAATAGAATTGATAGTTTTTATTTTAATGCAGCTAGCCCACCCGACAATGTAAATATAGATAATGATAAAATTTTATTATGGGTTAAGGATGAGTCTAAAACAATAAGTGAATATGCTTTTCAATATGCTCACGCAAGAAATTTTGAAGATAGATTAGAAGCTATTAATGACGCTGCTGAAAATATAACCGACTCAAAAGCACAAAGTATTTTAAAAGCAGCTTTAGAAGACAGCTTCTATGTAATTAGAATGGGAGCTATACAAAGTTTTAATCCAGCTAATTTAGACCCCACCACTGAAAAAAAATTTTTACAACTTGCTAGCAGCGACCCTTCCAATGAAGTTAAAGAACAAGCCATTGATGCTTTAGCTGGCTTATATAAAAAGGAATACAAAAATTTATTTACGCAGTGGACCCAAGATTCCTCTTATATAGTAAGTGGGGCTGCCTTAGATGCACTTGAAAAAATTGATTCCAGTGCTGCTTTAAAAATTGCTACAGAAGCATCCACACAAAAAATTAGAAAAAGATTAAACACATCTGTTACTGCTATACTCGCAAAATATGGACAGGAAAATGTATTTGATTTTATTGCAAAACAATTTGATATTTTGAATAATCAGTCTGCTGAAAAATTTTATATGACTGTGGCTTTTGGACAATTACTGCATAAAGTAAACGACCCCATAAAATTTAAAAAAGGAATTGATTTAATTGTAAATTTTAGAGAGAGTATTGCACAGGAATATCGAAATCAAACCGATCCCTATTTTAACACCAAAGTATTAGCTGAAATTGTGAAGGCAAAGAAAAATCAAGGACAACAAAATTTAGTGGATATAGTAGTAGCCGTTATTCCAAGAATGTAAAACACTATCAACCACCTTTACCAACCACCACTAGCACCACCACCGCCAGAGCTACCACCGCCAAAGCCTCCGAAACCTCCACCACCGCCACCCCAGCCATCATTGCTAGAGCGACCCCCACCACCTAATAGAGAACCTAATAGCATACCTGTAGCAAAATCGTTAAAGCCACTACCACCAATTTGAGAACCACCACCTCCATTTTTTCTTAAAATAGCTATAATAAAAAATACAATAATTATAAAAAGCAACAAATTACCACCCTTGTCTTTTGCTTTTCTATCTCTTTTCACTTTGTATTCACCCACAGCTGCTTTTGCAATATCATCGGTGGCTTTATCAATACCTTCATAATAAGCTTGGGCTCGAAAAGCAGGCTTAATATCATTATCAATAATACTATTAGCAGTAAGATCTGGTATAGCTCCTTCCAAACCATATCCCACTTCAATTCGAACTTTTCTATCTTCTAAAGCAATTAATAATAAGATACCATTATTAGTTTTTTTATTACCTATGCCCCATTGTCTAAAAAGTTTTGTGGCATATTCTTCTATGGGATAGCCCTCTAAACTTGGTAAAATAACTACCGCTATTTGATTAGAACTTGAATCATCAACAGCCACTAATTTACTTTCTAAAGCTTGCTTTTGCTCTGGACTTAAAATACCCGCTACATCCGTCACCAGTGTGGGAGGTGTGGGTCTGCTTATTACATTTTGTCCATACATTTGGGTTAATGAGAAAAATGTAAAAACAATAATAAGCTTCATTAATTTCATAGGACTACGCACTTAGATTTGTTTATTTGCCAATCATTATTTCGTCCGATAATTCATTGGTGTCTGTTGCTCTATCATAAGGAAAATGTTGTGTAAGTGCATTTCCAATATCTTCTATTACTACACAAATACCTTTTACATAATTTTCATTTTTAAAATGAGCGGTCATTGCTTGCACTTGTGCCTGCCAAAATTCAACACCTACTTTATCATATATACCTTCATCTGCATATATAGCCAACTTTCTATCTCGTACAGCCACATATACCAAAACGCCATTGCGTTGATGGGTGGCATTCATTTTATGTTTGAAAAATATTTCTTTAGCCCTAGTGAGGACTTCCTTTTTTTTACTGCTACTTTCTATGTATACACGAATTTCCCCACTGGTAGTTTTCTCAGCAGCTTGAATAGCCTGGACAAGCATTTGCTTGTCCGAGGTATTCAATAATTGAGTATGATTATTTTTAAAAAAAGAAAAGGGATTCCACATATAATGGGTGGTGCCGCAGCTTTAAAAAAGTCTTAAAATTTTACTTCAGGAGCTTTAGAAGCAGCTTCTTCTGCTTTAAATCCTTCTTTGGTTTTGAATCCAAAGGCACCTGCCAATAAATTTATAGGAAATGATCTTGCTTTTTTATTATAATCGGCCACTGCAGCATTGAAATCATTTCTAGAAACTTTAATTCTATTTTCTGTTCCTTCTAGTTGAGCTTGTAGTCCACGAAATGCTTCATTCGCTTTTAGGTTAGGATAGTTTTCTGATACCACCATTAAACGACCAAGCGCTTGTGATAACTGACCTTGACTAGCTTGGAATTGTTGTAATTTTTCTGGAGTTAAATCTTTAGCATCCACTTTCATTTGTGTAGCACTTGCACGAGCTGCAATTACATTTTCTAAAGTGGTCTTTTCAAAATTAGCTTCTCCTTTCACTGAAGCCACTAAATTTGGAATTAAGTCGGCTCTGCGTTGATAGTCGCTTTGAACATTGTTCCAAGTTTGGTTCACATTTTCGTCTTGGTTTACTAATCCGTTGTAACCATTGCATCCCATTGCAAATAAAATTACAATCACTCCTAAGAAGATAAATAAACCTAAATTTTTGCGTAACATAGTTTTGTATTTGTTTATAAAGGTAGTGCAAAGCCAATGCCAAAGTTTTCGTATGACGAAATTACCTGACAAAAAAATTCCCCCGGCACCACCGAGGGAATAAATTTAACAAGTTCTTAAGTATTAGCTAATTATAATTGGCCTTTTATCCTTGAATGGCTGCAATTCCTGGAAGAATTTTGCCTTCAAAATATTCTAACATAGCACCGCCGCCGGTACTTACATAACTTACTTTATCACTAAACCCAAACTGATTTACAGCTGACACACTGTCTCCACCCCCTACTAAGCTAAAAGCACCTTTCTGAGTAGCTTCTGCCACAGCTACTGCAATGGCCTTGGTGCCTGCTTGAAAATTTTTCATTTCAAAAACGCCCATCGGACCATTCCATAAAATAGTTTTACTCTCTACAATTACTTTTGCAAATAAGGCTCTAGATTTTTCTCCCACATCTAAACCTTCCCAGCCATCTGGTATTTCTCCACTAGCACAGGTTTTAGTATTGGCTTCATTACTAAAATTATCTGCAATAACATTGTCCACAGGCAAATGAATGTTCACTCCCTTAGCTTTGGCTTTAGCTAAAATTTCTAATGCTAATGGCATTCGGTCGTCTTCGTGAATAGATTTTCCAATTTTACCGCCTTGCGCTTTAAAAAATGTATAGGCCATTCCTCCACCAATAATAATATCAGTAGCTCTTTCTAATAAATTTTCAATAATTAAAATTTTATCAGAAACTTTTGCACCTCCAATAATTGCTACAAATGGTTTTTGTGCATTGTTCATTACTTTTTCTGCACTTATTACTTCCCCCTCCATTAAAAAACCAAAAGTTCTATTTTCTTTAGAAAAAAATTGTGCAATGATAGCTGTAGAAGCGTGTGCACGATGTGCTGTTCCAAATGCATCATTCACATATACATCCCCTAGCTTTGATAATTTTTCAGCAAAAGAAATATCTCCTTTTTCTTCTTCTTTATAAAATCTCAAATTTTCTAGTAACAATACTTCCCCTGCTTTTAAGGCAGCTGCTTTTTCAAAAGCCTGCTTACCTATGCAATCATCGGCAAACTGAACCTTTATTCCACCTAATAGTTCAGATAAATGTTGTACAATATGTTTTAAAGAATATTTTTCAGTAGGCCCCTCTTTAGGACGACCTAAATGACTCATTAAAATAACACTTCCCCCATCTTTCAATATTTTTGAAATGGTAGGAACAGTGGCACGCATTCTATTATCATCGGTAATTTCAAAAGCATCGTTTAAAGGCACATTAAAATCAACACGAATTAAAGCTTTCTTTCCAGCAAACGAAAAATCTTTAAATGAAGGCATAGGTAATAATTATATCTGTTTTATATAAAAGAAAATGCCCTCCCGAAGGAAGGCATTACTTATAAATTCTTATTTTATTTTACTCGCAAAATATTTTACTGTGCGAACTAACTGACTTACATAACTCATTTCATTATCGTACCAGCTAACGGTTTTCACCATTTGAACATCACCTTGTGTCATAACTTTAGTTTGTGTGGCATCAAACAAAGAACCATAAGTAATTCCAATAATATCGGCACTTACAATTTCATCTTCTGTATATCCAAACGATTCATTGGCTGCAGCTTTCATAGCAGCATTCACTTCTTCAGCAGTTACTTTCTTAGATAAAATAGTAGTTAATTCTGTAAGTGAACCAGTAATGGTGGGAACGCGTTGTGCAGAACCATCTAATTTTCCTTTCAAAGAAGGAAGTACTAAACCAATAGCTTTGGCAGCACCTGTACTGTTAGGTACAATATTAGCTGCAGCTGCACGAGCACGACGCAAATCTCCTTTAGGATGTGGTCCATCTAAAGTATTTTGGTCATTGGTATATGCGTGAACTGTTAACATTAATCCTGTAACGATTCCAAACTTTTCATCTAAAACTTTAGCCATTGGTGCTAAACAGTTAGTGGTACAAGAAGCACCAGAAATAACTGTTTCACTACCATCAATTATTTCGTGATTAGTATTGAAAACTACGGTTTTCATATCACCTGTGGCGGGTGCAGAGATAACGACTCTTTTCGCACCTGCTTGAAGATGTAATTCAGCTTTTTGTTTATCAGTAAAAAATCCGGTGGATTCAATTACTACATCTACCTTGTGTGCTCCCCAAGGAATTTGAGCAGGATCTCTTTGAGCATATATTTTTACTGCGTGTCCATTAACCAGTATAGCATCTTCTGTAGATTTTACTTCTGCCTCAAAACGACCTTGTGCACTATCATATTTTAACAAGTGCGCTAACACTGCTGGAGAAGTGAGGTCATTGATAGCCACCACTTCAATACCTTCCATATTATAAATTTGGCGGAAAACTAAGCGACCGATACGACCAAAACCATTGATGGCAACTTTAACTGAACTCATTGTAATATTTTTTATTTTTTCAATAGGAGATGCGAAGGTACCATCTTTTTAAAAAAAATGAGGCAAATTAATAGTAAGAAATCAACAAAATCAAGGTTTTATACCAACAATTGATAGTATTTTGGGCTTGCACATTGAATTTTCCTGCCTCCATAATAAAAATTTGTTATCCATAGAGGCATTGATTATGGCTTAAAAAGAGTCAAAAACTTTTGGCAATAAAGCGTTTGCGACCTATTTTTGCGACCCTATTAACCATAGCCGGAGCGTTCGACTAAGGGCTAGGTCACCTCCCTTTCACGGAGGTAATACGGGTTCGAATCCCGTACGCTCTACCAAGCCTCTCAATTATTTGAGGGGCTTTTTTTTATTTAGTGGCTTTTGGGCTAGTGAAGGGGTGATAAGTTAGTATTAGACTAGTGAATCTTAAATTCTTCTTTATACTGGTCGCCTAAGGCAAAGGAATATTGCCCTTTTTTTAAGTCGCATACACACAAACAAACTTTTTGTGTATAGCCTACAATTTTTCCTTCCATAATTACAACATCATTTGCATTAGATATTGTATATGTTTTAGTTTGTTCGTCTTTATTTAAAAAAGAAACCTCTAAAATTCCTTCTTTTACTATTTTATTTAAAGTAAACATAAAAAAAGATGTTGGGGGTATATTCTAAAAAATAAAAGTAAACAATAATAACTATTCTAAAATTAGACTTAATTCGATTTTACAAAAAAATGACAATAGAATTTATTCTATTAGACTACTAATTAGAAATATGTAATGTTTCTTTATTTAAAATGCTGAAAAGCATTAATAAGTTCCTTTCTTAGGTTTTTAGAACTAGTTTTCTTTGCCAGTAAAAGGCCATCTCTATCGACTAAATAAAATAAAGGATTTGTAAATGCATCATAGGCCTTTCTAATGGGCATATCATTTCCAAGTTTTACGTGGATATAATTTAAGTCTAAGTGATGTTCTTGAATAAAATTGATCCATTCACTTTTAGTAATATTAAAAGCATTACAAATTGCATATTTCCCAATTTTAACTAAGAGTTGTTGTTCAAGCACTGCAATGGTACTATCCATTTTGGGCACTTCTACTTTACAATGTTCACAACTTGGATCGTAAAATATTATCAATGTATAGTTATAGTTTTTAGCGAAAAGGCGTAAGTCTTGTGGTTTGCCAGAGGTATCATTTAATACTATATTAAAACAAGTGTCTCTTATTTTTTGTATTTGAATTTGAGTTAATTCTTCCAATAATATTTCTTTTTGTTTAACATCCAAAAAAGTACATCGTCCTTCTTTGATATATTTATTTATCAAATGCGCATAGCCATCTGTATTATTTTGTATTTCTCTATTTTTCATTAATTTAAGTAAATAATCAAAAATGAAAGGATAGGCCTTATTAGCACATAATAGTTTTGAAAAAATAGTATCTACTGCCCTATTCAATGAATCGGCTTGTGATGGAAAATAGGAAAGATACTCTACTAGTATATTTTTCATAGTAGGAGTAAAAAATAATTTAGAAGAATTTAGGTCAAACTGATTAATAAAAATCTTTCTAAATTCATAATTCTTTTTATTAGGTATAGATGAGTCTAATTTATTCAAGACATCAAAATAAATTTTTAATACATCATTTGAGTTTGAATTTTTTATGGCATTGACTCTATAATTTATTAAAGAATCGGTTTTAATTTTGAAATAATTTGCTTTTTGAATTTGTCCAAATTTTTTACCAGATGCTACTTCTTTGGCGTAACTAGAATCGTAATGTGAGAGTGATTTTTCTAATTGCTGGTATTGGAGGAAAAGCTTATTTTTTATACCATTTATAGTTGTATTATTAAGGTAATCATTTCCTTCTATTTTTAAATTGATAGTATCTTTATTCTCAATAATAAAACTAATTTTTTGTTTTGAACTTGGGAAATAAAAATAATAGACACCTCCAATAATTGGTTTAGTTTGTTTTATTACAGCAGTTCCACTTTTTAAGCTGATAGTGTCTTTAGGAATATAGTTTTTTTCATCAAAAATACTTGCTCTAAAATAAGCGATAGTATCTATAATATTGTTTGTCTTTATTTTTATTTGAAATTGAGCTTTCAAGCTAAAAAAAGGCAGGAAGACTATTAAAAATAAAAATAATTTTTTTTGCATTTATACCTCTTCTTTTTGATCCATAACAAATTTAAAAAATTCAAAGGTATTACTTACTTTAATTTTTCTATAAATTACTTTTTTAATAGTTGAAATGGTGTTAGGCTTCAGCGTCAACTCCTGTGCAATTTGACTGGTCTTTTTACCTTCTGAAAGCATAGTATAAATTTGAGTTTCCCTCAAACCCAACTTACTCAACAAATTTGTGTCATTATTTATTTTATTTCCTTTCATAATAAAACATTTATTTGTCTACAATGAATATATAACTATATCTATTTACTACTTGTTCTTCTATACTCTTATTAAGGTCATCACAAGCTTTTAACAATTCTCTCTCTCCTACATTCTTAACAACCACTTCATTATTGGAAAGTTTTGACAAGGTTTTATAAATTCTATTAGCTCTTCTTGATGAAAGATCCTCATTATATTCAAAGCTACCATTACAATCGGCAGCAGATACAATTACAATTTTCTTATTTTTCAACCTTTTAACTCTTTCAATAACTTTATAATAATTAACTAAGTCTTTTTCTATTATATATACTTGATTAAAGGGATGATGTAATTCAACATAATCCTTAGTGATATTTTTTAGTGAATCTATAGTACGAGCAAAGAATGCAGTCATTTTCGATTGCTCTAATTTTTGAATCGCAGATTCTTTTGCAATGATAGCCGCTTGTACTTTTTCATTAGAAGGGATATTAATTAAATCGACATTTTTAACATATCCATTTTCATTTTTCAAATATTGATTAGAAGTGATAGTAGTCTCAAATTTATGACCTGTTACATCATATGAGTAAAGGCTATACTGTTGATTGGGGCGTACTTTAAAAGAATAATTACAATTTTGATCTACTACAGCACTATCTATAATTTTAATGACGCCAGATTCATTTACTTTAGTTAAATACACCATTCTACCTGTAACACAAACACTATCTAAATTTATTTGACCTTTTAATTCAATATATTTAGGTGAATAATCAAAAGCAAAAATATCATCACTTCCATTTCTGTTAGAACTAAAATATCCAGTATTTGCATTTAAAGAATAGCCAAAATCATCTTTATTACTATTAATGGGATACCCTAAATTCTTGATAATAGCTTCTCCCCTTTGATCAAATGTTACACGAAAAATATCAAGCCCCCCTAATCCAGGATGCCCATTGCTACTAAAATATAAACTTCCTTCATAAAAGGTTGGGAAAAGTTCATTACCAGTGGTATTAATTTCTTGACCTATATTGGTGGTTGGTTTCCAAGAACCATCAGGGTTTTTATCTATATAATAAATATCTGTTCCTCCAAATCCGCCCATTTCATCAGATACATAGAAAAGTCTTTGTCCATCTGGGGTAATAGAAGGATGAAAATAATTAAAACCAGATTTATTAAAGAATAATTTATAAGTAGACCACTTCCCCTCTTTATATTTTGCTTCCCAAATTTCCAACAAATACCCATTTTTGGATTTATGTCCATTAGTAGTATAATAAGCTGTATTTCCATCTTGAGTAAAAGTAATGGCCCCTATATTTAAATGACCAGGAAATTGTTTTGAAAATAATTCAATAGTGCTATCCCACTTTGGTATATACGGCTTAAAGTCAATAGACCTGTTTATTAATTTAGTATCATTACTAGTGCTCAGCATAATTTCATTTAGATCTAATTTTTTGTCTTGGTATTTGCTTGTAATAGTAGTATCAAATTTTATGTCTTTAGTATTTTTTAAATAATAAAGTTGAGTATAACTAGCGCCGTCCCATTTAAATTCTTTTGAAATAATATCTATTTTTTTCTTCTTCCTTTTAACTTCAATTCTATTAGACTCAAAGACAATACCCTCTTTATAAGGAACTGCATTAAATTCGTTGTAAGGTGTATTCAATTTTGTTGTGAAAATTTTGTAGTCTAATGAATCGTCATAAAATTTATTAATATTTTTAAAACCGTATAATCTGGCTACATTTAATAAAGTTTTATTTTCATCCACTATAGTTTCATAAATTTTTTGAGCTTGATTATAGTTGCCTATCATTGCATTCAATTCTGCTATCTGATTTTTTACTTGCGCCCCCATAGAGCTTGCTTTATCAAAATATAATAAAGCACTATCATAAACATTAACCATACGATAAGCTTCTGCCAAATTTTTAAGGACACTACTATCTTTTTTGTTTGGAGCTTTGATAGTCAGTATATAAGATTTATAAAGTGGAATAGCATAAGCATATTTTAATAAACTAAACTGCTTATTAGCTTCTTTTAATATTCTCTTGCTTTTATAATACCCATTTTGGGAGTATATAGAAGAGGTGAGTAAAATAATTACCAATAAAATAATAATTTTTTTCATTGAATAAGCATTATTTGTTTATTGTATAACATATTATTTAGTTTAAAAATAGCGTGTCGATTTAACTTTTGATCTATTCTTACCTACTTCATATCTAAATAATAATTCGTGAGATCCATTATTATAATATTTTAAAGGAGATATTGTAATATCATAAGCATAACCTATTCTTAAATTTTCATTGAACTGTAATTCAGCCATTGCTACCATTGCATCACCTGTTCTATAAGAAAAACCTAATCCAATCATATCTCTCAACCAAACATTAGTGTTTAAATCAGCTTCAAGGGGAGCACCCTCCACTGCTTTTATTAAAGTGGAAGGTTTAATTTTTACATCACTATTAATATTAAATACATAACCCGTAGTAAAAAATATATGTGTGCTATTTAATTTTTGTAATCCTGAACGAATTATATCTAATGCAGTTAATTTTGATTTTAAAGCATTGGGGATAGAGAGTCCAGCATAAAATTGATTAGTATTATAATAAATTCCCAATCCAAGTGAAGGTAACCATTTATTAAAATTTGAATAAAATGCAGGATCATTAGGAGTATAGCGATCTTGTACATTTAAAAGATCTATACGGTAATTCATTAACCCCAAATTTAATCCTCCAGATAAAATACCATTTTCAGATACTTGTATATGTGTAGCCATCATCATATTCATACCATCAGCTTTTTCAACCCCTAACCTATCATCATACAATTGCAAACCCCATCCTAAATTTTTATCTTTAAATGCACCATCAACAGAGATAGAAGTAGTTTTCGGAGCACCTGCCAAGCCCACCCATTGATTTCTTTGATAAAAATTAAAACTAGTAGCTTCTCTATTTCCAGCATAAGCAGAATTTATACCCAACATATTATACATATATTGTGAGTACATTGGTTCGGTTTGAGCAAAAACTTTATTACCCACAATCGAAATTGTAGCCACTAAAAAGTATATATGTATTTTTTTCACTTTCATTGCTTATCTAACAATAGTTAAGGATGCTGCAAATTTTCTTGTAACTCCATTTATATCAGTGGCTTCCACGATATAATAATAAGTGCCTTCTGGAACATCTTCTCCTATAAAATTGCTAACTCCCTTACCCTTCCAATCATTTTGATAATTAGAGTTACTATATACTTCATTGCCCCAACGATTAAATACTTTGACAGCAATGACGGTTCCATAAGGACGCTTAATAATCCATATATCATCTATGCCATCATTATTTGGAGAGAATCCTCCAGCAATACTTACTTCTACTTTTGGTATCTCAAATGGCGTAGGCTTTCTAGTAGTATCAAGGGTAGAAATAATTAAGGTAGGATCTGTTGAATTCAAATTAACAAATCCATAATTTGTTGGTACTTTAACTACTGCTGTATTTTCAAAATTTCCCGATTGATTTGATTGAATTTTAATGGATAAAATTATAGAATCTTCTTTCTTAGGATCTAAAGCAGATTGTATTAAAAGTAAATCGGTATTTGAAATACCATCGTAATTTGTATTCTTCATTAATTTACCAGAAGCAATAATAGCATTAATAGATAATCCTCTGATATCCTTCAATACTTTTGTTAAATCATCTTTTACTAATACACTATCTAAATATTCAGTAGTTAAATTTTTAACTTTAATAGTAAAATCAACATTAAAACTTCCATCTAAATTCATCTTTGCTGAATTTGCTATTTTGGTTATATCCAAAACTTTGCTAGGTATAAAGGGTTCCACTAAAATGTGAAGAGTGGCATTACTACAAACAGCTGGAGTTCCACCACAAACAGTATAAATGATATCAATAGGCCCTATAAATCCAGGTGCTGGAGTAAAACTATAAGTTCCATTAGTGTTCATTATAAAAATTCCAACATTCAATGGAACTGAGGAAACTGAACTAATACTCAATACAGCTCCATTAGTACTCTTGTCATTGAGTAATACATTACCAGCAATAACATTTCCTGTTATAGTTTTTGCAAAATCATCATTAGCTGAAGTTACGGGAATTGAATTTGCATCTTTTACAGTATAGTAAACAACACCCGTTTTACAAAGAGGCACAGGTGTACTATTATCACAAACACTATATACAAGACTATCACTTCCCACAAAACCATTAGAAGGAATATATTTTATGGTGCCATCAGGATTCACAATAACATTTCCTTGCTTAGGAGCTATTGCAATAGTTAAACTTGCAGGATTTAAACTTATGCCAAGATTTGTACTATTATCATTTTCTAGAACATTAGTTATAACAGGAGTATTAATAATAGTAGTCGCAATATCTGGATTCACAATTGGAGGATTATTGTTTGTCAATGGATCCACCACTGTAATTGTTAAAGAAGTTAAGGGGCATCCGGTTTTTTGTCCAGGCGCGCAAACTGGGATATAATATAAGTAAGTGCCCGCCTTTGTAGCTTTGAAATTATAAGTGCCATCGGGGTTCACCACTAATGTTGCCCCTTGTGGGTTTGAAGGATTAACAGCAGGTTGACCATAACTACTTCCAGTTGGAATAATATCATTAGTTTTTAAATTTCCACTTAACGGAATATTTAAATCTGTCACGCCAAAATCACTATTATATACATCTGTATTTACTATAGGCGTAGGTGTCACTAAAATTTCTAGTGTATTTATAGCACAGATGGGCGGATTACTTCCGTCACAAGCTTTATAAGTTATTATTACTGGTCCACTAAAACCAGGGGCTGGTGTAAAAGTATAACTGCCATCTGAATTTAAAACAAATACACCTTGCGCTGCAGTGGGGCCACTCACAACACTTGCAGATAAAGTTAATCCTGTTGAAGTTTTATCATTTGTTAATACATTACCACTCACAGCATTTGTACCATTAACACTTGATACCACTGTTGCATAATCGGCATTTGCAAAAGTTATGGGTGGAGATGCTACGGGCGTAATAGTTATATACACTA
>CAXBQH010000037.1:0-17629 GCA_963977985.1 uncultured bacterium
GATAAATTTTCGTTGGCAATTTTATTAAAAAGTATAATGCCTTTTGGAGTATCAATAGGTGTTGCAATACCATAAAATCTTGAAAAAACTCTAAATACATTACCATCTACCACAGCATATGGTAAATTATAAGCAAAAGAAGCAATGGCAGCAGCTGTATAATGACCTACTCCTTTTAATAAAATGAGTTCTTCATAGGTTTGCGGAAATTTGCCTTTTCTTTCTTTTACAATTTGTCTTGCTGTAAATAATAAATTTTTACAGCGATTGTAATAACCTAATCCTTCCCAAAGCTTAAATACTTTTTCATCTCTAGCTGCAGCCAATTTAAAAATAGTAGGAAAGTTTTTTAAAAACTTTTCATAGTAGGCCCATCCTTGCTCCACCCTAGTTTGTTGTAAAATAATCTCGCTTAACCAAATTTTGTAGGGATCCGATTCCCCTTTCCAAGGCATTGGGCGATTATTTTCATTTTGATTCCATTGTAAAAGTAAATGGGTAAACGGGGTTGGCATTAGAACAAAAATCAATTAAAATTGGGAAAATACATTCAAATGGAACACAAATTCGACAATTATACATTAATATTAATTTATATATAAATATTAAATATGTATATAATCTTAGAAATATGGGCAAAAAAGGATAAAAATATTAGAATATAATTGCAAAAAGGTAAAATTTAGTTTATTTTTAATATCGATACCAAAATTAAACTTCATGAGAAAGTCTGATCTTATCAATCAAATTTCTGAAAAAACTGGAATTCCTAAAGTGGACGTATTAGTTACTTTAGAAACTATGTTTAAGGAAGTGAAAGAAAATTTAGCAAGTGGCCAAAACATTTACATCCGTGGCTTTGGCAGCTTTATTACTAAGAAAAGAGCAGCTAAAATTGGACGCAACATTAAAAAGAATATTGCCGTTCAAATTCCTGAACATTTTATTCCTGCATTCAAACCTGCAAAAGAATTTGTAAACGAGGTGAAAAGCAAACGCAAGTAACTTACCTTTGCGAGAAATTGACCTATTTTGAAAAAACCTCAGTTTATTGTTGTTTTTCTAAGCTTGCTTTTATTCAGTGTCTTATACTTTTTTGCCCCAAGATCTAAAAAAACTGAATCCCCTACTTCTAGCCAAACTATTAATAAAGAAGGAGTTAGCACTCAATCTATTCTAGAAGCCGCTAAACTAAGTCTAAGCAGCGAACAAAAAATTGCAATATTATCAATTGAAAATCAATTAGTTGAATCTAAATCAGTAGCCGATAGTTTAAAGGTTTATAAAAAACTAATCAAATATTGGTCCGATTCAGTAGGACGCATAGAGCCTTATTTATATTACACTTACACCGCTGCTTTGTTGGAAAATACTGAAAAAAGCCTCACTTTTGCAGCCCAGCTGTTGGTAAATAACTTAACAACACCTGATGCACCACCTGCCCTCCAGCAATGGATGGCAATGAATGCAAAAGTTCTTTTAGAGAAAGCATTGGTTATCAATCCTATAAATGATACATCAAAAATAAATTTAGGTGCCTGCTACCTGTTTGGAAATATTTCAGACAACCCTATGCAAGGCATTTTAAAGGTGAAGGAAGTAGTGGACAAAAATCCAAAAAATACTTATGGCCAACTTATTTTAGCATTAGGAGGTAAAAAATCGGGACAGTATGAAAAAGCCATTGAACGATTTTTAATCATCATTCAATTGGAGCCTAATAATATGGAAGCTATGGTGAATCTGGCGGAATGTTATGAATTGACCAACCAAAAAGAAAAAGCCATAGAGTGGTATACCCAAGTGAGAGAAAAGGTAAATATACCCGCTGCTAAAGATGCTGTAACTAAAAGAATTCAAGAATTAAAGAAATAACATTTTATAACAAAAATTATTTGATATGCCTTGTGGTAAAAAAAGAAAGCGTCATAAAATTGCGACGCACAAAAGAAAGAAGCGTTTAAGAAAAAATCGTCATAAGAAAAAGAACAAATAGTTCTCTATCCATAGACAAGTGTATTCAATAAAACAAATACACTTGTCTTATTTTTAAAATACACACCACTTCTCTACTTAGCAACTTTACTTTACCTTTTCCTTCCTTTGTAAAGTGGATGTGTCTCAAAAATATAAACAGCTATACTGCTTTTATGAAGTATGAGCTGTACTAAAAAGTTGCTATCGTGAACAAAGATTTAATTATAAACAGCTCCCCTGAAGGAGTTGAAATTGCCCTATTAGAGGAAAAAAAGCTAGTTGAAATACATAACGAAAAAATAGATGCTCGTTGGTCTGTGGGAGATTTGTATTTAGGAAAAGTGAAAAAAATTATTCCAGGCCTCAATGCCGCTTTCGTAGATGTGGGATTTGAAAAAGATGCTTTTTTGCATTATACCGACCTAAGCCCCTATATAAAATCCATTATAAAATTTACACAGCAAGCCACAGCCGATCAAAACAATCAATTTGATTTTAGTAAGTTTTCATTATCGCCTGAAATTGTTAAAACAGGAAAAATTAGCGAAGTACTTAGCGGTAAACCCCAGCTATTAGTACAAATTTTAAAAGAACCTATTGCTGCTAAAGGACCCAGGCTTACTTGTGAAATTTCATTAGCAGGTCGTTTTGTAGTGCTTACACCCTTTAATGAAATTGTAGCGGTCTCCAAAAAAATACATTCCTCAGAAGAACGCAAAAGATTACAAAAAATATTGGAAGCGGTCAGACCTAAAAACTTTGGCATCATTGTTAGAACCGCTGCAGAAGGAAAAACTACAGCAGAACTACACGAAGATTTATTAACACTTACTAAGCACTGGAATAATATTCAATCTAATTTGAAAGGCGCCATAGCTCCCACTAGAATTATGAATGAAGAAAGTAAAACAACCAGTATCCTAAGAGACTTACTCAATGAAGATTTCAATAAAATTATCGTCAACGATAAAAAAATTTACGATATCACTTTAAGTTATTTACAAAGAATTGCTCCACAGAAAGCCAAAATACTTTCTATGCACTCAGGTGATCAGGCAATTTTTGATCAATATGGTATTACCAAACAAGTAAAATCTTCTTTTGGCAAAACTGTAAATTTAAATAGCGGTGCGTATTTAATTATTGAACATACAGAAGCCTTGCACGTGATTGATGTCAATTCAGGCTTTAAAAGTGTAAGTAATAATCAAGAAGAAAATGCACTGCAAACTAATTTAGAAGCTGCAGAAGAAATAGCCCGACAATTAAGATTAAGAGATATCGGCGGCATTATTGTGGTAGACTTCATTGATATGAAACTACCTGAGAATCGTAAAAAAGTTCAAGAGGCCTTAGAAACCTTTATGAAAACAGACAGAGCAAAGCATACGGTACTACCTATTTCTAAATTCGGCTTATTACAAGCCACTCGTCAAAGAATTAGACCAGAAGTGAATATCAATACTTCTGAAGATTGTCCTGCCTGTACAGGTACTGGTAAAATAAGTTCTGCTTTATTACTAGAGGATGAAATGGAGAAAAAACTGGCTTATTTAACCACCCACGGCCATAAGTCTTTGACACTTTTAGTGCATCCCATTATTCATTCACATTTAACCAAAGGGGTATTCTCAAGTATCATTAAACGTTGGAAAAAGAAATATAAAATTAAATTAAGCTCAGAAGCCTCTAGTACTAGTCATTTAGTGGAATACCGATTTTTAGACAACGACCAAGAAGAAATTAAGTTCTAAGGAAATTCGGCTTTTACTTATCTTGATTTTATTTTTTGCCATTATCTTTACTTTATGGGCAAATCGAAAACTGCTTTTTTTTGTAATAATTGTGGGTACGAATCCACAAAATGGGTAGGCAAATGCCCTTCTTGCAATGAGTGGAATACATTTACAGAAGAAGTCATTGATAGTGGTAAAGAAAAAGAAACCCACTGGGATGAATATCATACACACCAAAAAGGCAGTTCAGTAATTGCTATTAATGAAGTAAATAGTTTATCGGAAAAAAGAATCAATAGTCAAGACGCAGAACTCAACAGAGTTTTGGGGGGTGGTATTGTATTAGGCTCCATCATACTGGTGGCCGGAGAACCAGGTATTGGAAAAAGTACTTTGTTTTTACAACAAGGTTTACTTATGAAAGATCAAGTGGTTTTATATATCAGCGGTGAAGAAAGTATTCAGCAAATTAAAATGCGCGCCGACAGATTACATATAAAAAATGACCAATTCTTTTTATTAACGGAAACACATACTGCAGCCATTTTTAAAGCCATTAAGAAATTAAAACCTACTGTAGTCATTGTGGATTCCATTCAAACCCTGGAATCTAATCTCATAGAAGCTGCTGCTGGAAGTGTCTCTCAAATAAAACAAACAGCTGCAGAATTTCAACGCTTTGCCAAAGAAACTGGCACCCCTGTTTTTTTAATTGGACATATCACCAAAGAAGGTAGTATTGCTGGACCAAAAATATTAGAGCATATGGTGGATACAGTATTACAATTTGAAGGAGATAGACATTATGCTTATAGAATGCTTCGTACTTTAAAAAATAGATTTGGGGGAACTAGTGAATTAGGTATTTATGAAATGACCAGCGAGGGAATGAAAGTAGTGAATAACCCTTCAGCTTTTTTAATTGCCCAAAGAAATGACGGCCTAAGTGGAAGCACCATTGCTGCCTCTATGGAGGGTATGCGCCCTTTACTTATTGAAGTGCAAGCCTTGGTAACACAAAGTGTTTACGGTACACCACAAAGAACTGTCACTGGTTTTGACTTAAGAAGACTACAATTACTATTAGCCGTATTAGAAAAAAGAGGCGGTTTTGCATTTGGAATGAAGGATGTTTTTGTAAATATCGCAGGGGGATTAAAAATTGAAGACCCTTCTATGGACTTAGCTATTATTCTTGCTTTACTTTCTTCTTTCGAAGACCTTCCTTTACCACAAGGAATTTGTTTTGCAGGAGAAGTGGGCCTCAATGGTGAAATTAGAGCAGTCAATAGAATACAACAAAGAATTGCAGAGGCTGAAAAATTAGGTTTTGAAAAAATAATAATTTCAAGTTTTAATCAAAAAGGAATTGATACAAAAAAATTAGCTATAAAAGTAGTGGCAGTTGAAACAGTAGAAGAAGCTTATAAGCTCTTTCTAAATGCATAAATTATTAGCCACCAATGCTTTTTTTAAAAATCTTCAACAACTAGGAACTGGTTTTTTACATTTATTGTATCCGGAAATTTGTATGCATTGTGGCAGCGAGGAACTAACCGCCACAAAAGTTTTATGTGAAGCCTGCGAGAAAAATTTACCCTACTGCTCTTTTCTCTCTATTGAAAATAATGTTATTGAAAAAATATTCTGGGGAAGAGCGCCCATTGATCAAGCCGGAGCAAGTTTATTTTTTACCAAAGAAAGTATTGTACAAAAATTAATTTTTGCTTTGAAGTATCAACACCAAAAAAAAGTGGGAAGGCTACTAGGAAATATAATGGGCAAAGAAATGTTAGAAAGTCAAAGATTTAAAAATATTGATTGTATGATACCCCTTCCATTAAATAAAAACAAAGAAAGAAAAAGAGGATATAATCAAGCCCTTATACTCTGTCAAGGTATACAAGAGAAAATACCTCATATTCCCATTTTACCCGTCTTATTAAAACAAAAAAATGTAAAAAGTCAAACTCAGCAAAATAGAATTGAAAGAAATGATCTCAAAGAAGCTTTTTTTAGTATTGCAGACAATGTTGACTTAGTTCAAAAAAATATTTTATTAGTGGATGATGTCATTACCACAGGCGCTACCCTAGAAGCAGCCAGTCTCTATTTGTGGAAAGAGGCCCAGCCAAGGTCTATTAGTCTTTTAGCGGCCGCCTACACTATCTAATAACTTTATCTAAAAACAGTATCTCACAACTATTTAATACCCCTTGAGTCAACTTTTTCTATTTAATTTTGTTATATTTAAAATCGCAAAAAACAACACTATTTTGCCTTATCACAAAAATTATTATATATGAAAACATTATTAAGCATTTTATTTATGGCCGCTGTAATAACCACCCAAGCACAAAGTATTCACAATTTTACTGTTAAAAGTATTGATGGTAAAACTTTAAACTTGGCAAGTTTTAAAGGTAAAAAAATATTAATCGTTAATACAGCTTCTAAATGTGGTTATACACCTCAATACGAAGCTTTAGAAAAAGTATATGAACAATATAAAGACAAATTAGTTATTATAGGTTTCCCTTGTAATCAATTTGGTGGACAAGAACCTGGTAGCAACGAAGAAATTGTTGCTTTTTGTAAAAAGAATTATGGTGTCAGCTTTCCTTTAGCAGATAAAATTGATGTTAAAGGAGATAATATGGCTCCTATTTATCAATGGCTCACTACAAAATCAAAAAATGGAATTTTAGATGCCAGCATTTCCTGGAATTTCAATAAGTTTTTAATTGATGAAAATGGCAAAATGATTGCCTATTTTCCTAGCAATGTAAAGCCCGATAGCGAGACCATTCTGTCTTACTTAAAATAAATTTCTAGGAAGTTTATAAAGCCTTATTTATTATAAACTATCCATTATCTTCGTTGGTATGTTATTTAGCGAAGTCATTGGACAAGAGCCTTTAAAAAAGCAATTAGTACATTTAGTTGAACAAAAAAGACTAAGCCACGCCTTGCTATTTGTAGGCCCAGAAGGCGCAGGGGCACTGCCTTTAGCTATTGCCTTTGCACAATATATAGCAAGTATTCCAGCTATCAAGGAAGATACTACCAATGACTTATTTGGAAACACCCCCTCCCCTAAAAATAATTTTTACACTCCTGATCAAATTGAAAACTTACCTGCTTATCAAAGAGCTAGTAAATTAATGCACCCCGATTTACATTTTTCTTTTCCTAGCATTAGCGAAAAACCAGGACAAAAAAATTTAAGCACAAATTTTATAGAAGCGTGGAGGGAATTTATTTTGCAGTATCCTTATGGTAATGTTTTTGATTGGCTACAATTTATTAAAGCTGAAAATAAGCAAGGCAATATAAGTGCAGATGAATGCGCAGAAATCATTAAAAAATTAAGTTTTAAAAGTTTTGAGAGTGCTTACAAAGTTTTAGTAATGTGGATGCCAGAATATTTAGGAAAGGAAGGCAATAAACTTTTAAAACTAATTGAAGAGCCCCCCGATAATACTATTTTAATTTTAGTAGCCGCTAGTGAAGAAAATATTTTACCCACCATACTAAGTCGTTGTCAATTAATTAAGGTACCCCGATTGACGAATCAAGAAATTGAAGCAGCCTTAATAAGCAAAGGTCACCTAGAAAAAGAAAAAGCTGCCACTATAGCTTCTATGTCAGATGGTAATTATAGAGAAGCCCTTCATTTGTTGCAACAAAGTGATACCGATTATTTAAGACAGATTAGAGAATGGCTCAATGCCATATTAAAAAATGGACCCGTAGCACAAGTAAAATGGGTGGACGAAACCAGTAAAATGGGAAGAGAGCCCCAAAAACAGTTTTTGAAGTATTTTAACCACTTATTGGAACAAAGTATTCGTTTGAAAGTATTAGGTACCCACCTTCCCTTAGATCCCGATTTAAAAGATTTTGCATTAAGAATCAATAAGATAGCTAGTGTTGGGCAAATGGAAGCCATTATCCAAGAAATTGATAAAGCCACTTATTATATTGAAAGAAATGCCAACTCCAAAATACTATTTATGGCCTTGGGAATCAAGTTATACCACATCATTCAGAACAAAAGCTTAATTTTGACTAATGCCTAGCTATGTGGCTTGTGAAAAGAAGAGAAATGAGGGTGAAATAAACAATAGCAGGCGCGGTATTTTTATTCATTAACAGTAGAACTTACATAATATGGGATGTGGCTCTTGTGGAACAGGAACACCTAATGGGTGTAAAAGTAATGGAGGCTGTAGTACGGGAGGTTGTAATAGACTCAATGTACACGATTGGTTACGAGATTTACCTATTGACGATACTGCTACCCAATGCAAAGTAGTAGAAATAAGCTTCAAGCAAGGAAGTAGAAAAGAATTCTTTAAAAACACCACTTTACAACATTTTGAAAAAGGCGACTTCGTAACCGTAGAGGGCGTCAATGGTTTTGATGTAGGTGAAGTTTCACTCACTGGAGAATTGGTGCGTATTCAATTAAAGAAAAGAGGGACTGATGAATTTAGTCCAGAGATGAAAAAAATTTTACGACCCAGTAACGAAAGAGATATTGAAGCCTATCGAATAAGTAAAGATAGAGAACCCGGAATTTTAGCAAGAAGCAGAGCTGCTGCTAGGAACTTAAAATTAGAAATGAAATTAAGTGAAGTAGAATTACAAGCGGACGGAAAGAAAGGTACATTTTTTTATACAGCCGATGATCGTATTGACTTTAGAGAATTAATAAAAACTTTTGCTTCAGAGTTCAAAGTAAAAGTGGAAATGAGGCAAATTGGCATAAGACAAGAAGCCGCCAAAGTGGGAGGTATAGGAAGTTGTGGAAGAGAGTTATGTTGTAGCACTTGGTTACACGATTTTAAAAGTGTCAACACCACTGCAGCTCGTTACCAAAATTTATCTATTAATCAAACTAAATTAAGTGGTCAATGTGGTAGATTGAAATGTTGCTTAAATTTTGAATTAGACACTTATTTAGACGCTTTACAAGGTTTTCCTGATTATGCAGATACACTGCAAACAGCGATGGGTCAAGCTTTTTTAATAAAAAAAGATATTTTCAAAAATTTAATGTGGTATACATTACCCAATAACACTAAACATTACCCTTTAACCATTGATCGTGTTATTGAAATTAAAAAATTAAATCAGCAAGGCATTGCCGTAGAAGAATTACAAGCTATTGAACTCAGCAGCGGCAAGCCTAAAGTGGAAGAACCTGCCTTTGTAGATGTAGTAGGGCAAATAAGTTTAAGAAGCTTAGAAAAAAATGATCGCAGAAGAAAAGATCAACAAAGAAATGAACAAAGAAATAATCACAGAGGGCCTTCTAAAAACCAACGACCCTCTAACGGTCCCAATAACAATCATAGACAAGGCAACAGACCTAGTAATCCCAAACGCAATTAAGAGTAATTACCTAAGCGTACAATTTTTCTAATTCATCGCTGGCAAAATTCATTAATTTTTTTACATATTGGGGAGAGAAATTAAATTCAATTCCAGCCGCTGTATATAATTCAGGTAAAGTCTTTGTACCTCCTAAACTTAAGGCCTTCATATAATTTTCTAATGCTTGCGCCGGGTTTTTTTGATATTGCATCCACATTCCAATGGCGCCTAATTGAGCAATACCATATTCTATATAATAAAACGGCACTTCAAATAAATGTAATTGTCTTTGCCAACCAATAGCCCTATACTTATCTAATCCAGTATAGTCAATACTGGAGGTAGAAAATTCTGCAACAATTTCTTTCCAAGTGTGGGTTCTTTCATTGATACTATGGGCAGGATGTTCATATACCCAATGTTGAAATTTATCAATAATAGCAATCCAAGGAAAAATTGTAATTGTTCTTTCTAATTGATGTTCTTGAGCTCGGCGCAAATCTTCTTCTTTATCAAAAAAGCTTTGCCAATGATTCATTGTAAATAATTCCATAGACATACTTGCCAGCTCGGCCATTTCCATAGGATATTCCTTAAATGCATTAAGGGAGAGCGGATGCGCTAAAAAAGAATGTATTGCGTGGCCCCCTTCGTGTACCATAGTGGTAACATCGCTCATTTGACCTGCTGCATTCATAAAAATAAAGGGCGCCCCCGACTCTGCTAAGGGACAATTGTATCCTCCGGGTGCTTTTGATTTTCTACTTTCTAAATCAAAATGTTTTAATTCATTCATCTTTCTTAAACAATCAGCAAAAAATGGATTTAATTTTTCAAAACAAGACACCGATTTATTATATAAATCCTGACCATCTGTAAAAGGTTGAAGGGGCTTGGTGTTGAGAGGTACTGCTTCTGTATCCCAAGGTCTTAGGGTATCAACACCTAATTTCTTTTTCTTTCGTTCATAAATTTTATCAATCAAAGGAAGTACGTGTAATTTTATTGCTTCGTGAAATTGATAGCAATCTTCTTTGGTATAATCAAATCTTCCTAACTCTTGAAATTTATAATCTCTATAATTATTAAAACCAGCATTGAGTGCTACTTGATTTCTTTTTTGAATTAAATTAGTAAATAAATCGTGTAAGGTAGTTTGATCTTGAGACCTGCGTTCCTGAATTTTCAAATACACTTCTTCTCTAATTGATCTATCGGGATTTTCTAAAAATTGGGCTGCTTGTTGCAAAGTATATTCCTGATTTTGAAAATCAATAGTCATTTTACCTGCAATCACTCCATATTGTTGTTGTAATACACTTAATTCAGCTTGAATGGGAATATTTTCTTCCCTAAATAGTTCAATACTTTTTTTAACCGATCTTAAATAAGTAAAATAGGTAGAAGGATCCAAGTCCTTTGTAAATGGGCAAGCAATTAATTTTTTATTCAACGCATCTGCATAAGGTTGTATTTTGGGCTGAATCTCCATACAGAAATAATTAAAAGCTTCCTCTAAAGAGGCATCAGAAGTGTCGCAAGTCATTTTTATTTGTCTCCAACAAGCATCCTCACTTATGAATGCTTCTAATTCACTGAGGTTTCGAAGCCACTTTTCAAGCACTTCCACTGAATTTAATTCAGTAGCTAACAAGGTCTTAAAATAAGGCTCTAGGGACTCCCAATGGGTGATCACAGCATCTGAAGGTAGAAACTGGTGTTTAAGTTTTTGAATGTCTGCTGTTCTTACCATAAGTTGCTATTTTAAAGGGCAAATTTACTACTTTTACACACTTTAAAAGAGATTAAAAGTGACTGATACTATTCATTTACTGCCAGACCACATTGCCAATCAAATTGCAGCAGGTGAGGTAATTCAAAGGCCTGCAAGTGCAGTAAAGGAGCTACTCGAAAATGCAGTAGATGCGGGGGCGACAGAAATAAAATTATTAGTAAACGATGCTGGTAAAGCTCTCATTCAAGTCATTGATAATGGTAAAGGTATGAGTGCCACCGATGCTCTAAATGCATTTGCTAGACACGCCACCAGTAAAATAAGTACCATTGAAGATTTATTTCAAATTAGAACTATGGGTTTTCGTGGAGAAGCTTTAGCCTCCATTGCCGCTGTGGCACAAGTAAGTTTAAAAACCAAAAGAGCAGAAGATGAAACTGGAACTGCTGTTGAAATTGAAAACAGTAAAATAACCCATACGCAGGCTATAGCAAGTTCAGATGGCACTAGTATTAGTATGAAAAATTTATTTTTTAATGTGCCTGCGAGAAGAAATTTTTTAAAAAGTAACAGTGCCGAGCTGAAACATATCATTGAAGAATTTACCAGAGTGGCACTTGCCTTCCCTGAAATATATTTTAGTTTATCTAGTAATGGTCAAGATGTATATCATTGGGAAAGTGGTAATATTAAACAAAGAGCCCTTCAGGTTTTAGGTAATACTTATCAAACTAAATTAGTCACCGTTAGTGAAAAAACAGACTACCTTACTATTACCGGATTTGTGGGCAAACCAGACACCGCTAAAAAAACCAGAAGCGATCAGTATTTTTTTGTCAACCGTCGATTTATTAAAAGTGCTTACCTACACCACGCCGTAGCCAATGCTTTTGAAGGACTTATTGCCAAAGAAAACTTTCCAAGTTATATTTTATATATTGAAGTAGACCCTGCGCAAGTAGATATTAATGTACATCCTACCAAACAAGAAATCAAATTTGAGGACGATAAAATAATTTATGCATTTGTACAAGCCGCAGTAAAACACGCACTAGCACAATTCAGTGTGGCGCCTTCCTTAGATTTTTCTTTAGATGCTACTATTCAAAGCTTAGACGCCATACAAAAACCTTTTACAGATGCTCAGTTGAATACTACTACCCAACAACCTTTATATGAAGGTTTTAGTAAAAAAAATCAAGCCCACTTCATTGCTAAAACCGAAAATGCTTCTCAAAAAGATTGGAAGCGTTTTTTCACCGACCTGCCTACTTCCACCACTAGTCAAGAAGAGTCCCAAAATGAATCTTATGTTATAAAAGCTTCATCAATGGGTTTATACAAAGAGGCTAACCCTTTAGATGTAGAGGAAAATGCTTTTCTATTGCAGCTACATCAAACCTATATTATGGCTCCTACGGTTAGTGGAGTTATAATGATACATCAACAACTGGCCCACGAAAGGGTTTTGTATGAACAATTTCAAAAAGCAAGTGCCCATTCTCAGGTCACCCAAAAAAGTTTATTCCCAGTAGTTTTAGAATTAAGTGTCAGTGATGCTATTGTATTAGAAGAAATTATTGAAGATCTCACTTACATTGGGTATGAAATTGAACCTTTTGGACAAAATAGTTTTATTATTCAAGGAATTCCTGCAGATGTCATTGCTGGAAATGAAAAAAATACAATAGAACTATTGCTAGAGCAATTCAAGCATTTTAGTAGTGATATTAAATTTAGTAAAAGAGAAAAACTAATGAGATGTATGGCCCGTCAAATGGCTATTAAAACGGGGCAATCCTTGACACAAAAAGAAATGCATAGTTTAATAAAATCACTAGCCGCTTGTGACCAACCCACTATCACTGCAACAGGCGCCCCCACTTATATTGAGTTAAAACAAGATTATTTGGATAGTTTATTTAGTAAATAAACTTCGTTAGTACAACTTCATAATACTGGTTAAGTAATTTTCAACCGCCTTTCTCACTGCATAAGTAGTAGGACTTATATGATTAGCCACCAATACAGAAAAAAGTAAATGCGTGCCTTTGTGGGTAGTAATATAACCACTCAATGCAATTTGATTACCCAGTGTACCTGTTTTTGCATATAATTCACCAGGAATATTTTTATAATAAGCTGCTAAAGAAGTTTTTCCACCTTGAGCAAAAACACCTTTTATACGATTGAAAGAAAAATCATTTTCCATTTTTCTTAATAAGGCTACATAATTTTCTGGTGTATTTAAATTAAATCGACTTAATCCGCTACCGTCTGCCCATTGTGGCGTTTGAGGTAAAAAAGCAAAATCAGATTTTAAAATAGTATCTATGATAGCTTTATCATTAATAGTACCTAAAATTTGCTGAGATGCCATTAAAAAAACTTGTTCTGCAAAAAAGTTATCACTTCTATGCATCATAATTTTTAATAAACTATCGGTAGGTACGGTTTTGAGAATTTGACTTCCAGCTGAGTGCCATCCTTTTTGAATGACCAATGGGAAAGCAGGATGTAAAGTATCTTCTATCAATATTTTTGCTAAAGCATAAGTTTTATCAGTAATAAAAGGAATTTGTTGTAAAGAGTCTTTTATAGTTTTACCAGTTGGAAAAAACTGATTTGAAAATTTATCTCTTGTCCATTCTGTATATTGAGTAGGGGGAGGTTGATTTTTTATGAGTGCACTGGGCTGAATTTGAATACCAGCTTTAGTGTTAGAAACAGTAAGAACATTTCCATAAATATTAAATCTATTTCTTTCAGGCTGATAGTCTTCCGCATAATCATCCCAAGCCCAACCTCTACCATAACTTGCAAAAGCATCTGGGTAGTCTGGCAAGCATAGCACCACTTGTTTTTTAGTTTGTCGAATGATATCAGCTACCGGTTGATATGAAAAATCGGGATGTAAAAATGTAGGGTCTCCTAATGGCATTAAAAAAAGACTATCCTTGTTTTCTGCCATTTTCCAACCCGGAATAGAATCGCCTAAATAACGCATTCCTAAATAACAAGAAAGAATTTTTGTATTACTTGCGGGCGTATAATACAAATCGCTCCAATGTTTATCTATCCATTTTTCATTTGAAACATTATACACTGCCACACCCACGTGGGCTCCTTTTAATGCAGGATCCTGCAATAAAGTTTTTTGAGCTTGACGCACAGAACAAGCAGTACTCAAAAAAAATATAAATAGTATAAAAAGGTGGGAAAAATTTATTCCCTTTCTAAAGCTCTTAACCATCTTTCTGGAATTTCGTTGTTGGAAGCTACTAAATAATCTTTATAACTACAAGGCGTCCATTGTTTATTATGTGTTTGCATCCACCATCTTCCAGTACTCTTGCTTTGTAAAAAGTTAGTTTCTATATCTGAAAAAGCAATATGAAATTCTTTAAACCTCTCTGTAGCCGATAAGGGCGATTCTTTTTTACCTTTTTGCAGCCCATCAATCACATACCAAATCATTTGTGCCATTTGTATGGCTGTCAAACCATTATTATCTAATTCAGCCTGATACCCAAATAAACCAATCGTGCTAGTTTTCCAGCTCATTCCAGCATATTGCATTAAAATACAGGCTTCTTCCCCATTAAAACCATTAGGCGTAATTATATTGGCAGGAGCTTGTGCATTTTGTATGGCACTTATATCAAAACTCATCATATGACTATCTCTGATGGCAGGCTCCATCTCCTCTATATCTTCTCTTACTTTACCCAAACGATAACAATCAAATCTAAGTTTATCTATGGTCTCCAACATATGTGGATGCATAAAATAACTTTGAAATCCTATATGTACATAATGATTTAAATGATTGGGAAGCCCCGTAAAAAGTTCTTCTAAAAAATGATCGGCTGGAAGCCTAGCTTCTAAATCTAAATCAATCTTTGCATCCACCACCGCTGCATTTACTAAGGTAGGTATAGAAGTATAAGCGTGGTATTGAGCAAGGGTGAGATCGTGGGACCCACCCATAATGACTACTTTTTTATTTTGTAATAATAATTCAGAAATAACAGTTCTTAAAGCGGCATAACTATCTTGTATGGTTTGTCCTAGTTTCACATTGCCCAAATCCACAATGGACACTTGGGAATGCCAATAATAAAGAGCATACAATGCTGCTCTTACAGCATTGGCAGCCTGATGTCCATTTAGGGCATAGCCCCCACCCCTACATTCACCAGCTCCAATCAATACCATATCGGCTCCTGTAATATCGGGTAGATTTCCCTGATGCGACTTAATGTGCTTACCTAATTGGGTGTCACGATAGCCCTCATCTTTGGAAAGAAGGTCTAGATTTATGGGTTCTAAATAGTCTACAATGGAGTTCAATGACATTCGCTAGTATTAACTACTAACATAACGAATAAAGGAGGAAAAGATTGTATCAAAAACCTATTAATCCTGGAATTTATAACCCACCCCTCTGATGGATATAAAATGATTGGGCGATTTGGGATCTTGTTCGAAATATTTACGAAAGCTTAAAATAAAATTATCAATGGTTCTAGTGGTGGGATATACTTTATAACCCCAAACCAACTGTAAAATTTTTTCTCTTGTCACTACTGAATTTTTATTTTCAATAAGTAACTGAAGCAGCATTGATTCTTTTTTTGTCAATGCTATTTTTTCACCCTTAACATTAAGCGCTTCTTGTAATTTAAAATTAATTTGATGGCCCGCAAAACTATACACTTCATTAATAGAACTAGTGGGTACAGATGTTGATTTTCGAAGTAATTTAGAAACGCGCAATAACAATTCTTCTAAATTAAAAGGTTTAGTTAAATAATCATCTGCTCCAAATTTTAATCCTTGAACCCTATTGGCACTGGTATTTTTGGCACTTAAAATTAAAATGGGTGTTTCAATATGTTGTAACCTCACCGATTCAGTAATAGCAAATCCATCTAGGGAGGGAAGCATAATATCTAAAATAATTAAATCAAAATGAGCCGATTGAATTTGCTTAAGGGCATCAGCACCATCAAAAGAAGAACTTACATTATAGCCCTCCATTTCTAAATTTAATTTAAGAGCGTCGTGTAAATTTTCTTCATCCTCCACTACTAAAATTTCAAATTTGTGCATCTTGTTTATTTAAAACTAACGGTAAAGATACAACCACTAGGCTCATTATTACTAAGCACAATAGTCGCATTGTGAAAAAGTGCAATTTGCTTACATAGATAAAGGCCAAGACCTGTACCCTTAGTGGTTCTTGTGCCTTCTTCCCCTATTCGATAAAATTTCTCAAATATTTTATTTTTTTCGGCACTAGCAATACCCGGGCCTTGATCTTTCACTATCAATTGAACTCCCTTTTGGCTTTCATTTAATTCAATAAATATAGGCTCAGTTAAAGGCGCATACTTATGTGCGTTGTCTATTAAATTATTAATTAATAATTGTATTAAGAGTGGCTCTGCTTGTATTTGAATGCCTTCAGTAACTATTGCCTTACACTCTCTTTGTGGAAAACGATCTTGAAAAGACTTAATTAAATGCATCACTAGCGTCGACATATCTACCGTTTGCTTAGTGACTTTATAGTCTCCTCTATCTAATTGTGAGGCCAATAAAATATTAGTACTTAATTGATCTAATCTTTTGGTTTCCTTTAAAGTGGCTTCTAATAATTTAGTTTGTTGGCTTGCTTCTAACTCTCTTTTCAAAAGTGTTTCTACATTCAAATGCGCTACTGCAATAGGTGTTTTTAACTCGTGGGTTACTGCCATCATAAAATTTTGTTGTTGATCGGCATAGCGTAACTGTTTTAATAATGAACGATACACATATATCGCACCCACTAAAAATAAAAGCAAAAATGTAAGGCCCTCTCCTATAAATTGTTTTGTCTTTCTATTTTGAAATTCTTTAATCGCATTTGCTTTAGCAGCCAATGCATAATCATTGGTTTGTAGAGATAAAGACTTAATGGTTGCAATTTCATTATTTTGTTTTTCTAAAGAAATATACCACCATATAAAAGCAGCAACCATATAAGTAAGAAAAAACCAATAAATGAATCTTACTAATTTTAATTTATTAATTTTTATAGGCTTTCCACTCATTGTAACACTTTTTCAACCCTTATACCAGTAGATAAAATATTCTGCAAGGGATCTTCTCTCATAGTGTGTTGAATGCTAATTTCATTTAACCCTTTTTTAAAATGAAAAGGGGCCGTACCAATTTGAATTCTTTGATCGTAAATATCGTCCATTCCCGAGCCCAGCCAGCCTTTTGCATCATCCGCTAAGTTTAAATTAGCCACTTGCTTGGTGAGCACTTGTGCAGGGCTTTTCATAGTAATATCTAACCAAATATTTTTATAATGATAGGCATTATGATGTCGAATGACAAAATATACTTTATAGGCTGCAGTGCTATCTGTTACATTAAATTGATATCGGGAAGCTTGTTGGGAGGGCCAATGATGGTCTGGATAAATGGTATTTTGTTCAAAAAGTTGCTTTGTTTCACAACCCATCAAAAGTAAAGCTATACTTCCCAAAATACTCATAATGGTAATATTCAATTTTCCCATTTACAATACATTTAATATTTGTTCTTTAGCTTTTTCTAATTCATCTTTCATTAAAATTACCAACTTTTGTATTTCAACATCATTGGCTTTAGATCCTGTGGTATTAATTTCTCTTCCCATTTCTTGCAAAATAAAAGAAAGTTTTTTTCCTTTACTAGGCTCTGTTTCCTTTAAAACGGATTTAAAATAATTACAATGGTTAAGTAACCTCACTTTTTCTTCTGA
>CAXBQH010000038.1:0-16309 GCA_963977985.1 uncultured bacterium
TTATGTAGTGATCCTCATTTAGGATTAAATATGCCTTCTTTATGGTATGAAGTACAAATAACAACACCCACTCATAGCACTTATGGGGCAAGTTTTCCAGGTTCTCCAGCAGTTATTATAGGTTTCAATGATAGTTTAGCCTGGGGTGTTACTAATGCAGGAAGAGATGTGTTAGATTTTTATGAAATTAAATTTAAAGATAGTACTGAAAATGAATACTGGTTTAATGGTAAATGGAATAGCGTCACTAAAAGAACTGAAGTAATTAAAGTTAAAGATAGTGCCGATGTAGTAGAGCAAATTCCAATGACAGAATGGGGGCCTGCTATGTATGATGCACATTTTCAAAATATACAATCTAAAGGCCGAAACTTAGCAGTTCAATGGACGGCATTTATTACTTCTTCTGGCGTTGAAACTTTTTACAGATTGAATCGTGCAAAAAATTACGATGATTATATAAAAGCCATTTCACTTTGGACCTGTCCTGGTCAAAATTTTGTATTAGCAACTAAGTCGGGAGATATTGCCATAAAGCAACAAGGAAGTTTTGTTGCCAGGTGGAATCGTCAAGGAGATTTCATAATGCCTGGAGATGATACTTCTTATGCTTGGCAAGGTATCATTCCTAATGATGAAAATCCAACTATTAAAAATCCAGTGCGTGGATTTGTAAGCAGTGCCAATCAAAAACCCACCGATCCTAGTTATCCTTATTATTTAGGAACTGCTAGTTCTTTTCCCTTATATAGAGGCATTAGTGTGAACAAGCACTTAATGGGTATGTCCAATATTACCGCAGAAGATATGCAAGCATTGCAAACTAATAATGATAATGTATTTGCTGCCACTGCGAGACCTGCTTTAATGAAATATTTGCAAATAGATAAACTTAGCCCAGATGCCAAAAGAATGGTGGGCGAATTAACTAATTGGGATTTAAATAATGGAGTACATTCAAAAGGGACAACTGTTTTTAAAATAATTTGGGATAGTGTAGAGATGGCCGTATGGGGGGATGAACTAGCAGGTGCTCCCATTCCATTAACTAAACCTGACGCTTTTGTTTTACTAGACCAACTTATCAAAGATTCTAATTGGTCTGTTGCTGATAATATTTTGACTAAAGATAAAATTGAAAATTTTAAAGATCAAGTAACCTTAGGAGTTGAAAAAGCTACTCAGAAATTATTGGAATTAGAAAAAGCAAATAAATTAGAATGGGCTTTATTTAAAGCCACTAAAGTGATGCATCTTACTAAAACGCCTGCTTTAAGCAGATTAGATTTACCCATCGGAGGGGGCGTGAATATTATTAATGCCACCACAGAAGTACACGGACCAAGTTGGAGAATGGTGGTGCATTTAACTGATGAAATTGAAGCCTATGGTTTATATCCAGGAGGACAAAGTGGTAATCCAGGAAGTATTTACTATGATACTTTTGTAGATTATTGGGCTGCTGGAAAGTATTATCGTTTATTATTTTTATCTAAAGACAAATTAATTCATAACGAAAGATCTAAATGGCATATTCAATTTAAAAATATTTAAAAATACTATACAATGAAATTTATAACCACTTTGTTTTTATCCGCTTTAATGGCTTATGCCATTGGGATGTATACGAGCTTGCCTTGGTGGAGTTTTGTTATTACAAATGTTATTGTGGCTATTGCTATTCCACAAAAACCTTGGATGAGTTTTGTAGCAGGTGCTTTGGCCATTGGACTGCTTTGGGCAAGTTTAGCGGTAATAGTAGATCAATCTAATCATCATATTTTAGCAACGAAAGTGGCTACTATTCTACCTTTAAAAGGGTCTTATGTTCTTTTAATTGTAGTGACAAGTATAGTAGGCGCTTTAGTTGGGGGATTTGCATCCTTAACAGGCAGCTTTGCTAGAAAAAGCAAATAATTGTAATTCTATTTATCTTTGTATTGAATTTCCCCAACCTGTAATTGGGATAAAATTTAATCTATGTCTGTTTTACATAATCGTATCTCCAATAAGGAGTTGAAAGAAAAGTTATATCAGGAAAATTTTCCTAGAACGACCATCAGTTTTTATAAGTATTTTTCAATAAGTGACCCCGTTGCTTTTAGAGATGAATTATACAGGGGTTTATTGGAGCTTCAGGTGTTTGGCCGTATTTATATTGCCCAAGAAGGCATTAATGCACAAATAAGTGTTCCTACTCACTTGTTTGAAAATTTTAAAACTTATCTATACTCCATCCCAGGTTTAGAGGGACTTAGGTTAAATATAGCGGTGCACGATAATGGAAAAAGCTTTTGGGTGTTACGAATAAAAAATAGAAATAAGATAGTGGCGGATGGTATTGAAGATCCTCAATTTAGTATGGAAAATAAAGGGAAGTATGTGAATGCAAAACAAATGAATGAATTATTAGATTCTCCTGAAACTGTAGTGATTGATATGCGTAATCATTATGAATATGAAGTAGGACATTTTGATAATGCCATTGAAATTCCTTCAGATACTTTTAGAGAACAATTACCAATGGCTGCAGAAATGATGAAAGACCATCGAGAAAAAAATATTATTATGTATTGCACGGGAGGTATTCGTTGTGAAAAAGCAAGTGCTTATATGTTACATCAAGGATTCAAAAATGTTTTTCATTTAGAAGGAGGTGTCATTCATTATGCAAATCAAATTAAAGAAAAGGGTTTAACCAGCAGGTTTAAAGGAAAGAATTTTGTATTCGATGATAGGTTGGGTGAAAAAATTACAGAAGATATAATTGCCCAATGTCATCAATGTGGTAGCCCTTGTGATACACATACCAATTGTAAAAACGATGGTTGTCATTTATTATTTATTCAATGCCCTAAATGTGCTGAAACCTATGCTGGTTGCTGTTCACAGGCCTGTACTGACATCGTGCATCTTCCTGAGCAAAAACAAAAAGAACTTAGAAAGGGGATAGATAAAGGCCAACAAATTTTTAATAAAAGTAAACAACGATTAAGACCCAAAGGGGTTAGGAGGGATTAACTCAATTTTTCTAAAGCGGCACAAACAAGTTCATAAGTTTTGTCTGAAGAAAATGTTTGTGGAACGAATTTCTCTCCAATTACTTGTTCGTAAAGTTCAATATATCTTTTAGAAATAGTGTCAATCCATTCAGCAGACATTGTGGGAACTGTTTGTCCTTCTTTACCCATAAAATTATTTGCTATTAACCATTCTCTCACAAACTCTTTGCTCAATTGTTTTTGTTTTTCTTTCTTAGCTTGTCTTTGTTCAAAGCCGTCGGCATAAAAATAGCGAGAAGAATCGGGGGTATGTATTTCATCCATTAAATAAATAGTGTTTCCTATTTTTCCAAATTCATATTTAGTATCCACTAAAATTAAACCTCTTTTTGCTGCAATTTCTTTTCCTCTTTGAAATAAAGAAAGTGCATATTTTTCTAAAAGCAACCAATCTTTTTCACTGGCCAAACCCTGTGCAATGATTTGCTCTTTTGAGATATCTTCATCGTGACCTTCACTTGCTTTGGTGGAAGGAGTAATGATGGGGCTAGGAAAAAAATCATTTTCTTGCATTCCCTCAGGTAAACTCACGCCGCATAATTTTCTTATACCCGAACTATAAGTTCTCCAAGCGTGGCCAACTAAATTTCCTCTAACCACCATTTCAATTTTAAAAGGTTCACATTTTTTTCCAATACTTACATTGGGGGCAGGGCTATCTAGTAGCCAGTTGGGGCAAATATCCTTAGTAGCATCCAGCATATAAGCAGCTATCTGATTGAGCACCTGACCCTTGAAAGGTATGGGGCTAGGCAAAATGACGTCAAAAGCGGAAATTCTGTCACTTGCTATCATTACAAGTAATTGATTATCAATGTAATAAACATCTCTTACCTTTCCGTGGTATTCATTTACTTGATGGGGGAACTTTTTCATATTCATAGGCCAAAATTAATTTTTTAAATATACAAATGAGTTTTTTTTATAAAATGCTTACAAAATGTTAATTTGTACTACGATTCAATCAAAAACAATCAATTATGAAAAAATGTTTACGTCATTTTGCGTTCATTTGCCTATCTACTCTAATAGTATTTACAGCTAATGCACAAAATGCAAGTAGTGTTTCGGGTACAGTTAAAAATGCAAGTACTTCAGAAACGATTGCTGCAGTTTCCGTAACCCTTAAAGGGGAAAATGCTGGAACTTACACTGATGATAGAGGTAACTTTAAGTTAAGTGTGACTAAAAAAGCGCCTTACACTTTAGTTTTTTCTTCAGTAGGTTTTAGTTCAAAAGAAGTGGTGGTTAATGGAAATACAGGTTCTTTAAGTGTGAGCCTTACACCTGCTTTTGTTTTAGGTTCTGATGTAGTTGTTGCAGCTTCAAGAGTTCCAGAAAAAATTCTTGAATCTCCTGTGACTATTGAAAGAATTAGCGCTGCTAACATAAGAAATGCTCCTGCTACAGGTTACTATGATATCCTCGGAAATATGAAAGGAGTTGATGCCGTAGCTGCTAGTATCTTGTTTAGAAGTGTTTCTACAAGAGGTTTTAATGGTAGTGGTAACACTCGTATGAATCAGTTGATTGATGGAATGGATAACCAAGCACCTGGCTTAAACTTCTCTGTGGCAAGTATTGTTGGTTTAACAGAGTTAGATGTTGATAATATAGAATTATTACCAGGAGCTTCTTCTGCATTATATGGTTCTGGTGGTATGAATGGTACTGTTCTAATTTCTAGTAAAAACCCATTCAAATACCAAGGTTTAAGTTTCCAAATTAAACAAGGGGTTAACCACATTGACAATTATGAAAGACCTCAAGCTGCTTTCAAAGACTATACTGTAAGATGGGCTAGCAAAATTGGTGAACGCTTTGCTTACAAAGTAAGTGCTCAATATACAGAAGCTCAAGACTGGTTACCTATGAATACTTCTAACTATTCTAGAACATCTGGAAATGGTAATGGTCTTCCTATTGCTGGAACAAGACTTACAGATCCTAACTATGATGGTGTGAATGTATATGGTGATGAAACTACTTTGAATATTGCTACAGGTTTAATTGCACCTGTTAAAGCAGGTATCTTGGCGCAATTAGCTACTGTTTACGGCGCTGGTGCAAGTACTGTTTTAGCACAATTGCAAGGTGCTTCTGCAGTGTACAATACATTAGCAAAGTATACAGGGTTTTTAGGAGCTAGTCCAGCCACTGCTGGTTTAGTGCCTTATGCACCTTTCTTGTTTGGTGATGCCAAAGGTTGGTATACTGGAATGAATGTTAGTAGAACTGGTTATAATGAGTCTGATATTATTGATCCTACTGCAAAAAATACTAAAGTGACTGGTTCAATTCACTATAAAATTAACGATAAAACAGAAGCCTCTTTAAGTGCATATACTGGAACAGGTAATACTGTGTACACTGGTTCTGATCGTTATTCTTTACACGATTTACAAATGAGTCAGTACAAGTTTGAAGTAAAGTCTAAGAACTGGACTGTGAGAGCTTACAAAACTATTGAAGATGCAGGTAACTCGTTTAATGCTACTATTACTACTCGTTTATTTAATGAAGCTTGGAAGCCAAGTGCTACTTGGTATCAACAATATACAGGGGCTTATACTCAATACAGAGATGCTGGAATGGATTATTTAACAGCTAACAACGCTGCTCGTTTAATTGCAGATGCTGGAAGACCTACTGGAAATGTTGGAACCAATTCACTTTTCACTACACTTGCGAATGTTCCTATTTCTAAAGGTGGTGGTAAGTTCTTAGATAAGTCAACTTTAAGTGTTGCAGAAGGTGTTTTGAACTTAACTGAAATGTTGAATTTAAATAAATATGATATTGATTGGTTAGTAGGTGGTAGTGCAAAATTATATACTTTGAATTCTCAAGGTACATTGTTTGCTGATACTACTGGAAGATTATATATTAATGAGTCTGGTGCTTATTCACAAATTTCTAAAAAATTCTTCGGAGATATTTTGAAATTATCATTCTCTGGTCGTTATGATAAAAACGAAAACTTTAAAGGTAAATTTACTCCAAGATTTACAGCAGTGGTGAAAGTAGCAGAAGATAACAATATCCGTCTTTCTTACCAAAGCGCTTATCGTTTTCCATCTACCCAAAACCAATGGATTAACTTAACTGTTGGCGGTGGTACTCGTTTAATGGGAGGTTTACCTCAATTAAGAGATTTCTACAAATTTAGTACCAACCCTGCTTATACTTTAGCTAGTGTGAATGCTTTTGGTGCTGCTGCAGCTGCAGGTACTGTAAATCCTTCATTATTACAACAACAACAATTTCCTGAGTTTAAGCCTGAATCAATGAATTCATTTGAAGTAGGTTACAAAACTTTAATTGCTAAAAAATTATTAATTGATTTTTATGTTTATACAGGCCACTATGAAAATTTCATTAGTGGTGTAACTGTTTTACAATCTAGAAATGCTGCCAATCCTAGTCCATTGGATGTGTTAGATGCTAATAAGCGTATTGCTTATAGTATTGCTACTAATGCTACTGCTAATGTTTCTACAAAGGGATGGGGCGCTTCATTAGATTATTTATTGCCTAATCAATTTGTATTTACTTCAAGTTTATACACTGACGAAATTGGTAATTTACCTTCAGGCTTTATTTCTTATTTCAACACACCTACTTGGAGAGCTAACTTTGGTTTGAGTCATCCTGGTTTGTTAATGAATAAGAGATTAGGTTTCAATGTTAATTTACATTACCAAGATGAGCTTATGTACGAGGGTACTTTTGCAACAGGTCAAATACCTTCATACAGTACTGTAGATGCAGTTCTTACCTATAAAGTACCTAATATTAAGTCTATGATTAAATTAGGTGGTACCAATGTGTTTAACAAATATTACTATACTTCATATGGTAGTCCTAAAATCGGGGGCTTATACTATATAAGTTTTGCGTATAACGTATTGTAATTCTTTTAGGGTGGGTTAGATTTTAGATCCCCTCTTTCTGAGAAGCTCAGAAGGAGGGGATTTTTTATGCCTTAGAATTACTTTTTTCCTATTTAAATCTCTATTTTTGCAACTCAATTTAAACAGAAATTAATGCGATCAATTGCCTTAAGAGAAGCCATCAGAGAAGCTATGAGCGAGGAGATGAGAAGAGATGAAAGAATTTTGTTAATGGGTGAGGAGGTAGCTGAATACAATGGCGCTTATAAAGTGAGTCAGGGTATGTTGGCTGAATTTGGTCCCAAGCGAGTAATTGATACACCCATATCTGAATTAGGTTTTACGGCTGTGGCAGTGGGAGCCGCTCAAAATGGGTTAAGACCTATTGTTGAATTTATGACTTGGAATTTTGCAGTTCTTTCTTTAGATCAAATATTAAATACGGCTAGTAAGATGCTAGCTATGAGTGGGGGTCAAATAGGATGTCCCATTGTAATGAGAGGACCCAATGGAAGTGCAGGTCAGTTAGGAGCGCAACATTCAACTGCTTTTGAAAGCTTTTTAGCCAATATTCCTGGTATAAAAGTGGTCTCTATTTCAAATGGATATGATGCAAAGGGATTATTAAAACAAGCTTTGAGATACGAAGAAGACCCTGTTATGTTTTTAGAAAGTGAGGTAATGTATGGTGATAAATGTGAGGTTCCAGAGGAAGAATATTATATCCCATTAGGCCTTGCCGATGTAAAAAAACCGGGCACAGATATTACTATTGTGTCTTTCAATAAAATGATGAAAGTAGCTTTAGCAGCGGCGGCTGAATTAGAAAAAGAAGGTATAAGTGCAGAAGTAATTGATCTTAGAACCATTCGTCCCTTAGATTGGATGACAGTTTTAGAAAGTGTCAAAAAAACAAATAGACTCGCGATAGTGGAGGAGCAATGGCCATTTGCCTCTGTTTCTTCTGAATTAAGTTATCGTATACAAAAAGAAGGTTTTGATTATTTAGATGCGCCTATAAGAAGAATCACTAGCGCTGATGCACCTATGCATTATGCGCCTAATTTAACTGCCTTGGCTATCCCAGATACGACCAGAACAGTTCAATTAATAAAAGAGATGATGCATCAGTACAAATAAATGATCGATCATCCCTAGATACTACCTTTCAAATTAAAATATTTGTTAATTCTATATCTTTTTACAAATAACTCTCACAAAGGGATATTTTTGATATCATAATTCTTTACATATGGGCATACTTATTCTTATTATTTATTGGTTGGGTTGGCATATGGGCATTTATAGTATGCTTCTTAAAGCTGGGGTTAATAAAACCAAGGCAATTATTCCAATTTATAATACCTGGGAAGTGGTTAAATTATGTGGTATACCTAGGATATGGTTTTGGTTGCAATTAGTACCTATTTTAGGTCAATTTGTTAGCCTATGGATTTCGATAATTTTTGCAATGCATTTCAAAAAGGTAAATCTCATTGATCATAGTTTAACAGTGTTCTTTCCTTTTATTTATTTACCATATTTAGGATTTTCTTCCAAAGAAAAATGGTACGGAGATGAGGCATTAGTGCATTATCATAAACCAGCTTCCAGAGAATGGATAGACGCGGGGGTATTTGCTATTGTGGCGGCTACTTTAATTAGAACATTTTTATTTGAAGCTTATGTGATTCCTACTGAGAGTATGGAAAAAACTTTATTGGTAAATGATTTTTTATTTGTAGATAAAATTACCTACGGTGCCAGAATTCCTCAAACGCCTCTCTCTTTTCCCTTTGTACATAATACGCTTCCTTTAGCACCCACCACGCCTTCTTATTTGAAATGGGTACAGTTGGACTACCAAAGATTACCCAAAATTAGAAATATCAATAGAAATGATGTAGTGGTTTTTAATTTTCCTGCGGGAGATACTATTATAAATTTACCAGAGTTTGGTTCTAAGTTTCCTTATTATGATGTTTTGCGAACGCCAGAGTATAATAATAACAGAGAAAAACTAATGGCTGATTATCCCATCTTAGTGCATCCAATGGATAAAACCGATAACTATATTAAAAGATGTGTGGGGCTGCCTGGTGATGTCATTCAAGTAAAAGATAGTAGGTTATGGGTGAATCATTCACCTGCCTTTGTAGCTCCTTCAGCACAAACTGAATACATTGTTGTCACCGATGGAAAGCCTATTCCAGAAAGTTTTATTGAAGATACTATGGGCATTAATATTAATGAAGCTAGTGCCGATTTTAAAATAATGGAAGGAAGACCCAATACCTTCGTTATAAATATGACTGCTGGTGCCGCAGCAAGTTTGCAAAAATTACCACAAGTAAAAGAAGTGAGTTTTTATGTAGATAATATAGTAGGAAATACATTTCCCAACGATATAGCCCACGCTCCCTGGTCGGTAGATAATTATGGAGCCATTCAAATTCCTAAAAAGGGAGATATCATTCAATTAAATGATTCTACTATTGAAATTTACCGTAGGCTTATCACTAATTATGAACATAATAGTTTAGAAAAACAAAATGGTCAATTTTATATAAATGGGAAACCTACCAATACTTATACTGTCCAATTAAATTATTATTGGATGATGGGGGATAATCGTCATCGCAGTCAGGATAGTAGATATTGGGGATTTGTTCCTGAAACGCATATTGTAGGAAGGGCTGCTTTAATTTGGTTTAGTTATAATAAGTCTATAAGATGGAATCGATTATTTAATCTCATTAAATAAACTGTATGCATCAAAAATTTGAATTTGAATATGATTTGTTAGATAATTCAAATCAGTTATCCAAAGACGATCAAGAATTATTAGAAGCTGCTAAAAAAGCTACCCAAACCGCTTACGCTCCTTATTCCCATTTTAATGTGGGAGCCGCAGCCAGATTAAGTTCTAATGACATTATTGTATCTTCAAATCAAGAAAGTGCAAGTTTTCCAGTGGGGATTTGCGCAGAGCGTGCCTTATTAAATAGTATTGGTAGCCAATATCCTCATCAGAAAATAACTACTCTTGCCATAAGTTATGAGCCTGTAGGAAAACCCTCCAATGAGCCCTTATCTCCTTGTGGTATGTGTAGGCAGTCTTTATTAGATTATGAAACCAGATTTCAGGCACCTATTAAAATTATTATGGCAGGTAAATCTGGTAAAGTAATGGTAGTAAATACGGCTAGTCATTTATTACCTTTTGGATTTGATGGAGCTATTTTAAAATAAACTTTGTACGCCCAAAGCTAATCTGAACTCGTGTTGTAATAACCATTTTTTTCTTGACTTTCCCCAAGCATATCCCACCAAGGACTTATCTGCTCCCACAATTCTGTGACAGGGTACAATTATGGCAATTTTATTCTTACCATTAGCAGCCGCTACCGCGCGCACCGCATTATAGTTTCCCATTTTTTTTGCCAATTCTCCGTAGCTTAAATTTTTTCCAAAAGGCACTTCGTATAATTCTTTCCAAACCCTTTGTTGAAATTCAGTCCCTTCTTGATGAATAGGTACACTAAAGCTTTTTCTTTTTCCCGCGAAATATTCTATTAGTTCGTCGGTACATTGATGAATGATAGGGGGTATATTCTCTGACTGTTCAATTTTTAAGGCTTCAGCTTCTTCAATAAATACTAGTTCTTCAATACAGCTGTCAGAAGCTACTATTTTGATAATACCTATAGGACTATAATAAATCTGTGTGTATTTTGTTTCCATTAACCTATGGGTTGCCCATTTTGAACTGGATGAGAAGGGTGTAATAAAACTACTTCATTGTGCGTATCGTAAACACCTAAAACCAGGCATTCGCTCATAAAGTTTGCTATTTGTTTGGGTGGGAAATTAACAACCGCCACTACTTGTTTACCAATTAAAGAGTCAGTCGTATAGTGGTGTGTAATTTGAGCAGAAGATTTCTTAATACCTAAACTGCCAAAATCAATATTCAATTGATAGGCTGGCTTTTTAGCTTTTTTAAAAACTTCTGCGGAAATAATAGTTCCACATCTAATATCCACTTTAGTAAAATCTTCCCATTGAATCATATAAGTAAAGTTACAACAAAAGTGAAAGCTGAGCTCAATGTGTCTTTTTGCAATTAGTTCAGGAATTTAATATTAGTCTAATAAATTGGCTAAATCAAGAAGGTCCTTTTGTTTGTATTCTAGCGTGGGGCTATTAAAACATTTAGCAAATTCTTGTAAATGTTTTTTAATAATTTTTACATTAGAAAGTGCTTTGTAATAATTATTTTTTGGCTCAATATTAGCTCTAACCATATACTGATCTAAATCTTTTTGTGAAAAAGCGCCTCCAGTAGTGCCCTCTACATAAAATTGTATACACTCCTGTGGATGGGTCATTATTTCATTGGGATCCCAGTCTGAAGCATAAAAAGCAATAATACATTGTTTGGGGATATTGATAAATTGAGCTTGTATTTCTAATTGTTGACAAAGTTCCGCATAGAGAATGGTGTTGGCAAAGGCATTACCTTTTTTGGATTGTAAGGGTGCAGACAATAAAAATTCTTCAGGTTTTTCATAATTTACTTCCACTCCTTTAATTTGGTAATAATTAAATAGTATATTTCTAATAACATTTGCTTGTTCTAAAGGAGTAAGATAATTATTCAGCTCTAGCCATATATTACGCCTAATTTTTTCAATCTGATGGCGTAAGTTATCAGTGGGCATTTCTGGATATTGAAATTTTGTTACTAGTAAAGCGCCTTCGAGTAAAGAGGGTTCAGGCTTAGATTTCCAAAGGGCAAATGCTTCTTTTAAATCCTGTAAGCGCAGTTTATAAATCATCTTTTCAATACGATCCAAAGTAGCTTCGTCTAATGTATTTTCCCACAAATGTTCTAAATCAGGAATAATAGGGGTGCCATAGTGCAGTAATCTGTCAGCAATGGTATTAAAAACCTCCTCATCTGGATCGTCTATAAGCTTAAATAAGGCGCTAATTTCAGCTTCTTTTTGCATAGGATAGTAATGGGGCTTTCAAATATTATTCAAATCAACATAAAATATAGAAATAAATCATTTTTACTTATCCCAATGATGTGGATATATTTAACAATTATTAACATAATAAATAGAATTATTATTCGTTTGGGTATAGTAATTTCCCCTTTCTTTGTATACTATAACCCTCCTAATGACAAATACCCCTACGCCTAAGTTTCCAGTAATGACTCACTCATTACACGCTGAATTAAAAAGAAGAGTAAATCATTATTTAGAAAATAACGCCATTAAAGCCACAGGTAATTTTAAATTATTTTCAAAAGCTATCATTTTAATGAGCTTATTTGTGATCACCTACATACATTTAATTTTTTTCACGCCCTCTACCGGATATGCATTGTTAGAATGTATTTTATTTGGAAGCTTAATTGCAGCTATTGGATTTAATGTAATGCACGATGGCAGTCACGGTAGTTTTAGTAAATATCCTTGGTTAAATAAATTAGCATTTTCTTCCATTAGTGTGATGGGAGCTAGTCGCCATATGTGGGCAATGAAACACGTAACCCTGCATCATACTTACACCAATATTGATGGGGTAGATGATGATATAGAAATTGGTTTTTTAATGAGAATGGCACCTACCCAGAAACATTATTTATTACACCGTTTTCAACATATCTATTTCTGGATATTGTATATGCTATTATATATTTTTTGGATATTTTTTGCCGATTACAAAAAGTATTTTTCCAAAAAAATTGGAAATGTATCTATCAATGAGATGAGTTTGGCAGAACATTTTGAATTTTGGATGGTTAAAATATATCACGCTTTTATTTTTGTAGTATTACCTATCTATCTTTTAGGGTGGGTTAACTGGTTAACGGGATTTTTAGTGGTTACCTGTACTGCTGGATTTGTTTTAAGTATTGTGTTTCAATTAGCGCATACTGTTACAGATACTGAGTTTCCTATAGCTCAGTTGCCGGATAATAAAATGCCCGATGAATTTGCAGTGCATCAAATTCAAACTACAGCCAATTTTGCCACTAAAAGTAAATTTGTAAGTTGGTTAGTAGGAGGGTTGAATTTTCAAATTGAACATCATTTATTTCCTAAAATCTCCCACGTACATTATCCTGCTATTTCAGCTATTGTAAAGAAAACTTGTGCTGACTTTAAATTAAAATATAACGAGTACCCAACGGTGCTCAGTGCCATTAAAGCACATATTCAATATTTAAAACTAATGAGTAAGCCAGCGGTTTACTAAGAAGCTTTTTTCTTTCTTGCCGTTTTGCGCGGTGGATTGGCTTTTAATTCAGCAATAGTAGCATTGATTTCTTCAATGGTGAGGCTTTCTACTTTATCTTGTTGTTCTTTGCTTAATTTAAAATTACGCAAGCCTTGTTTAATATAGGGGCCATAAGGACCTCTTAATAATTGAATTTTTTCTTTTTCAAATACTTTTATAGTTCTTTCTTCTTTTGCTTTTCTTTTTTCTACAATCATTGGAGTAATTTCCTCTAAATTGACGGTATAAGGATCCATTTCCTTATTGAGAGAATAAAACTTTTTTTGATGAGCAGCATAAGGCCCAAATCTACCTATATTAATAGTCACTTCTTCGTTTTCAAATAAACCTAAAATTCTAGGAAGTTTGAAAAGCTCCATAGCTTCTTCAAAACTAATAGTCTCAATACTTTGAGAGGCTTTTAATTTTGCGAATTTGGGTTTTTCTTCTTCATCTTGATGCCCAATTTGAACCATTGGGCCATATCTTCCCATACGGGCTATTACTTTTTTTCCAGAAACAGGATCAAAGCCTAATTCTCTTTCTCCTTTGGCTCTTTGAGCGGTTTCTAAAGTATGTTCAATAGTAATGTGGAATGGTTTGTAAAAAGAATCTATCATATCACTCCATAACAACTTACCAGCAGCAATTTCATCAAATTCATCTTCAATTTTAGCAGTGAAATTAAAGTCCATTACTTTAGAGAAATGAAGTTTTAAGAAATCGGTAACTACTAATCCTAGGTCGGTAGGAGATAATTTATTTTTTTCAGCACCTGTAATTTCAGAAGCAGTATCTTTTTTTATTTCGTCTTTTTTGTTGAGCGTTAAAATTTGATACATTCTTTTAACTCCTTCTTTTTCGCGTTTCTCTACATAATTGCGTTTCATAATAGTAGAAATAGTAGGAGCGTAAGTAGAGGGACGACCAATGCCTAATTCTTCTAATTTTTTTACTAAAGAGGCTTCGGTGAATCTTGAAGTAGGGCGGCTGAAACGCTCAAGGGCCGTCATTTCTATAAAGTCTAGTACTTGACCTTTTGTTAAAGGAGGTAAAATACTTTCTCCTTCTTCATTGTTATCTTCTTCCTCTTCGTCGTTACTTTCTAAATATACTTTTAAAAAACCATCAAATTTCATTACTTCTCCGCTAGCTGTTAAGGTTTCTTTATTCGTAGAAATTTCAATTTTTGCAGTGGTTTTTTCAAATTGAGCATCGCTCATTTGAGAAGCAATCGTCCTTTTCCAAATAAGTTCGTATAATCTATTCAAATCGGCATCATCCACTTTACTCTCGTTCATATAGGTGGGGCGAATAGCTTCGTGCGCTTCTTGTGCAGATTCATTTTTATTTTTATACTTGCGAGGTTGATAATATTTGTCGCCAAAGCTGGTATGAATTTCAGCTTTAATAGCTTCGACAGCAGTATCACTTAAACTAATACTGTCAGTTCTCATATAAGTGATTTTACCACTCTCATATAATTTTTGAGCTAGTAGCATAGTTTTACTCACACTATATCCTAATTTTCTAGAAGCTTCTTGTTGTAAGGTAGAGGTTGTGAAAGGTGCAGAGGGCGTGCGTTTGCCATCTTTTACTGTTATATCTTTAACAGTATATTGAGCCCCTTTTGATTCATTTAAAAATTTCTCAGCAGCGCCAGCAGTACTTAATTTTTGAGCACCTTCCGCTTTAAATTTTACTTTCTTTTTATTGATATCAAGTGCTGTAAATAAAGCAGAAATTTTAAAAATACTTTCTGGGATGAATTGATTTATTTCTCTTTCTCTTTCTGCAATTAATCTTACTGCCACACTTTGTACACGACCTGCACTTAAACTTCTTTGCATTCCAATTTTTCTCCAAAGCACTGGGCTTAATTCAAATCCCACAATACGATCTAGAATTCTTCTTGCTTGTTGAGCATCCACCAAATCCATATTAATAAGACGCGGATTGGCGACAGCTTTTTTTATAGCAGGGGCAGTAATTTCGTGAAAAACAATTCTTTTTGTTTTTTTAGGATCTAAACCTAAGACTTCTGCTAAATGCCAACTAATACTTTCTCCTTCTCTGTCCTCATCCGATGCAAGCCAAACTTCCTTTGCTTTTTTTGACAATGATTTTAATTCTTTAACCACTTTTTCTTTTTCACTGGGGACCGTATACCTTGGGGCGAATTTATTTTTTAGATCAATACCCATATCTACCTTTTCAAGGTCTCTGATATGACCATAACAGCTTCTTACTTCAAACTCATCCCCTAAAATCTTCTCTATCGTCTTGGCCTTTGCAGGCGACTCCACAATTAATAAGTTCTTTGACATAGTGGTCAACCGCTCCTACGGGTATTTTAGAAATTGAATATCAATTAATTATGAAAAAAGAAATGTATTCAAAGTAGAGTAAATTTCTCTTTTCTCGCGTTGCAATATTAGAGCATTCACCTAAAAAATAAAAATTAGCTATTCATTTGGGCTCAAAAAGGCCATTATTTTATCTATAATTTCAGGCGTTTTATATATTTTATTATGCCCTAAACCATTGGTTATCAAGAAGTTTATATTTTTTGGAGCTTTTTTTTGAATTTCCGTTAAATCTTTAAAGGGACAAACTAGATCTTCCTTATCGTGCACCCATAATACCTTACCGGCATAATTTTCAACGGCTCTATCTGCTTCAAAATAACTCAAGGGTAAATGAGTTTGTTTTTTTAATTCATCTAAAAAAGCCTGTCTTAGGGTGGGGCTAAAATGCATCATATTAAAATATCTTTCAAAAGTAGTGCTGGTTTTAGTTGCGGGAGCTAATAATACAAACTTATGATGGGTGGGGTTGTCGATGGTTTCTGCAATTAACGAAATGGTAATGCCACCCAAGGAATGCCCAATAAAATGATCAATGGGGCCGAATTGCTTCATTATGTTTTCGATGGCGTGTTTATAAATTATAATATTAATATACTTGCCCTCACTTAATCCGTGTCCGGGGGCATCAAAACCAAGCACCCTGAATCCTAATTTTAATAGAGCTGGGATATATTGTTCAAACTTATAA
>CAXBQH010000039.1:0-15517 GCA_963977985.1 uncultured bacterium
AATGGCTATGGCAGCAGCGGGATGCAAATGATCGATATGCTTGAAAGGTAAAAAACCGTGCAAAGCTGTATCAATACTTGGCGCTTTAGAAGCTAAATCATAAATACAATGATTAAACAATTCAACCATTTCATCTTCATTTGCCAACCCTTTGTATCTATTTTTTAAACTACGAAGTCTATCTACATATAAAGCAGCTAACCCATTTTTTTGCATAGTACCCAAATCTCCACCGCTCCCTTTCACCCACATCACTTCCACTTCAGCATCTGATAAAGGATCTTTAGCCATAGCTTTACAAGAAGTATTGCCGCCCCCATAATTAGTGAGTCTCAAATCGGCACCCAGTAAATTAGATCGGTATACAAGTAATTCAACTTCATCTTCTTTGAAAGTGGCCGCTTTCTTTTCATCCCATAAATAATTTACATACTTAAACTCTTTCACTGTTCCTTTTTTAAAAATATTTAATAATAGTTTTAATTATGATTGTTATTACCATACCCCACTACCAATACCGATAAAATTATAATAACTATACCTACAATAATCGTAGAAATCGTTTTTTTACTCACTCCTTTCCATTCTTTTAATACCAAGCCCCACATATTCGCCACCAAAATAATAAATGCCATATGCAAAATCCAAGAACTAGGACCATTGCCTAATTTACTTTCTCCCATACCATAAAAAAAGAATTGTAAAAACCAAGTTGTGCCAGCAATAGCTGAAAAAATATAATTATTGGGTAAAGGTGTTTGCTTATTGGTATAATCTGAAAATGTTTTATTGCGTGCATTTAAAATCATACACCAAACAAAATTGGTGGTTAATCCACCCCATAATAACACCACATAAATAACATTATTACGATATAAAAATTCACCTTGGCCCGGATGCGCTAGTTTCCAACTATCATTTGCAAAAGCTCCCATAACCTGACCCGCTTCTAATCCAAAATTAAAACAAGCACTAAGCACTCCTGAAACAATTGATACCAACATACCTAGTGCAAACTTGTATTCTTTATTAGAAGCATTAGCGGCTTCACTACCCAATTCTTTTTCTTTCATCACACCTGCTTTACCACTTATGATAATACCCACTATACAAATGAGTAAACCCAATAAAACTGTTTTCCCCCATCCACTATGAAGCATTATACTAAAAGTATCTTTTTCAGCTACTGGATAAAAATCATAATAAATAGCAGGTATAATTGCACCAAATACCATACATAAACCTAAAATAATACTGCTGCCCAATGATACCCCCAAATAACGAACACCTAAACCATATGTTAAACCGCCAATACCCCATAATACACCAAAAAAATAAGTGAGACCAATAACGGCACCACTAGTATGGCTAATAATATTTGCAAATCCTGGAATAGTTAAATAAGCGGCTAGTGGCGGAACAATTAACCAAGAAAATAAACCACCCACGATCCAAAAGCTTTCCCAATTCCAACCCTTCACTTTTTTAAAAGGCATATAGAAACTGCCTGAAGCAAAGCCTCCTATAAAATGAAAAATAACACCAAGTAAAGCATTCATAGATGATAAGTTAAATGATGAAAATTACCCCTACAATCTAAGAAATTTTGGGCGAATTAAAGCCTTATTTCATTTTTTGCCATAGGACTTCTTTTTCTGCCAAACTTAATTTGGCTAAATCTAAGCCATTGCTTTTGGCATAAGCTTCCATTAATTCAAAGCGCTTTTTAAATTTTTTATTGGTTTTCTCTAAAGCGCTTTCTGGATCTATTTTTAAAAATCTTGCATAATTGATTAAGCTAAAAAATACATCGCCCAGCTCCTCTTCCATCTTTTGTGGGTCATTTTTTGCTATCTCAAGCTTTAGTTCTTCAATTTCTTCATTGAATTTGTCCCATACTTGTTCTTTATTTTCCCATTCAAAACCCACTTGTTTTACTTTTTCTTGGATTCTCAAAGCCTTAACCATAGAGGGCAAGCTATTAGGCACCCCACTTAAAATTGTTTTTTCACCATTGCCTTCTTTTAGTTTCAACTGCTCCCAATTCAATTTAACCTGCTCTTCTGTATCAGCTTTTACATTTCCATAAATATGTGGGTGTCTATGAATTAATTTTTTTGAAATTCCTTCTATCACTTCCTGCAAATGAAATTCATTTTTTTCAGAAGCTATTTTCGTATAAAATAAAATGTGTAATAATAAATCTCCTAACTCCTCTTTGATGCTCTTCCAATCTTCTTCTATTATAGCATCTACTAATTCATATAATTCTTCAATCGTATTACTTCTTAAACTATGAATGGTTTGCTTTTTATCCCAAGGACATTTTTCCCTTAGTGTGTCCATAATTTCTACTAAATCCAAAAAACTTTTTGATATTTTTTCCTGAGACATTACAATAATTTTTGTGATGATTGTATACTATTGAGAATCTACTGTTCTAAATTAAGCAAAAAAAATCCCTTCTAATAAAATTAGAAGGGATTGTGCCTCAGGCGGGAATCGAACCCGCACGGGCGTTGCGGCCCACAGGATTTTCTTACTACTATGGTTTTCACCACCCTTATCTGGTTTGTAGTCTGGACTATGCCTTCACCTTTTCTTTCGATTTAGGTGCCCCGTGTCTAGTCTCTACACGTTCCCTTTCGGGTTTCGCTCGGCATTCCCATTTAAAAGGGTTCGCCGAATTTACGGGGTTCTACATCTTCAATTTCTTGAAGTGCACTCAAATTATTGTTCTTCAAAAGAACTGTGTCTAAGTCCTGCGTGTCTACCAGTTCCACCACCAAGGCGTCTAAGATTAGACTTTAAAAAAAATCCCACTCCGAAGAACGGGATTTTTGGAGCGAAAGACCGGGCTCGAACCGGCCACCCCGACCTTGGCAAGGTCGTGCTCTACCAAATGAGCTACTTTCGCTTGTATAAGAACTATTTTGAGGACTGCAAAAATAACAAAACAGCACTCCTAAACAAATTTTTTTTCTTACTTGTACTCGGGCTTATACTGTGAGCTAGATTGTACTTCTGGATTGGGTTTATCAAAACGGCTATTGTACAATTTTGAACAATTACCTAAAACCAATGCTAGTATAGCAAAAATAGACACATAAAAAAAGAAACGAGAAGAACTTACCCAGTTCTTTGCAATGTCTTTTTCTGCTGCATTTTCTTGTAAATCGTGTGACATATTGTTTTTTTACTGGTGCAAAAATAACAACAAGTTCTTAATAATGAACTAGTTTAGTCACTATTTTGTTAAAAAATTTCTTGTTTTTTATAAAGTACTGAAAAACCAAAGAACCTGCATACACGCCCTCTAATTTATGGAGGGGTTGTAGCTTATTTGATCTTTTTAATTTCCCAGAGAATATATAGCCTAGAAAGGCAAAATGCGCTTTTGCAATTGCAAAAAAGAAGCTAGCATCCCCACTCAATAAACCTTTATAAGCTGAAATAGCATCGAGCGTAAATCTGGTGGGAAGCTTCCATAGTAATTCAGCAAAAGTTAAATTTTTAGCAAGCATTATTAAGTTATTTCTAAAATTTAGAAATACTTTTCTTCCCCCTCTTGGTAAGGTACCAGCTCCCACGTGGTACACCAAAGATTTTGGACAAGCATAAATTTTATAATTATCTAATTGTAATCTCCAACATAAATCTATTTCTTCTTGGTGTGCAAAAAAGCTGGCATCAAACCCTTGCATCTTATGAAATAATTCAGATCGAATCATCATACAAGCTCCTGTTGCCCAAAAAATGGGAATGGCCGTATCATATTGCTGATGATCTTTTTCACATACATCAAATACACGACCTCTTGAAAATGGATAACCTAATGTATCCATCCAACCCCCTGCAGCACCGGCATATTCAAATACATCAGTATTAGAATAAGATAAAATTTTAGGCTGACAAGCCGCAATATTTTTTTGTGTCTCTAATAAATTAACCATTGGTTCTAACCAATGAGGATCAACAGCAACATCAGAGTTAAGCAAAACATAATAATCGGAATTTACTTTTTTTAAAGCCCAATTATAGCCCCCAGCGAAACCTTCATTGGAAGCATTTGTAATAATTTTTACAGAAGGAAATTTATCTTTTACAAGGGAAATAGAATTATCATTGGAACCATTATCTGCCACCACTACTTCAAAATTTTCATATTGAGTAGCCAATACTGAAGGCAAGAATTTTTCCAAATAACCAGCCCCATTATAATTTAAAATAACTATGGATACAAGGGGTTTCAATGAAATTGTTTTTGCGAATGTAAGCCCAAAATATGGCAATTTGATCTAAAAAATATAACTTAGAGCTATGAACCAAGTAAGTTTTTTACAGCAAAACCTTGATTTACTCAATCATCCCTTGGGGTAAAGCAATTACCTCCATCTTTTTCCCCTTTTTCGGTTCCTTTTTTATAGCTACCTAAATTTTAGTTTTCAATAATTAAATTTGAAAAAATGACATCTTTACCAATGAGCGATAATGTTGCTAAATACCTAGCACTTGAACAAAAATATGGCGCACATAATTATCATCCTTTACCAGTAGTTCTTGAAAGAGGAGAAGGCGTTTACTTATATGATGTGGAGGGTAAAAAATATTTTGATTTTTTAAGTGGTTATTCTGCTGTCAATCAAGGACATTGTCATCCCGCCATTATTGAAACATTACAAAAACAAGCTAGTAAGCTTACTTTAACTTCTAGAGCCTTTCACAATAATTTATTAGGTGAATATGAAAAATACATCACCCAGTATTTTGGATATGACAAAGTACTACCTATGAATACGGGGGTTGAAGGTGGAGAGACAGCCATTAAATTAGCAAGACGATGGGGCTATAATGTAAAAGGTATTGCTGAAAATAAAGCCAAAATAATTTTTGCAGAAGGTAATTTTTGGGGACGAACATTAGCAGCCATATCCTCTTCTACCGACCCTAGTAGCTTTCAAGGTTTTGGACCCTATTTGCCAGGATTTGAAATAATACCTTATAATAATTTAACAGCTTTAGAAGATGCTTTAAAAGATAAAAATGTAGCTGGATTTATGATAGAGCCTATTCAAGGTGAAGCAGGCGTTGTTATTCCAGATGATGGATATTTAAAAGGAGTGAGAAATTTATGCAATAAGTATAATGTTTTATTCATTGCGGATGAAATTCAAACAGGTTTAGCAAGAACTGGTAAAATGCTTGCCTGCGATCACGAAGAAGTAAGACCCGATATTTTGATTTTAGGTAAAGCATTGAGTGGTGGCACTTTACCTGTTGCTGCAATTTTAGCAGATGATTCCATTATGTTACAAATTAAACCAGGAGAGCACGGTTCTACCTATGGTGGAAATCCATTGGCCTGTGCTGTTGCAATGAAAGCATTAGAAATAATAAAAAGCGAAAACTTAGCAAACAATGCTATGAAAATGGGTGAAATATTAAGAAAAGAATTAGCTGCCTTACATTCACCATTTATTTCAACTATTCGAGGCAAAGGTTTATTAAATGCAATAATCATTCAACATAAAAATGCAGAAGCAAGTTGGGATTTATGTTTACATTTAAAAGATCTAGGGCTTTTGGCCAAACCTACCCACGGCGATAAAATAAGATTGGCACCTCCATTAATAATTAATGAACAACAAATAAGAGAAGCAGTAGCTATTATTGGAGAAGCATTGGAAAAATTAGCAACTTAATTTTTTATTTTTTGCTCACATTAATTTTAGGTAAAAAAGTCATTACTAATATTGCCAAAGAAATAATAATGCAAGCATATAATGCCCATTTTTTTTGTGGACACTCTCCCATTTGACAGGTAGACAATATTAAATAATTTCTGAAAGACCAGGCCAGTAATAAAGCTGCAAAAGTCATATTGAATCTTTTAGCCCAAATAAAAGGCATAGCAAAAAATAAAATAGCTAAACTTCCTATATACACTAAAAATTTTCCAGGTTGACCAAAATTTGTTCCTGCAGTCTGCCATCCTGTGATTATCCAATTTTTACTTTCAATAAAAACCAAAGGTTGTGTAGTGCAATAAAAAAGAAAGATGCAAAGTAAAATTCCTATGGTTTGAGAATATTTCATATGAGTTAAATATGAGTTCGTTTATAAGTTCTTTTAAGAGTTCTTTTAAAAAAAGTAAAACCCTACGAAGAGTAAGGTTTTCTTTTTTTAAGAGGTCCCGAGCGGATTCGAACCGCTGTAGAAGCTTTTGCAGAGCTCTGCCTAGCCACTCGGCCACAGGACCCTTTCAGAATGCGAAAATAAAGCAAAGAACTTAATTATAAAAGAATTTTACAGCTATTGCGATTTAAACGACATTTGTAGAATAAATGAATACCTATGCAGGCTATTGGAGCATCAGAACTTATTATTAATGACCGCGGCGCCATTTACCATTTAAATGTCCGACCAGAAGAAATTGCAGATACTATTATTACCGTAGGCGATCCAGAAAGAGTTGCTGAAGTAAGTAAATATTTTGATCGAATTGAACATAAATTATCTCATAGAGAATTTATTACTCATACAGGCTATATAGGTAATAAAAGAATTTCAGTATTAAGTACTGGTATTGGTCCCGATAACATAGATATTGCTTTAAATGAAATAGATGCTTTAGTGAATATAGATTTCTTATCAAGAACTATTAAAAAAGAAAAAAAATCTGTTTCTATAATACGAATGGGAACTTGTGGCTCTTTGCAAGGCGAAGTGGGTGTGAATGAATTAGTAGCTGGCACCCACGGTTTAGGCATAGACAATGTGCTTCACTTTTATACCCAAGAAAATAATGAAGAAGAAAAAGCCATATTAGCTGCTTTTGAAAAACATACTTCTATTCATTCACATAAAATTCAACCTTACATTAGTTCTGCTAGTAAAAATTTAATTCAACATTTTAACGAAGGTTATAGTAAGGGTATCACCGTTACTTGCCCCGGTTTTTATGGTCCACAAGGGCGCATTCTAAGACTTCCTTTAAAAATGCCCCAATTAGTAGATCAAATGACTAGCTTTCGTTTTGAACAACATAGAATTGCCAATTTTGAAATGGAAACTAGTGCTATATATGGTTTATGTAATTTGTTAGGACATCAATGTTTAAGTATCAATGTGATTATTGCCAATAGAGTAAAAAAAGAGTATAGTAAAGATATGGGCAAAGCAGTAGATCATATGATTCAAAAATCATTGGGTATTATTGCTACAATTTAATTGAATCAAAAAATTAAAATTTCCAACTACAGAAATGAATATTCCATTTTCAAAATACGAAGGCACACAAAATGATTTTGTCATTATTGATAACAGAGCTGATAATATTCAATTAAGTACTGCACAAATACAATTTATTTGTGATAGAAGAAAAGGTATTGGCGCCGATGGCTTAATGTTATTAGGCACTGCCGCAGGTTATGACTTTTCTATGAAATATTATAATGCCAATGGCTTGGAGGGTTCTATGTGTGGTAATGGAGGCCGCTGTTTAACACAATATGCTTTTGACCAAGGTATAAAAAAAGAAAAGTACTCATTCATTGCAGTTGATGGACCGCACGAATCTAAAATTGATAAAGAAGGTTGGGTGCATTTAAAAATGAAGGATGTAAAAGCGGTTGAAAAAAATATTGAAGGGGATGTTAGCTTTTATGTGTTGGATACCGGGTCTCCTCATTATATAGAATTTGTGGACAATGTAAATAATGTGGATGTAGTGGGTCTAGGACAAATGATTCGATATAATAATAGATTTAGAGAAGAAGGTATCAATGTAAATTTTGTGCAGCCATCCGAAAATCAACTTTTTGTAAGAACCTATGAAAGAGGGGTGGAAAACGAAACTTTTAGTTGTGGCACAGGTGTAACGGCAGCGGCATTAATAGCAGGTATTGAAAAATTAGGAGAACAAAAAATTAATATTGAAACTTTGGGTGGAAAACTTGCAGTAAGTTTTAATAATAGAGGTGATAATTGCTTTGACAATATTTTTTTAATGGGGCCGGGCACTTTTGTTTTTAATGGAATAATCACTTTATAAAATATACAGAATGGCCTTATTCAATGTACGCGTTTATGGTATTTTAATAGATGAAAAAAATCGCTTATTAGTGAGTGATGAATTTATTCGCGGAGAATATTTCACTAAATTACCTGGCGGAGGCTTAGAGTTTGGAGAAGGCACTAGAGATGGTTTACAAAGAGAATTTTTAGAAGAAACTGGTTTGCAGGTATCAGTTGGCGCCCATTTATATACCACCGATTTTTTTCAAATTTCAGCTTTTAATAAAAAAGATCAAATCATCTCTATTTATTACAAGGTTCATTCCAATGAATGTAGTAAAATTAAAACCAGCGAAAAAACATTTGATTTTCAACCAGAACAAATTAATGACAATACTAAAACAGCTGAATGTTTTAGATGGGTTTCTCTTGAAAGCTTAACAGAAGATACTATGAGTTTGCCTATTGATAAAGTGGCTATTCAAATTTTAAAACAAAGTTTAGCTATATAAATTTTTCAAAGTATACATTATATCTCATTCTCCTTCCCCATTGCTTGTAATTTCATTTTATGAGCTACTTCCAAGCCTACATAATTTTCAATCCTGCCTTCTATAAAAGTAATAAGAGGTGTTAAAATTATGGCCATAGTGAACTTATACATATAGTTAACCACACAAACAGCCATCACGGTAGACCAACTCCAACCATTTCCTATTTTAAATGCAATAAATAAAACCACAAAGCTGTCAATTAATTGTGAAACTAAAGTAGAACCTGTAGCACGAAGCCATATCATTTTATTACCGGTTACTTTTTTAATTTTGTGAAAAACATATACATCTACAAACTGGCTTACCAAAAAAGCAATTAAACTTCCCATAATAATCCACATACCTTGTCCAAATATGGACTCAAAAGCCAATTGCATACTTGGCATACCCTCTGCAGTTTTGGAAGCTACCCAAAAATCAGCGGGCGCAATTTTCATTGCCAAATAAAACATTAAAAATGCATAACTAATTAAAATAACAGCGGTATAACTAATTCTTCTTACTGCTTTAGGACCAAAATATTCATTCACTATATCGGTAATCACAAATTCTAAAGGCCATAATAAAACACCACAGGTTAAATTAAAAGAAAGATTAGGCACACCAAAAATGGTCAACTGAGAAGGCGTCCCCCCAAAAACTTTTTCTAATGAAAATATTTTACCGCCTATACATTCTGCAATTAATGCATTGGCAACAAAAAAAGCAGTAATGCCTAAAAAAAGTTTAGTGGGCTTATCTTTTAAAATAGAATGAATCATAGGTATATTAAATTATAAGTAGAATTATTTGTAATAATAACATTAAAATATTTATAGTAGATTGCCATAAGGGTACCCTATTCTCTTTTTTACGAATTAATATAAAAATAAGCCAAATTACAAAAAGCAGATTTACAAAAGGGGCCATTTCTAGGCCTACAACTGCCATAAAATTGGCCACGGGTATGGGTATTTTTAACCAAGAAAAAAACAAAAAAGCAGTAGTGAGAATATAGAAGGCATTACAGATAATAGCAAGCTTAGCGAGAAAAGCAAAACTGTTTTTGTATTTCATTCTATTTGTTAATATTTACAAGGTACTAAAATTACTTAAAAAGCCTTTTTAGTTGTAGGTTTGTTACTATAAAAAATTGAATATGCTGAAGTCTATTTTTAAATCTGCACTACCTCATTTAATGGCGGTTGCCATTTTTGCAGTGGTGGCCATTATCTATTGCAAACCAGCGCTTGAGGGTAAAGTATTGCAACAACAAGATATTGTTCAATGGAAAGGTATGGCTCGCGATGCAATGCAGTTTGCAGAAAAAAATGGTCAGCATCCACTTTGGACAAATAGTATGTTTGGAGGTATGCCTACTTATCAAATAACTGGTGTACCGGGCTTTGCCTTTACCATTGGTCTATTGGATAATTTTTTAACATTACACCTTCCTGAACCCATTAATTTATTTTTCTTAGCCTGTATCTGTTTTTATTTCTTGGCTTGTGTACTAGGCTTTAATAATATTATTAGTATCATAGGAGCATTAGCCTATAGTTATGCCACCTATAATCCCATTATTGTTACTGTTGGGCATATCACTAAAATGCACGCCATTGCTTATTTACCTTTTTTCATAGCTGCTTTACTTCTTATTTTTCAAAAAAAATATTTATGGGGCACTGTTCTAACAGGTATTGCAACCGCCTTATTTGTGGGTGCCAACCATATTCAAATAACTTATTATGGTTTAATCATTGTAGCATTTATGTCCCTATTCCATTTAGCAAAATGGGTCAAGGAAAAACAGTTCAACCATATATTTAAAACTTTTATAGCAGCTTGCATAGGTGGTTTATTGGGCGTTGCAGTGAATGCACCCCTATTAGCCAGCACCTATGAATATGGGAAGGAGTCTATCAGAGGTGGCAGTGCCCTAGTTAATAAAAATAGTAAATCAACTGCAACAGGTTTAACCAAAGACTACGCCTTTAGTTATAGTATGTATAAAAGCGAACCTTTGGTTTTAATGTTCTCGGGCATCTATGGAGGCGCCAGTGGTCTTACTCAAATAGACCCTGCCAATTCCAAAGCAGTTGAAACCTTACAACAAATGCAACCTGCCATTGCTCAACAATTGCAAGGTTTTGCTTCATTATATTGGGGTGGTATTGGTGGCACTTCAGGACCCCCATATGCTGGTTTAATTATTTGCTTGTTTGCTTTATTGGGCGCTTCTAGCGTTTGTAATGAACACCGCTGGTGGATTCTTCCAACTATCATTTTTTCATTTTTATTAAGTGCAGGAAGTTATTTGGAGTCATTCAACATTTTTATGTTTAATCACCTACCCTTATATAATAAATTTAGAGCCCCAAGTATGATAATGGTGATTCCAACCCTCTTATTAGGCATTATGGCTTTGTATGGAATGGCAGCCATTAGCAATGAATCTGATTTTAAAACTGTTATAAAAAAATACAAACCCAGCTGGGTGCTTTTAGGTGTCATTGTGGCCTCTGTATTATATGTTTATTTTACAAGTAGCTTCAAAAGTGAAGCTGAAATAAATTTGTTAAGTCAAATTGCAAAAATTCCTGACGCCAACCAGAAAGCAGTTTTTGAAACTCCTGCCCAGGATTTAGTAAACGCTATTGCCACCGATAGAAAATCATTAATAGAAGCAGATATTTTAAAATTCATTTTATTTGCAGGTTTGATAATGGCTTTATTATTTCTTTCATTTAAAAAAGTAATTAACCAAACTATTTTATTAGTGGGTTTTGGCATTTTAGCTATGATAGATTTATTTCAAGTAAATGTTAAATACTTGCACGCTGAAAATTTCATAGAGCCAAATGAAAATGAAAATATATTTGCATTAACCCCTTTAGATATTGCTTTACAAAAAGATACTACGCACTTCAGAGTTCTAGACTTAAGAGGTGGAATTAATAATGCATTTAATGGTGGTGCCTTAATTGCCTATCATCATAAAACTGTAGGAGGATATAATCCGGCCAAACTTAGTATTTACCAAGATCTCATCGAAAATCAATGGTATAAATATCCCAATTGTCAGCCCACTATGAATATGCTAAATACCAAGTATATTATTACTGGTGATATATCTACAGATACTGTTGCTAATAAAATGGCTTTAGGCAATGTTTGGTTTGTGAAAGGCATTCAATTGGAAAAAGGACCAGCAGAAGTAATGCAACAATTAGACCATTTTAATCCTAAAGACACTGCTATCATAGAACAAAAAGATAAAATAGACGCTTTAAATGATATTCAAGTAGACGAGAATGCACAAATTAGCTTAGTCAATAATAATAATGATGAGGTTAATTACAAAAGTAGTAGTACCAAAAAACAATTAGCCGTATTTAGTGAGATTTATTACAAACAAGGATGGAAAGCCTATATTGATAATGTAGAAACACCAATTGTAAAAGCCAACTATGTACTAAGAGCATTAGTAGTTCCAGCAGGTAATCATTCAATACGATTTGAATTTAAACCTGTGATAGTGAATACTGCACAAAAAGCTTCAGCAGCTGCTTCAATACTTCTTTGGGCATTGTTACTAGGTGCAAGCTTTATGAGTTTCAAAAAAAAGGAAAACTAATTTATTAATGATCTTATCTATCATTATTTGTAGTTATAATAGGGCCAATTATATTGAAGCCGCTTTAGATAGTTTGTATCATCAATCAAGTAATGAAAATTTTGAAATTATCATTGTAGATAATAATTCTACAGACAACACAGCTGAGGTATATTCCAATTGGAGAGCGGCTCACTCTAATGGTAACTTTCAATATATAACTGAAACAAATCAAGGGGCTTCATTTGCTCGTAATACAGGGGCTGCTATGGCTAAAGGAAAGTGGCTTTGTTTTATGGATGATGATGCTATTGCCACTACAGATTATGTAAAAAATATAACCAAACACATTAAAACCAAACCCGATATTGTGGGTTTTGGTGGTCGTATCATACCTAAATATATTCCTTCGGAACCTTCGTGGATGAGCTACTATGTTTCATCATTAGTGGGAAATTTCGACTATGCACCAGTGGCTTGTGCTTTTAAAAATGGTAGATACCCCCTGGAATCAAATATGATTGTTAGAAAAGATATTTACCATCAAATTGGCGGATTTAATACTCAATTACCCGGCGTTGTTGGCACATTACGCATTGGAGGAGAAGGCAAGGATTTATTTTATAAAATAATTGCACTAGGTCATACTATTTATTATGACCCCAGTATATGCGTGCACCATATTGTTGAAGTAAAAAAATTAACTCCTGCATACTTATATAGAGTAGCTAGTGGTATAGGAAGAGGAGAAAAAACAAGAACACTTAGTATTTCTAAGTTAGCTTATTTAAGTAAAATAGTAGAATACCTATTTAAATTAGGCGCCTCCATTATTTTAGCGATAAAATATGCTTTACAATTAACACCTGCTAAATCCTGGCCGGTTATTCAATTTAGAATTGATGCATTAAAAGGCTTACTCAGCTAAATAAAATTTGAAATTTATTTTTTTATAGCATAAATCATTCCACTGTTCTCAGAAATATGAGGTTGTAACTTTATATTAAATGCATAATTATTCAAAACATTTTCAATTGCATAAGAACCCTTTTCGTGCCATTCAATAATTGCTATTACTACATTGTCTAAATAAGAAGTATTTTGTAGTTTTTCAAAAATGGCATACTCCTCGCCTTCACAATCTAATTTTAATAAAATTTTAGCACTAGGATTTTCTAAAAGCACATATTCAAATACACTTTCAATACTTACCATTTGAACATTGATACGCTCTCCTATTTTTTTACCATATGAATTATTTTGTTCAATAGTAGAGGCAGACAATAATCCACTTTCAAATAAAGTAATAGATCTTATTTCATTGATATTACTTACCCCTTCATTTTTTAAAACTATTTTTTGTAAACCAATTGGATTTTCAGATATATTAACTTTAGCCTCAGCAAATGTGGCAGGAAAAGGCTCATAGCCATACACTTTTTTAACATCGGGCCTATGGGCAAAATACAATGAAGCGACACCCACATTCATACCAATATCTATAACTACTAAATCATTGACTGCACTTTCAATAGCATAAATTTTTTCAATGAAAATTTCATATAAAACAGCCATATTAGAAAGTGAAGCAACTTTAAAAATTAGCCCCTCTATTTCTACTTTAAAATAAGTTTCAGAAGTCTCTTTTACCTTTACCTTAGGATTGGATAATAATTCAAAAAGGAAATGTAAACTAAATTCAAATTGTTGCAATTGTGCAATACAAATAGCATTACCAGTTGAAGTAAAAATCAAACTGTCATTATGTATTTGAACACCCGATGCCCACTTTTTAGGAAGTTTATAATATGCTAATATATAAGCCAGCCTTAAATGCCCCCATTTGAAAAAGAAAAAACAAAAGGAGATAGATTTATTAAAAATTCGAGCTAAGTTCATTATTTTTTTCCCATTTTATTTGTAAGAAAAGAATAGATGCCTAAAAACAAATTTTGATAGACTGCTAATAATTGTGGATGATACAGTAAATCATTTTTTATAATTTTAATACATCGTAGCACATCTTTTTTCATAGTGGCATTTAAGCCTTTCGCTTTGAATAATAAAAATAATCCATTGCGAATAATATAATATACACGAATGGGATGATGCGTTATTCTTAAGGTCTTTTTAAAATTGATCAACGATCTTCCTTCCACCAAGGTTCCAATAGAGTGATTCAAAACTATGTCTGCATACATCAAATTAATATACCCTTTTTGAATGACGCGGTAAGAAAATTCAGCATCTACAAAATCAATAAATAAATTTTCATTAAAAGCACCAATGTTTTGAATGAATGAAAGATTTAAAATAGTTCCAGAAGTGATAAGTGTGAGTACAGGTTCAGGTATATTTGAAGGTACAGTGAATTGTGGTTGGCAGTTCACACCAAATTGAACTACATTATTATAAGAACCAGCCTGTATATAGTTTATATATTTTTCAAAATCACCCTTTTTAAATGAAGAATCTTGATCCATCGTTAATAAATAATCAAACTTATTTTCAATGGCGTGCTTAACAGCGCTATTGAGACGCTTTGCAATACCTTCATTGCTGCCAAAATAATGGTATTGAATAGAAGTATCTACCTCCCATAAAGCCTTTTCAATATCCGGTGAGGGTAGCTCACTATTATCATAAACATATAATTGCCTTAGACCTTGCACATAGGTTTTAATATTGTCACATAAAACCTGAATATCAGGGTGATACACTATGACAATTCCTGCAATATTCATTCTTAATTCATTTAACAAGTTCAAAATTAAGCCAATTAAATATAATCTACTTCTTTTAAACTCAAATTGTTAGATAAGATTTTAAGTATAAATATTTATCTTGTACTTGCTATGAGCAGTAAAATAATTCAATTTTCTATTATTATTCCATTTAAATCGGGCAAGAAGTATCTGTTAGAATGCCTGCACTCTGTTTTAGCACAAGACTACCCTTATTATAATGTTATCATTTTAGCAGACAATACTAGTAATGCTGATAATGCTTTAAATGAAGTTGCAGCCTTACAAAATAATAAAATTAGCATCCTCCAATCTAACGAACCATTAAACATTCTTCAAAACTGGGGTCGTATTAAAGAGATAGATAAATTTGAGTATATGACCCTACTTGGATATGATGATGTTTTAGAAAAAACATTTCTTTCCACTATTCATCAACTTATACAACAATCACCTGAGGCAAGTTTATACCACACACACTTCAAATACATCAATAGTGAAACTGAGTATATAAAAAATTGTCAGCCTTTACCTTATCAATTAAATGTGAGTGAATATCTTAGTTTGGCCTTACAACAAAATATAGACATTATGGCTACTGGATATGT
>CAXBQH010000040.1:0-15307 GCA_963977985.1 uncultured bacterium
TGTATCGTTACTAGTGAAAAGTGGTTGAATCTGAATATTTGAATTTGGTACAGGAAAAAATAATTGGTTATTATCAATATTGAACAATGTTTTATTGAATAATGTATCATTAAATTTAAAAACTTGAATACACGGTGTTGGTGTAAATTTAGACATATCAATAGGCGCAGATTCATACATACCTCTCCATGCCAATTCCTCTTTGCCATCTTTATCTATATCTAATTTTTGAAAATGAACCGCTCCGCCGACAGTGTTATATCCATAATATTTTATAGTAAATGATTTATTGGCATTGTTAATCATATAAAAATATCCATAGCCTCCATTATCAAATAAATAATTTGGACGAATGTTAAAATTGGAACCATGCCAACCATCTGTTGCTTCAAATATATCTAAATAACCATCGCCATTTAAATCAAGTATTGTTGGTCCAGCATCTACATCAGATACCAATACACCATATGTTAATGCGGTATCAAGTTTAAAGTAGTTGTTTCCTTGATTATAAAAAACACCATAATATATATATCCATTATTGGGTGTATTATAATATAATTTTCCTAAAGCCGTTAAAGTATCGGCATTACCTACTGAAGCAAAGGCTAATAAAACATCTGTTTTACCATCTTTATTAAAATCAGCCTTTTCCATCCAGCGATTGTTCATCCCATGAAATCCTGGATACTTTTGTACCATTCGACTCCACCAACCTTTGTCGATTTCGATTGAATCTTTTATGACTGTTTGACTAAAAGATTGTAAAAAAACAATCAATGCTACAAAAAGAGAAAATACTTTCCTCATACAAAAATTAATTTTGAGTTTGTAGCTTTTGGGGTAATCGAATATACAAAAAAGCCCCCAACTTTCGTTGAGGGCTTGTGGCACCACCCGGGCTCGAACCGGGGACACAAGGATTTTCAGTCCTTTGCTCTACCAACTGAGCTACAGCGCCATCCTATTAGTTCAATATTTTAGTCCAAAACTTCAGTTTAATCCTAAAACCTTTATGAACTGGGGAGCAAATATAGGCCAGGGGCCCTTAAATTGCAAAAAATATGGATTCTTTATTCAAAATCAGGTATTTACTAAGCCGAAGTAGCAACTATAAAAAAGGAGATAATTATTAAAGCTATGGCTAGCCACTGTTTGGGATTAAGCCTTTCTTTAAAAAAAATATATCCTATTAACACCGATAAAATCTGGCTACTTATAATTAATATATTAATTACCATAATAGGCAAATACTGATAAGAAATATTAATAGCTAATCCTCCCGCTACTAATAAAAATCCCAATTTTAAATAAGTGAAAATATGTTTAGTACTTATATAATTAGATAAGTTTTTTAAAAGACCATCGCGTATCACTAATACCAATCCAAATAACATTGCAGTGGTTTCAATCACTAAACTAAATCCCAGTGGGCCCCACCAACTAATAGGATAAGTATATAATGCATAAGAACTACCCCAAAAAAAACTAGCTACTAGTCCATACAACATTCCATTTTTTTGTTCGCTTAAACTTGATTGTTCTTTTGCTTGAAAAAATAAAAGCAATAAACCTGCGGTTGAAAAAATAAAAGCATACAAATAATTTGCTTTCCAAATTTCACCTACAATAAATACTGCTGTTAGAATGGTAAATAATTTTATTGCAGAAACAGGTACCACAATACTTACAGGCGCTTTCTGAATACCTTTTAAAAAAAATACCAATCCGAATATATTGAATATGCTTAATGCAACAGTTAATAAAAAAGGAGTACCCATACTTAAAGTATGTATAGTCCAACCTTTAAAAAAAGAATGCTCTCTAAACCCAAAATATAAAATGAAAAAAATGGTAGATGCAAAAATGCCTCTATAAAACATACCAATTTGAAAAGGAATTGTTTGCGTTACTTTTTTCCAATAAGAATTGCTCACGGCAAAACAAAGCGCGCCTATTAAGACAAATAAAATTCCCATTATTAGTACTGACAATTTTTCGGCGTTCTCGCAAAAGGAATTACGTCTCTAATATTCGTCATACCTGTAACAAACTGTATCATTCTTTCAAAACCTAGTCCAAAGCCCGCGTGTGGAACAGTTCCAAATCTTCTTGTATCTAAATACCAACTCATCTCTTCTATGGGTATATGCATCTGTTTCATTCTTGCTTCAAGTTTTTCCAAACGCTCTTCTCTTTGACTTCCACCCACTATCTCACCAATACCTGGTGCTAAAATATCCATAGCTGCAACTGTTTCTTTGCCAGGTTCACAGCCATCATTCATTCTCATATAAAAAGCTTTGATAGCCGCCGGATAACCCGTTACAATAACTGGTTTTTTAAAATGTTGTTCTACTAAATATCTTTCGTGCTCGCTTTGTAAGTCAATGCCCCACTTCACTTCGTATTGAAATTTCTTTTTCTTATAATGATTACTATTTAATAAAATATCAATAGCTTCTGTATAAGTAATTCTTTCAAATTTATTATTTACGACTAATTCTAATTTCTCTTTTAAACCATAGCCGCTTCTTTTTTCTGTAGGAAGTTGTTTTTCTTCTTCCGCCAAGCGCGCATCTAAAAAATCAATATCTTCTTTATTATTTTTTAAAACATAGTTTATCAAATATTTAATAAACTCTTCGGCTAAATTCATATTATCTTCAATATCATAAAAAGCCATTTCAGGTTCAATCATCCAAAACTCTGCTAAGTGACGAGTAGTATTTGAATTCTCTGCTCTGAAAGTGGGACCGAAAGTATAAATTTCTGAAAATGCCATAGCACCCAACTCCCCTTCTAATTGTCCACTCACAGTTAAGTTAGTTCCTTTACCAAAAAAATCTTGTGTATAATCAATTTCACCTTTATCGTTTTTAGGTGCGCCCTCTAAAGGAAGTGTAGTTACTCTAAACATTTCTCCTGCACCCTCTGCATCAGAGCTGGTAATAATAGGAGTATGCAAATACACAAACCCTTTATCATTATAGAATTGATGTACTGCAAATGCAAGTGCGTGTCTTATTCTAAATACCGATCCGAATGTATTGGTGCGAAATCTTAAATGTGCTTTCTCTCTTAAAAATTCTAAAGAATGTTTTTTGGGTTGTAAAGGAAATTTTTCGGCGTCACTATCTCCTAAAACTTCTATGCTCTTAGCTTTAATTTCTATACTTTGTCCCTTACCTAAACTTTCCACCACCGTACCAACAATTTTTAGAGAAGCGCCTGTGGTTATTCGACTTAAAATTGTATCATCAAATTCTCCTAATGTTGCCACTACTTGCACATTAGCATTGGTACTTCCATCATTCAATGCGATAAACTGATTATTTCTAAAAGTACGCACCCAACCCATTACCACCACTTCAGTACCAGTGGGAGTTCCCGACAACAATTGCTTTATTTTAATTCTCTGATTGAACATAAGGCTAATTTCGAATGGCAAAGATAATCGGTTTCCAGGGCCAAAAACCCTGTTTTTGGAATAAAAACAGATAAAATTTGTTTTTTTATTAAAAAATCTGCTTAACATTGCAGTAGCAAAGAGCAAAGAGATTCTTTTTAATGTTGATAGCTCATTAATCCCATTTTCAATATACAATTTACAGTCACCTTAATTTCGACTGAAATTTCAAAAAGTGTTCAAATAAGCCCAAATCTTAATTCGATTTTTTAAATAAACCATAGTTCAAAGTGCCAGAAAAAGAAGAAAAACCAAAAAGGGGACGCAAACCTATAGCCTCCACCACAGCTACAAAAAAAGCAGTAAGCTCTAAAAAAGCTGAATCTACCACCACTAATACCGAAGAAGAAAAGGCTTCTAAAATAGCCAAAGCATTATTTGGTGATGAAAGTGCGGCAAGTAGTGAAACCCCTGCTACAACCCCTACTAATACGCCGGCTCAAGAGCCCAGTGCTACGGATCAAAATGGGGGTGCTGCTACTAATGCAGCGGGTCAGTCGCCAGCTCAGCGTTATCCTCAACCTAAAAAAGAGCCTGCATTTACTGTAGAGTTTGATGGTGTTATTGAGTCTGAAGGTGTTTTAGAAATGATGCCCGATGGTTATGGATTTTTGCGCTCTTCCGATTATAACTATTTGTCTTCTCCTGATGATGTATATGTATCTCCTTCTCAAATAAAATCATTTGGTTTAAAAGTAGGTGATACTGTTCACGGTACTGTTCGTGTTCCTAGGGAGGGTGAAAAATATTTTGCACTAACCAAAGTGAGTTTGGTGAATGGAAAAAATCCGGATGAAATTCGTGATCGTATTCCCTTTGATTATCTAACACCTATTTTTCCTTTTGAAAAATTAAATCTTTATACTTCTGCTAATAATTATAGCACTCGTATTATGGATTTATTTACGCCCATTGGTAAAGGTCAAAGAGGTTTGATAGTGGCTCAGCCAAAAGTGGGTAAGACAATGTTATTAAAAGAAGTAGCAAATGCTATTGCTGCTAATCATCCAGAATGTTATTTAATTATTTTATTAATAGACGAAAGACCTGAAGAGGTAACAGATGTAGAGCGCTCTGTTAAAGGAGAAGTTATTGCTTCTACTTTTGATGAGCCTGCTGAAAAACACGTAAAAGTTTCTTCAGTAGCCTTACAAAAAGCAAAGCGCTTAGTAGAATGCGGACACGATGTAGTTATTTTATTAGACTCCATTACTCGTTTAGCTCGTGCACACAATACAGTGGCACCAAGCTCTGGTAAAGTATTATCGGGTGGTGTAGAAGCTACGGCACTACTTAGACCAAAACAATTTTTTGGTGCGGCGCGTAAAATTGAAAACGGTGGATCACTTACTATATTAGCCACAGCTTTAATTGAAACTGGTTCAAAAATGGATGAAGTTATTTTTGAAGAGTTTAAAGGAACGGGTAATATGGAATTAGTATTAGATCGTAGATTAGCGAATAAGCGTATTTTCCCAGCTATTGATTTAGTTGGATCAAGCACGCGTCGTGATGATTTATTATTAGATAAAGATGTTTTAGGTAGAATGAATATTCTTCGTTTATTCATTAATGATATGAATAACGATGAAGCAATGAATGAACTATTAAAACGAATGCGTGGAACTAAAGATAACGAAGAGTTTTTAGCCAGTATGAACCGCTAGTAATAATTACTATTTTCAATTTCTTCTCTTACTTTTTCGGGTACTAAATATCGAATAGTAATACCTTGTTTTCTATTATTGCGAATAAGTGTTGCAGATAATTGTAATAATGGTGCATCTAAAACTAAAACACGCGCACCCCACTCATTTTTTATATCAAAGCCTTCTCTTTTATAAACGATGAATGAATAATTCTTTACCAGTGTTTCAAAATTTTTCCACTTCGGTAAATTTTGAAAACTATCTGCACCCATAATTACAGAAAATTCGTGTTGAGGATATTTTTCTTCTAAATAAATAAGTGTATCTATAGTATAAGAGGGCTTGGGTAAAGAAAATTCAATGTCAGAAACTTTTAATTGATTATCATCTTCTATTGCCAACCTGGCTAAATGCAGTCTATCGTACTCATTTAATAAACTTGCTTGTGGTTTTAATGGGTTTTGTGGCGAAACCACTAACCAAACTTGATGTAGATCTGAGTGATTGGCTACATAACTAGCTACCATTAAATGGCCATTATGTATGGGATTAAAAGAACCAAAAAACAAACCAATCTTCATTTTATAATGTATTGATTATCAATTACTTGATTCATTATTAGAACTAATGAATATACTATCCGCCTCATTCATTCTTAGACTTAGTTGATAGCCTGCCACAGAAATTATAATAGGGTCTCCTAGTGGCGCAATTTGCTCTACGCTAATTCTTTCACCAGGTATACAGCCCATCTCCATTAACTTTAAAAAGATTTCATCATTTTCAAAAGAATGAATTAACCCAGACTCCCCCATTTTTAATTCAGATAGTTTTCTCATATTAATATTGCAAAGATAGTTTCTGTTTTACACAAATAGTTACGAAATTTGGAGCATTGAAAAACAATATCTTATGTGTATGAAAATATCTTTTAACAGGGCCGACAGAAGCGCTACGCTTGCTAATCGTGTAGCTCTAAAAGCCTTTATTGAAAGGTCTGTACAAAAAGAGGGTTTAGCAATTGAAAGTCTTCAGTATATATTTTGCTCGGATAAATTCCTTTTGAATATTAATAAAACCTATTTAAAACATAATTATTATACCGACATTATCAGTTTCGACCTTTCAGAAACCAAGGGTAAGCTAATTGGAGAAGTGTATATAAGTATTGATCGGGTAAAGGATAATGCAAAAACCCATAAAACTGCCCTGAAAGAGGAATTATTAAGGGTTATCTTCCACGGCGCCCTTCATTTTTGTGGATATAAGGACAAAAAACCAGGGGATATCAAAAAAATGCGTTTTTTAGAAGAAAAATGGATGAAATCCTATCTAAAATCAATTTCATAACCATATGTTCCACGTGGAACATTGCCCTTTAAATTACCCAGTTATTTTAAATGTTCCATATGGAACAATTTAGTTTAGAATTGCTTAGTATTCAATACAGGCTTATCTTTGCACCCTTATTATGTTTCCTAAATACAATGTTATAGTAGTAGGTGCGGGCCACGCTGGTTGTGAAGCAGCAGCGGCCGCAGCCAATATGGGCTCAAGGGTTCTTTTGGTGACTATGAATATGCAAACTATTGCCCAAATGAGCTGTAATCCAGCTATGGGTGGTATAGCCAAAGGCCAAATTGTAAGGGAAATTGACGCCCTCGGGGGTTATAGCGGTATTGTAACAGACCTAAGTACCATTCAATTTAGAATGCTTAATAAGAGCAAGGGTCCGGCAATGTGGAGCCCAAGAGCACAAAATGATAGGCAATTATTTGCTTCTAAGTGGAGAGAAATGCTGGAAAACACCCCCAATGTAGACTTTTACCAGGACTCTGTAAACGAACTAATCATTAAAAACAATAAAGCTTGTGGTGTTATTACAAGTTTGGGGCATAAAATAGAGTCTGATGCTGTAATTATTACTAGCGGAACCTTCCTAAATGGTATAATTCATATTGGAGAAAAGCAAATAGGTGGTGGCAGGGTAGCCGAAAAGTCGGCCACTGGCATTACCGAACAGTTAATTTCATTCGGTTTAGAGTCGGATAGACTAAAAACTGGCACACCGCCAAGGGTGGATGGTCGTAGTTTGGATTATTCAAAAATGGAAGAACAAAAGGGTGATGAAGAAGTAGTGGGTTTTTCCTACTTGGATATACCAAGAATTAAAGCAGCCGATCAGCGTTCCTGTTATATAACTTACACAGATTCAATTGTTCACGATATTTTAAAAACCGGATTTGATCGTAGTCCAATGTACCAAGGGCGTATTGAGGGGGTGGGCCCAAGATATTGTCCAAGCATTGAAGATAAAATAAACCGATTTGCAGATAGAGAAAGGCATCAATTATTTGTAGAGCCCGAGGGTTGGAATACGGTTGAGATATATGTGAATGGATTTAGTACAAGCTTACCAGAAGAAGTACAATACGAAGCTCTTCGTAAAGTACCTGGTTTTGAAAAGGCTCGTATGTTTAGGCCCGGATATGCCATTGAATATGATTATTTTCAGCCCACACAGCTGGGTTATACGCTGGAAACCAAAGCCATTAAAAATTTATATTTCGCAGGACAAATAAATGGAACAACTGGATATGAAGAGGCCGCTTGTCAAGGAATTATGGCAGGTATTAATGCACATTTAAAAATAAATGATAAAGCACCTTTAATTTTAAAAAGATCTGACGCCTATATTGGAGTTTTAATAGACGATCTTATTAGTAAGGGCACTAATGAACCCTATAGAATGTTTACATCAAGGGCAGAATTTAGAACCTTGTTAAGACAAGATAATGCCGATTTAAGATTAACAGAATTAAGTCACCAACTTGGATTTGCAAGTGCTGAAAGATTGCATAAAGTAGAAGAAAAAACAAATCAAGTAAATAGTATTAAAAGCCTGCTGGCTAATCATAATATTTTACCAGAAGAGGTCAATGAATTTTTGTCGGGTGTTGATTCAATGACTATAACAGAAAAACAAAAAGCCTCGAAACTATTGCTACGACCCAATGTTAGCCTTCATCAAATAATTGAAAATAGTACAGCGTTAAAAGAAATATTAAAAGATAAAGAGCTCGATCATTTAGAGCAAGCAGAAATACAAATTAAATATGAGCGTTATATTGAAAAGGAAAAAGAAATTGTGGAAAGAATGATGACGCTTGAAAATAAAATGATTCCTGAGAATTTTGATTATGATAAATTATCTGCCTTGTCTATAGAGGCACTTCAAAAATTCAAAAAAGTGCGCCCCCTCACCATCGGACAGGCTAGTCGTATAAGCGGTGTCAACCCCAGCGACATACAAATACTTATGGTGTTTATTGGCCGCTAACCATTTATAAAAAACTTTCTTGCCCGCTATTTTTGACAAATTCTTTTTAGTAGCTTTAAGACCTTTCTTAACAACTAAAATAAGAATCAAATGAAGCATTTCTATGTATGGGCTTTGCTTATGTGCACTGCGGTTATTGCAATGGCACAGGAGTCCTTCCCCATTAATGGCATTAGAGATATTCGTACAGGCTCCTACGCTTTTACGAATGCCACCATTGTTCAAAATGAAAAAACAAAAATTGAAAAAGCAACCTTATTAATTAAGCAGGGAAAAATTACTGCTGTGGGTACTAGTGTTGTTATACCAAAAGATGCGGTAGTGGTTAACTGCGAGGGTAAATATATCTACCCTTCTTTTGTAGATGCATTCACCGACTATGGAGTGGGTGCCCCCAAAAGACCAACAGGCGCTTTTAATTATGGGGGTCCTGGTCAATTTGTATCAAATAAACCTGGTGCTTATAACTGGAACCAAGCTATTAAACCCGAAGTGAATGCTGCGGATGTGTTTAATATAGACGAGTCCTCTGCAAAAAACTATAGAGCCAATGGATTTGGTTCTGTATTCACACATATCAAAGATGGTATTGCAAGAGGAACGGGTGCGGTTGTAAGTCTTGCAACAGATAATAATAATCAATCGCTTCTTAAAACAAAAGCGGCTGCAGTATATTCTTTTGAAAAAGGATCTTCAACACAATCTTATCCAAGTAGTTTAATGGGAAGCATTGCATTATTGCGTCAAACTTATTTAGATGCAAAATGGTATCAAACCAAACCAGCGTCAGAAGGAACAAATTTATCTTTAGAAGCTTGGAACAATACACAAAATATGCCTCAAATATTTTCTACTGACGATAAATGGGGGGCAGTAAGAGCAGATAGATTAGGAGATGAGTTTGGAGTACAATATATTATTAAGGGGGGTGATAATGGTTATCAAAGAATGGAAGAAATTGTAAAAACCAAAGCTAATTATATTTTAAATGTTGATTTTCCTGAAGCGATGGATGTGGAAGATCCTAATGACGCTCGCTTTGTTTCTTTAGCAGATATGAAGCATTGGGAATTAGCGCCTACTAATTTAGCTGCCTTTGAAAAAGCAAATGTTACATTTAGTATTAGCAGTAGTGATTTAAAAGATAGTAAAACATTTTTAGCCAATCTTAGAAAAGCAATTCGTTATGGTTTATCTGAAACTAAAGCATTAGAGGCTTTAACAAAAACACCCGCAACAATGTTGGGTGTATATGATCAGGTGGGTTCTTTAGAAGCGGGCAAGTGGGCTAATTTTATTATTACTACCGAACCCATATTTGCTACTAATGCTAAAATTATAGAGAACTGGGTACAAGGAAATAAATATGAAGTTGCAGAAAGTGAATGGAACAACTATGCAGGTAAATATAAATTAACATTGAATACTGGTGGAACCAACACAGAGTATAATTTAGAAGTTAAAAAAGATTTATCTGCTTCCATTATTGGTACAGATACATTGGCTGCAAAAATAACCATCAACGAATCTTTAGTTAAAATTACATTTCCTAATAAAAAAGGAAGAGGTGCAGAACAAATAAGATTGGGTGGTGCTATTGTGGGTGCCAACTGGTCTGGTATTGGCACCGATCCTGCAGGCAATAAAAATACTTGGACCGCATCATTAGTAGGACCTATTACAAGTACTACCGACACAAGAAGAAATACAGATACTACAAAGCCCCTAGCTAAAATTACTTATCCGTTTGCGGGTTTTGGAAATGAAAAAATTCCTTCTCAAGAAACTATCTTAATTAAAAATGCAACGGTTTGGACAAATGAGAAAGAGGGTATTTTAAATAATACCGATGTCTTATTAAAAAATGGTAAAATTGCCAAAGTGGGCAAAGATTTAAGCGAAGCAGGAGCAAGGGTTATTGATGGCACGGGTAAACACTTAAGCCCTGGTATCATTGATGAACACTCTCACATAGCAGCAATGTCTATTAATGAAGGAGCACAATCTGTTACTAGCGAAGTGCGTATTGCAGATAACTTAAACCCAGAAGATATAAATATTTACCGACAACTTAGCGGCGGTGTTACTTCATCACATATCTTACACGGTTCTGCAAACACAGTGGGGGGTCAAACTCAATTAATTAAACTTCGTTGGGGCGCTAATGATCAAGATTTAAAATTCGCGGGTGCCGATCCTTTTATAAAATTTGCTTTGGGTGAAAATGTTAAACGCACCACAAGTACCAATAATAATCGCTTCCCTGATACAAGAATGGGAGTTGAAGAAGTATTGAACGATGCATTTGATAGGGCTATGGATTATCAAAAAGCAATGAAAGAAAATCCAAACACAAGAAGAGATCTTGAATTAGATGCTTTAGTTGAAATTTTAAATAAAAAGCGTTTTATTACTTGTCACTCTTATGTACAACCAGAAATTACTTATATGATGCGCGTTGCTGATAAATATAATTTTACAGTAAACACTTTCACTCATATTTTAGAAGGTTATAAAGTAGCAGATAAAATGAAAAAGCACGGATCTAATGCTTCCACTTTCTCTGATTGGTTTATGTATAAAACAGAGGTACAAGATGCTATTGGATACAATGCAGCTATTATGCAAAAAGTGGGATTGAATGTTTGTATAAATTCTGACGATGCTGAAATGGCAAGAAGACTTAATCAAGAAGCTGCTAAAATAGTTAAATACGGTGGTGTTTCTGAACAAGAGGCGCTGAAAATGGTTACACTTAATCCGGCAAAAGCATTACACGTTGCTGATAAAGTAGGAAGTATTAAAGCGGGCAAAGATGCGGATGTTGTTTTGTGGTCAGATAATCCATTAAGTATTTATGCAAAATCTTTATACACTATCGTAGATGGAACTGTATATTTTGATAGAGAAAAAGATGCTGCTATGCATAAAGAAGTAGCTACAGAAAGAACAAGGTTAACACAAAAGATGTTGGCAGAGAAAAAAGCAGGGGGCGCTACAAGACCTGCAACACCAAGTTATCAAGTACTATTAAATTGTGGTGATCACGAACACCAAGATGAAATGGTTACTATTTACGAAACTCAAAAAGATTAATTTATGCAAAAGAAATATATCAGCTTATTCCTATGCTCTATTGCACTTATTCAAATAAAATTAAGTGCGCAGGAAACTGTCTACCCAGTGGGTCCTCAGGCGGGTCCTGTTGTAATTACTCACGCTACTGTGCACGTGGGTAATGGAACAGTTTTAACAGACGCTTCTGTTGCTTTTGATAAAGGAAAAATAACAGGCGTGGGCAACTCCGTATCAACAGCGGGTGCTACGGTTATTGATGCTACTGGTAAACAAGTTTATCCTGGATTAATTGTACCACTATCAAGTTTGGGATTAAGAGAAATTAATAGCGGTGTGAGAGGAAGCAATGACTTTCAAGAAATTGGAGAAAACAACGCCAATATTAGATCTATTGTTTCCTATAACACCGACTCAAAAGTAATTAATGTGCTTCGTGCCAATGGCGTGCTTTTAGCACACGTAGCGCCTATGGGAGAACTTATTGAAGGAAGTTCTAGTGTAGTACAATTAGACGCTTGGAACTACGAAGATGCTGCCTACAAGTCAGATAATGGTATTTTTATTAATATGCCTTCGCTTTTACAAAGAAGGGGTGGTCGTGGTGGATTTATGAGACAAGCCTCTGGCGATCCTGTTAAAGAAGCTATGAATAAAATTGAAACTATTAAAACTTTCTTTACGGAAGCACGCGCTTATTTACAAGAAAAAAATCACGCAGAAAATAATTTAAAGTTTGAGGCCGTGCGTGGCTTATTCAGTGGTAAACAAAAATTATATATTAGAGCTAATGAAGTAAAACAAATGTTATTAGCCATTGATTTAGGCAAAAGCTTTGGTTTTAATATTGTACTAGTGGGGGCTGCTGAAAGTTTACAAATTGCACCCTTGTTGGTGGAAAATAATATTCCTGTTATTTTAGATAATCAACACGCTTTGCCTACCACAGAAGATGATGATATTGATCAAATGTACAAGCTTCCTTATCAACTTAAAAAAGCAGGTGTTTTATTTGCTATCAATGATGCCAACGATCAAAGCAAACAAAGAAATATTAGCTTTAATGCAGGTACTGCTGCTGCATATGGTTTAGACAAAGAAGAGGCTTTGAGTGCTATTACTTTGAACTCTGCTAAAATTTTAGGTATTGATGATATGACCGGCTCTATAGAGGCGGGAAAAGATGCCAATATAATTATTAGCGATGGAGATATTTTAGATATGAGAGGTAATCAAGTAACAAAAGCTTTTATACAAGGAAGAGATATTTCTTTGGATAATAAGCAAAAACAATTATACGAACGCTATAAACACAAATACAAAATAAACTAATTAACAGTTTATGCTGTTATAACATAAACCTCTCTATCACTCTGGTGGTGGGGAGGTTTTTTTTGTTACCTTAGCAATATGTCTAAAAAATTATTTTTATTAGATGCATTAGCATTAATTTATAGAGCCTATTATGCGCTTATTAGAACACCAAGAATTACGAGCACCGGTGTGAACACCAATGCACAATTTGGTTTTACCAACACGCTTTTAGACATCATAAAAAAAGAAAATCCAACACATATTGCTGTTTGTTTTGATACACACGCACCCACCGAAAGACATACCGACTTTTCAGATTATAAAGCCAACAGGCAAGAAGCCCCAGAAGATTTATTAGATTCTTTACCACATATTAAATCAATTATAGAGGCTTTCAATATTCCCGTTATTGAATTAGATGGATATGAGGCCGATGATATTATTGGAACTCTTGCTTGGCAAGCATCTGATAAAGGCTATGAAGTATATATGGTTACCCCCGACAAAGACTATGGGCAGTTATTAGTAAAACCCAATGTATATATATGGAAGCCGCCTGCTTTTGGTAACAAAGAAGAAATTGTAGACGCTAAAAAAATTTGTGAAAAATGGGATATTGAAAAAGTAGAACAGGTCATTGATATGTTGGGCTTAATGGGAGACGCCTCTGATAATATTCCGGGTATTCCTGGTGTGGGAGAAAAAACAGCCGCAAAGTTGTTAAAATTATATGGTACCCTCGAAGGTGTTTTAGAAAATGCCGATAAAATTACGGGGGCTATGGGAGAAAAAGTGCGGGCGGGAAAAAAATCGGCTATTATGAGTAAAAAGCTAGCCACTATTATTACTAATGTGCCGGTTGAGTTTCACGAAGAAAATTTTAAATTAAAAGAAAAGAATAAATCTGCCTTGGCAGAAATTTTTACAGAACTAGAATTTAAAACTTTAGGAAAAAGAATTTTAGGAGAGGATTTTGCAACCAAACAAGAACAAACAGATTTATTTGGAAATGTAGTAACTAAAAAAAATAATAACTCAAGGGCGGGAAAAGAAAACGCAGGGAGCGATAAAGAAAATGATAAGATAAATAAAGAGGGGCAAAGTGAAGAAAAAAATATAGATGAACTAAACATAGCAGAAGAAGATAGTGCTGAAAAATTAGTGGTAGATAAAAATAGCACTAACACACCACATCAATATAAGGCCATTGTTGGTAAAGAAAATATAATGGCTTTAGTAAAAGAATTAGCTGCGCAAAAAGAAATTTGTATAGACACAGAAACCACTGGAATTAATGCTAATGATGTAGAGCTGGTGGGGTTAAGTTTCTCTTATAAAAAACACGAAGGATTTTATGTGCCTATTGAAAACGAGGCGTCGGCAAAAAAAATATTACCCCTTTTTGATGCTTTATTTAAAAACAAAGACATTCTTTGGATAGGACAAAATTTAAAATATGATTTTTTGGTATTGAAGTGGTATGGTGTTGAACTGTTGGGAAAAACTTTTGACACGATGCTTGCACATTATGTGATTGAGCCAGAAGGCAGGCGTAGTATGGATTTGCTAAGCGCTCAATATTTAGGCTACGAACCCATATCAATTACAGAGCTTATTGGTAAGAAAGGTAAAAACCAAGGCACTATGCGCGATGTGCCACTTGAGCAAATAACAGAATATGCAGCAGAAGATGCCGATATCACCTTACGTTTGCATGAGTACCTGTGGCCACAAATCGAGAAGATGCCCGGCTTGCGGTATGTCTATGAGCAGATTGAGATGCCTGCAATGCGCGTTCTCGGAATCATGGAACGTAACGGCATCACGATCGATAGTGCAAGATTGGCACATCAGGGTCAGGAGGTTGGAAAAAAACTATTAAGTCTCGAGAAAGAAATTCATCAATTAGCAGGTCAGCCTTTTAATATCCAGTCTCCTAAACAAATTGGTGAAATTCTGTTTGGGCAATTGCAATTACCTGTGGTTAAAAAAACACCAGCCGGAGCCCCATCAACCGATGAAGAGGTTTTGCAAAAGCTTGCCGAAGACTTTCCACTACGCGCACGTATTTTGGATTACCGCAGTCTAGCGAAATTAATGTCGACCTACATCGAGAAGTTGCCCCGCATGATCAATCCTAAAACCGGGAGAGTACACACCAATTATGCGCAAGCGGTAGCTGTAACGGGACGGCTTGCTTCGAATGATCCTAATTTACAAAATATTCCGGTACGTACCGAGGAGGGTCGCCGGATCCGTGAAGCTTTTGTGCCAGCAAAAGGATATCGCCTCGTTTCAGCCGATTACTCACAAATTGAATTGCGCATCATGGCGCATATTGCTGAGGATGAAAATTTACTCGCAGCATTTCGGGCCGGAAAGGATATTCATCAAGCGACTGCAGCTGAGATCTTCGCTGTTCCTCTTGATCAGGTCAGTCCTGAACAGCGACGCTATGCC
>CAXBQH010000041.1:0-14404 GCA_963977985.1 uncultured bacterium
GGGCGTATCTATTCAAGTATATAAAAGTGGAATCAATAAAAGAGCTGGGGGCGCCTCTAAAAGGTTTTATAATAGCTTGCCATACATTACTATCCTTGGTGTAAGCAATATATTTAGGAATACTTTTTAATTGCGCCTTTACACTAATGCACAGAAACATTAAAAAATATAGGAGTAACCATTTTTTACAGAAAGAACGCATAGTATTGTTTTTTCATTACAATACTTTTACCGCTCTTTTTCTTAAAGATTCTATAGGTATATTTAAGAATTTGCCAATGGGCTTACCCTCTCTGTAGCTAATTACTCTTAAAGAAAGTACATCTTCAGGTAATAGAAAAGAGCCTGTATATTTTTCGCTATAATTATCGGGCATTTGATCGTTGATAGTATAATAGATGTCTAATCCCTCTACTTCACTTTCCATTTGGCAAAATAATTGTCCTTTAGTGTTGAGTTGAGTAGTTACTATTGGATCATACATACTTTTAGCATATCTCACACCAGCGGCATCGAGTTTATCAAATTGTTGTTCTACTTTTTTAGTAAAACTATTCCAATTCTTTTTTTCTTTGGGCGACCAGCTAGTTTCAGCTACAGCCATAGCTCTTGGCCAAGTCATATATTGAGCATATCTTAAATCAAAAATTTGTTCTGTCCATTGATTGGCCTGATTACCTAATATTAAATTGGGATCAATGCCTTCTGGAATAGGTTCATAAGAATAAGTAGTTTTCATTCTTAATCCGCGATATACTTTTCCTTCAGCAGTGAGCTCCCCTTGATAAAAATCGATATAATTATAATCGTTGGGAGACATCACCACAGTATGACCTTGTTTAGCAGCTTCAATACCGCCCTTCACACCTCTCCAACTCATTACAGTTGCATTTCCTGATAATCCGCCTTCTAGTATTTCATCCCAACCCATCATTTTCTTTCCTTTACTATTAATTATTTTTTGCACCCTTCTTACAAAATAACTTTGTACTTCATTTTGATTTTTTAAACCTTCTTTTTTCATTAATGCTTGAACATTCGCCGATTTTTCCCAATTGTTTTTAGCATTTTCATCGCCTCCCATATGTATATATTCAAAAGGGAATAGAGTAGCAATTTCTCCAAAAATTTTATCTAAATATTCATATACTGTTTCATTGGAAGGGTCTAAGGAATTGTCAATTCTTGCAGTGACGTGACCATTCAATCCATCCCAATCCATAAACTCTTCACCTGCATTTACTTGAAAAGGATAATTAGGTGTGGTACTTAAAAAAGGATAGGCTGTATTCATTGCCAAACTATGACCTGGAATATCAATTTCAGGAATTATTTCTATAGATCTTGCTTTTGCATAAGCCACTACTTCTTTGATTTCTTCTTGTGTATAAAAGCCACCATAAGTTTTAGGTTCCTCTTTTGCAGGAGTAGTAATATTTGACCACTTTCCTTTGCGTTCTGCTCTCCAAGCACCGACAGTTGTTAGCTTTGGTAAAGATTTAATTTCAATTCTCCATCCTTGGTCGTCGGTTAAATGCCAATGAAAGCGGTTGAATTTATATCTTGCCATATCATCAATAAAGGTGAGTACTTCCGCTTTAGTAAAAAAATGTCTACTTACATCTAACATTAATCCTCTCCATCCGAAGCGAGGTTTATCAACAATGGAGACATAAGGTATAGTCCAATTGGTATTAGCTTGTAAAGTATTGGAATAAATGGCAGCAGGCAATAGTTGCTGAATGGTTTGCCAGCCAAAAAATAAACCCGCATTCGTGTTCGCTTTTAATTGTATTCCTTTTTCATTCACCTCCAATGTATAACCTTCTGTACCTAAATTGGCATCATTGATAATTTGAATATCAATATTGGGTTTATTTTTACTAATAACAACTGCTTTACCAGTAGTAGTTTTTAATTTATCTGATAGGGTGGTTGCAATAGCATTGGCTGTACTTGGGGCATTAATAGTAATTATTTTAGGAAGTGTGTAAGTGCCTTGTAATTTTGTTAATTGATATGGCTCAGGAATGATATTAATATTTTGCGCAGAAGCAAAATTTAATACGCCCATAACAAATACTAGGGACAAAATTTTTTTTAGTTGCATACAATAATAGTTTTTCAAATAAATTTTATAGAAATGATACTCTCAATAAATGCTTTGGTAGCTAGTTAATAGCTTAACAGCATTGCATTTAAAGGTACATAAAATTACATAAAAAAGCCGCTCCTATATTACTAGCAGCGGCTTGAGGGAATATTGAACTTCTTTGAAAATGAATTAGTATCTATAAGCGTCAGCCTTGAATGGGCCTGCTTTTGGAATACCTAAATAAGCTGCTTGCTCATTGGTTAATTCGTCTAATTCAGCACCTATTTTTGCCAAGTGTAAACGAGCTACTTTCTCATCTAAATGTTTAGGTAACACATACACTTTGTTTTCGTAGTTTTTATGGTTGGTCCATAATTCTATTTGTGCTAATGTTTGATTAGAGAAAGAGTTACTCATTACAAAACTAGGGTGACCTGTAGCACAACCTAAGTTAACTAAACGACCTTCTGCTAAAACAATGATATCTTTTCCATCGATATTGTATAAATCTACCTGAGGTTTGATAGTGTCTTTAGTATGGCCATAATTTTTATTTAACCAAGCCATATCAATTTCAATATCAAAGTGACCAATGTTACAAACAATGGCTTTATCTTTCATAGCTCTGAAATGTTTTTCAGTAATTAAGTCGCGGCAACCAGAAGCTGTTACAATAATATCTGCTTCTTTAACAGCGTTCTCCATTTTCTTAACTTCAAAACCATCCATAGCAGCTTGTAAAGCACAGATAGGATCAATTTCAGTAACAATAACACGACATCCTGCACCGCGTAAAGAACCTGCAGAACCTTTACCTACATCACCATAAGAACCTACTACTGCTACTTTACCAGCCATCATAACATCTGTAGCACGACGAATAGCGTCTACTAAAGATTCTTGACAACCATATTTATTATCAAATTTAGATTTTGTAACAGAGTCATTTACATTAATAGCAGGTAAGGGTAAAGTACCTTTCGCCATTCTTTCATATAAACGGTGAACACCTGTTGTTGTTTCTTCACTCAATCCTTTAATACCTGCTACAAATTGAGGATATTTATCTAAAACCATATTGGTTAAATCACCACCATCATCTAAAATCATATTCAAAGGACGGTCGGCACTACCAAAGAATAAAGTTTGCTCAATACACCAATCACCTTCTTCAATGGTTTGACCTTTCCAAGCAAATACGCCCACGCCTGTGGCAGCAATGGCAGCAGCTGCTTGATCTTGAGTAGAGAAAATATTACAAGAGCTCCACTTTACTTCTGCACCTAAGGCAGTTAAAGTTTCAATTAAAACGGCTGTTTGAATAGTCATATGCAAGCAACCTGCAATACGAGCACCTTTTAAAGGTTGAGATGGACCGTATTCTGCGCGAATACTCATAAGTCCTGGCATTTCAGCTTCAGCTAAGCGAATTTCTTTACGACCCCAATCTGCTAATGTAATATCAGCAACTTTATAAGGGAGGCTAAAATCAATGTTTTCTAGGTTAGACATATTTTTTTGTTTAGAGCGCAAAGTTAGTAAATAGGATAAAATAATAAAATAATTGATATTTTTAGAATATTCAGCTATTTTATTGTATTTTTATTTATATTTATGCTGAAAATATATGAAAAATACTAGTTCAACAGGAGATTCGGCTACTTTAACACATTCTATCTCTTTGGATGAGAAGGATTTAGCCATTTTACGCCTTTTACAGCAAAATGCTAGAGTCACCGTAAAAGAAATTGCAGATCAAATTCATTTGAGTACCACCCCGGTTCACGAACGCATAAAAAGGTTAGAAGCAGGGGGAGTTATTAAACAATATGCCACCCTTATTGATGGTACAAAAGTAAAAAAAGGGCTAATGGTTATTTGCTATGTGTCTCTAAATCAACATAGTAAGCATTCAGGGGCACAATTTATTAAACTCATAAATGAACTTCCTGATGTGGTTGAATGTTATAGTATCTCTGGAGAATTTGACTTTATGCTGAAAATTGTGACAGAAGATATGAATAGCTACTACAATTTCCACGTAAACAAACTAAGCCAGGCCGACAATATTAGTCAGGTGCAGAGCGTTTTTATAATGGGGGTAGTAAAACAAACCCATTTGATGGTGTAGGTAAATTGATGGTGTAGGTAAATTCAATCAGAAGCCCACTACAAAAACTATGAAATATCTTAATACAATTGGAATAGCACTTGTTATGCTTATGTTTATAGGCATTTCACTGGTATTATTACCCAGTGGGGGAAAAGGAGTTGTTTCAAAATATGCATTAGAATTAAAACCATTAAGTAAAGTTTCATTAACTACTTACAAGCCCGCCATTGCTGAAACAGATAGTACTCCTTTCGAAACAGCCACCGGTTTTAAATTAGATAGTGTTAATCCTATGAAGCATAGAGTAATTGCCATTAGTAGAGATTTAAAAGAATTATTTTCATTAGGAGATAAAGTAAAACTTACCAATGCTGGAAAGTTTAATGGTATTTGGTTTATTCGAGATCTAATGAATAAAAAATATAAAAATAAGATTGATATTTTAATCAATCCAAACGATCCTCAAGTGAGTATTGAGGGAGTGGTAATTTCTAAGATATAATAGGGGTATTTAGAAATGTAAACGCATTACATAGTCGTCCATAAAAAAACCATTTCCAATATCAAATTTAAAATCAGCTTCTTTTATAAAACCTTTTTTTAAATAAAAGGTATAAGCACTGTTGAGTTTATTTACTTGCAAGAACAAAGAAGGGGCTCCTGCTAATTTAGCTACCTCAATAGCTTTATCTAATAAGGCTTTACCAGCGCCACTGCCTTGCGCCGTGGGTAGTACATAAAGCTTATTGAGTTTATAGGTGGTTACTATAGCACCTTCTTCTTTTTCAGGGCTCACAGAACAAAAGCCCACCTCTTCCCATTGGTCATTTATTTTTTTTATAGAAGCAATGTAAAATTCAGCACCTGTATTCATTTGTTGGGCTAATGCATCATTGCTATACATCCAGTCCAACATAAAATCAATTTGAGCTTGTGAAATGATAGAACCATAGGTGCTAGGCCAAGTGCGTTCAGCTACACTTCTAATAAATGCTCTATCCTCTAAGCCAGCAGTTCTTATTTGAATTTCACTCATTGGATAGTATTAGAAAAATTAATTTTTTAGTTGAGCTAAACTTTCTTCAATAGTTTGAATTCTAGCTAAAGCATCGGCTTTCTTTTTTTGTTCAATAGCTAAAACCTCAGGTTTTGCATTTTGAAGAAATTTTTCATTGCTTAGTTTCTTTTCCACCGATTGTAAAAAACCTTGTTGGTGGGCTAAGTCTTTCAATAAGTTTTCTTTTACACTTTCAGTATTGATGGCTGTATTGGCTACTATATAAAATTTATCTTTTTCTAAAGCCACCACAATAGATGAAGCAATAGGGCTAGTAGTATATTGTATGCTACTTATATTAATTTGCTTGGCAAGAATATTTTGAATAGCTTGATAAGTAGGGGTATGTGTTGTTTGTATATATAATTCAATACTTTCTTTAGGTTTGATTTGATTTTTATTTCTTGCATCTCTAAGTGTAGTGATTACTTTTTGTAAAAGGGTGCCTGCTTGAATTACATCTTGGTTCACTGTGCTAGCAGCAGGAATTAATGTTACACATAAATCTTCCTTTTGTTCTTTTAAATGATGGTGAATTTCTTCTGTAATAAAAGGCATAAAGGGGTGTAATAATTGCAATAAAGCATCATAGAAGGCAACTGTTTTTTCATACACTTCGGTGGAGATAGGTTGTTCAAATGCTGGTTTTATCCATTCTAAGTACCAACTGCAAAAATCATCCCATATTAAAGCATAAATTGTTTTTAAAGCTTCACTCAGACGAAAACTAGTGAGCATTGATTCAATTTCTATTTGGGTGGCATTCAATTTTGCTTCAAACCATTGCATTGCCAATTTTGCATCTTCTGCAATAGGTGCCGTGTTATTTTGTCGAGCTTCCCACATCTTTAATAACTTAGTGGCATTCCATAATTTATTATTAAAATTTCTTCCTTGCTCTAAGGTAGACTCATCAAATAATAAATCGTTTCCAGCAGGGGAGGCAATCATTATACCAAATCGCACTGCGTCTGCACCATATTGGTCAATCAGCGCTAATAAGTCTGGAGAGTTGCCTAAACTCTTGCTCATTTTTCGCCCTTGTTTATCACGAACTATGCCAGTAAAATAAACATCTTTGAAGGGGATCTTGCCCATATATTCTTCTCCCGCCATTATCATTCTTGCTACCCAAAAGAAAATAATTTCAGGAGCTGTTACTAAAGTGTTGGTGGGGTAGTAGTAATTAATTTCTTCATTATTGGGATTAGATAATCCTTTGAAAACTTCAAAAGGCCATAACCAACTACTAAACCAAGTATCTAAACAATCTGCATCTTGTGTTAATTTTTTTCCTTTTGTTTCAGGATAATTAACATAAACTTCTTCTTCATTATGAGCCACATAAAAATTACCTTCTTCATCATACCAAGCAGGAATTCGATGTCCCCACCATAATTGCCTACTAATGCACCAATCTTTAATACCTTCCATCCAATGGCGGTATAAATTTTTAAATTTAGCAGGATGAAAATTTATTTCTCCAGAAAGTACAGCTTCTAAAGCAGGCGCTGCTAGTTTTTTCATATCTACCCACCATTGTAAACTTAATCTAGGCTCTACAATAGCATCGGTTCTTTCGCTAAATCCCACTTGGTGTGTGTACTCTTCAATCTTTTCTAAATTTCCTGCAGCCTCTAAATCTTTGACAATAATTTTTCTAACATCAATTCTATCTTGTCCAATATATAAACCTGCTGCTTCTGATAAAGTGCCATCATCGTTCATTGTATCAATTACCTCTAAATTATATTTTTGACCTAAGACAAAATCATTCATATCGTGTGCAGGGGTCACTTTTAAGGCACCTGTTCCAAATTCCATTTCTACATAATCATCTGCAATAATGGGTATGCGTCTGTTAATTAAAGGCACAAAAGCAAACTTACCTACTAAGTGTTTATAGCGCGTATCTTTAGGATGCACACAAATGGCACTGTCTCCTAAAATGGTCTCGGGGCGCACAGTGGCAATAGTAATATAATTTTCACTGGGCAAATCTAATTTATAACGCAGGTGATAAATTTTACCAGCAACTTCTTTATGTATTACTTCTTCATCACTCAATGCTGTTTTGGCACGAACATCCCAATTGATCATTCTTTTGCCTCTATAAATTTTTCCTTTTTTGTATAAGTCAACAAAAACTTTGATAACCGATTGATAATAGTCGGCATCCATCGTAAATGAAGTTCTTTCCCAGTCTAAGCTGCAACCTAATTTTTTTAATTGTTGCAAAATAATGCCCCCATATTTTTCTTTCCATTCCCAAGCATACTTTAAAAACTCATCTCTGGTTAAAGAAGATTTTGCAATGCCCCTTTCTCTAAGCATTGCCACTACTTTGGCCTCGGTGGCTATGGAAGCGTGGTCGGTACCAGGCACCCAACAAGGATTATAACCCTGCATTCTAGCGCGGCGAACCAATATATCTTGAATAGTATTGTTTAAACAATGCCCCATATGTAACACACCGGTAACATTGGGGGGTGGAATCACCACACTGTATGCTTTTTTATCATTAGGGGTACTATGGAAGTAACCACTGTCTACCCAATGCTTATACCATTTTAATTCAATGTCTCCCGGTAAATAGTTTTTACTCAATTCCATACTTAAGTTCTTTTCCTTCAATGTGTCACAAAAATAAGCAAAAAGAGGCAAGCAATAAGTTGTTAAAAAATACGAACTTAGCCACTCAATGGAATTTGCAATTGTAGATATTGAAACTACTGGAAGTGCGCCCGCATCGGCGGGTATCACAGAAATAGCAATTGTTATTCATAATGGCGAAGAAGTCACTGGCCAATATGTGACTTTGATCAACCCTAGACAAAAAATACCACCTTTTATAGTGAATATGACAGGTATTAGTGATGCTATGGTGGCAGAAGCTCCTTTATTTGAAGAAGTGGCCCCTCATATTTACAATTTATTAAATGGTCGAGTGTTTGTAGCCCATAATGTAAGTTTCGACTATTCTTTTGTTCATTATTTATTAAATAAATCGGGTTATCAATGGTCAGCACCTAAATTATGTACTATTAGATTAAGTCGTAAAGTATTTCCAGGATTAAAAAGATATGGATTAGGTGCCTTGTCTCAAGATTTGGGAATTAAAATTCAAGGAAGACATAGAGCTTGGGGTGATGCAGCAGCCACTGCTCAAGTATTAACAATGGCTATACAAAAAGAAGGGATGCAGCCTATACATTACTTACTTTCTAAAAAAGAACCTAGAAAAAATAAGGTATTACCGCCGAAGGTGTTACCGCCGAATGAGAAATCGGATATATAAAAATGTTTTTTAAAAACTTAAAACTGAGCCATTACTCCTGTATAATTATGAGGAGTGATAGCTTTTAATTCTTTTTTAATAGCAGCAGTTACTTTTAAGCTATCAATAAATTGATGCATTAATTTTTTATCAATTTTATTTTTGCCTCTAGTAAGTTTTTTTAAAGCTTCATAAGGCTTTGGATATTTTTCGCGACGCAAAATGGTTTGAATAGCTTCTGCTACTACAGCCCAATTGTTTTCTAAGTCGGCTTCAATTTTTTCTTGATGTAAAATTAATTTGCCCAATCCTTTTTCTAGGGAGTGTAAAGCAATCATTATGTGTCCCAGTGGAACGCCAATATTTCTGAGGACTGTGGAGTCTGTGAGGTCTCTTTGTAAACGGCTAATAGGGAGTTTGGAAGACAAATGTTCCAGTAGGGCGTTTGCTACCCCTAAATTACCTTCGGCGTTTTCAAAGTCTATGGGGTTCACTTTGTGAGGCATAGCACTGGAACCTACTTCATTCTTTTTAGTTTGTTGTTTGAAATAATCCATAGAGATATAGGTCCAAATATCGCGGCTCAAATCAATTAAAATAGTATTCAAACGCTTTAAAGTATCACAATGTGCAGCGAAATGATCGTAGTGTTCTATTTGAGTTGTGAATTGCATTCTTTGTAAACCTAAAACATCATCTACAAATTCATTGCCCAAACTCACCCAATTTTTTTTGGGAAATGCAATATGATGGGCATTGAAATTACCGGTAGCTCCTCCAAATTTTGCGGCGTAGGGGATGGCTGCAAATAATTCTAATTGATGGTGCAGCCTTTCAACGAAAACCATAATTTCTTTTCCTAAGGTAGTAGGTGAAGCCGCTTGTCCGTGGGTGCGCGCTAATAATGAAACCTTCTTCCATTTTTTAGCTAACTGGTATAAATTATTTTGTAACTGAATGTAAGAAGGAAGAATGGTTTTTTCCATAGCTTCTTTCCAGCTCATTGGGATAGCGGTATTGTTTATATCTTGAGAAGTTAATCCAAAATGAATCCATTCTTTTAAGCTACTCGCTTTATTTTTATCTAATATTTCTTTTAAGTAATATTCTACGGCTTTTACATCGTGTTGAGTAGTGGATTCTATATTTTTTATTTTTTCAGCTTCTGATTCATTGAAATTTTTCACTACCGCTAGTAGAGATTTTTTTAATGTGGGTGAAATTTTGAAAAATTCCTTATCCGCAAGGAATAGGAAATAATGTATTTCCACTAAAACGCGGTATTTCATTAAGCCAAACTCAGAAAAATAGGAGTTCAATGCAGCAGTTTGCTTTTGGTAACGGCCGTCGATGGGAGAAATGGCTTTTAGTTTAGACATTGACTGATAATTTAAACAAGTAGTAAGTTTCTTAGAAAAAAGGTTTTTCTTTGTGCAAAGTTAATTCAATTGGACAAAAAATGGCGCATTGGTGCGGTAAGTTATTTAAATACCCGCCCTTTATTACTAGGAATGGAGCAAAGTCCTTTTAATCAAAGCATTGATTTGAGGACCTCTTATCCTGCGCAAATAGCACAGGCTTTATTAGAGGATACCATTGACATTGGGCTAGTTCCTGTTGCCATTATGCCTTTATTAACCAACCCTCAGATAGTTTCAACCTATGTGATAGGTGCCGAAGACAAAGTAGCTTCTGTGGCATTATTTAGTGAACTTCCTTTGGAGCAAATTCAAAAAGTATATTTAGATTTTCAAAGCAGAACCTCAGTAGCATTAGCTAAAATTCTTTTTAAACATTTCTGGAAAAAAGAAGTAGAATTTTTAAATGCCAATGAACAGTATATAGAGCAAATTTCAGGAACTACAGCAGGCATTATTATTGGAGATAGGGCTTTGGCTAGATTAACCCAATTTCCTTTTGTTTATGACTTAGGGACAGCTTGGAAACAATTTAGTGGCCTGCCATTTGTATTTGCAGCTTGGGTGGCCAATAAACCAATACCCGCCAATTTCATAGAAGCTTTTAATGCAGCAAATGCCTACGGACTTAATAATTTGGAAAAGGTTATAGCACTCATTCCTCCTTTACAACAAGTATATGATCTGCAAACTTATTACACACAAAATATTAGTTATATCTTGACGGAAGAAAAAAAGAAAGGGCTTGAATATTTTTTAAAATTGTTGAACCCTTCATTTACATAAATATGACTTTTTTTGAAAAAATAATAACTCATCTTTCTTATCTAAGGCAACCTGCTAAAAGGAAAATGATTCAACTAGCTTCTACCTTTACAAACTTAGAGGGTATTGAAGTAGGGGGTCCAAGTGCATTTTTTAGTTTTAAAAGTGCCTTCCCCATTTATATCTATGCACATAAAATTGATGGGGTAAATTTTTCCACACATACGCTTTGGGAGGGGCAATTGCAACAGGGTAATGCATATCATTATTATAAAAACAAAAAAGGGATTCAATATATAGCGGAAGCCGCAAATTTAAAAGAGATAAAAAATGAATCCTATGATTTCGTACTTTCTTGCCATAGTTTAGAACATTTGGCTAATCCCATTAAAGCTATAAAGGATTGGTCTAGGGTGATGAAAAATAAAGGTAGATTGGTGTTAGTGCTTCCTGACAAGGAATTTACTTTTGATCATAAAAGGCCCATTACCACATTGGCTCATTTAATAGAAGATTACAATAATAATATTACAGAAGAGGATACTACTCATTTTGATGAAGTCATTGCATTACACGATTTTAGCTATGATCATTTTGTTTCTTCTAAAGAAGAACTTATTCAAAGAACCCATCATAATATTGAAAATAGGGCAGTACATCATCACGTTTTTAATTTGAGTTTAGTAAAAGAACTTTTAGCTTATTGCAATTTTGAAGTCATTCATCAGCAAACCTATCCGCCTTTTCATTTAGTTACAGTGGCGCAAAAAATTTAAGTGGCTATTTCTTTTTAAAGAATGAGGGGATTTTTACTTTTATAAAATCCTGTACCATATTATGCATTTCTGGGGCCGGATTTATCCATAAAACCAACAAATAAAAGCAAATGCCAAAAGCAAAGGACTGTATTAAGATATTGGCCAAAATATAGTTCATCATTGGAAATAAATGAATAAGTAAAATTAGCCCAATGCTAGCCAATAAGAATATTGCGTGCTTAAAAGTATAAGGTTGTAGATTGAATTTTTTATAAATAAATATAAACCTGACAGTATTATATAGTAGCAGTGCCATTAAATTAGAATAAGCCAACCCTTCTAGATTATAATATTTTATTAAAAAATAATTGAGCGGAAGAGATATAATGATATAAAATAAGTTGGTGTAAAAATCAAATTTCCAATAATGAGAAGTGCCTATGATTTGACTATTGACACCAGTGGCTAAATCAATAAGTTTGGCAATGCCTAAAATGAAAATGAGTTTGCTTATGGCATCATATCCGCCAGATTCTTTATGGCTGATCCAATTTAAAAAATTAACCAGATGTGGAGTGTTGAGCCAGATGAGGCCAAATAATAATAAACCCACTACCAGTAAATTAGATACACTTTTGTGATATATGTTTTTAATATTAGTAAAGTCTTTATTTTTCCAAGAAGTAGCGAGTATGGGAATGCTAATAGAGTTTAAGCTTCTTTGCGGAATTTCTAAAATAGCAGATACATATGTTGCTAGCGCGAAAATACCTGCGTCGCTTAATCCCCTTAAGCCTACAATTAAAAAAGTATCATTAGTGCGTGCCAGTAAATTAAAAAACTGTCCTGCAAAAACAAATAAAGCAAAATTGATCATTTTACCCTTTAGTCTTCTGGTTACTGAACTAAGGGTAAAACTTTTAAAAGAAAAGCCTTTTGATTGAATTAAATTAATGAGTAGTAAAATGGCAGGAACGGCGTACAGTAAACTAAATAAATTTAAAAAGGTAATGAAGTTTATATATTTAAATCCAAAAGCTAATATTAAAACCGTGGTGATAATTCTTATAAGGGCTTCTCTTAAAAAATTTGAGTACACTCCTTTTCTCAAACCCCAGGCAAATGCTTCTAGCCAATAAAATAATAATAAGAAAAATGAGTAGGGGTATAAATAATTAAAATATTGAGCAAGACTGGGTGACTTTCCCAACTTTCTAATTATAAAATCTTTTTGTTGCCAACCTATGAAAAGTAAAATTCCAAATCCAATTAAATTGATAACAAGCGTGATAAAAGGTAGTTCTGATTTTTTTGGACCTAAATAATGTTGATAGAAAGGAAAAAATTTATAAATAACGGGTAAAGTGCCTAATGTACAAAACAAAGAGAAGGTAGCTCCAATATCTATCATTGCCCTTACCAATCCCTGATCGTTTTTGGAGAAAAATAATGGGAAAAGTATTAAGAGGTTGACGGCACCTATGACAAAGCCCATCATAATAAATAATGATGATTTAACCCCTTGTTTTTGAATAATGCCCATAGTACAAATATATTGTAATTGTGCTAAAACTACATATGTAGTGAAATGAGCTTATTTTTACATTATGGAAACATTGTCGGTCATTACCATTTGTTTTAACAATCTGAACGCCCTGCAGCAAACTTGTGCTTCTGTGGATAGTCAGACGCTTACGCCCTATGAGCATTATATCATAGATGGATCCAATAATGATACTATTTCTCATTGGTTACAACATACACCCCAACCCAAGTATCGCAAATGGCTTTGTGAAAAAGATAAAGGTATCTCTGATGCTTTTAATAAAGGTATTGCGCTTGCTTCTGGATCTCTTATTCATCTTTTAAATGCAGCAGATATTTATAATTCAGCTGAGGTTATAGAAAAAGTTTTGAGTTTTTTTAATCAAACACCTTCCATTCAATGGATGAGTGGAAATATTCAATTGAAAAGAGCAGGTATTTGGGTTACTATTGGAGTCCCTTTTGATCCCCAACAATTATATAAGGGTATGCGTGCAGTTTCGCATCCTACTTGGTTTGTAAAAAAAGAATTGTACAATAAAGTAGGTGGTTATTCTTTGGATATAAAAATTGCAATGGATTATGATGTATTATGTAGATTGAAAAATGAGCCCTATGGGTATTTTAATGAAACTATTGTAAAATTTGACGATGGAGGAATAAGTACACATCAATATTTAAATTCACTTAAAGAAAATAATAGGGTGTATGAATCTCATTTTGGATTTTCACTTGCGTCGCGTCTATGGCAGTGTAGACTTTATATTTTGTATTATTTATTAAAATCTAAATGGGGTAAATACTTGTATGCCCTAAAAGCAGGTCAGCATTCCTAATTAAGTAAACGCACTACAAAATAGGTTTTTTGTAAATTTTTTTGAAAAATAAAAATAGGGTATTTAATAAATCATTTCCCTCAATCAATTTAGCAATACGGATAGATTTTATTTGGGAAGGAGCGTAATCAATATGAAGTAAAGAAGAGGCATTTTCTATTTTCTTTATCATAAAATCAATAGTAAATCCTTCTCTTAATTTTTTGGGTGTTCTTAATAGTCGATGTGCAATCTCTTTGGTTGTATTTTCTGTAAATCTTTTACCATTTTTTTCAATAATTGAAGCTAGTGTAGTAGACTCTTGTTTTAATTGATGTAAATAATTTAGAAATATTAAAAAGGCATCTAATAAAATTTTATTGGGAGATGTTTTGGTAGTGGAAGCGTGTATTCTAAATGAAAACTGAACACTGGGAGCAACTACTAAATGAGATTTTTTTGTAAGTGCTATCCATAATTGTAAATCGGCATAAATTAAATTAGGCTATTGTGTGGGTATTCCTCCTAAAGCGTCACAATCGCTCGATTTAAAAACATATC
>CAXBQH010000042.1:0-14137 GCA_963977985.1 uncultured bacterium
AGTATTATCGTAAAATTAGGATAGTTCTTAGGATCTTACAAAAAAAGAGGAGCCTAAAAGCTCCTCTTTAAAAAGTATTTAACTATTTATTTGCTACCAAATTTAAGCTTTCCTTTAGTGGGGAATACACCGGTTTTACCTAATTGTTCTTCAATACGAATTAACTGGTTGTATTTTGCCATACGATCAGTTCTAGAAGCAGAACCGGTTTTTATTTGGCCGCAATTTAAAGCTACTGCTAAATCGGCAATAGTAGTATCTTCCGTTTCACCACTTCTGTGTGACATAATGGTATTGTAGCCGTGGTGTTGTGCTAAACTTACAGCGTTAATGGTTTCTGTTAAAGTGCCAATTTGATTTACTTTCACTAGTAAGCCATTGGCAATTTTTTTATCTATACCAGTTTGAATTCTAGTGACATTGGTTACAAATAAATCATCTCCTACTAATTGACAACGATCGCCAATAGTTTGAGTTAAATTTTTCCAGCCTGCCCAATCGTCTTCTGCCATTCCATCTTCAATTGACACAATAGGATATTTTTTCACCCAGCTCTCCCAATATTTCACTAGTTGATCACTGCTCATTTCTTTTCCAGAGCTTTTATGAAAAACATATTTTTTCTTTTTAGCATTCCACAACTCACTATTGGCAGCGTCCATCGCTATAGCAATTTGACTTTGTGTTTTATAACCTGCCGCGTGAATAGACTCTAAAACAGTTTCAATGGCCTCTTCATTACTTTGAATATTTGGAGCAAAGCCACCTTCATCTCCCACATTCGTACTATAGCCTCTTTTCTTTAAGACACTTTTTAAGCAATGAAAAATTTCAACACCCCAACGCAAACCTTCACTGAAGCTAGGTGCCCCTATGGGCATAATCATAAATTCCTGAAAGTCTATTTTATTATCGGCGTGTGCACCTCCATTTAAAATATTCATCATAGGTACCGGCAAGGTTCTAGCATTAGTTCCACCAATATATCTATACAAAGGTAAATTGGCTTCCTGTGCTGCTGCATTGGCTACTGCCATACTTACTGCTAGAATAGCGTTGGCTCCTAATTTACTTTTATTAGGGGTACCGTCTGTATCAATCATAATTTGATCAATTTCTGCTTGAGCAGTAATATCATAACCTGTGATAGATTTGGCAATAATTTCATTCACATTTTTCACAGCTTTTAAAACACCTTTGCCCACATATTTTTTCTTATCATTATCTCTTAATTCCACTGCTTCGTGTATACCTGTACTAGCACCACTAGGCACCGCTGCACGACCCAATGCTCCTTCATCGGTTAATACATCTACTTCTACCGTTGGATTTCCACGACTGTCTAAAATTTGTCTTGCACGAACATCAATAATGTAACTCATATAAAATGTTTAAACTTTTACTTTAAAATAATTTTGAATCCATATTTGCAAATCAAAAATGCAGACCGCAATTTACACCCTTTTTTATTAATGGGTAAGCATTTTAAAAACATCTTCTAAGCTAGCATCGTGTTTTTCTAGTAACTGACTCACTGTTGCATCTGCAACAAGCCTCCCTTGATGTAATACTAACACTCGATCACATATAGCGGTTACTTCTTGTAAAATATGTGTCGAAAATAAAATCATTGTATCCTTACTTAAAGATTGTATCAGGGCTCTTATCTCAATGAGTTGATTGGGGTCTAACCCCGCGGTGGGCTCATCTAATAAAATAAGCTGAGGTTTATGTAAAATAGCGGCAGCAATGCCTAACCTTTGTTTATATCCTTTTGATAACTCACCAATTTTTTTGTGTTGCATTGGGGTGAGTCCTGTTTGAACAATTACTTCACTAATAGCAGCAGCGGCATTTTCTAAAGCGTGAATAGATGCTAAAAATTGCAAGTACTCCGTTACATATAATTCTTGATAAAGGGGATTAGATTCTGGCAAATAACCAATTTCTTTTTTTGCCACACTTGCATTAAGGTGCACTTTCTGTCCTCGTAAATGAATATCTCCTTTATCTGCATCTATAAAACCTGCTAACATTTTTAAAGTAGTAGATTTTCCTGCACCATTAGGTCCTAAAAAACCTACAATTTCTCCGGGCTTTAATTGGAATGAAACCTCAGCTACAGCTACTTGAGAACCGTAATTTTTACAAAGGGCATTTACTACTAATGACATAGACTTCTTCTAATTTCTTTCCATTATTATCTTTACTCTATATCACTAGAGGAAGTGGGTAAATGATCGTATTGGTCTTTAGAGGCATAATTTCCAAAAATAAAAAAACCTACACTTATGGGTGTAAAAATAAGAAGAATGATTACCCACTGTAATATTACATTAGACTGTGTAGCAGCTGACGCTTTAGAAATTTTATCATAAGCCTCATACACTAAAAATAAAATAATACAAGGCGCCATCAACATCCAAACATATCCCAATAATTTTTTTACTGTATTCATACAATTTTTTTTAGTCCATTACATTTTTATCTATTCTATTATTCAAATAAACAAGCCCAATGATAAAGCAAATAGAAGCCACTGCAATAGGATACCATAATCCTGCCAAAACATCGCCTGCAGGGTGAGCAGTACTCTTTGTAAACTCTACAATTAATGTTCCTAAAAAAGGAACCAAACCTCCAAAAACACCATTTCCAATATGATAAGGAAGTGACATAGAAGTATATCTGATTTTAGTGGGGAACATTTCAACTAAAAAAGCAGCAATGGGTCCGTATACCATAGTGACATAAATAATTTGAATAAAAACTAGCCATATCATATTCCAATAAGCAGCAGATCCCAAAGTTTTTTCAATAACCAAATTAGGTTTGGGAGATGTATACTGAACCATATCTGGATTTATTAATGTTATAGGTCGAGTTTCCTCTCTGGGTGCTTTTAGAATAATGGTATCAGTTCTGTAATATTTAAATACTGAACCATCATAATAAGTAGTGTCTGTTTGATGCTTTATATACATTTTAGTTTTGTCTTTGGCATCAAAGATGGGAAAGCTAGATATTGAATTAATAAGTCGAGTGTCAACAATATTAGTTCTGTTAGAGGCGGAAGTAATAGCTAAAAATTCTTTATATATAGGTCGATAAGTGAGAATCGCTGCCAACATACCCATTAACATAATCCATTTTCTTCCTACTTTATCGCTTAACCATCCAAATACAACAAAAAAAGGAGTTGCCATTAGTATGGCTATGAGCATAATGTTACGCGATTGCACAAACTCCACTTTACAAACAGTTTCTATAAAACTTTGTGCGTAAAATTGACCTGTATACCAAACCACCCCCTGCCCCATCACCGCACCAAATAAGGCTAATAAAACCATTTTAAAATTGGCTTTGTTTCCAAAACTTTCTTTGAGTGGATGAGAAGAAGTTTTACCCTCCGTTTTTAATTTTGAAAACATAGGAGACTCGCTCATACGCATTCTAATTAAAACAGAAACACCTACTAATAAGATTGAAATCCAAAAAGGATATCTCCATCCTCCCCAAGGGGCACTAAATTTTTCTACTCCTTGTTGAGTTCTAACTAAAATGATAATTCCTAAAGCTAAAAATAAACCCAAAGTGGCCGTTGTTTGAATCCAGCTGGTCCAAAAACCTCTTTGACCAGTGGGTGAGTGTTCCGCAACATAAGTAGCCGCTCCACCATATTCACCCCCCAAAGCAAGGCCCTGTAATAATCGCAATATTAGCACTAAAATAGGGGCCGCCCATCCAATACTCGCATAGCCAGGTACCAACCCAATGGCAAAAGTGGAACCGCCCATAATAATTAAGGTAAGTAAAAATGTATGCTTGCGTCCAATTAAATCGCCCAGTCTTCCAAAAACCAATGCTCCAAAAGGTCTTACAATAAAACCTGCAGCAAAGATGGCTAGTGTACTCAAAAGTGCTGCTGTACCTGCATCTGCAGGGAAAAACTGTTTAGCAATAATGGTAGCCAACATTCCAAAAATGTAAAAATCGTACCACTCAATTAAAGTGCCCAAGGAAGAAGCACCAATAACAAAAGCGATATTATTTTGTGACTTATTTTGATTCATTTTTTTATTTGTTTGCAAGTGAGTATTCAAGTTAAATATTTAAACTGAAAAATGTAAATTTGGTAATCATTATTTATTCAATCAGTGTCTATGAGTTATCCCTATCAAATTAAATCTTTAGAACAATATCATCAGGCCTATAAAAATAGTATCGAGCATCCTGAAAAATTTTGGGAGGCAATTGCCGAAAATTTTACTTGGAGAAAAAAGTGGGACAAAACACTAGAATGGAATTTTACAGAGCCTAAAGTAGAATGGTTTAAAGGGGGTAAATTAAATATTACTGAAAATTGTATTGATAGGCATCTAGAAAAAAATGGGGATCAAGCTGCCATTATTTGGGAGCCCAATGATCCTTCTCAAAATCATCGTATCATCACTTACCAACAATTACACTTGCAGGTTTGTCAATTCGCACAAGTGCTTCTTAATAATGGAGTACAAAAAGGTGATAGAGTGTGTATTTATATGGGAATGATACCAGAACTAGCCATAGCAGTTTTAGCTTGTGCTCGTATTGGAGCTATTCACAGTGTCATTTTTGGTGGCTTCTCTGCACAAAGTATTGCCGATCGATTAGAGGACGCAAAAGCTACTTATATTATTACTTGCGATGGTGCTTTTAGAGGCGCCAAGGACATTCCTTTAAAATCTATTATCGATGATGCTTTAGTAGGTAATACTACCATAAAAAATGTGATTGTTTTTGAAAGAACAAAAACAGCTGTTACAATGCTAAAAGGCAGAGATCTTTGGTGGGAAGAAGAAATTAAAAAAGTAGAAGCACAAGGTATTAAAAGTGTAAAGGCTGTAGAGATGGATGCAGAAGATCCATTATTTATTTTATATACTTCTGGTTCAACAGGCAAGCCCAAGGGTGTGGTACATAGCACTGCTGGTTATATGATTTACACTAATTATACATTTATTAATGTATTTCAATATCAACCAAACGATATATTTTTCTGTACAGCCGATATTGGATGGATTACAGGTCATAGTTATATTGTCTACGGCCCCTTAAGTGCGGGGGGTACTTCTTTAATGTTTGAAGGAATTCCAACTTTTCCAAATGCAGGAAGATTTTGGGATATCATTGATAAATTCAAAGTAAATATTTTATATACTGCTCCCACCGCAATTAGATCACTGATGAGCTACGGATTAGAACCTGTACAAGGACATAATTTAAGTAGTTTAAAAGTTTTGGGCACTGTTGGAGAACCTATTAATGAAGAAGCTTGGCATTGGTATGATGAAAATATTGGAAAGAAAAAATGTCCCATTGTAGATACTTGGTGGCAAACAGAAACCGGAGGTATTATGATTTCCAATATGGCAGGTATAACACCAGGAAAACCAGGCTGGGCCACTTATCCAATGCCGGGAGTAAAAGCCATTTTAGTAGATGATAAAGGCGTAGAAGTGACTCAATTAGAAGATAATTTGTATAGAGGTAATTTATGTCTTAGCCAACCTTGGCCCTCCACCATTCGTACCACTTATGGAGACCACGAAAGATGCAGAACCAATTATTTTGCAACCTATCCTAATTTATATTTTACAGGCGATGGTGCATTGAAAAATGAATTAGGTCAAATTCGAATTACTGGTAGAGTGGATGATGTATTAAATGTAAGTGGTCATAGAATTGGCACTGCTGAAGTAGAAAATGCAATTAATATGCACGCAGGTGTTGTGGAAAGTGCCGTGGTGGGCTATCCACACGATTTAAAAGGACAAGGTATCTATGCCTATGTTATATATACTGGATTACAAGACCCTTCTTCTGATCAAAGTATGGATACTATTAAAAAAAATATTTTACAAACTGTCACAAGAATTATTGGTCCTATTGCAAAGCCCGATAAAATTCAGTTGGTATCGGGACTTCCTAAAACTCGTTCTGGAAAAATTATGCGTCGAATACTTCGCAAAGTAGCCGAAGGTGAAATAAACAATTTAGGCGATACCACCACTCTTTTGGATCCCACGGTGGTGGATGAAATTGTAAAAGGAAAACTTTAATTTAATTAATTCATCAAATTTTTTAATTGTTTTGAAATTAAAAAAAGAATGATGGATGCTAAGCCCGCCATAAATACAAAGAACATAAAGAAGTCGTGCAAATTGGTTATTTGATAACCGGCAAAAGAAGTGACTTTTATATTTCCATTTACATTTTCAGGATACAAAGCGCTAAAAACGCCGGCTAATTTATTAGCAAAGGCATTAGCGGTAAACCACACTGCCATTAATAAAGAGGCAAATTTAATAGGTGCTAATTTATTGAAAATGGCAAGTCCTATGGGCGACAAACAAAGTTCTCCAAAAGTATGCATCATATACATTCCTATTAACCAAATCATACTTACTTTAACACCTGCCCCCACCCCATTCACACCGGTGGCAATCCATAAATAACCCAAAGCTAATAATAGTAAACCCATTGCCATTTTAAAGGGAGAAGAAGGTTCTCTTTTACCTAATTTTATCCATATCCAAGCAACCAATGGCGCTAATGTGACTACAAAAATTGAATTTAGTGATTGAAAAAAACTTGCAGGCACTACAAAAAAACCAAGGTCTCTTTGTGTGTTTTCAGAAGCAAAAAAAGTAAGAGAAGCCCCTGCTTGTTCAAAGGCACTCCAAAAAAAGATAACAAAAAATGATACCGTAAATAATACAGCTACTTTCTTTTTATCCACCGTATTTAATGATTTGTCGCTAAAAATAATAATTGCAATAAGTACAATACATCCCACTAACAGCCATAGGAAATAACTGAATATATTAATATCAATGTATACCATTGCTATAGTCAACATAGAAAGTAAAATCAAAAAGACAATCATTACTAATGGTCGCTGAAAGAATGCAGGTGCCCCTGCTGGAGTTTCACCAATCTTTTCACCCTCAGCATTGACTAAATATTTTTTTTGAAACACCAACTGTGTAATCACACTTAATAACATCGCTATGCCACCTGCAAAAAATGCCCATTTAAAATCGCCTGAGTTTCCTGTATCTCCAAAAAAACCACAAACAAAGGGGCCAATGGCACCACCCGTGTTAATCCCCATATAAAATATGGTATAAGCTGCATCAATTTTAGAATCGCCTTTGGGATATAATTGGCCCACCATACTTGAAATATTGGGCTTGAAAAAACCATTACCTGCAATCATACAGCCTAATCCGGCATAAAATAAAGGCATCGCAATACTTGCATTTTCGTAAAATTGACCACAAAAAAACAAAATAAATTCTCCCAATGCCATTACTAAACCGCCTGCAATAATAGAACGATTATTACCCCAATACCTATCTGCAATATAGCCTCCCAATAAAGGCGTTAAATACACTAAACCCGTGTAACTTCCATACACTTGAGATGCAAAAACTTTATCAAAAAGTAAAGCCTTGGTTAAAAATAAAACCAAGATAGCACGCATACCATAATAGTTAAATCGCTCCCACATTTCTGTTGCAAACAAAACATACAATCCCTTGGGGTGTTTTTGAGATGTCGATGACATAAGTATTTGTTTTATTTAATTGTCTCAATTTAATCAAATCCATGCAATAAATTTTACTTTCGTGGAGCAATCACTTAATTTATGAATATTTTACTCATTGGAGCAGGTGGAAGAGAAAATGCATTGGCTTGGAAAATAGCACAAAGTCATCATTGTGATCAATTGTTTATAGCACCTGGAAATCCTGGTACTGCTGAGTTTGGCACCAATCTACCTATTGAAATAAATCAGTTTGAGCAACTGAAAAAAGCTTGTACTGAATATGCCATAGAAATGATAATTGTGGGACCGGAAGAACCTTTGGTAAAAGGCATATACGATTTTTTTGCTGATGACCCCCGCACCCAACACATCAATGTAATTGGCCCCTCTTCTAAAGCAGCTCAGTTGGAAGGCAGCAAAGCTTTCAGTAAACAATTTATGCAAAGACATAAAATTCCTACGGCTAGCTATGCAGAATTTACTCTTGATAATTATGAACAAGGTCTCGCCTACATTCAATCCCATAGTCTTCCCATTGTTTTAAAAGCAGACGGGTTAGCGGCTGGAAAAGGAGTGATTATTGCCTCAACGCACCAAGAAGCATTGAGTAGTTTTAAAGAAATGTTACAAAAAAAACAATTTGGAGAAGCGAGTGATAAAGTGGTGATTGAGCAATTTTTAGAAGGCGTAGAAGTAAGTGTTTTTGCATTAACCGACGGAGAGCATTATCAAATTATAGGCCACGCCAAGGATTATAAAAGAATTGGGGAAGGAGATACTGGTTTAAATACCGGTGGTATGGGTTGTGTTAGCCCAGTGCCCTTTATGGATAGTGCATTTATGGATAAAATAAAGACTCAAATTATTGAACCCACTATACAGGGAATACATCAGGAAGGCCTTGTATATAAAGGTTTTGTGTTCTTTGGATTGATGAATTGTAAGGGAAATCCCTATGTCATTGAATACAATTGTCGATTGGGTGATCCAGAGACCGAGGTAATTCTACCCCGCTTGCAAACCGACTTGGTAAGTTTATTGGCTGCTGCTGATAATGGCACTTTAGAAGATGTAAATATTTTATACCAAGAAGCTTCTTTTGCAACAGTGATGGCAGTGAGTGGTGGTTATCCTGGTAGCTATCAAAAAAACTTTCCCATACAAGGTATTGACATTGCAAAACAATTACCCGATACCCTTGTATTTCAAGCTGGCACCGGATTTCAAGAGAACTCTATTGTGACTAAAGGAGGCCGTGTTTTAACAGTTACTTGCCAAGGAAAAGACCTACAAAATGCAGTACAAAAAGCACAAAAAGCCCTTAGCACAATACATTTCGAAGCTATGTATTTTAGAAAAGATATTGGCTATGAATTTGTGTAAAATGGTGGCTTAAAAAAAATTGGGAATGATGGCAAAAAAGCTTTGTATTGTAAGGATTTTAGATGAATTTTGCTTACATCAATTCGAATTATTCAAATAAAGATCAACAATGGGATTATTTAATTTTTTTACGCAGGAAATAGCAATGGACTTAGGCACTGCTAACACGCTAATTATTCACGACGATGAAGTGGTGGTAAATGAGCCTTCTATTATTGCTTTGAATAGAAATAATATGAAAGAAGTGTTAGGCGTAGGAAAAAAAGCATTGTTGATGCACGAAAAAACGCACGAAAGTATTAAAACAGTTCGCCCCTTAAAAGATGGTGTGATTGCCGATTTTAATGCTGCAGAATTAATGATTCGTGAATTAATGAAAATGATTTATCCAAAGAAACCATTATTTCCACCTAGTTGGAGAATGGTAATTTGTATTCCTTCTTCCATTACTGAAGTAGAAAAAAGAGCTGTGCGTGACAGTGCTGAACAAGCAGGTGCTAAAGAAGTGTATATGATTCACGAACCTATGGCTGCAGCTTTGGGTATAGGTATTGATGTGGAAGAGCCAGTAGGAAATATGATTATTGATATTGGAGGTGGTACTACAGGTATCACTGTTATTGCACTTGCAGGCATTGTTTGTGATCAAAGTATTCGTATCGCTGGAGATGAATTTACTGCAGATATAATGGAAGCATTAAGACGCTATCATAGTTTATTAATTGGAGAGCGTACTGCAGAACAAATAAAAATACACGTAGGGGCTGCTTTAAAAGATTTAGATAATCCTCCCGATGATATGCCAGTCAATGGTCGTGACCTAGTCACTGGAATTCCAAAACAAATTATGGTAACGCATCAAGAAGTGGCAGAAGCCTTAGATAAAAGTATTTTTAAAATTGAAGAAGCCATTTTAAAAGCACTTGAAACAACACCCCCAGAACTAGCATCAGATATATATCGCAGAGGATTATATTTAACAGGGGGAGGTTCCTTATTAAGAGGATTAGATAAAAGATTAAGTCAAAAGATAAAATTACCAGTTCACGTTGCAGAAGACCCACTAAAAAGTGTAGTGCGTGGCACTGGTATTGCGCTTAAAAATTATCAACGCTTTCCATTTATTATGAGATAATACCAGATGAAGAACATCATTGGGTTCATAAGACAAAATTTTACTTTTTTTAGTTTTCTACTACTTCAGATACTATCATTGGTGATGTTGTCTTCCAACAGTAAATCACACGAGACTTTTTTTGGAAATTGGACTAACCAAATTACAGGTAACATTAATAAGTATTATGCTCAATGGACTTATTATTTCAATCTCAAACAAACCAATGAAAAATTAGCTGCAGAAAATGTAGCATTAAGAAATCAATTAGCACAAAATTTTGTAGGCTTTGATACTACCAAAAAACTAGGTACTCTTATTTTAAGAAAAGATAGTTTAGAAAAAATTAGAAAATTCTATTATTACCCAGCAAAAGTGGTGGGCAATACTTTTACCCTACAAAAAAATTATATTATTATAGAAAGAGGCAGTAAACAAGGTATCAAAAAAGATATGGCTGCCATTAGTCCTGAAGGTAGCATTGTGGGTGTAGTGGTAGAAGTCAATGAAAATTATAGTACCATTATGAGTTTATTACATCGTAATAGTAAAGTTAGTGCGATGTTAAAAAGAGATAAAATAGCAGGAAGCATTGAATGGGATGGTGCCGACCCCAATATCTTAGTGCTTAAAAATATTTCTAAAAGTGCGGCTCCCAAAGTGGGCGATACTGTTATTACGAGCCCCTACTCTTCTAATTTTCCAGCACAATTATTGGTGGGTCGCGTAACTACTGTGATTCAGGATCCTGCCAGTAATTTTTTAACTTTAAATGTTAAAGCTAATACTAACTTTTTCAATTTAGAATATGTGTATTTGGTAGAGAATAGAAGAATGGAAGAACAAAAAAAGGTCAGCGTAAAGGAGGGAAGCAATGAATAATATATTCAAAAATATAATTCGCTTTTTTCTGTTTTTAATACTCCAAGTAGTTATTTTAAATGAAATACCTCCTATTCACCAATTTATCACGCCCTATATTTATTTTCTTTTTCTTTTATGGCTTCCTTTCGGAACCACCCGCTGGAATGCTACTTTCCTTGGATTTGTATTAGGCTACAGCCTTGATTTATTTACCAAAACCCCAGGGCTACACGCTGCTGCTTGTACTTTAATGGGCTATCTCAGATCTACCATCTTGAATTTATTACTTTCACAAGAAGTTTCTGAAGAGGTAAACAAGGAACCCAGCATCGCCACTATGGGATGGGGCCCTTACGCATTTTATGCTTTTGCGCTAACTTTTATTCACCATTTCTATTTAGTATTATTAGAATGGTTACAGTTTGGTAACTTTGGTTACTTTATTGGTAAAGTGTTCTTCACTAGTATCATTAGTGTTTTACTAATTTTTAGTGCGGAACTTGTAATGAATAGAAGAAAGCTAAAAAGATAATAGATGTCAATGTACAATTCGAATCGCGGGGGTATCATTCAAATTATCATCGGCGTTATTTTTTGTTTAATTATTGCACAACTTATAAGTTTACAAATTTTTTCAAGCAAGTATGTGCTTGCTGCTAATAATAATGCTATTTATAGAAAAATTATTTACCCCGATAGAGGTATTATTTATGATCGCAAAAAAAGAGCTCTTTTAGAAAATACCATCAGTTATGATTTAGTGGTTATCCCTAATGAAGCAAAAGGAGTAGATACTGCCACTTTATGTGAAATTCTAAAAATTGATAAAGCGGAGTATAGCAAAAGAATGATTGAAGTCATTATTAAAAATTCAAGAGTAAAATCTGGCATTTTTGAACCATTTCTTTCTGCAGAATTATATGCTCAATTAACAGAAAATTTATATCGTTTCCCTGGATTTTCTTTAACCGAAAGATCTATTCGTTCTTATCCTTACAATACGGCTGCGCACGTGTTAGGCTATGTAGCTGAAGTTGATGTCAATTTTTTAGAAAAACATAGTGAAGAAGGTTATGAAATGGGAGACTATGCAGGAATGACCGGACTTGAAAAACAATATGAACCTATTTTAATGGGGCAAAGAGGAGTAAAAAGATTTTTAAGAGATAACAAAGGAAAAATACAAGGCCCTTTTGAAAAAGGTCAGTTTGATACTTCAGCTATTGCAGGTAGAAATTTATTTACTAGCGTTGATGTAGAAGTACAACAACTTGCCGAAAAATTATTACAACATAAAATTGGAAGTGTCGTAGCATTGAATCCTAAAACAGGTAGTATTATAACGATGGCTTCTAGTCCTGGCTACAATCCTAATTTATTAACAGGCAATCAAAGAAGAAAAACTATTGGTCGCTTATTAACAGACACTGCTAGGCCTATTTATAATAGAGCTATTAAAGGACAATATCCTCCTGGTTCTACTTTCAAACCTATGGGTGCTTTAATTGCATTAGATGAAGGACTCATCACTCCTAGTTTTGGTTATAATTGTTTTGGTTTATATACCGCTTGTGGCGATCCTAGAAAATGCGAACACCATAATGCAGGACACGCTGCTAACTTACAATTAGCTTTAGCCAATTCTTGTAATTCCTATTTTTTACAAGTATTTAGAATGGCTATTGATAATCCACAGTACCATAATGCTAAAAAAGGTTATTTACAATGGAAACAATATGTAAATAGTTTTGGCTTAGGTAGAAAATTAGGTATTGATTTACCCAGTGAAAATAAAGCAAGTATCCCTGATACAGCTCAATACAATAAAGATTTTGGTGGCGCCAAATATTGGAATAGCTGTTTTATGTTAACCCTTGGTATAGGTCAAGATAGAATGACAGCCACACCACTTCAGTTAGCCAACGCAATGGCATTGATAGCTAATAAAGGATATTATTATACACCCCATTTTGTAGATAGTGTCGAAGAGGAAGACGCATCTGATAAAAAATTATTGGCCAACTTTCGCGTAAAACAACAAGTAACAAAAATTCCCACCGAATACTATGATATTATTAAAGAAGGGATGCACGCAGTAACTGTTATTGGAACAGCTGCTTTTATTAAAGTACCAGGACACGAATTTTGTGCTAAAACAGGTACCGCTCAAAATCCACACGGAAAAAATCATTCTTTATTTGTTTGTTTTGCACCTAAAGAAAATCCAACCATTGCCGTAGCAGTAGTAGTGGAGAATGCTGGCTTTGGAGCTACTTGGGCAGGTCCTATTGGTGGATTAATAATGGAAAAATATTTGAATGATACTCTCACGAAAGAAAGTAAAGCCAAAGTAGACTATCTTTCTAATGTCGACCTTATGCCTGAAGCTGTCAAAGCTTGGTATGTTCGAAATAATAAAACTGAAATGTTAACACCTATCGAATACAATAATGATGAGTTAGCTAATATTTGGGATATGGAAATGTTATCAGAAAATACACCTGTACCAACTAAAGTAGATACTCCCAAAAAAATGGATACAAGCAAAGCTCCCTCTACACCCCTAGCGCCACCCATCAAAAATAAAAAAGTAAAAGATCCCGCTTTGAATCCATTATTAAAAAAGAAAAAGTGGAATAGTAAAAAAAATAATGTCAGCATCTAATAACAATACTAATTTTTCAAAGGGAACCGATCTTGCGGTCATTCTACTTTATTTAATAATGGTAGTGATAGGCATTATGTGCATTTTTATGGTAGAGTATAATCCTAATTTAGATTGGAGTCATTCTTTTTTAACTGCCAAAACCAATTTTAGTAAGCAAATTTATTTTGCATTATTTTGTGCCTTTGTAGCCATTTTTATTTTACTCATAGACAGTAAATTATTTACGGCATTAGCCAATATTTCTTATGTACTAGGTATATTATTAATGTTGGCCACTTTTGTACTAGGTAAAAATATCAATGGTTCAAAAAGCTGGATCCCCATTGCAGGTGGCTTCAATTTACAACCTGCAGAATTATGTAAAATTTTTACAGCTTTAATTTTAGCCAAATTTATTTCCAAACCTGAAACTGATTTTACAAAGCTAAAGTCACATATAATAGCAGGTTGTATGATTGCCCTGCCAGCCCTTCTTTCCATTATGCAACACGAAATGGGTTTAGCTTTGGTATAT
>CAXBQH010000043.1:0-13946 GCA_963977985.1 uncultured bacterium
CCGAATACGGACGGTACGTTTACCTGCACTTTGTTTTTGCCGTTTGAAGGCGAAATTTCTTTTGAGGCTTTGAAAACAGAAGCGGATGTGACGGCGTTTTTCAAAACACATTTTCCCGATGCAGTGCCTTTGATGCCAACCTTGATTGAAGACTTCTTTACGAACCCAACTTCGTCGCTTATTACTACTCAAATAAAGCCTTGGCATTTTGGTGATAAGAATGCATTGATAGGCGATGCTGCACATGCCATTGTTCCGTTTTATGGGCAAGGAATGAATGCCGGTTTTGAAGATTGCTCGGTGCTGTTTGAATTGATAGAAAAATATGGCGAGGACTGGACAACGATATTGAATGAATATGACATAAAAAGAAAGCCTAACGGAGATGCCGTGGCTAACCTTGCCCTGCTGAACTTCGTTGAGATGCGTGATAAGGTCTCTGATCCGGCATTTCTGGAACGTAAGAAGATTGAAAAGGAGTTGGGTAAACTGTATCCGACACAGTTTATATCGGTATACGAAATGGTTTCATTCAGCCATATCCCTTACAGCACTGCGATACAGTGTATAAAGGCGCAGGATCAGTTATTGGAGCAGATCATGAAAGAAGGAGATTTCTTTGTCAACATGGAAAAAGTTACCTTTGTTGAAATGCTGGGCAAATGGGTTGCCGGGTATCACACTGCTGTGCAACAACTGGATTTTGGTCATGAAGCCTGAGAAAAGATGGGTTAAGAAAAAAGCTAATGAAGAAAAAGTAAAACATCTTTGCGAGGCGCTGAATATACACCCCGCTATCTGTGCAATTTTAGTACAAAGGGGTATTGAAACTTACGAACAAGCCCGGTTATTTTTCAGGCCAGAGTTATCACATCTGCACGATCCCTTTATGATGAAGGGAATGAAGAAAGCGGTAGACCGTATATGCGAGGCCATAGAATGGCATGAGCGCATTATTGTATACGGCGATTATGATGTAGATGGTACTACTTCTGTAGCCACTTTATATCAGTTTTTAAAAAAATTGACACCGCAAGTTGATTATTACATTCCACACAGATATAAAGAAGGCTATGGGGTTTCTAAAATTGGTATTGACTATGCCAAACAAACCGGTATTCAACTCATAATTTCTGTAGACTGTGGTATTAAGTCAATAGAACTTGTTGAATATGCCCAACAATTAGGCATTGACTTTATCATTTGCGACCATCATTTACCCGATGCTACCTTACCTCCTGCTGTTGCTATATTAAATCCAAAACAACAAGATTGTCAATATCCTTGTAAAGATTTATGTGGATGTGGAGTTGTTTTTAAATTTATTACAGCTTTAGCAAAAAAATATAATTTACCAGACGAATCTTATTTTGAGTATTTAGATTTAGTTGCCACCGCTATTGCTGCAGACATAGTGCCTATTGTGGATGAAAATAGAACTTTAGCTTACTATGGTTTACAACAAGTAAATGAATCGCCTTGCCCAGGTATACTCGCATTAATGGAATTAGCCAAACAAACTACTCCTATGCGCATTACTAATTTAGTATTTGCGGTAGCCCCCAGAATTAATGCAGCTGGTAGAATGGATGATGCTAAAAAAGCAGTACAACTATTTGTAGAAAAAGATTATTCAAAAGCACTTAGCCTTGCTTCTTTATTACAGCAAGATAATTTAGATAGAAGAGAAGCCGATACTACTATTACCGAAGAAGCTTTAGCTCAAATAGAACTTGATCCCAATCATACTCAAAAAAAATCATCCGTCATTTTTCAACCCCATTGGCATAAAGGTGTGGTGGGTATTGTTGCAAGTAGGCTTATCGAAAAACATTATAAACCTACTATAGTACTTACTCAAAGTGGTGATATTATTACTGGAAGTGCCAGAAGTGTAAATGGCTTTAATTTATACGAGGCTTTACACGCTTGTAGATCTCACTTAATTGGTTATGGTGGACATTTTGCTGCTGCAGGTATGACACTTGCTTTAGAAAATTTAGAGGCTTTCAAAAATGCCTTTGAACAAGCAGTGGCAGAAAGAATTACACCCGCTCAACTTATTCCTGAAATTTTAATCAATGCAGTTATTTCAATTGATAGTATTAATATGAACTTCTATCAAATAATAACTCAAATGGAACCTTTTGGACCCGACAATATGCGTCCATTATTTGTAGCTAAAAATGTTTACGATACCGGTTACAGTAAATTAGCTAAAGAAGCACATATCAGTTTCAATATCACACAAGGCAGTCAATACATAAAAGGTATTGGCTATAATATGGCAGAACATATAGCATTGGTAAAATCTGGCAAACCCTTTGATATTGTATTTCAATTACAACTCAATGAATGGCAGGGTACCAAAACTGTTCAATTACAAGTGTTAGACCTTAAAGAAAGTGGATCTTATTAAATAAAAGACAATTGAGCTGTCTTACTATTTTAATAAATCAACACTTCTATTAATAAAGTTGGTAAGCTCCGCACCTTTTAATAAACCCTGAGACAACAAAGCTAAGTCTGCTAAATTACGAGCTTGTTTTTGCTGCTTTTCTACATCTGACTCTTTTAACAGAGCTTGATATATTGGATGATTTCCATTAATAGTTAAATGAACTTCATCGGGCATTTGTGCGTAAAAAGCAGTCATACCTCCACCACCCATACTTGCCATATCTTTCATACGACGCATAAATTCAGGACGAGTGGCAATGACAGGAGCTGCCTCTTGACTTAATCCTTTCACTTCAACTGTGATGGTAGTTTCTGGTATTTGAAATTCAAATAATTTTTTAGCTTGCTCAACTTCTTCTTTAGATAAAACTGAATCAACATTTTCTTGCTTGTCAATTAAATTATCTACCACATCGGCATCTACTCTTACAAATTGAACACCCTCCCATTTCATTTCCACATTATTAATAAAAGCTGCATCTACTATAGTTTCTAATTTAACTACTTTATAGCCTTTAGCCACAGCTGCTTGAATAAAAGTGTCTTGACCTACTGGATTGGTAGTATACAGTAATACTTGCTTGCCGTCTTTATTTTTCTGATTAGACTCTGTAGCTTTTTTGTATTCATCTAAAGTATAGAATGTTCCGGCAGTAGTGGCGTCTTCTAGAATTAAAAACTTATTAGCTTTTTCTAGGAACTTATCGTCGGTAATCATACCATATTTTACAAATAAGCCCAAGCTTTCCCATTTTTGCTCAAAAGATTTTCTGTCGGAATTAAATATTTCTTCTAATTTGTCGGCCACTTTCTTTGTAATGTGCGCATTAATTTTCTTCACATTGGGGTCGCCTTGTAAATAGCTACGACTAACATTCAAAGGAATATCGGGACTATCAATAACGCCGTGTAATAACATTAAAAACTCAGGCACTATATCTTTCACTTCATCAGTAACAAAAACCTGGTTACAATAAAGCTGAATTTTATCTTTTTGAATTTCAAAACTTTGTTTAATTTTTGGGAAGTATAAAATTCCAGTAAGATTAAAAGGATAGTCAACATTTAAATGAATCCAAAATAAAGGGGTTTCACCAAAGGGATATAGTTCCTTATAAAAATTTTCATAATCTTCTTTCGTTAACTCGGAAGGTTTACGAATCCAAAGTGGGTTGGTATTGTTAATGGGCTTTTCAACCTCTGCTTCTGCGGCTTTACCATCTTCGGTTTTGGTTTCTTTCTTTTCAGCATTAGCGTCGGTAAAGAATATTGCAACAGGTAAGAATTTACAGAAACGATCTAAAATTGATTTTATACGATGAGCTTCTAAAAATTCAGCGCTCTCTTCGTTAATATGTAAAACTATTTTTGTACCACGGGCACTATAGTCCACTTCATACAATTCAAATTCGGTACTTCCATCACAGCTCCAAAATACTCCGGGAGTATCCTTATGGCTTTTAGTGTAAATATCCACTTTACTACTCACCATAAAAGCACTATAAAAGCCTAAACCAAAATGACCAATAATGCTAGCATCTTTATATTTATTTACAAATTCTTCTGCACCACTAAAAGCTACTTGGTTAATATATTTATCTACTTCTTCTGCTGACATACCAATACCATTGTCCATAATGGTCAATGTTTTTTCTTTGGCATCTAAAATTACATCTACTCTAAGGTTACCTAAATCTCCTTTTACTTCTCCTTTAGAGCTTAATGTTTTCAATTTTTGAGAAGCGTCTACAGCGTTACTAACTAATTCGCGTAAAAATATTTCGTGGTCGCTGTATAAGAATTTTTTAATGATAGGAAAGATGTTCTCTGTCTGAACCCTAATTTGACCTTTTTGCATAATTCTATTGTTTAGCTGAATACTAACAAACAGGGTACCAAAGCCCAAATTCTGACAAGCTGTCAAACACAAGAGACATTGAGGCTAATTTTTAAGCCAGGCTGCGCCAGTACAGCGCTTAGACCTAAACAAAATGTCATTTGTATCTCTAATTATGATTTGTTTTTCTGAATTATATACAGAGTAAATTCCTGTGATATCGCCATTATTTTTAGGTATGGAAAAGCCAGCAAAATCTGCATATCCACTGGTTCTCAAATAAATGGTGCCACCTACACAAAATTTTAAACTTCTACTAGCCCCTATTTTATTTTTTTTATCTGCAAAAGTTAAATTAGTATCTGCAGCAGCAAATTCAACATTCGAAATTTTGATAAGTCTGCCTTGAAGCGTATCTGATAAATTTTTATAGGAAACCAAAATTGGATTTGTAATAGAGTTATCTTTTATAATTGAAATATGTTTAGAAAATAATGTTGCGGGTATCCCACTTGTCAATAATTGACCCGAACTGGTATCTACCGAAGCTACCACTTGCAACATTCTTCTGTAATCTGTTAAAAATAAATTCTTCAAATGTAATCTTATAGTGGCACCTATAGGGTAAACCTGATACAAGGATACGCCCTCTAAGCTAATAATAATTCCAGCTGTTGAATCTTGAATTGAAATTGACTTATATAAATTATCGTGCTCGTCATTTGCAACAATGGTAGCTTCTATAGCCATAGTTTTATTAATGAATTCAACATTTCCTATTGTATGAATTTTTCTTAAATCTTTAATGCTAATTAAAGAATCGGTATCAGTTTCATTTATGATTTGTGCATAAGCAGACTGTTTTAAGCAGGATACGAAAAGAAATAATAAAATGAATGCTAAGAATGAAATAATAAAAGTAAAAGGAAACTTCATATACATAAGAAATTATTGGATTAAAAATTGGATACCCAACGCATAGGTGGTTCCTTGATCATATAAATATTTAGGTGGAAACTTGTCAGCATTTAAAGAATTGTAATCAAAACGAGATTGTTCAAATACTAATATGGGAATGAGTGTATTAAAAATATTTTTAACGCTAAAACTACAACGAATAGGTAGTTTTACTTTTCCAAATTTTATTTCTAAAGACTTAGAAAAAGATGAGTTAAAAACAAATTGATTAGGCAACAATGGAACAGTATAAATATTGGCGTACAAATTTTTATTAGACATTGAATCTAATAACAGCGATGAGCGCCTAAAATAGTCATAATTAATAGCCCTTTTAGCAGCATATATACAAGTAAAAGTAAAATTAGAATTGTATGATGGTTGAATTTTAAAAGATATAGCTCCTGTTATTTCAGGGCTTGAAGAAGCAGGTAAATTTTTTAATTTCAATAAACCCGATTCTACTTTATATAAATCATTTACTAATAATATTTCGTACAATGGATTATTAAGGATATAATAATGCCCAACATTAAAAGACATTTCTAGATTTACAAAATTTAATAATAGAGTTTCTATGGATGTTTCAAACCCTTGATAAATACTTGTTTTTTGTCCAACAATTCCATAAACAAATGAATTATACTTATCGTGGAAAAAGAATTTTTTTTCAGACTCGTTCTGTGCATTTTGTAAGTAAGCACTAAGAATTATTTTTGTATTCACACCTCTATAAAATAAACTCAAATCAATCCCTTTTTTAATTTGTGGAAGTAAGAAAGGAGTTTGAAAAGAATTCAAATTGGGATCTAAGAATACTGCGGAAGAATTTGGCGCGTATTGTTGATTAAAAAATATGGACCTTACATAGAATCTTCCAGAATACTTAAATAAAAATTGTCCCTTAAAACCTACAAATGGAAATGCAAAATTTGAAGAAGCACCTAATGAATTATTGATAAAAAGTCCATTTTGATTATATCCTACTCTTTGAAAAAATTCATTACCATAATGTAAACCACCCGAAAACTCCCATCTGGGATTGGAATTTTTTATTTGCACCCAGCCATCTGAATACAATGATTTTAAGCGAAAATCAGGACCCCATCTCTCATTTTCTTTAATTTTTTGATCGGGGTTTTGAATATTATTTTGAAAACTATTTTCTTGCCTGTCGTCCATAACCCAACTGTTATAGTTATAGTAAAACTGTCCTCCCAATAAATTTTCTAAAATATTGTAATAATGTATTTGATCAATTTTTAAATTTATTCCAGCACTTACATCCCAATAATTACTTAATTGATTATTATATAATGCAGAAGCACGCACTAAAAATGTATTCATCTTATTACTGTTAATAATATAAAATGACCTATTGGATAGGGAGGATTTATTTATTTTCAAAATTTTATCAAATTTTATTTGTAAGTATTCTGGATGAATATCAAACCATTTTATTAATTGATTTCTAGTCCCAGTATCCTTAGTATAACTAGGTAAATAACGATAATAATCGGGCCTAGGATCGGCTGTTGAGGTCCAATCCAATTGCGACGAGCTTTGTTCTCCAGCAGCAACACCTAGGTTGATTTTAAACATTGATTTATCCTTCCAATTCTTTTCATATTTGAATGAAAATACTGGTACATTATTTTTTTTATTATTTGGATAAAAGGGTTGCCCATTTAACCAACCCCAAGCAGGGTTATAATTTCTCAAATGTGATAAAGTATAAGCCTCTAAAACTGAAGGCGACTGTATTCCCTGATTTGCTTGATTCCACCAAACTGTAAATCCAAACAAATGATTATTTCTGTACAACTTTTCTAAATTAAAAGCAAGCCCATTTATTTCTCTTGGACCATTGGGTAAAAAACCTTTTGGGGCATTTTGATAAACTAAAAAAAAGCTGGCACTCAAGTTATTCTTTAGTATGCCAGTTCCATATTGTAAATGAGCTTCATTTATATATGAAGCATTGGAAAATCCAGTATGTACTAACAAGCCTTTTTTTACTAAACTTGATGAAGTACTCAAATAACTTGTATTATTATTCATAGTATACCCATCATTAGAGTATTCAAAATTTTGGTCTATTTTATTATAATTAAAAATTTTAAACATTCCTGAGTAAGAAAATGCAGTATTCCATCCACTTAAGTTTGATTCCCAATTCAATCCATTAATTAAAGTATTATTTTTAAATTGTTGGCCTCTAGGAATCCAATTAAACACATATCCATTAAAATGTGAAAGATTAACAATGGGGTTATTTACTGATTTTAACAAAGAGGGCACCCAATTGTAGGTTCTTTCATTTTCATCATATATCCATTGCCCCGCAGACTCAATTTCATTTTGTGCACTTAAAATTTTTGTTGAAAAAATTACAACAACAAATAAATATTTTATACGCACGAGCATCATTAGAATTTATTGAAATGCAATTTGTAATTTCTATCAACCATAATTACTTCGGCAAATACTTATTAATTGTTACTATTTTTTTATATACTTACTTTTTAAAATTCATTAGAAAATGAAAACCTATTTTTTTATTTTACTTATTTTAATTTCTAATGGTATCTCTTCTCAAAATATAATTGTAGGATTTTATAATTGCGAAAATTATTATGATACAACTAACCAAATAAAAGTTTTAGATGAGGATTTTATTCCTAACAGTCAAAAAAAATACAATAGTGAAGTTTTTGAAATAAAAACGAAGCACTTAGCAAATGTTATTTATGGAGTTGGAAAAATTGATAATAGTAATGGAATTACACTAATGGGTTTAGCAGAAATTGAGAATAAAGAAGTGTTAGATAAATTAATATCAGAACCGCTACTTAAAAAATATCACTTAAGATATATTCACTTTGACTCAAAAGACTTAAGAGGAGTTGATGTAGCTCTTATTTATAATCCTTCCTATTTTACACCATATCAATACAAGCCTTATTCATTATCTGATAAAACCCACTTCAATGATTATGCAACCAGAGACATTTTATATGTTAAGGGAAGCATTAACGGCAAATGGGTTCATATTTTAGTGAACCATTGGCCAAGTAGAAGAGGCGGTATTTTAAATTCAAATAAAAAAAGGTTCTGGGCCTCTCAAATTTGTAAAAAAATTATAGACAGTATTACAATGGTTGATCCTGGGTCAAAATTTATTGTTATGGGAGATTTTAATGACAATCCAAATGACAAGAGCATAAGAAATCTTAATCTTACAAATCCCTTTTTGCCGCTTTTTAATAAAGGCATAGGTAGCATTGCTTTTAATGATAGCTGGAACCTATTTGATCAAATATTACTGAGCATTAATTGGCGGGATACAATAGTAGCAGAAACTAATAATAAATTTTTGCCAGATTCAAATGGTTTTGAGTCGCTAACCCACTACAAACCAATTATTTACACCAATCCCGCTATGATTGAAAACCGGGGGAAATACCAGGGCTACCCCAAAAGAACCTATAATGGGGACAGGTTTAGGGGTGGGTATAGCGATCATTTCCCGGTGGCCCTAATTTTTAAGCCAAAAAATGCCGAAAAACCTTTAAAATAGCCTACCTTTGCCCTCCCAAATCTGTTTTGGCAGATTCGTTTCGAGCAATTGAAATGTCCACTGGGAAAAACCAATTATTTAACCAAAAAATTCAAGTAATGAACAATTACGAATTAATGGTGATTTTTACACCGGTATTGTCTGAAGACGATTTTAAATCGGCTCAAAAAAAATACCAAGACTTCATCAAAGAAAATGGTGGGTCAACAGTAGCCTCAAATCCTTGGGGTTTAAAATCACTCGCTTATCCTATTGATAAGAAAACAACAGGTATCTACTGGATACTAGAATTCACTGCTCCTTCTAGCGTGAATGAAAAATTGAAAATTCAATTTTTGCGTGACGAACAAATTATGCGTCATATGATTACAAAACTCGACAAGTACGCAGTTGAGTACAACCACATTAAGAGAAACGGCGGTTTCCCTGTTCACAAAGCAGTTGAGGCTTAATTAAATTTTTACCCTATGGCAAAGAATGAAATAAAATACCTTACCGCGATTAAGCAGGAAAAACCAAAGAAGAAATTCTGTCGTTTTAAAAAGTATGGTATTAAGTATGTAGATTATAAGGACATTGAGTTCTTAAAGAAGTTCTTAAACGAACAAGGTAAAATGTTACCTCGTCGTTTAACTGGAAACTCTTTGAAATATCAGCGTAAAGTAGCTGACGCTATCAAAAGATCTCGTCAAATGGCTTTACTTCCTTATGTAACAGATTTATTCAAATAGACAAAATATTAGTAAACCATCCCTAATCTCGCGGTCATAAAATAAGACCTCGGCGAGTGACAGCAAAAAATTGCTGGGCTCTTGGGAACTAAAACAAACATTATGCAAGTTATCTTAATTAAAGATGTAGACAATTTAGGAGGTAAAGACGAAATCGTAAATGTTAAAAACGGATACGCTCGTAATTTCTTATTTCCAACTAAAGCTGCTGTTGAAGCAACACCTACTAATGTAAAGCAACAAGAAGAAAGATTAAAAGTAAAAGCGAAGAAAGAAGCTGCTATGTTAGCTGAAATAAATAAAGTTATTTCAACATTAACAGCTAGCCCTGTGAAGTTAACTGCTAAAACAGGCGCTAATAATAAAATCTTCGGAAGAGTTACTTCTTTACAAGTGGCACAAGCCATTCGTGATCAAAAAGGATACGAAATTGACAGAAGACGCATTGCAGTACAAGACGATATCAAAGAAATTGGAAGCTATAAAGCCACCATCGACTTTGGAAATGGTCAAACTACTGAAATAGATATTGAAATTGGAGCTGAAGCTTAATTAGCCCAAGGCCCCTTTTTAAGTCGTTTTACAGCTAAAAAGCTGTCCCAAACCCCTTCTTTTACCCAAGGAAGGGGTTTTTTATTGAATTTTGAGGCTTTTTTACTACCCCACATTATTAAAAAAGTGCATAAATAGTGGAATTGTGCCTAGAATTACTATCTTCGATGTCCTAATGGCAGAATTTACCATTAGTATTAGATCACTTAATTTAAAAAGAACATGAACATTTATGTTGGAAATCTTAGCTGGAGTATGACTAGCGAAGACCTTGAGAACTTGTTTACTCCATTTGGTGCTGTAGCAAGTGCAAAAATTGTAACTGACAAATTCAATAACAACAGAAGCAAAGGCTTCGGTTTTGTTGAAATGCCTAACGATGACGAAGCTCGCGCAGCTATTAGTCAACTTCACGACACTGAAAAGTTGGGTCGTAACATTGTTGTTAACGAGTCAACTCCACGTCCTGAGGGTGAAAGAACCTTCAAGAAAAAGCCTTACGGCGGTGGTGGATTTAATCGCGGCGGCTCTGGCGGCGGCGGTGGATTCAATCGCGGCGGAACTGGCGGCGGTTATAATCGTGACCGTGGTGGAAATGGTGGAGGTGGTGAATACAACAGATATTAATCAACTGTACACAACTTAACCGTTACAATACTTTACAAAATCCTTTCCGTTCATTCGGAAGGGATTTTTTTTGCCCTATATTTTTTATCTTAGGTACATCATACACCCCAAAAAAATTTATCATACTCTTATGGAAAAAGGATACTGGGAAAAAATAGCACCGCATTATGAGACTGAAATTTTTGATGTTTTAAAAAATGATAAGTCGGGTAAAATTGTAAAATCTATTCAAAGTTTTGCAAGTCCTAAAAAATCGGTCATTGATATTGGCTGTGCTGTGGGCAAATGGATGCCAGTGCTCGCACCTGTATTTGGGAAAGTACACGCTATTGACATTTCTAATAACAATTTAAAAATTGCTGCAAAAAAATATACAAAGTTTAGCAACATAAGTTATGAAAGAGTTGATATGTCTGCTGCGAGTATTAAAACAAAAAAATATGACGCTGCCATTTGTATTAACGCCATTCTCACTTCTTCCTTAAAAAAAAGAAACTTATTTTTTAAACATATGGCTTCTTTCCTAAAAAAGGGCGGAGACCTTGTTTTAGTAGTTCCTTCTTTAGAATCTAAATTATTCAGTCATATCATTGCTCATAAATACAATGTAGATGACGCCAAAAATGATAAGCCACCTTCTGGCAAAAGAGCCATTAGTCAAATGCAGTTTATAAAAGAAGGAGTTACTGATATTGATGATGTTCCCACCAAACATTTTTTAAAAGAAGAGCTTGAACTATTATTAAACCTAGAGGGATTTATGGTTGAAAAAATTGAAAAAATAAATTACCCCTGGACTACTGAATTTCATCAACCACCTCGTTGGTTAAAAACTCCCCAACCTTGGGACTGGATGGTAAAAGCAAAAAAGAAATAGTTTACTACATTACTAAATTTAAAAAGTCAACAATTAAAGGTTGACTTTTTTATTTCATTCAGGTATACACAAAAAAAATCCTCACCAAATGAATGATGAGGATCTTTAATAAATAAGGCAGCTACCTACTCTCCCAGGAAAACCCAAGTACCATCGGCCATGGGGGACTTAACTTCTCTGTTCGGAATGGGAAGAGGTGAACACCCCCGGCAAAACCACCTTAAGACGGTAATTTTATCGGATGTTTAGTTTTGAAAACTAAACGGATAAAACAATAATTTACATATTGGAGTAAAATCAATAATAGAAAAAAAATAAAGCTTACGGGCAATTAGTACTACTCGACTTTGCTATTACTAGCTTTACATCTGTAGCCTATCAACGTCATAGTCTTTGACAACCCTTAAAAGTAAACTCATCTTGTGGAAGGTTTCACGCTTAGATGCTTTCAGCGTTTATCCTGGCCGTACATAGCTACTCTGCATTACACCTGGCGGCATAACAGATACACCAGCGGTACGTACGCTCCGGTCCTCTCGTACTAAGAGCATGTCCACTCAATTTACTAACGCCCACCACAGATAGGGACCGAACTGTCTTGCGACGTTCTGAACCCAGTTCACGTGCCACTTTAATCGGCGAACAGCCGAACCCTTGGGACCTTCTCCAGCCCCAGGATGTGACGAACCGACATCGAGGTGCCAAACCTTACCGTCGATATGAGCTCTTGGGTAAGATCAGCCTGTTATCCCCGGAGTACCTTTTATCCTTTGAGCGATGACCCTTCCATGCAGAATCACCGGATCACTTTAGCCAGCTTTCGCTCCTGCTCGACTTGTTTGTCTCACAGTCAAGCACCCTTTTACTAATGCGCTCTACGTACGATTACCAACCGTACTGAGGGTACCTTTGCGAGCCTCCGTTACTTTTTAGGAGGCGACCACCCCAGTCAAACTACCCACCATGCACTGTCTCCCGTTAGGGATTAGGTTCTAAACAAACGAAGGTTGGTATTTCAACAATGACTCCATGACACCTGGCGATGCCACTTCAAAGTCTCCCAACTATCCTACACATCGGTTGTTCAAAATCAATGCAAAGTTGTAGTGAAGGTTCACGGGGTCTTTCCGTCCCGTGGCGGGTAACCGGCATCTTCACCGATACTACAATTTCACCGGGCTCGCGGAGGAGACAGTGTACAACTCATTAGACCATTCGTGCAGGTCGGAACTTACCCGACAAGGAATTTCGCTACCTTAGGACCGTTATAGTTACGGCCGCCGTTTACTGGGGCTTCAGTCAGGAGCTTTGTCTTGCGACGAACACCCTTCCTTAACCTTCCAGCACCGGGCAGGTTTCAGGCTCTATACGTCAACTTACGTTTTTGCAGGGCCCTGTGTTTTTGTTAAACAGTTGGTTGTACCATTTTACTGTGACCGTATCGCTACGGTACGCTTTATCCCGAAGTTACAGCGTCAATTTGCCTAGTTCCTTCTCCGCGGCTCACCCGAGCGCCTTAGAATACTCATCCCGTCTACCTGTGTCGGATTCCGGTACTGGCTGCTATGCTCGTTTTTCTTGGCAGGAATTTTATTGTTTCGCTTCCCCCGAAGGTTCCACTCAACGAACATCCGTCTGTTCGTAACAACCACGCTCCTGCGTCACTTTTAATGCATAGTAGGTGCTAGAATATTAACTAGCTTTCCATCAGATGCCCCTTTCGGGTTTTCCTAAGGACCAGACTAACCCTGATCCGATTAACGTTGATCAGGAAACCTTAGACTTTCGGCGAAGTAGTTTTTCACTACTTTTATCGTTACTTATACCTACATTTTCTTTTGAAATCGCTCCAGCACGGCTCGCGCCGCACCTTCGATGCAGATTTCAATGCTCCCCTACCACTCTAGCAAGCTAGAGTCTAGAACTTCGGTTCATAGTTTGATGCCCGATTATTTTCCGTGCAGGATCTCTCGACCAGTGAGCTGTTACGCACTCTTTAAATGAATGGCTGCTTCCAAGCCAACATCCTGGCTGTTATAGAAATCCCACCTCGTTTGATCAACTTAACTATGTATTAGGGACCTTAGATGCTAGTCTGGGTTATTTCCCTCTCGGCCATGGACCTTAGCGCCCACAGCCTCACTCCTGGCGATATATGATAGCATTCGGAGTTTGTCAGGGTTTGGTAGGCGATGAAGCCCCCTAGCCCAATCAGTAGCTCTACCTCTATCATACTTCTTTAGCCAAGGCTGTTCCTAAAAACATTTCGGGGAGAACGAGCTATCTCTCAGTTTGATTGGCCTTTCACCCCTATCCACAGGTCAT
>CAXBQH010000044.1:0-10418 GCA_963977985.1 uncultured bacterium
AGGTTTAAAGCCTTATAAACTAACAGATATTCGTTTTTTATGGTTGGGATTAAAAAAACCCTTGGGTTTCCAAGGGCTTTCAAATTTTACTGGCTTGACTAAAATGAATTAGCTAGGCCCAAAAATTATTTTGCTTTAGCAGCAGTATCCATAGCAGCAGCAGCTGTATCCACTGTAGCAGCTTTTGCAGTATCCACTGTAGCAGCAGCAGTATCAGTTTTAGCTTCAGTAGAAGCACCACCACAAGCAGCTAATGCAGCGATAGCGAAGATTGCGATTACTTTTTTCATTTGGGTTTGTTTTTATTAATTAATTAATACCCTTAATACCCAACAGCTAAAAAGGTAACCCACCTCCCCCCTAAAAAATTAAAAAAAGGTCATTTTGGGTTACTTTTGTCACTCTTAAGTATTAATCTCTTGAAAGCTGAACTGAACGAACAAGACCTTTTAAAGGGGCTGGCAAATAACGATTCAAAGGCGGTGGAAACCCTCTATAAAAATCATTTTGGTTCCATTCAGCATTTTGTTCTTCAAAATAATGGCTCTTTTGATGACGCAAGAGATGTATTTCAAGAAGCAATGATAGCCCTTTATGAAAAGGCCAAAACCGACTCCTTTGTACTTTCTTGTCAATTAAAGACCTACTTATTTTCCATTTGTAAGCATTTATGGTTAAAACGCTTACAACAAATAGGTAAATATAGCGGGCCTTTGAGTAGCCAGGAAGAATCTATTTCAGTGGAAGAGGAAATGATAGCGTTTGAAAAGCAAGAAGCTTCATTTGAAATAATGCATAGGGCTCTACATAGTTTAGGAGAACCCTGCAAAAGTTTACTAGAAGCCTATTATATCCATAAAAAAGGAATGCAAGAATTAGCAGACGATTTTGGATATACCAATGCAGACAACGCAAAGAATCAGAAATACAAATGTTTGGTACGCTTAAAAAAAATATTTTTTGAGCAATATAATTTAGAAAAGAAAGATTGAGCAAAAAGCATAACCAATGGAAGACAAAGATTTAATAGAAAAAATTGAAAAGTACTTGGCAGGTGAAATGTCAAGCGAAGAGAAAATTGCCTTTGAAAGCCAAAGAAATAATTCATCTGAAATAAATCAAAAGGTAATTGCTCATAAATTATTTTTAGATCAGTTGCAGTCATATGCTGCAAGAAGAAGCTTTATTCAAATAACCAAAGCTGCCTTTAGTAAATTAAAAGAAGCAGGAACCTGGCACAACACTAATAATAATAGTTCTAATGACATTAGTTCAACAACTAAAGTCATTCAACTTTGGAATAAATATAAAAAAGTAACTGCTATTGCAGCTTCTGTGGGAGGAGTAATAGCGTTAACCACTACCATCTTAGTAATGTCTTTGTCTCCTCGTCTAAATGGGAATCAATTATTACAATTAAGTAAAGACATAGAAGTCATTAAAAAAAATCAACAGGTACAAGGTCACTTAATTAATGAAGTAAAATCTAAAGTACCTGAAAACGCTAAATTAATAAGTGGTGGTTCTGGCTTTTTAATTGACACTAAAGGTTATATCATAACTAACACCCACGTTTTAAAAGGAAATGGTGCTATTGTTATTAATAGTAGTGGACAAGAATTACACGCTAATATTATTTATAGCGACATTAATTCAGATTTGGCCTTATTAAAAATTGATGATGAAGATTTTATTTCTCCTAAAAACATACCTTTTATCATTCGTAAAAAGATAGCCGATTTAGGAGAGGAATTTTTTACTTTGGGGTATCCTAGAAACGATATCGATATTGTGTATGGTAAGGGATACTTAAGTGCACAAACCGGTTACAATGGAGATAGCAATTCATATCAAATTCAAATAAGTGCGAACCCCGGTTATTCAGGCGCACCCCTATTCAATGACAAAGGAGAAATTATAGGCATCATCAATACTAGACAAAAGCAAGCAGAAGGAGTTGTTTTCGCAGTAAAATCGAATAAAATATTTGACTTAATTGAATCTGTTAATGATAATCAAGTGAATAAAGCAGATAAAATAAAATTACCGAAATACATTTCTTCAAATGCATCTAATAGAAAAAGTCAAATTAGTAATTTGAAAAATTACATCTACAGTATTAGATCTTATAATTAGTTGAATAATGGGTGGCTTTTGTTAAGGTGTTATAGCCTTATTTTACCAAAGTTTTGTGGGATATACTTTGCTTTCCACTAATGCATTAATAGATGATTTTACACTAGGGGCATCTTCTTTATAAGTAACTCCAAACCATTTTGCTTGCGTAGGAATAACTTTTACTTTTCCTAAACCTAATTCATAAAATCTTCCTGCTACATAAGGTATGTAAAATTCCGATTTTAATTCCTGTCCCTTGGTTTTTAAAAATAGATCAAATTCCTTTTCACATAAATTAATAAAATTGGGAGCGAAGCACATAAAATTCATACTAACTCTAGTATCTTCTTGTAATGCTGTTTCTTTTCCATTTTCTTCAAAAACAATTTGACCCTCTGCTTTTCTATAAATTGAAGTGCGCTCGTTAATTTGATTTAAATATCCCTCTGCATCAATAGAACAAACACCTCGACTCACAGTGCCATTCTCACTTAGTGTATTTGATAATTGATAACCTAAAATACAATTTGTTTTTTCATTACACTCTTTGGTCAAAAAAGTATAGGCTTGTTCAAAAGCCTCCTTGCCATAATAATCATCTGCATTTATCACAGCAAAAACTTCTTTCACTACCTCCTTGCAACATAATAATGCGTGCGCAGTTCCCCAAGGCTTGACTCTATCTTTGGCAATAGAATACCCTTCTGTAAATTTATCAATTGATTGAAATACATATTCTATTTCAATTTTGCCTTTTAATTTAGGCTCAATGGCATTTTTAAAAGCTTCAGCAAAATCGGCACGAATAATGAAAACAACTTTTGTAAAACCTGCTCTAATGGCATCATAGATGGAATATTCCATTATAGTTTCTCCGTGAGGCCCAAAACCTTCAGTTTGTTTCATACTACCATATCTACTAGCCATTCCTGCTGCCAAAATCACTAAAGTAGCTGCCATATTATTTCAATTATTTGAATAAAATTTAGTCCTAATTTTAGAAAAAATCTTTCCCTTCCTACCCCTTCTCATAGCGGGCAAAAATAACTAAATAATCTTATATAAAAAACATTGGAAACAAGCATTACCATAGACCCTATTGAAAGCTTTAGTTATTTAAATATTAAATGCAGTATACTAAGACTAGATAAAATACATCCCATTGTAAGTGGCAATAAATGGTTTAAATTAAGGTATTATATTAAAGATGCCACCGCCCACCAGGCCACTACACTTGCTAGTTTTGGAGGCCCTTATTCTAATCATTTAGTAGCCTTAGCTTATGCGGCTAAAATGAATAATTTAAAAAGTATTGGTTATGTAAGAGCCACTAAAAATGATATTCTCACACCTAGTTTACAAGAAGCTAAGAACTACGGAATGCATTTAGAATTTATAGGAAGGACTCATTTTCAAAAAATAAAAAATGAATTTCTTGCAACAAATTATGAAAGCAATAAGTATACCTCTTATGATAAAAAAACTGGAGTTTACTATATTGATGAAGGAGGTTATGGTAAATTAGGGGCCGAGGGAGCAGCCACCATTTTAAATGAAAAAACTAAAGACTACGATTTTATTATAGCGGCAGTAGGCACAGGTACAATGTTAGCGGGTTTAATAAATGCAGCAGCATATCATCAAAAAGTCATTGGAATTTCAGTTTTAAAAAATGAAGCTAGCATTACAGCTGAAATTAAAAACTTATTAGTAGATAAGAAAAAAACATTCACCTTATTATCTCAATTTCACCAAGGTGGATATGCTAAAATAAATTCAACCTTAGTTCATTTTATGAATGAATTATGGCAAAAAGAAAAAATTCCTACCGATATAGTATATACAGGAAAATTATTATTGGCTGTAAGTTGTTTAGTAAAAGAAAAATATTTTAAAGAAGGAAGTAAAATTTTAGTGATTCATAGCGGCGGACTGCAAGGCAATAGATCGCTACCCAAGGGCCAATTAGATTTTGAATAAATAACAATTTCAATTTTTCAATGATAGCAAAAAATTAAACAAGCTCACAATCGAAAATTATTTCAAAGTGCTTTTTTACTTTATCTTTTACTTCTTGGTAATTTAGTTTTTTGCCCAACTCTTTTTCTAATGAAGTCACCGTTTTTCCTTGAATTCCACAAGGTACTATAAATTCAAAGTGAGATAAATCGGTATTCACATTTAATGCAAAGCCGTGCATAGTAACCCAACGACTACATTTAATTCCCATCGCACAAATTTTTCTTGCTCTAAAGGGATCTTGCGCATCTAGCCATACGCCAGTTTCACCCTCACTTCTTTCCCCTTTTAGTCCATAAGTTCCTATCACTTCTATGATGACTTGTTCTAAACTTCTTAAATACCATCCTAAATCAGTTTTGAATTTATCTAAATCTAAAATGGGATAACCTACTATTTGTTGAAAACCGTGATAAGTTACATCACCGCCTCTATTAATATGAAAAAATTCAATCCCTAAATTTTTTAATTGTTCTTCCGACACCAAAATATTTTCCCTTTTACCACTTTTGCCTAATGTAAATACGGGAGGATGTTCCACCATTAATAATCTGTGTTCGGTAGAAGCCAATTTTATATCCTGTTCATTTTGTCTTGCCTGCCATTTAATTTGCGTATTTTTTTGCAATAATTGCTCTTGATAATCCCAACTTGGTTTATAAGAAAGTATGCCTAAATCCTCGAAAACAACTTTTTGACGCATAGCCCAAAGTTACAAACTAAGCTGCAATATCCTACTTTTGCATTATGTCCACAGATATAGAGCCTAGAGCCGAAGAAAATAATGAATCGCTTTATGAAAGAGTATCCTTTATGGTAGATAAAGGTCAAACCCCTATGCGCATTGACAAATGGTTACAGGCAAGAATTGAAGGTATTACTAGAAATAAATTACAAAATGGAATAGATGCCGGGTTTTTAACGGTGAATGGTAAAGTGGTAAAAAGTAATTATCGCACCAGACCCGGTGATGAAGTAGTGTACCTAAGTATTATTCATCCTGAATATACCGATTTACAACCGGAGGCAATGCATTTAGATATTGTGTATGAAGATGAGGCAGTGCTGGTGATTAATAAACCTGTCAATATGGTCGTGCACCCTGGTATAGGAAATTACACTGGTACTTTACTCAATGGTGTAGCACATCATTTACTAAGTCAGAATCCGGCATTGAACGAAGATTTACTTCCTCGTTTTGGTTTAGTCCATAGAATTGATAAAAATACTACAGGCTTAATTGTGCTTGCAAAAACACCTGAAGCCGCCTCCCATTTAGCCAAACAATTTTTCAATCACACAGTAGAAAGAAAATATATTGCTTTAGTGTGGGGAGATATGGAAAAAGAAGAAGGTACTATTGTGGCCAATATTGCTCGTCATAAATCAAATAGAAAAATGTTTGATGCCTACCCTGATGAAGAAATAGGCAAACACGCTATTACGCATTACAAAGTAATTGAAAGATTTAATTATGTGACTTTAGTTTCTTGTATTCTTGAAACAGGAAGAACGCATCAAATTAGAGTACATATGAAACATATAGGTCATACTTTATTCAATGATATAGAATACGGGGGAGATAAAATTTTGAAAGGAACTATTTATACTAAATACAAACAATTTGTTGATAATTGCTTTGAAGCCTGTCCCAGATGTGCCTTGCACGCACAAACTTTAGGCTTTATTCATCCCACCACAGAAAAGAAAATTAGTTTTGAATCTGCACTCCCATTAGATATGCAAACTGTCATTGAAAAATGGAGAAAATATAAAGAAGCGGCACATCACTAATGGCAGCTACTTGTGGCAGGTTGCCATTTTAAAAATAGCTTTGCACCTGCATATCCCATTACAAGTCCAATAATAGTTCCCGCTAAAACATCTAAAGGATAATGCACTCCTACATAAATTTGTGCATAGGAAATGATACCCGCCCAAACAAAAAATAAATACCTTATTTTTTTAAAAATAGGTGTTACAGTAATAAATATAAAAATAGCTAAACTAAAATGATTGGCCGCGTGTGAAGAGGTGAAACTAAAACTACTGGGGCAAGCTGCAATTAATAATTTTACTTTACTTATCAAGACAGGATCTGCACAGGGTCTTAACCTGTGAACAAAGGGCTTAAAAATAAAACTACTCAGTTGGTCGGTGAGAGCAATAGTGAGGGCAATACTAAGCAACCATTGTAAAGCCTTCCACCCCCATTGATAGAATAGATACCCCAATAATACCAGGTAAAAAACAAACCAATGCTCAGAAGTACGCATCCAAGGCATCACAATATCAAGGTAGGGATGTGTCCACTTCCCATTAATGAGCTCAAATAATGCCTGATCTGCATTTTGTAGAGAAGTTGCTATATCTAGTATCATAGTATAAAGATACAAGGAAGTGTAAAAAATTAAAGTAAATTTGCCACAGCATTTAAAAAAGAAAAAAGAGCGACTATGTCACTTATCAAAAGTATATCAGGATTTAGAGGTACCATTGGAGGCAAGGCCAATGACAACCTCACTCCTATTGATATTGTTAAATTTGCATCCGCTTATGGAACTTGGCTGCTACAAAAAGGGGCTGGCAAGAAAAAGGTAGTAGTGGGAAGAGATGGTAGAATGAGTGGACCAATGGTAGAAGTTTTAGTAGAACAAAGCCTTTTAGCTCTGGGCATTGATGTAATTCATCTTGGAATTAGCACCACTCCCACAGTAGAAATGGCTGTAGTTTTTGAAAAGGCAGATGGCGGTATCATTCTAACGGCAAGCCATAATCCCAAAGAGTGGAATGCCTTAAAATTATTAAATGCCAAAGGAGAATTCGTTAGTGGGGATGAAGGAAAAACAATATTAAACATAGCTGCTAAGGAAGATTTTAATTTTGCACCCATTGACCATTTGGGGAAAATTATACACAGTGAGCATAGTCTTGAAAAACATATAGAAGCTATTGTCAATTATCCGCTAGTAGATATCAAGGCTATTAAAGCAAGTGGTTTTTCTATAGTTGTAGATGCCATCAATAGTTCGGGTGCTATAGCCGTGCCTGCTTTATTAAAAGCCATAGGTGTTGATACTATCACTGTTTTAAATGAACAAATACACGGCAATTTTGCACATAATCCCGAACCTTTAAAAGAACATCTAACTGACCTTTGCAATGAAGTGATCAATAAAAAAGCTAGTTTAGGTATTGCCGTAGACCCCGATGTGGATCGTTTATGTTTTGTAAGTGAAAATGGAGAATTATTTGGAGAAGAATACACACTTGTAGCAGTAGCTGATTATATTTTACAAAATAAAAAAGGAGCTACTGTAAGTAATTTATCCTCTACTCGCGCTTTAAGAGATATAACAGAAAAATATGGTTGCCATTATTTCGCAAGTGCCGTGGGAGAAGTGAATGTGGTAAACAAAATGAAAAGTGAAAATGCAGTTATTGGGGGTGAAGGAAATGGAGGCATCATAGTTCCTGATCTACACTATGGAAGAGACGCACTTATAGGCATTGCCTTATTTTTAACGCATTTAGCAAAAAGCAAAATGAGCGCCTCTGCATTAAGAGCGAGTTATCCTTCTTATTTTATGAGTAAGAAAAAAATGGATATAGATGCTAATCTTTCACTTGCTCAAATATTTGACCATCTGACTCATAAATTTGCTTCTTTTCCTATGAATAAAGAAGATGGTTTAAAAATTGATTTTGAAAATGAATGGGTACATTTAAGATCTAGCAATACAGAACCAATTATTCGTGTTTATACTGAAGCTAAGTCTCAAAAAGCTGCTGATACATTAGCAGATGAAATCATATCCATTATTAAAACAATTCACTAACTTAGAAAAACTTAAAGATTATAATTTAGGTACCCAATGGAAAGAATTTATTTAGATAACGCAGCTACTACCCCTTTAGACCCCTTAGTTCTTGAAGCTATGTTGCCCTATATGACAGAAAAATTTGGCAACCCTTCTTCTATATATAGTTATGGCCGAGAAACTAGAATGGCCATTGAACAAGCCAGAAAGCAAATTGCAAAAACACTGGGTGCAAAACCTTCAGAAATATTTTTTACAAGTGGGGGCACAGAAAGTAGCAATACTATATTGAATGCTGCTATGGAAAATTTAGAGTGCCAACACATTATTAGCTCTCCTATTGAACATCACGCCACCTTACATACCGTTCAATATTTAGCCAAAAAATATAATGCAAAGTTGAGTTTGGTTCAAATTTTACCTAACGGTCATATAGATACTACACATTTAGAAGAACTTTTGGCATCTGTCAATGAAAAAACAATTGTAAGTATAATGCACGCCAATAATGAAATTGGCAATATGATTGACTTAATGGAAATAGGTGGTATTTGTAAAAAGTATAATGCTTATTTTCATAGCGATACAGTTCAAACGGTGGGACACTTTCCTTTTGATCTTACCAATACTCCCGTTGATTTTATAACTGGTGCCGGGCACAAATTTCACGGACCTAAGGGCGTAGGTATTCTTTATATAAATGAAAATGTAAAAATTCATCCACTGCTTCACGGTGGTGCACAGGAAAGAAATATGCGCGCTGGTACCGAGAATTTATATGGTATTGTTGGACTTGCTAAAGCATTAGAGCTAGCCACAGAGAATTTTGAAAAGGACAGTACCTATATAGCTCAGTTAAAAAAATATATGCACGATCAACTTATTCAAAAAGTGCCTGGTGTTAGTTTCAATGGCGACCCTTTTGGAAAAAGCTTATATACCACTTTGAGTGTAAATTTTACAAAGACTGAAAAAGCTGAAATGATTTTATTTAATTTAGATATTGCACATATTTGTGCCAGCGGAGGCAGTGCTTGCTCTAGTGGCGCACAAGCAGGATCCCACGTCATACAAGCACTTCACAAAGGAAATAACAATGTTACAGTTCGTTTTTCTTTTTCTAAACATAATACCAAAGCAGAAATAGATAAAACAGTGAACACTCTTTTAACTATTTTATAAATAATGACCAGGAGTATATTTAAGATATTTTAAAAAAACCCATTTATAAAAAAAGGTCCTCTATTGATAGAAGACCTTTTTTATTTTTTATGTGTAATCAAACTGTCATTCTAGAAACTTGGATACAAGATACCAGGCGAATAAAATGGTTAAATAAATATACAAGTATCAATTAGTAAGCAAACCGAATAGAAAACATGCTTAATCAATCTAGATTTAATGCTAGCAATTTCAATCTAGCAACTCTAAATAATAATCATCAAACTCTAGATTTACATAGCAATATTACAGTAAATAATACATTTAAAATTACAAAAAGTGCCTATCAAACTAATTATGCTAGTGATAATGCCAATGCGGCTATCTTATTAAAAGATGTTAACAGCAGCGGCCAAGGTGTTTTTTATCCAATCAAAGTAGATAGTAGCGAATATGGCGCGCCTTATCTTTATTTTAATGGCAATGTCATAATTGATTCATCCAATTTATTAAGTGAATTAGAGAGTATCCTAGAAGTGTATCCACTAGAGACATCTAATATCATTGTCAAGGGTGGATATATCAATTTCTGGAACGGCACCATTCCTAATAGTAATGTAGGTCCAGATGGTGTAGGTCTGCGATATTCTGGTAATAATACGGTGCAATTTAAAAATTACGATACTGACTGGATAGACTTAGTGGATATAACAAAGCACGACCAATTTAGGGAATTGATTGATGTAGATGTGTATAGTAATCCTCTCCAAAATAATCAATACATTATATATAACGCAACATCAAATCTTTTTGTAAATGCTAATCTAGCAATTGTTAATGATACTAGTCCAGTGCTAGGAGGTGATCTATACACTGGAACTAATTCCTTCTATTTTGGAACTAATCCCACCAATCTATATTATAGGAATTCTGGAGGTAGTCTTACCAATCCACTAATTCAATTGCAAAATAATACTACTTTTTCAGGTGCAGCCGATTATTTACAAATAACAAATGCAGATATTGGTAATAATCCAGCCATTAATGCAGTTGGTGTTTCCGCTGATATAGGTATTAACATGAATACAAAAGGTTCCGGAGATATTACATTGAATGCCTCTAGCGGCAATATATATAATAATGCGGATTCGCTAGTTGTAAGTGGTTTTATGAGGAATAGTATATACCGGACCAGTAGCAAACCGGGTGGATATACTCCTAGCACTACATGGTATTTACCACTCACCAATGATATAATTCTTTTTGATTTTGCTAGTGATACTCCAATGGGGACATATT
>CAXBQH010000045.1:0-10247 GCA_963977985.1 uncultured bacterium
GTTGGGAAGATGTGGTAGATCTCAATTTTGAAAATAAAGAAATGCGAGAAGCATTGATAGGAGCTATGTTATATTGGGTTCGTACTTTTAATATAGACGGTTTTAGATGCGATATGGCACATTTGGTGCCTATGGATTTTTGGAATGCTGCAAGAAAAGCTACAGAGACTATAAAGCCCTTATTCTGGTTAGCTGAAACCGAACAAGTGAATTATCACGATGTATTTGATGCGAGTTATGCTTGGTCTTGGATGCATACCACTGAAAAAATAGCTCAAGGGCAAGAGGGAGTAAATGAACTTTATAACATTTGTCATAATTATACTCAATACCCTAAAAACGCGTATAAATTATTTTTTACCTCTAATCACGATGAAAATTCTTGGAATGGAACCGAGTATGAAAAATATGGAATCACTGCAAAAGCTTGGGCAGTTTTTACATTTATGTGGAAGGGCCTGCCTTTAATTTATAGTGGACAGGAGTTACCCAATTATAAAAGATTAGCTTTCTTTGACAAAGACCCTATAGATTGGTCTACCACACCCGCATTAGCAACATTTTATCAATTATTAGCGGCTACTAGAAAAAAATATGCAAATGCCATCAATGGTGAAACCTGCATTTTACCTCATACCCAAAATGCTGTGCTGGCTTTTTTAAAATTTGATGAAAACCAAGTATTGCTTATTTTATTGAATGTGTCTACTCAAATACAAAAATTGCAAATGGAACACCATCTATTAATAGGGCAGTTTACCAATATCTTTTCAGGGCTTAGTTTTCAATTTAATAAAAAAATTGATTTTGAATTATTGCCAGGCGATTACTTTGTATATGTAAAAAGTGGTATCTAAATTAGAAAATGTAGTTTTAGTTTCTTTTAGCTTGTTGAAATGAAACAAATTCCATCATTTCTTGTAAGGAAAAACTACTTAAGTTCTGAGCTGCGGTTAATCCTGCCTTTTGAGCTACTTTAACACCATATTTGCAGTCCTCAAAACCTTCAATAGCGTGTGCATCTGGATTAATAGAGATGAGTACTTCATTCTGAACAGCTTCATTAATAAAACGCCAATCTATATCTAATCGGCGAGGGTGTGCATTTAATTCAATAACTACATTATTATTAGCGCAGGCTTCAATAATAGTGCTATGATTTACAGGGTAGCCTTTCCTGCTTAGAAGTAATCGTCCTGTAGGATGACCTAAGATACTTGTGTAAGGATTATTGATGGCATTCAAAAGACGAAACATTGCTTTTTCTTCAGTCATTTTTAAATTGGAATGTATAGAGGCAATGACAATATCAAAGCTTTCTAGTACTTGTTCAGGATAATCTAAGCTGCCATCATTAAGAATATCTGATTCAATACTTTTAAATATTACAAAGGGGGCTAGCTTTTTATTAAGTTGGTCAATTTCTTTATGTTGAGCAATGATTCTTTCAATTTCTAAACCATTGGCATAAAAAGCCGTTCTAGAATGATCGCTAATGACTAAATACTGATAACCAGCTGCTTTGGCAGCTGTTGCCATTTGTTCAATACTATGTATGCCATCGCTCCAAGTACTATGTGAATGTATAATTCCTTTAATATCGTTTTCTTGTATGCAATTAGGCAAATTCTTTTTATGCTTATCTACCATAGCGGAGGATAAGATATGGGGGTCTTCTCTTTGTGGGGAAGGAATAAAAGCAATATCTACTTGTTCAAAAATGGAAGCTTCTGATGAAAATGAAAATTTTTGATCAAAAACAGGGTTTTCGACCCATTTTTGTAAAAATGCAGGGGAGCAGGCAAGGCTAAAATCGGTCCAATGGAAATTTTCAGGGCGGGTTAACCACCATCTTAATTCAAAATTGTCCACCCCTTTAGAGCTTATAAAATGGGTAGAGGGGGTAATAGTAAATTCTTTTTGTTTCAACCAATCGATTAAAATTTTTTCTGGAAGGGTAGTGACAATATCTAAATATTCAATGGTCTCCATTTGTCTTTTAAACAAACCAGAAATTATATGTTGATAGCTGGGAAATTCTAATTGCAAAATAGATACTAAGCTATTGGCCAACGACTCTACTTGTTGATATAAAAAACTTCCTTGATGTTGTAAATAATATTCTAACGACTCTTGAATATTTTGTTGCGTCTTTGCACCAAAACCTTTGTAATTTATTAATCTGTTTTCTTGACAAGCATAAAGTAGTTCACCTATATTTTCAATTTCTAATTCTTTCCAAATGGTACTAATTTTTTTGGGACCTAAGCCTTTAATTTTTAGCATCTCAACAATACCTGGAGGGGTTTTTTCAAGATAGTCTTCAAGTATTGTAAGTTTCTTATTTTCAATGAGTTGTAAAATTTTTGTTCCAATGGCATCTCCAATGCCCTTGGTGGCAAATAATTCAGAGGGAGACATTTCACTTACGGGTGTAGCTAACTTATCTAAAGTATATGCAGCGTTGGAATAGGATCTAATTTTAAAAGTATTTTCGCCGTGTATATCCATCAATTTTGCAAGCAAAGAAAAATGATCGGCGATTTCATAATTGTGCATTCGTGAAAGTATAAAAAATTGTTCAAAAAAAAATCCTCCCCAATTTTGGGGAGGACTTCAAATCTATTTCTGCGTTAAGCAAAAAAGACGATTTAATTATCTTGCGATAATTATTTCTTCTTAGCAGCTTTTTTCTTAGCAGCTTTCTTCTTAGGAGCAGCTTTTTTAGCAGCTTTCTTTTTAGGAGCAGCTTTTTTCTTAGCAGCTTTTTTAGCTTTTGCCATGTTTTTTAGATTTAATGGTTAGTAAATATGTACTAAAAATAAAAAACTTTTTTAATATCCGCAAAATTTTTTTTTAAGCTAGTTTTTCTATGCTACAGTTTCCACAGGTAAAATGGATACTGTGGTACGGTTATTTCTACCTTTTTTAAACTCAACTATACCATTGGAAAGGGCAAATAATGTATAGTCAGAGCCAACTCCCACGTTTTTACCGGGGTGGTATACAGTACCTCTTTGGCGTATAATAATGTTACCAGATAAAGCTGGTTGACCACTGTAAATTTTAACTCCTAATCTTTTGCTTTGGGAATCACGGCCATTTTTAACGGAACCTTCCCCTTTTTTGTGTGCCATAATATATTCTTTTTACTATACTATTAATGAATAATGGGTATATCTAGCAACCCCACCTAATATTGTATTAGGCGATGTTTTCAATTTTTATTTGTGTGTAATGAGTACGGTGACCGTGTTTTTTACGAAAACCTTTGCGTCTTTTCATTTTAAAGGCTATCACTTTGTCACCTTGTACTAGGTCGTTTACAATTTCAGCTTTCACTTTTACTTTGCTTGTAAAAGAGATGCTTCCATTGTTATCAACGAATAATACATCGTTGAATTCAACCTTATCTCCAGTTTTACCTTGCAGGTGAGGTACATACAAACTATCTCCAGCTTGTACTTTAAATTGTTGTCCTGCGATTTTAACTACTGCTAACATATTGTCCAAAATTAGGACGGCAAAGGTAATCACTTTTGTGCCAATTTGCAATAAAATCTCAAAAAATCTATGGCTGCCTCAGAATTGCTTGAAAAACTCACATATAATTGAGTTTTAAGGCTTAAACTCCTGTAACAATAACTAACTTAGCCCCTAATTTTACCTGCCATTATAGGTAATAATGAATCTGAATATGATTAATGTCAAATCTTTATTGGCCAAACCTTTTGCCTCATTTGTCTACAGGCAAATACAAAAAGATCAAAAAAATGCAATTAAAGATCAGCAAGATATTCTAAATCAGTTAATTAAGATAGGCGCCAGCACCCTATTTGGGAAAGAACATCATTTTGATTCAATTACAAATTATCAAAGCTTTCAAAAAGCAGTGCCTTTGAGAGATTATGAACAGTTCATCCCCTATATCGATCAAATTAAAAAAGGCACTCAAAATGTACTTTGGAAGGGTCGACCCATATATTTTGCTAAAACCAGTGGTACCACCAGTGGAGTAAAATATATTCCCATTACTAAAGAGTCCATATCAAATCATATTAATGGAGCAAGAAATGCTTTGCTTGCCTATATGTCTATAACAGGCAATACCCAGTTTGCAGGTAAAAAAATGATATTTCTTAGTGGTTCTCCAACATTAGAACGAGTGGGGGGTATACCCACCGGTAGATTAAGTGGTATTGTAAATCATCATATACCACAATATTTAACATCGAATCAATTACCCAGCTTTGCCACCAATTGTATAGAAGCTTGGGAGCAAAAATTAGATAAAATTGTAGAAGAAACCATCGGCAGAGATTTAAGTCTTATTGGGGGCATACCTCCTTGGGTGCAAATGTATTTTGATAGATTGGTTGAAAAAACAGGAAAACCAGTCATTGACATTTTTCCCAACTTACAAGTTTTGGTACAAGGGGGTGTCAATTTTGAACCCTATAAAAGAAAATTATTTGATACCATTGGAAAAAAGGTAGATACTATTGAGCTTTTTCCAGCCAGTGAAGGTTTCTTTGCTTATCAAGATTCAAGAACAGAACCTGGTTTATTATTAAATACCAATAGTGGCATTTTTTATGAATTCATTCCAATTTCTAATTTGCAAGAGGCATCGCCCCAAAGAATTTCATTAGCAGAAGTACAAATTGGTGAACAGTATGCTTTAGTTATAAATAGCAATGCTGGTTTGTGGGGATATCATTTAGGAGATACCATAAAATTTGTAAGTAAAGATCCCTATAGAGTTGTAGTTACCGGTAGGGTGAAGCATTTTATTTCTGCTTTTGGGGAACACGTCATTGGTGAGGAAGTGGAGCAAGCTTTATTGGATGTGTCTTTAGCAATGGGCGTTTCTGTGGTGGAGTTTACAGTGGCCCCCTTCATTCAACAATCTGCTGGTAAAAGTTATCACGAATGGTTTATTGAATTTGAGCAAAAGCCAGCCGATATTTCTTTGTTTAGTAAAAAATTGAATGAAGCATTATGTAAGAAGAATACTTATTACCAGGATTTAATAGCAGGAAACATACTTACCCCATTACAAATTACGGTTATGCAAAAAAATGCTTTTATTGATTATATGAGAGCTAAAGGCAAATTGGGTGGGCAAAATAAAGTGCCTCGCTTAAGTAATGATCGTATTATAGCCAATGACTTATTGCCCTATATTGCATCATAAAAAAATAATATTGTAATTTTAAAGTCAAAGTATACATAGGGATGAGTCAAAAAAGAATTGCCATTTTTGGATCTACAGGGTCAATAGGGAAACAAACCTTGGAAGTAATTGCTGCCCATCCTGATTTATTTGTAGCAGAAATTTTAACTGCACATTCCAATGAATCTTTATTAATTGAACAGGCATTACAGTTTATGCCCAATATGGTAGTAATTGTGGATACCACCAAATATGCCACAGTAAAAAAAGCATTGGAAGGAAAACCCATTAAAGTTTTTGCGGGTGAAGAATCTTTGGAACAAGTAGCTGCAATGGATTGTTATGATTTTATGATGGCTGCCATTGTTGGATTTGCCGGATTAAAACCAACACTTACTGCAGTTGAAAATGGAAAAACCATTGGCCTTGCTAACAAAGAAACTTTAGTAGTAGCAGGAGATATTGTAATGCGTAAAGCCAAAGAAAATAAAGTAGCTATTATACCAGTGGACAGTGAACACTCTGCCATTTTTCAATGTTTGGTGGGAGAGCAGCAAAATCCTATTGAAAAAATAATCTTAACAGCAAGTGGGGGTCCTTTCTTAGGTAAAAAGCCTAATTTTTTAGTGAATGTAAAACGCGATCACGCATTGCAACATCCAAATTGGGCAATGGGTGCTAAAATTTCAATTGACTCAGCCACTTTAATGAATAAAGGACTAGAAATGATTGAGGCTAGATGGTTATTTAACTTAGCTCCACATCAAATTAAAGTAGTGGTTCACGCCCAAAGTATTATTCATAGTATGGTGCAATTTGAAGATGGAAGTATAAAAGCACAAATGGGTTTACCCGATATGAAATTACCCATTCAATATGCGATGGCATTTCCACAAAGACTCAAAAATAATTTTCCTAGGTATTTATTTGACAAACCAAATCAATTAACTTTTGACGAGCCTGATACAAGAACTTTTAGAAATTTACATTTAGCGAAAGAAGCAATGGAGCGAGGAGGAAATGCGCCTTGTGTATTAAATGCTGCGAATGAAATTGCGGTCTATGCTTTTTTAAGAAATAGAATTGGTTTTTTAGAAATGACTGAACTCATTGAAAAAACTTTAGAAAAAATTAACTATATCAGTTCTCCTAGTTTGGAAGATTATTTTGAAACTGATGGAGAGGCCCGTAACTTCGTTGCCTCTTTAATACAATTATAACATATGTACATTTCAGCAATTGATATTGCCGCCGTTGGAGTGAAAACTGCTCAATTCATTTTATCTTTTTCCATAATTGTCATCTTGCACGAGTTAGGGCATTTTCTGCCTGCGCGCTTATTTAAAGCAAGAGTAGAAAAATTCTATTTATTTTTTAATCCAGGATTTAGTCTTTGGAAAAAGAAAATAGGAGAGACGGAATACGGAATTGGTTGGATACCTTTTGGAGGCTATGTAAAAATTGCCGGTATGATTGATGAGAGTTTGGATAAAGAGCAAATGAAAAAAGCACCTGAAAATTGGGAATTGAGATCCAAACCTGCTTACCAAAGACTCATTGTTATGTTGGGCGGTGTGATTGTAAATATTTTACTAGCCATTGTAATATTCATAGGTATTGGATGGTATTGGGGAGATGAATATTTGCCTGCTAAAAATGTTACCTATGGTGTGCAAGCGAGCGATATTGCCAAAAAAATGGGTGTACAAGATGGAGATATTATAATTTCAATCGATCATAAAGAATTAGATAATTTCGATGCCATAGAATCAAAATTAATATTAGCGAATCCCAAAACACTAGAAGTAAAAAGAGGGGATAGTTTAATTTCTTTACCCATTCCTGCCAATCTTGCAACATCCATTGCAAAATTTAAAAGGTCGGCACCTTTTGTAATGCCTCGTGTGCCAGTAATTATTGATTCAGTAGCTAAGTCGGCGGTTATACTAGAGGGGGCTTTTCAAAAAAATGATACCCTACTTACAATGAACAATGTAAGTATTCAATATCAATATGATTTTATAACAGTAAAAGAAAAATTTGCCGATTCCATTGTAAAAATTACGGCTAAAAGAGGCAATGATACAGTTACCATAAAAGCATTGGTGAATGATAAAGGTCAATTGGGTTTGATGGTGAAGCTTCCTTATGCTTTATTTAAAACAGTACATCAAGAATATACTTTTTTACAAGCCATTCCCGAAGGAACCCAACGATGTTTTTCAACTTTAGATAATTATATACAAGGCATTAAACAAATTTTTACAGGCAAAGTAAATGCCAACGATTCATTAGGTAGTTTAATTAGTATTGGAAATACATTTCCTGCTTCCTGGGATTGGGAGCGTTTTTGGACTTTGACAGCCATTTTTTCTATCATACTTGGTTTTATGAATGTACTTCCTATTCCTGCTTTGGATGGAGGACATTCTTTATTTATTTTGGTAGAAATGTTAACTGGTAAAAAGCCAAGTGATAAGTTTATGGAGTATGCCCAAATAATAGGTATGATGTTAATGTTTGGACTAATGCTATATGCACTGGGGCTTGACTTTTGGCGATTATTTAAGTAATTCAATATTTAGTTGTAATTTTGTAGGTTCGAATTGAATTCTATCTCACAAGATACTTTTGGGGTCGTATGGTTTTGACAGCAAAAGTAGCGGTTGGGGTAAGCATGCAGTGCGTTGGGTAATTAGCACTTTAATATGAATACCAAACAATCAAAAGGCGAAGCAAATTTTGCCATGGCAGCTTAATTCAGTGAATTAACTACCATTATGGTCGAGTGAGAAGGCAGGCCTGTTGCCCGCTCCTCAGCCTAATAGAAAATAAAACGGGATGCAATAAAAGTAGGCTGTGCCTTTTATTTAAGAACTATGCAGCTAAGCAAATAGTTGGTTTGTGTTTTTCCTGCTACTTGCCGACAAATAATAAATCAATAAGCATGTAGAAGACCAATGGTAACTTTGTTTGGACAGGGGTTCGACTCCCCTCGACTCCACAAAAAAACCTCACCTAAACAGGTGAGGTTTTTATTTTGTCTTAGTTTTTAGTTCTTTGTTCTTAGTTAAAATTACTTAGTACCGAAGCAGCATATTACATTAGTAATTTATTTTAGTAATTTATTTTTTGAAAATACTTTTTTCTTTAGCCATTTTTTCAATCGCAGCTACGGTGCGTGGGGCTGCTGCAGATAAATTTTTATATCCTGTTTCAGTTATTAAAATATCATCTTCAATTCTAACGCCAATACTCCACCATTTTTTATCGCAATTACTTCCAGGTGGAATATAAATGCCTGGCTCTACTGTTAAAATGACTCCAGGTAATAAAGTACGAGGTCCCATATCGTGTACATCTAATCCTAAATGATGTGAAGTGCCGTGGGGAAAATATTTTCTTGCTTCCGCTTCATTGGCAGCAATACCTAATTGCATTAAGCCTTCGTACACTACTTTTCTAGCAGCAGCATCCGGATTACCAAAGGGAGCACCAGGAACACAGGCAGCAAATCCTGCATCTTGTGCTTTTAATACTAATTCATATATAATTTTTTGAGCCTCTGTGAATTTTCCATTGGCAGGAACAGTTCTAGTAACATCGGCACTATAGCCGTGGTATTCTGCTGCGCAGTCACTTAACAACATTTCACCGTCATTGATAGTTTTTAAATTCGTGATATAGTGAAGCACACAAGAATTTTCCGCAGCACCATTAATACTAGGGTAGCCAGGATACTCCGAGCCATTGGTTTTAAAATGATATTCCATAATGGCTTGAGCCTGATATTCTGCCATACCAGGTTTGATAGCACGCATTACATCGTTATGTCCCTCGCAACTAATGGCGGCAGCTTTAGCAATTAAAGCAATTTCTTCAGGTTGTTTTATTCCTCTTAAACTACTTAATATCATTTGAGTACTTCTAGCAGCAATTGGTTTATTTTGAGTATTGATAATGCTATCTACTATATTAGCCATATGTGAAAGAGGATCTTCTACTCTTTTGTATTTTGAAAAAATACCTTCGTTTCTATAAGCGCTAAAAACAGAATCAATAGTGGTAAAATCGATGGTGCTTGCAGTAAACTGATCGTTGGTGAAAACATTTTCCATTTTATATCGAGCTTTCACACCTTCCACACCTAAAATTTTGCCTGTCCATAATTCTTTTTGTGGGTCACGATTTTTTACAAAAATAAATTCAGTACCTGTTTTATTTAAAATAGTAACAGGTTGCTTGAATAATAATAACATCGCATCTGATTCTTCTAATCCAGTGAAGTAATAGAAGTTTTTACTTTGTGCATATTGGTAATCAACATCATTATTTCTTACGCGTACTTGTGAAGCAAAGAAAATGCCTACGCCATTAGCAGATAATTTTTCTCTAAAAGCTGCTCGACGACCAGCGTGAAATGCAGGGCTTAAATAATCGGTAGGGTACTGTGTACTTTCTTGAGCTATAGACACAAGTGGGGCTATAAGGTACAATAGCCAGATAAAAAGTTTTTTTGTATTCATTCTTTTAATTTTTGCAGCTTAAAGCTAATTTGTTTTTTTGACAATTGAAAAAAGAAATAAGCACTACCATTTATCCTAATTTTATATCTATAATGTATCATCTTTATTTTATTTTCTTATATTTAACATCATTAATTTTCAAATTATATATTAATTAAATACATATGAAAAAGTATAGTTTTTTTCTTGTAGGTATGTTTTTTGCTTTTGTAGCTACTAATACCATAATAGCACAGGAAATAAAACCAAGTCCCATAGAAGGAAGATGGGACCTAACCTTGAATTTCAACGGACACCCTGCTGCTTCTTGGTTAGAAGTGAGAAAATCTGGTATTAAAACTTTGGTAGGTCGTTTTGTATGGGAGTCGGGAAGTGCCCGACCTGTTTCAGAAATAATATTTAAAGAGGGTAAGGTGAGTTTTCATATTCCAGCTCAATTTGATGTGACTGATAAAGAAATGTATTTTGATGCTGTTTTGAAAGACGAAAAATTAGAAGGTACCATTGTAAGTCCTTTAGGAAAGACATTTAGTTTTACAGGTGTG
>CAXBQH010000046.1:0-10123 GCA_963977985.1 uncultured bacterium
AAGTTTATTAGCACACTTGTATTTAATGAAATTGTACCTTGTGTGGTGAGTGAAAATATTACACAAGAAGATGCCAAAAAATTTGGGGAAAGGGTACTTGAAAGATTTGCCAACCCCTTTATAAAACATAAATGGACGAGTATCTCTTTAAATTTTGAAGAAAAAATGAAAATGCGTAATCAATATTTAATTGAAAAATATTTTGAAAAGTGCAATGTAATTGCTCAGCATATGAGTTTGGGTTTTGCTGCCTTTAAAATTTATATGCAACAAGTATATCAAAAACAAATAAATACCACCGATTATTCAACCAATGCTTCATTTGCAATAAAAGTGCAAGCGTGGGAAGAGGCTATAGCACAAAAGGGGATTCAAAAAATTTTATTGTATCAAGATGATATTGTTTCTTGGAAACAGGGAATGAGTATTTAAATTTATAGTTTGTTATTATGAAAACATTTTTAGATCAAAATTTTCTTTTAAGTAATAAAACTGCAGAGAAGTTATACCACGAGTATGCCGCTAAAATGCCTTTGATTGATTATCATTGCCATCTTTCTCCTGAACTTATTGCTCAAAACATCAATTTTAAAAATTTGACGCACGCTTGGTTAGCAGGCGATCATTATAAGTGGCGTGGGATGAGAACCAATGGGGTAAGTGAAGACTATTGCACAGGAGATAAACCTGATGAAGAAAAATTTATGAAATGGGCTGCTACGGTTCCCTACACTATGCGCAACCCATTATACCATTGGACGCATTTAGAATTACAACGATATTTTGACATCTATGAGCTATTGAATACTTCTAATGCTAAAAAAATTTATGATCAAGCATCAGACCTATTGCAACAACCTCAGTTTTCTACACAAGGTTTGATTCAAAAAATGAATGTAAGGGTAATATGCACCACGGATGATCCAATTGATTCACTAGAATTTCATCAAAAAATAGCAGCTTCCAATTTTCCAGTAAAAGTTTATCCGGCTTTTCGACCTGATAAAGCTATGGAACTAAGTAATGCTGCGAACTTTGTAACCTACATTCAAAATTTGGAAAAAGTAAGTAAGGTTAGTATTAGTAGTTTTGATGATTATTTAAATGCCTTACAAAATAGACACGACTTTTTTGCATCTAACGGTTGCAATGTGAGCGATCACGGTTTAGAAGAAATTTATGCCGAAGAGTTTACCAATGCTGAAATTAATTCCATCTTTAATAAAGTAATAGCGGGTAAAGACATTAGTGTTTTTGAACAACGCCAATTTAAGTCTTGTATGTTATTACACTTTGCGCAGTGGGATTGGGAAAAAGGATGGATCCAACAATTTCATTTAGGAGCTTTAAGAAATAATAATTCCAGAATGTTGAAATTATTAGGGCCTGATACAGGTTGGGATAGTATGGGAGATTTTTCTCAAGCAAGTGCTTTAGCTAAATTTTTAAATAAATTAGATACCGATAATAAGTTGGCAAAAACTATTTTGTATAATTTAAATCCAAGAGACAACGAATTATTTGCAACTATGACAGGTAATTTTAATGATGGTTCTGTAGCTGGCAAAGTACAATTTGGTTCTGGATGGTGGTTTTTAGATCAAAAAGATGGTATGGAAAAACAAATTAATGCATTGAGTAATATGGGTTTATTAAGTCGCTTCGTGGGAATGCTCACCGATTCAAGAAGTTTCTTATCTTATCCAAGACACGAATATTTTAGACGTATAGTTTGTGATATCTTTGGAAGGGAAGTGGAAAATGGAGAACTACCCAATGATATAGATTGGATAGGAAAAATTATTCAAGATATTTGTTTTAATAATGCCAATGAATATTTTGGTTGGAAAGCGCCTCAATAAAAAATAAAATATGAGTTTATTACACCCATTTAATCTTCAAGGTAAAACTGCTTTAGTTACAGGTTGTAATAAAGGTATTGGATTTGCTATGGCAGAGGGTTTAGCAGAAGCGGGTGCCAATATTATAGGTGTTTCAAGTGGAGGAGAACATAGTGCCATTGAAGCTGCCATTAAAGCTACAGGTAAAGATTTTACTTATCACCAAGTAGATTTGGGCAATCGTGAAGCATTGTATACTTTTTTACAAAAAATAAAAGATCAATCAATTGATATTTTAGTTAATAATGCAGGTATCATTTTACGCAACCCTGCCGCTGAACATTCTGATGAATATTGGGATAAAGTAATGTCAATTAATCTTGATGCTCAATTCATATTAGCTAGAGAAATAGGCAAAAAAATGATTGCAAAGGGGTATGGCAAAATTATTTTTACTGCTTCTTTACTTAGTTTTCAAGGAGGTATTAATGTACCCGGATATGCAGCTGCAAAATCAGCCATTGGAGGATTAGTGAAAGCTTTGTCAAATGAATGGGCTTCACAAGGAGTCAATGTAAATGGTATTGCACCAGGTTATATTGAGACAGATAATACCAAAGCTTTGAGAGAAGATGAGCAAAGAAATAAATCCATTCTAAGTCGAATTCCAGCAGGTCGTTGGGGGCAGCCTAATGACTTCAAAGGCCCCACTGTATTTTTAGCCTCCGACGCTTCCTCCTATGTACACGGTACTTTACTAGTAGTAGATGGAGGGTGGATGGGAAGATAATTATTTATAAAAATTATGAAATTAAATTTATGCAAATAAGATTCGCCAATAGTCCAGAAGAAACAAGAGCTATGTCTACTGAGGATTTGAGAAAAAATTATTTGATTAATAATTTATTTATTGACGATAAAATAAATTTAACTTATTCTCATTATGATCGTATGATAGTGGGGGGAGCAAAACCAGTGAAACAAAAAATTACACTACCTAATCCAGAAGAGTTGCGTGCCAACTATTTTTTAGAAAGAAGGGAGATGGGGATTATCAATGTAGGGGGTGCAGGTGTAGTTATAGCAGATGGCGTTTCATATAATATCAACAAAATGGATTGTTTGTATGTAGGAAGAAGTACCAAGGAAGTTATTTTTAGTTCATTAGATCAATCAATGCCCGCTCATTTTTATATTTTATCTTCTGCGGCGCATCATAATTATCCTACAGCAATATGTACAAAAGAACAAGCACAGCCTGTTCAGTTAGGAGAAGTAGCTACTTCTAATAAAAGAACTATTTATAAGTATATTCATTTAGAGGGTATTCAAAGTTGTCAATTAGTGATGGGTTTAACAATTTTAGATGAAGGTTCTGTATGGAATTCAGTTCCACCCCACACTCATACTAGAAGAATGGAAGTATATTTTTATTTTGATGTGCCTAGTGCACATCGTGTGTTTCATTTTATGGGTGAGCCAAAAGCTACACAGCACCTAGTGGTAGCGAATTATGATGCAGTTTTATCTGCCCCTTGGAGTATGCATTTTGGATGTGGTACCAGTAATTATGGTTTTATTTGGGGTATGGCTGGTGAAAATTTGGTTTATACAGATATGGATCCAGCTCCTATTAATACTTTATTATAATCAAATTAATGAAATCAAAAAAAGTATTTTGTTTTGGTGAGTTGCTTTTGCGTTTTTCTCCTACTTTACAAGGTCAATGGATAAAATCGCAAACGATGCCAGTACATATTGGGGGAGCAGAGCTCAATGTGGCTAAAGCTCTGGCAAAATGGGAAGTTCCTGTGGGCTATTGTACTTCAATTCCTGATCATTACTTATCTAAAGAAATAATACATTCATTAGAATTAGAGCATATTGATTGTAGTTCTTTTTTATTACAGGGAAATCGAATAGGTACCTATACTTTACCAATGGGTGCCGATTTAAAAAATGCAGGAGTCATTTATGATAGAGCCCATTCCTCTTTTTCGGAATTAAAAGTGGGAATGCTCGATTGGGAAAATATATTACAAGGATATGATTGGTTTCATTTTAGTGCTATTAGCCCTGCACTTCATCAGACAATAGTAGATGTTTGTGAAGAAGGGTTACAGGTGGCAAAAAAATTAGGGTTGACCATTTCAGTAGATTTAAATTATCGAGCTAAACTTTGGCAATACGGCAAAAAGCCATATGAAATTATGCCTGCATTATGTTCTTATGCTACTGTTATAATGGGTAATGTTTGGAGTGCCCATCAATTATTGGCTACCACTTTAGATCCTTTATTAAATGAAGTGTGTGCAACATCTTTTTATATAGAGAAAGCAAAAAAAGTAGCCGAAGAAATTTTTTCTACATTTCCAACTTGTAATTATGTAGCTAATACTTATCGTTTTAGTGAAGAAAGTAGCATTGATTATTATGCTACCCTCACCACAAAAAAGGAGCACGTAATATCTACAGCCTATCATACCGATGTGGTGGTTGATAAAGTGGGAAGTGGAGATTGCTTTATGGCAGGATTGATTTATAGTGACTTACAACAAATGTCTCCACAAGAGCAAATCAACTTTGCAACAAGCGCAGCTTTTGGTAAATTACAGGAAGTGGGAGATAGTACGAAACAAACTATCCCACAAATACAATCAAGATATTAATTTTTATATATGCAAACAATGGAGAAAGCCACACAACATATTTTACAAGAAAAGCTAATACCTCTTTTTTATGAAGAAGATGCGCAACTCTGTATGTCTTTAGTGGCAGCATTATATGCGGGTGGTGTTAGAACAATAGAATTCACACATAGAGGCAGTAAGGCATTTGATAATTTTAAAGTGTTGGTGGGTGAAAAATCAAAATATCCAGATTTATTATTAGGTATTGGTACTATTACAACTCCACAAGATGCTAAAGCCTATATTGAGGTGGGCGCAGATTTTTTAATTAGTCCAGTATTTGATGCAAGTATTGCTGATATTGCTTATTTACATAAAGTATTATGGATTCCTGGTTGTATGACGCCTACCGAAATTCATCGAGCACAAACTGCAGGTTGTTCGGTGGTAAAATTATTTCCAGGTAATGTATTGGGACCTGGATTTATTGAAGCCATTCGTCCCTTATTTCGAGATATTCATTTTTTGGTGACTGGAGGAGTAGATGCAACGGAACAAAGTATTATGAGTTGGATTAAAGCAGGTGCTGCTGGCGTAGGATTAGGAAGTAAACTCATTACAAAAGAAATTTTACAAAAGCAACAACTTGAAACAATAACTAAAACTATGATTCAATTACATAGCATAAATGGTTTAAAATAATTCTATGAAAAAAACAATAGGTAATTATAGATGGACAATTTGTGGATTGATTTTTTTTGCAACCACTATTAACTATTTAGACAGAGCCGTTATAAGTTTATTAAAAAGTACACTTACTAAAGAAATGCATTGGGATGATGCAGATTATGCCAATGTAGAAATTGCTTTTAAATTATCTTATGCTATAGGTTTATTTTTAGCGGGTAGAGTGATTGATAAATTAGGCACTAAAAAAGGATATGCTTGGTCAACAGGATTATGGAGCTTGTCTGCAGTGGCACACGCATTTGCCAATAGTGTTTTTGGTTTTGGAGTTGCAAGAGCCGCACTGGGTATAACCGAGGCAGGTAATTTTCCAGCTGCCATTAAAACAGTGGCAGAATGGTTTCCTAAAAAAGAAAGGGCATTAGCTACTGGAATTTTTAATTCAGGCACTAATATAGGCGCCATTATTGCCCCTTTAACAGTGCCATTTATTGCAATACATTATGGTTGGAAATGGGCATTTGTACTCACAGGCTTATTAGGATTTATTTGGCTTTATTTTTGGCAACGACATTATAGCCTTCCTAAAGTACATCCAAAATTATCTAAAGAAGAATTTGATTATATACATAGTGATGATCAACTAGCTGCTGACACAAATAACGAGGAGCAGTCTTCAACCGATCCTAAATATTCTTGGGGTAAGTTGTTAGGGTATAAACAAACTTGGGCATTTGCTCTGGGCAAATTATTGACAGATCCCATTTGGTGGTTTTATCTTTTTTGGTTGCCTGATTTTTTAGAAAGTCAATATCAAATAAAAGGAACTGCCATTGCATTGCCTGTTGCAGCAGTGTATACCATTTCTTCAATTGGTAGTGTTTGGGGAGGATGGTTACCTATGTCACTTATAAAGAAAGATTGGTCAAGTTTTAAAGCAAGAAAAACATCTATGTTTATATATGCAATGTTGGTTTTACCAATTTTATTTGCACAATATTTAGGTAGTATTAATATGTGGTTGGCTGTTTTAGTAATTGGTATTGCAGCAGCGGCACATCAAGCCTGGAGTGCTAATATTTTTACTACTGCTAGTGATATGTTCCCTAAAAAAGCGGTTGGCTCTGTGACAGGAATTGGCGGAATGTTTGGTTCCTTAGGTGGCATCTTACTGTCTTTATTGGTACAAAAACAGCTTTTTGTTCATTACAGGTCTATTGGTCAAATTGAAACAGCCTATTATATTATGTTTATTGTATGTGGGGTAGCGTATATTTCTGCTTGGTTAATTATGCATTGGTTAGCACCTAAAATGGAACCTGTTTTGTAATACATCCATTAATATTTAAATATGAAAAAAATAATATTTTCTTACTTTTCAATTTATTTATTTGCCCTTCAAGTTCAAGCTCAAACTGCCCACTGGAAAAATTTATTTAATGGAAAAGATTTATCCAATTGGATCATTTATAATGGTCAAGCCGATTTTCGTGTTGAAAATGGGGAAATAGTAGGAAAGACTGTCTACGGCCAAGCTAATAGTTTTTTAAGTACAAAAGAATTATATGGTGATTTTATTTTAGAATTAGATTATAAAGTAAATGATACTATGAATTCAGGCATTCAAATTCGTTCTGAATTACACGATGCCAAAGACAATTGCTTAGTAACAGATTTGATAACGCCTAATAGAGTGCACGGTTTTCAAGTTGAAATTGATCCTTCTTCTAGGGGATGGGCGGGAGGCATTTATGATGAGGCAAGAAGAGACTGGGTGTATCCATTGACTTTTAATGAAAAAGCTAGAACTGCTTTCAAACATAACAATTGGAATCACGTAAGAGTAGAAGCCATAGGGACTCACATTCGCACTTGGTTGAATGGGATACCTTGTGCCCACGTGGTAGACGATATGACACTTAAAGGATTTATTTCTTTACAAGTTCATAAAATTGAAAAACCCTCACAGGCCGGAGAAGAAATTCGTTGGAAAAATATTAAAATACAAACTACTCATTTAAAATTCTCTGCACCCGATGATATTTTTGTTGCCAACTTGATTCCCAATAATATCTCTGATGAAGAAAAATCATTAGGGTATCGAATGTTATTTGATGGAGTTTCTACAAAAGGCTGGAGAGCTACTTATCATAAGCCATTTCCTTCTAACACTTGGTTTGTTAAAGAGGGTACATTAACAGTTAAAGGATCTGCTGGCCCCTCCCATTCAACTAATGGTGATATTGTGACTGAAGATCAATTTGGTGCTTTTGATTTACAATTTGAGTTTAAATTAACTGATACAGCTAATAGCGGTGTTAAATATTTTGTAACCGAGACGGAAGAAACACACGGTAATGCCATTGGGTTAGAATATCAAATTTTAGATGATGATAAACATCCAGATGCCAAATTGGGCTCAATCGGAAATAGAACCCAAGCCTCATTATATGACCTAATTCCTGCTTTGCGTATTGGTGTTAATAGAAGAGAGAAATTTCCTATTGGAAAATGGAATCGAGGTAGAATTATAGCATTTCCCGATGGTAGAGTGGAGCATTGGATTAATGGTTGGAAAGTGATCGAGTACCAAAGAGGCACTCAATATTTTAAAGCATTAGTTGCTAGAAGTAAATATGCAGGTTATTCAAATTTTGGGATGGCTCCAAAAGGTCCCATATTATTACAAGAACACGGAACAGAGGTTTCTTATCGAAGTATTAAGATTAAAGAATTAAAATAAAGACAAATGAAAAATTCAAGAAGGAAATTTATTTTAAATACCACTAAAGCAGTTTCTGGAGCTTATTTAGGTGCCATTGGGTTTTCTGCAAAAAGTTATGCTAATATCATAGGTGCTAATGATAGAGTGAGAGTGGGTGTAGTAGGTTTTTCAGATCGTTTTAAAGGCGCCCATTTACCTTCTTTTATGCAACATTATAAAGAATTAAATTTTGATATAGTTGCTGTTTCTGATATTTGGAAATTAAGAAGAGAAGAAGGTGTAGCTTATTTAAAAGAAAAATTAGATCACGACATTCGAGGTGCTGAGAACAATGAAGCACTTTATGCTGCAAAAGATATTGATGCTGTATTTATTAGTACTGCCGATTTTCAACACGCGAATCACGCTGTAGAAGCTGTAAAAGCAGGAGTAGATGTGTATTGTGAAAAGCCATTTGCAGAAACTATGGAAGATAATCGTAATGCTTATAAAGTTATTAAAGCTTCTAAAAGCATTGTTCAAATTGGTTCACAAAGAAGAAGTGGTCCCAATTATAAAGCTGCTGCCGATTTTATTCAAGCAGGTAAATTTGGTCCTATTACAATGGTGGAATTAACTTGGAATGTAAATCAACCTGGTAGATGGAGAAGACCTGAATTGGTGGCTAAGTGTAAACAAGAAGACTTGGATTGGAAGAGATATTTAATGAATCGACCTTATGTAGATTTTGATCCAAGAATATATTTAGAATATCGTTTATTTTGGCCTTATTCTTCTGGCTTACCTAGCCAATGGATGTCTCATCAAATTGATACTGTGCATTGGTTTAGTGGTTTGCAACATCCTAGATCGGTGACTGCCAATGGCGGAATTTATCAATGGAAGGATGGAAGAAAAAATTGGGATACCTTAACTGCAGTATTTGATTATGGGCCTAGTAATGATATGACAACCGGATTTCAAGTAGTATTTACTTCAAGAATGCATAATGGTGATGAACATCCTACTGAAATGTATTATTCCAATGGTGGCGAATTAAACTTAATTAATAATACAGTTTCCTCCAAAGGAGGACTTACTGCAGGTTTTGCAAAAGCAATGGGAATGCAACCTAATTTATTACCCACTTTAAATTTAACAGATCAAAATATCAAAGCAGTTGCTTCTGCTAATACTGGTGCAGATCCTTTAACTTCTGGGCATATCAGAAATTGGATGGAATGTATTCGTTCAAGAAAAACGCCCAATGCACCTGTGGAAGCTGGTTATCAACATTCAATTGCTAATATTATGACTAATGCAGCTGCAAGAACAGGTGCTAAAGTAGTATTTGATGAAAGTACTCAAGAAGTAATGGTCAATGGCAAACCCTTTAAATACTAATAATTCATAGATGAAAAGAAGACAGTTTATTTATAGTATACCCTTGATAACTGCATTGTCTTCTTATGCTAGCACTAGGTCTTCTTTATATCAAAGATTTAAAATTAGTTTAAATGCCTATTCTTTTAATAATGAATTAAAAGCGCATAAAATAAATTTATTTGAATTATTGAATTTCTGTAAGACAACAGGTTTTGATGCTATTGACATTACAGGGTATTATTTTGATACCTACCCAGAGGTACCCAATGATGAAACTATTTTTAATTTTAAAAGAAAAGCTCATTCTTTAGGTATAGAGATAAGTGGCACTGGCGTTCGTAATGAATTCTCTTATGACAAAGGTGTTGCCTTAGATAATGAAATTCAATTGGTAAAAAATTGGATAGAAGTTGCTGCAAAATTAGGTGCACCCGTATTGCGAATTTTTTCTGCCAAGCAATATGTAACTGGCTCTGAAAGAAAAAGAGTTTTTTCCAATATTCAATGGGCTTTATCTCAATGTCTTCCAACTGCCCAAAAACACGGAGTAGTTCTTGGCATACAAAATCATAACGATTTTTTACATACCGCAGACCAATGTTTTGAATTGATTGAATCTATGAATAGTCCTTGGTTGGGACTCGTGGTTGACACTGGTAATTTTATTGCAGAAGACCCCTATAAAGAAATAGAAAAAGTTATTCCTTTAGCTGTGAATTGGCAAATAAAAGAAAAAATTTTAATGAATACAATGCCAGTACCGATGGATCTTGAGCGTCTTTGTACTATGATTCGTAGCTCTGCTTATGCTGGTAATTTACCCATTGAAACCCTTGATAATAAAGATCCCTTTAAGGATATCCCTGTTATTTTTA
>CAXBQH010000047.1:0-10052 GCA_963977985.1 uncultured bacterium
TCTGCTTGTTTTTGTGCCTGATACTGCCCAATTATTACTACCATTGTTCCTATCAGGTTCTTGGGGAGCCGTCACATTTTTGGAACTTACCTCATTGAATTTATGTAAATAGTTAGTATCTGCTTTGCTAGGTGGTAGGGGTAAGATGGAAGGTTTTTGAAATACGGTTCCTTTAGGTATGATAGGATCTAAAGAGTCTTGATTATTGGTATATAATTTATCAAATAAATCATATCCTAAATAATCTCTCGTATTAGTTAATTGTAAGTCTGTGGCAGCAGAACGACCTGTTAAATCATAAGACATAAACATCAAAAACAAATAGGTCTTTGTAGGGGTCCAATTTTCAGGAGCATAATTCATTAACTTAAACTCAAAAGGCATATCTGCGGGATCTAATTGCTTGATATAAGCGTTCACTCCTGCGGTATAAGCATCCACCGTTGCTTTCATTTCTGGATTCGTTGCGTTAATAGAAGTTTCTGTTTTCTCTGCACCATACACCATACCTAATCTTCTAAAAAAACGATCTATGGATAATTTATCGGATCCAGTTATTTCACTTAATCTACCAGAAGCCACCCTGGTTTGAAAATCCATTTGCCATAATCTAAATTTAGCGTGAAGATAGCCTTGAACGAAATAAGCATCTTCATCGTGGTCTGCATAAATATGTGGCACTAATCTATCATCTAAATAAACATCTACATTTCCTTTTAATTCATTAGCTACAACAGTAGCATCAAAATTAGTATTCACTTTCTCTGCATTTTTCCAAAATCCTTGCTGTGGTGATAAAAAATATCCCAGCCTTGGTGTTTTAGAAGCACCCACTTTTAATTGAGTATTTAAGACAGCCACTGTTCCAAGGGTAACCATAGCTGAAGCTAAAAAAGGCAATAATCTCATAGGTAATATTTAGAGTTCTAAATTAAAGTATTTATTTGGAAATGGCTTGTTTAAAAAACTGAATTTGTTCTTGTAAATGCAGATAAGGATGTTCACGCATTAATCGCTCTGTTTTCTCCAAACTGGTTTTTAAAAATGATTGATGTTGCGAAGAACCTGCAAAAAAGGGTTTGTGTTGCATCGCTAATTGCAACTCTACTACTTGCTTCATTATTTCTTGCGTCTGCTCATTACAATAAGTTTCGATAAACTTTTCCCATACATATTGAGACGCTGCAAAATTAGGATGCACTAAATCTTCCGCATAAAAACGATAATCTCTTAAATCATCTATGAGATATTCGTAAGAGGGAAAATAAGAACTGTGAGAAGTAGTATCAATAGTGTCGTGTACGGCTTGAATTAAAACAGCTTTACTTCTATTATTCTCCACCAACCCTTCTCTTAAGTGTCGCACCGGACTAATGGTAAATATAATTTGCAAATTTGCATTGAAAGCCAGTAAATCCTGCACAATCTTTTTTAATAGTGTTGTCACTTCCTGCGTTGGCATTAACTTTTTATCAAACCAACCAGCGGGCGCTTTGTGATTATTCGCTACCACTTGCCCCGCTGTATAGGGCGACTCACTATTTAATTGATATACCCAAGCTGAGCCTAAAGTAATAATTACCACATCGGCATTTTTCAAAAAACTATGTGCATTATAAATTGAATTATTTATTTTATCTAAGGCTTCTTGTTGGGTAATACCTGAATAACGAGTATGATGCTGCCAACTATTCCATACCTCATTGAATAAAAATAAATCCGCTTCGGTATATTTTTTATTTTCAATGCAGTCTGCTAATGACCTAGCCACACTTACAGGATTGAATAATATTCCGTGAGGATTTTCAACAACTTTAAATAAATGCGAACTTAATTTAGCCCCTATATTTTCTGAAAAACAAGATCCTATTAAAAACAAACTATCAGTATAGCTAATAGTATGAGCTGAACGCTTGGCAGGAAGGGTTAATTTAAATTTCATACTACTCATAAAAGAGAATTAATAATTTTTATGAGTTATTATTTCAAGGGAAACATTCTTTGTTTCATTGCTTCATATAAAATAATACCTGCTGCAACAGAAACATTAAATGAATCAAAGTTGGTGGCCATAGGAATTTTGAAAAAATAATCGGCTGCCTTGGCCAAAAATGGCTGCACGCCTCTACCTTCATCCCCCATAATAATACAAGCTGGCAAAGTCATATCTAATTCGTGTATATTTTTTTCAGCTCGCATTTCACTAGTAAAAACTTGAATACCATTTAAATGAAGTAAGTCAACTGCTTTTAATAAACTATTTACTCTTACTATATGGATATGCTCTAAAGCACCCGCACTACTTTTAAAAGCTTCCTCATTCAAAGCGCCTACCCCTTTATCTGGTATTATAAGAGCTTGTGCACCACAGCAATGAATACTTCTTCCAATGGCACCAATATTTCTTACATCGGTGACACCATCTAACATTACAAAAAGGGGTGTTTGTCCTTGAGCCACTACAAAATCGATTACTTCTTGTAGTGCTAAATATTTCACTTTTGAAACAAATGCAAGTACCCCCTGATGGTTGGCTTTAGACATTCCATTCAACTTTTCTATGGGCACTAATTGAATAGGAATATTTTTATCTCTAGCCATAGATCTTATTTCCTGCAAACCTTCCCCCTGTGTGTTTTTTTGAATGAGTATTTTTTCAATAGTAACGCCAGAGGATAATGCTTCTATTAAGGGCTGACGACCAATAATAAATTTACGCTCTCCCCCAGATGCTCTGGAAGATGTATAATTGGATGGGGGTGCATAAGACCTACGCGATTTAGATTGCCTTGGCTCCATAGTACTCAAAGTTAATCGATTTTTGATTGTAGCGCATTCCATTTCAAAATGGCTGCTACAGATATAGAATCGGTAATTTTTCCTTCCATCACCCAATTCAATGCCTCTGTAAAAGGTAATTTTTGAACGGTTAATTTTTCAGTGTCTTCTGGGTTAGAGCGTCCAGCAGTGAGTTCACGAGCTACATACACTACCGCATATTCATCAGATACAGAATTAGAAACATACATTCTTAAAATTTCTGTCCAAGAAGCAGCTTCAAGTCCAGTTTCTTCTTTCAATTCTCTTTGGGCAGTAGTTAAAAAATCGGTTCCCTCAGGGCATCCCCCTTCAGGAATTTCCCAACTATACTCATTTAATGGATAACGATATTGACCTACCAAATAAGTATCTTGATTTTCATCAATAGCAATAACACCAATGGCAATATTTTTAAAATGTACTTTTCCGTAAATACCATTCGTGCCCGCAGGAGTGATAACCTGGTATTCAGTTAATTGAATCCAAGGATTGTCATAAATTAATTTACCACTAAGGGTTTGCCAGGGATTTTTTTCAATACTCATAAATTAAAAACTGTATTTCATTTAAATAAAAAGCCCTCCAGAAAAATCGGGAGGGCTACTTTTTATATTCTTTTCATTATTTTAAACCAAAAGCTTTTTTCACTTTGGCAACATAATCTAATTTCTCCCAAGTAAATAATTCTACTTTCATAGTTTTTGATTTACCATCGGGGCTAGTGAAAGTTTTAGTAACAGTTTGATTCTTACGACCCATATGTCCATAAGCTGCTGTTTCACTATACATAGGTGTTCTTAACTTTAATCTTTGCTCAATAAAGTAAGGACGCATATCAAATACACTTTCTACTATTTTACCAATTTGACCATCGGTTAATTTTACTTTAGCAGTGCCATAAGTATTCACATTAATAGAAGTAGGTTTTGCCACACCAATAGCATAAGATACTTGCACCAATACTTCTTTAGCAAGACCAGCCGCTACTAAATTTTTAGCAATATGTCTTGTAGCATAGGCGGCAGAACGGTCTACTTTACTAGGATCTTTACCTGAGAAAGCACCTCCCCCGTGTGCCCCTTTACCACCATAGGTATCAACGATAATTTTACGGCCTGTTAAACCGGTATCTCCGTGTGGACCCCCAATTACAAACTTACCTGTTGGGTTAATATGATATTTAATGTCGCTATTAAATAACTTAGCGTATTTCTTGTATTTGGCTTTTACTCTGGGAATTAAAATTTCAACAATATCCTTTTTAATTTTAGCCAACATTTTATCTTCAGCATCAAAATCATCGTGTTGAGTACTCACCACAATCGCATCAATTCTTACTGGCTCATTTTTGTCATTGTATTCTAAAGTCACTTGAGACTTTGCATCTGGACGCAAATATTTAATTTGTTTATTCTCTCTTCTTAATGCAGCTAATTCAATTAAAATTTTATGCGCTAAATCCAAAGCGAGTGGCATATAGTCCTCTGTTTCATTACTTGCATAACCAAACATCATACCTTGGTCACCTGCCCCTTGTTCTTCTTTTTTCTTTCTGTCAACTCCTTGGTTGATATCCGCAGATTGTTCGTGTATAGCACTTAATACACCACAACTATCTGCTTCAAACATATATTCACTTTTAGTGTACCCAATTTTCTTAATTACATTTCTTGCAATAGTTTGTACATCTAAATATGCTTTTGATTTTACTTCTCCTGCTAAAACTACTTGTCCCGTAGTTACTAGAGTTTCACAAGCTACTTTTGATTGAGGATCAAAGGCTAAAAAATTATCAATTAAAGCGTCAGAAATCTGATCCGCTACTTTGTCTGGATGTCCTTCAGAAACACTCTCTGAGGTAAATAAATAAGGCATAGATTAGTATTTAGGTTGCAAATATATTAATAAATTCAATGTAAAATAAAGTGTGCCTACTATAACTATATACTTCTTATAAATCGGAATAGTAGATGTGGAGTCTCATCTTAAACTTAGTTCTGTTCCCTCCACCCAATACGACTCTACCAATTGCTGCCTGATTCCCAATGGCTGTAGTAAGATAGTCTTCTTTAGGGGCTTGTTTGTTATAAGGATAAGGAGGTGTTAAAATAATGGAATCATTAACTGGAGCTATAATTCTAAAATCAAATAAAGAGTCGGTTCTGGAGATAACCCCTTGAACATATCTACTTATATTAAAGTTATAAGAAGCTACATTATCATAGCCATTGATTGACTTATAGATTAATTTTCCTCCAAATTGTGTTAATGAGCTAGCATTGGTGGTACCCGTGAAATCATTTGGTACATTTCTTATGGCTTGAGCAACTGTATCATACACTCCTAAAAATAAATATCTGGGAGGCAAGAATTGAGCTTCTAAATTACTAGAGCCAGGATCAGCCGGCACTTGTTCCGCAATTAATTCGGCCCTATGTATAATTTTATTAGCAAAGTATTTAATACCTGGAATTTTAACTTTTACCATTGTACCTGGACTGGTTTGCACATACAATAATGAGTCATTCGAAACTTTATCAATATGCTTGGCAGAAGCAGAACCTACTCTATTTCTTTTAATAAAATTAGCATCGCCATTATTGTAAATACTGAATTTAAAATTCACCACAGAGGTATCTCTTTTATATACATCTGTTAAGGCAGTTGAATTGGTATTATAATACAAGGCTAATTTTGAATTGGTATCAATTAAATTAATTTTTACTAATACATTTCTATTGGTAGAAGCATCAGTAGTTAAAGAAAAACCAGGAAAATAAGCTCTTAAAGTAGTATCACTTCTATAAGCATTGGTGGAATCAAATTCTTTTAAAAATTGATTGGCAAAACTATTTGACAATTTAATTCTAATGGTATTGGTAGAAGCTTCGAAGCGCGTGTATAAGGAATCTCCTACTCTTGCAAAATCTAAATTTGTTTCCCCTAAATTCTGATCGGTCTTTAAATTATAAAATTCAGGATAATTGGAAGCGTATAGTTTATTAATTTCTAAAGGTGTTGCGGCACTTATTCTTTTTAATTGAATTTTTACAGGCTTAGTGGTATCTCCATAAAAACCTTTATAAGCTAAAATCAAAATGGCAGAATCTACTACTAAACTATCTTTACTTCCAGCAATAAAAAATGGAAAGAAACTTGGCTTCATTTGAAAAAACATAGAGGCGTTGGTAGTTCCAAAAGCAGGATCATCGGTAATACTTCCAATAATATGATCATCTGTACCATATACTCTGGTAGAGTCTGGCCTATCCACTGTTTCTGTTATAACATCGAGGGTGGTATCCTTTGTATTGAAAGCATCTATGGAGGGTAATAAGCCCAAACCCAATTCTGAAGTGGATACTCTAGTACAAGCTGAAAAAACTAGTATTGAAAAAATTGATATTATGAAAATTCTTACTGTAAAATTGGATACCATGAATGTAATTTGTCTTTATTTAGATGCAAGTTCGTTGTATAAATCTAAATACTCTGTTAAATCGGAGTCCCATCCATTAAATGGTATCACTTTCTTTCCTTTAACTGAAGAAAATTCTGAAACTAATTTTTTATCAATAATATCAGATCCAAAAGAAATAGCATCTGCATAAGTAGCACCTCCTCTAAATAAAGCAGCGTTGTTTAAATCTTTAAAGGGTTCTAAATCTTTATCTTTGATATTAGTATTTATGATGGCCTTTGTTAAAAGGTCTTTTTTAAATTTTTCTTCAAAAGTGTTTTGTCCAATAGTGAAAACTACTTTAGCATTAGAGAAAACCGGTTCTTTTTTATAAGCTTGCTTAATGTATGCAGGAATTAATCCTGTCATCCAACCACTACAATGAATGATATCTGGAGGCCAACCAAATTTCTTAACAGTTTCTAAGGCACCTCTACAGAAAAAAATAGTTCTTAAGGTATTGTCATCAAACCATTTTTCATTTTCATCGTGAAAAATTTGTTTGCGCTTAAAAAAATCTTCGTTTTCTAAGAAATATACTTGTAAGCGCGCATTGGGCAAAGAGGCCACTTTAATTTGAAGTGGATAATCATCCCCTTCTAGCTGAACATTAATTCCCGAAAGTCTTACTACTTCGTGCAAACGGTGTCTTCTTTCATTAATGACTCCAAAACGAGGCATTATACAACGCACTTCCAAACCACTGTCATTACTTTTTATGGCGAGCTTATTGATTACCTCCGCAAACTCAGTCAGCTCTAAATAGGGTGACATTTCTGTGGCAATATATAAGATTCGTTTTTTTTCTGACATTTACCTAGGGGTTTAACTTCATTCTAAGTTTGAGTGTGCAAAGGTACATAATTGTAAGGACTTTAAGAAACCACAAAAAAGACCAACAAATCACTACAAGGACCCTCATTTCTAGACATTTGGTTGTACATTGCAGGGGAATGATGAAACTAATTTTAAATGAGTAAATTTTTAAAAATAGCCTTCTTCTTTTTGGTGGGCATTTTATTGATTTGGTGGAGTTTACACCAAATTCCACCTCAAGAATGGGATAAATTTACCATTGCTTTAAAAAAGTCAAAATTTTGGTTCATACTACCGGTGGGTTTTATTCTCGGACTCTCTCATTTAATTCGGGCTTTGAGATGGAGATTAATTATGGAACCTCTGGGATATAAACCTAGAACTATCAATACATTTTTAGCTGTTTTAATAGGTTATTTAGCCAATTTAGCTATCCCAAGATTAGGAGAGGTTTTAAAATGCACCCTACTCTCCAAATACGAGAAAGTGCCTGCTGAAAAAATTGTAGGTACGATTGTAGCCGAAAGAGCATTTGATGTTATTAGCTTAGGTATTGTTTTCTTGTTAGCCCTGGGCTTACAATTTAATGTAGTAGAAGCTGGATGGAATCAATTCAAAGTATACGGCAAACTTGCCGATGAGGGAGGTAAAAGTAATCAGAATTTATATATTGTCATTGCGATAATTGTAGTTTTAGTAATTGCTGCTTTTTGGTTTTTCAAATCTAAAATGCACAATGCTATTCAAAGTGTTAAAAAAATTATTAAAGGAGTTTGGGAAGGTGTAATAAGTGCCACTAAACTTAAAAAACATAATTTATTTTTCTTTTACTCCTTTGCTATTTGGTTTTTGTATTTACTAGCAACTTATGTTGGCTTATATGCAACAGAAGGCACGGGAAGTTCTTTTCAAACGGCCATAAGTTGTTTGGCCTTTGCTAGTGTGGGAATGATCATCACCCCTGGAGGTATTGGAGCATACGCTTATTTTATGGCAAAAGTTTTAGAGTTGAATGGCATTGATTATACTTTGGGGCTAGCCAATGGAACCTTACAATGGTTTTCACAATTCATTATAGTTTTAGTTCTTGGAGGAATTGCTTTAATGGTACTTCCATTATTTAATAAACAAAAAATTTAAAATGAAATCTGCGGAAGCTATCCAAAAGAAAATAATGACATTAGAGCAAGCTAAAAGCTGGATAGCTGCATTAAGAGTTACTGGCAAAAAAGTATCTTTTACCAATGGATGCTTTGACATCATACATCCAGGTCATTTATTTTCATTACAACAAGCTGCGGATCAAGCCGATTTTTTAATAGTGGGACTAAATAGTGATGCAAGTGTAAGAAAATTAAAAGGACCTACAAGACCTATTAACTCAACTGAAAGCAGAGCGCTAGTACTAGCCCACTTAGTGGTGGTAGACGCTGTGGTTGTTTTTGAAGAAGAAACACCTCTTGAATTAATTTCAGCTTTATTGCCCGATGTATTAGTGAAAGGGGGCGATTACACTCTTGAACAAGTGGTCGGTAGTAAAGAAGTTATTGCCCAGGGAGGAAAAGTAATTATCAATCCAATAGTTGAAGGTTTTTCAACCACTCAATTAATTGAGAAAATAAAAAAATAAATATGCAATTTTTAGAACAACTACAATTACATAAAAAAAATGAAGGGAGTTCTACAGGTACTGTATGGCATACAAGTCAAGCGGAATATATAAACTCATTTTCACCAGTAGATAATAAAGAAATAGGCGCTGTAAGAGCTACCGATACCCTTTGTTATGAAAAAATTATACAAAAAGCACAAGAAGCTTTTATTGAATGGAGAAATTGGCCAGCACCCAAAAGAGGGGAAATAGTGCGTCAAATGGGTGATGCTTTAAGAAAAGAAAAGCAAGCATTGGGCCAACTGGTAAGTTATGAAATGGGAAAAAGTTTGCAAGAAGGATTAGGGGAAGTACAAGAGATGATTGATATCTGCGATTTTGCAGTGGGACTTTCAAGACAATTATATGGACTTACTATGCATAGTGAAAGACCTTCTCATAGAATGTATGAACAATGGCATCCCTTGGGCATTGTAGGTATTATTTCTGCTTTTAACTTTCCTGTGGCAGTATGGAGTTGGAATGCAGCCATTGCTTGGGTATGTGGAAATGTCACTGTTTGGAAACCAAGTGAAAAAACGCCTTTATGTGGCAACGCTATTCAAAATATTATTTCAAAAGTTTTTAAAGAGAATAAAGTACCAGAAGGAGTTAATAATTTAATACAAGGAGGTCGTGAAGTAGGACAATGGATTTCAAAAGATACAAGAATCCCATTAGTTTCTGCAACAGGATCTACAAGAATGGGTAAATTATTAAATGCTGCTGTGGCCGAAAGATTAGGAAAAACAATCTTAGAGTTAGGCGGTAATAATGCTATTATTATTTCTGAAAATGCCGACTTAGATATGTCCTTAATGGGAGCAGTCTTTGGAGCCGTGGGTACTGCTGGACAAAGATGTACTAGTACCCGCCGATTAATTATACACGAAAAAGTATATGACAGTTTTGTAGCAAAATTAGTAAAGGCTTATCAGCAAATAAAAATTGGAGATCCTTTAGATGCCAAAAATCATATGGGGCCCTTAATTGATAAAGATGCTGTTCAACTATACCTTCAGTCCATTGAAGCTTGCAAAAAAGAAGGTGGAAAATTTTTAGTGGAAGGTGGTGTACTTGAAGGTAAAGGCTACGAAAGTGGATGTTATGTGAAACCTTGCATTGCAGAAGTCCTACCCCATTTTACAGTGGTTCAACACGAAACATTTGCACCCATTTTATATGTGATGAAATATGCAAATTTAGAACAAGCTATTGCCATTCAAAATAATGTTCCTCAAGGATTGTCTTCCGCCATTATGACATTAAATGTGAGAGAGTCTGAATTATTTTTATCACACAATG
>CAXBQH010000048.1:0-7843 GCA_963977985.1 uncultured bacterium
AATTCATCATTATTTAAATATGTAAAGGCTGTTTGCATTTCTTTCACAAATGTGGGACTTACTTTTTGGGTAACCAGGGCTATATAATGCGGCTCAGTGGTATCATTGGTAAATGCGATACTCGCCATAGAGCTATCCTTGTTGGCAGCTGCACTTATTGCTTTTTGTGTACTATTATTAGTAATTAGAGGGGTAGAGGAAGCTTTTGAAGTAGAAGTGGAGCTAGAGGCAGAGGTGGAATCATTTGTTTTATCAGTCTTTTCGTCTGTTATTTCTTTACTCAATTCTAAATTACTTAAATAGGATTCAGTTTCTTTTCTATTTTTTAATTCTGCAATTATATTTTTAGCTTTGTCTCTAATTTTTTCATTTGTATTTAGTAAAATGATGGAGTCTAACAATAATAAAGCAACACTGTCCATTTTTTGTTGCGCATACATTTTTACTTGAATGAATTTAAAGGGAGTGTACCATTTAGTTCTTTTTAAACTATTATTTAAATTAGCGCTCAGGTTTTCCAAACTATCCCAATTGCCAATTTGTGATAAAAAATAGGCTTCTTTATAATCATTTACTACGGATGCGTCTTTTTTCTTTTTTGTATTTCCTTCAGTTTTTTTAGATACATAAAATCCAAAAGGGTATGTGGCTTCAACTATTTTTATTATACTATCCGATTTTTCATTCAAATTATTATGCAGGTAATGACTAGCTAAATCAAGCAGGGCTCTTTCTGTGGTGTTACTATCTATATTGTTTGAAATAATTTTTAAATAAAGGGGGTATGCTTTTTCAAAATCGTTTAATTGAAATAAGAAAGTTTGTGCATTTGATAAAGCGGCTTTATTCCAATTTTGTTTTGAGCTAAGTAAAGAGGCTGAAGATTGTATCATTGTATAGGTTACCATCTCTTTTGATACAGCTTGTTTTTGTAATACTTCTTTGTTGTCTGCACTAATGGTGGTGGAGGAAGTTTTTGTGCTTTGATAATTATTGTATCCACTCTGATTTACTTGTTGGGTAATGAGGTTGGTTTTTCTTCTCCAGGCATCGGTATTGGGTCTGTCTCCCCATTTTTGAGTAAAATTTTGCTTGCCTTGGCTTACGACTTGTTTATTGTCAAAGTAAAAATCGTTATTGTTTGAGGTGAGGCTTGTAGTATAAATATCATTTGATTTATCTTCTGTTGTGTTTATTTTAGAAGATTCCTCTTTGAATAAATGATTTAAATTTTCATTTTCTATTTGTTGTCTTTTTTGCCAATTTTTAAATGTTTTTTCTTGAATCAAAGGGTCAAGGGTATAAATATATTGTAAGCTATCTTCTTGCTTTATAATTTTATCATTACTATAAATGGTAGGCAGCCATTTTTTTCTAGCTTGTATTGTTTCATAATTTGGATGAGTTTTTAAAGTGCCATTCACACTATCATACGCCATTTTTGCAATGCTAAATTGATTCATTAAATAGTTAGTATTTCCCAATAGCTCAAAAGCTTTATTTTTTTGATTTATATTATTAGTATTCTTTTTTATTGATTGAATGAGCCATTCATTGGCCTTCGTATAGCCCTTATTTTGAATGGCTAATTTTGCCATTTCAAAGTAGATAATGTCAGCATAGGGTTTATACCTATCTTTTTTAATCATTTTTTCCAAAGTGTTAGCTAATTGTTCCCAATTATTATTTCCATTTTTTGATTCAATACTAATCATATTAATATTTGCATATACACTTACTATGGGGTTGGTGGCATTGAGGTTTGCTTTTTTATACCAAGTATATGCTTTTGTTAGGTTATCGGCTTTTTGCCATAGTTGTCCTAATAAATAATACCATCTTGTCTTGGCTGCATTATCTGGTGCATTTTCCACGCCTATTTCAAGTGCAGTGGCCGATTTATCAAAAAGCTCCATCAAATAATAGCCATAAGCCAGTTGCTCTTGTAAAAAGGGAGTAAGTCTTTTGGGGAAAACGGCATCGCTTGCTAATAGTTGTAATAAACTTATGCCTTCACTGTATTCTTCTTTTTCAAAATAATTTCTAGCTTGCCAAATCATTGATTCATTACGCACATTTACATTTTCAAAAAAACGATTATTTTCAGCAGTGGCAATACTGAATTTTCCTTTGGTATTTCTCAAATTACTACCTATGGGCACATCCATTCCATTTTCTTTTTCATCAAAAGAATAATTTATGAATTGCAATATACTTCCAGCCGTATCGAAGTTTTTATGAAAAAAATAAGCTTTCGCTAAAAGCAAATAGGCATCATCTACCCAATTACTTCTTAAATCGTGTAAAACAATATTGGCATTACACCTATAAATAATGGAATCAATACTATATTTTGCTGTGGTGCTGAGGTCGTAATCGTAAAAACTTAGTAAGGAAGTAAAGTCGTCTACAAATTCACCTCTTGCTTTAAGAATATTGGAATTTAATTCCTCTTGTGCATTGAATAAAAAATTATACTGAGAAACTGTATTTTGGTAAGCCCTTCTGCCTAAAGTGTATTTGGTTTTCAAAAGCCGTTCATAGGGTAGCGGTTTTTCAATTTCAAGTGGCGCTATTTTGGTTGTCACTTTACCCACTTTATCATTGGCAGCATCTTTTACTTTATTGAGCTTCTCTGAAATAAAATTCGTAATTTTTTTTTGTTGGGTATCTAAAATACTATTAGCCTTTTTTATGAGCTTAGTATTATTGATATCTAAGATAGACTTGGTAGTATCATTGATTTTATTACTACTATCACTTTTAATTTTTACAACATTTTGGGCGGAGGAAGAGATAGCCACTTGACATAGAAGACAGAGGGTCCATAACCCATTTTTGTATGATTTACAAGGCGCGGTTCTATGCTGCATATAAGGTATTAAAATCTGCTTAAAAATACATTTATTTCCTATTATTCTCTTAAAAAAATAGAATAGGTTGTATCTTTAACTAGCACTTATTTTTATGCCAAAATTTGACATCAATAATACTTTTAAAAGAACCAGTAATACCTACCGTTTAGTAGTAATGAATGATGATACTTATGATGAAGTATTGGCATTTAAACTAACTAGAAGATCGGTTTACATTGGTCTTAGTATAACATTTATTTTACTAGTGGGTATGACCATCGCATTAATTGCATTTACACCTTTAAAATATTATATACCTGGTTATGGAACCAAAGAGAGTAGAACGGCACTACAACTTTTAAAAATTAGAACAGATTCTTTGGAGCAATCCATACATTATAAAGAACAGTATTTGGAAGGGATTAAAAAAGTTTTGAGCGAAGGTAATCCTAAGCAATTAGATACCTTGCCCTTAGTATTGCCAGAAAGTAAACAATCTTTTGATTAATGCTTACACCTTCTTCTCCTAAATCCTCAGGTAAGCCTATACTTAGTATGGCTAAATATGCAAGCCTAGGCACACAAATTATTGCAGGGTTATTACTCACTTTGTATCTTGGAAAAAAGGCTGACGCTTATTTTCATTGGAGTAATAAATTAGCTTGGATGGCTCCCTCTTTATTTATTCTTTTTACGCTCATTAAAGTGGTTAAAGAAACTCAAAAAAATAAATAATTATTTTAATAAATGTCTATGTTTTTTAAAAAAAATATTTCCATAGTAGTTTTATTCATAGTAGTCTTAGTAGTGGGGCAAACATTTGTATTCAATGGTATTTATCTTCCCATCAAAATGAATTTTGTTTTAAGTGTGAATTTTATGTTGTTGGCAATGGCATATTTAAATTTTATTCGTCTAAAAAGGGTAGAAGTTACTAATGCAAATGCTGTTATCAGAGCAGTAATGGTAGGCACACTTTTTAAATTAATTGTTTTTGGTGGTGCTGCTTTAACCTATGTAAAACAAGCTAAAGAGCCAGTAGGGTATCCCACTTTATTAACTTGTATGGTTTTATATTTAGTGTATACTTGGTTGGAAATTAAACAAGCAATTCAAAAAAAATAATTTCTTTCAATAATTATATAATTTATTCATTTTGGCAAAAGTCGAACATCCTTTACAGGCTTTGAATGCCTATTTGCCAGCAGGGGCTTTTGATGCAGTAGTTCAACTCATTAATTATTATAAGGTTCATTTGACGGTTACTAGAGAGAGAAAATCGGTATTGGGAGACTACCGACACCCAGCTCTGGGAGGGAATCATAAAATTTCGGTGAATGGTAATTTGAATAAGTATGAATTTTTAATTACACTTTTACACGAATTGGCACATTTATTATGTTTTGAGCAATATAAAAATTCAGTGGAAGCTCACGGGAAACAGTGGAAGCAAATTTATGCGCAATTATTAGTTCAGTTTATTCAGTTACAAATTTTTCCAGAAGATGTACAAAAAAGTTTAGAAAAAACTTTAATCAATCCAGCGGCCACTGCGAGTGGTGAAACAGCTTTATTAACGGTACTTCGAAAATACAATCAAAATAGAAAAGAAGGAGTAGTGATGCTTTCTGCAGTGAAAGAAGGGGCTTTATTTAAAGAAATAAAAGGGAGGGTTTTTAGAAAAATAAAACTAAGACGCAAGCGCATTGAATGCCTAGAAATTGCAACGGGCAATGTTTATTTATTTAGTGCACTTACTGAAGTAGAGCCTATTTTTTAGGCAACTGCATTTTTTACTAAGGCAGCCGCTTCACTTAAAAGTATAGCTGATTGAACTTTCAATCCACTTTCATCAATTAATTTCTTTGCTTCCACAGCATTTGTTCCTTGTAATCGAACAATGATAGGAATATTGATATTACCTAATTTATTGAAAGCCTCAATAACGCCAGCAGCCACACGATCGCAACGAACAATACCACCAAATATATTAATTAGAATAGCTTTTACATTGGGATCTTTCATAATAATTCTAAAACCTGCTTCTACAGTTGCAGCATTGGCAGTACCTCCCACATCTAAAAAATTAGCAGGTTCGCCTCCGCTTAATTTAATCATATCCATTGTAGCCATTGCCAGTCCTGCTCCGTTGACCATACATCCTACATTGCCCTCTAATTTTACAAAATTTAAATTATACTCTCCTGCTTCCACTTCAGTGGCATCTTCTTCTGTAACATCACGCATTGACAATAAATCGGGATGACGCATTAAGGCATTATCATCCAAGTTCATTTTACAATCCACGGCAATAATTTTATCGTCAGCTGTTTTGAAAAGGGGGTTGATTTCTAACATACTGCAATCCAAGCCAACATAGGCATTGTATAAATTAGTGACAAATTTTACGCAGTTTTTGAAGGCGTCACCACTCAAGCCTAAATTAAATGCAATTTTTCTTGCTTGAAAACCTTGCAAGCCACCCCCGGGGTGTACCCATTCTTTAAATATTTTTTCTGGAGTTTTGTGTGCTACTTCTTCAATATCCATACCACCTTCAGTGCTGTACATTACAACATTCATTCCTTTACTACGATCTAATAAAATTGATAAATAAAATTCTTTGGTGGGTTGAGGACCTTCGTAATAAACATCTTGTGCCACTAAAATTTTAGAAACTAATTTTCCGGAAGGGCCCGTTTGAATAGTCACTAGGGTACCTCCTAAGATGTTCTTTGCAAATGTTTCAATATCGCTAGCCGATTTTCCCACAGCCACACCTCTTTGTTCAGTGCCTTCAATTTTTCCTTTTCCACGACCACCAGCGTGTATTTGCGCTTTTACTACTGCAAATTTGTTCTTTGTTTCAGTGGCAATGGTATTATAAGCGGCAACTGCTGCTTCCACTGTTTCTACTGCTATACCTTCTTGAACAGGAACATTATACTTTTTGAGTAATTCTTTGGCTTGGTATTCGTGCAAATTCATAAAATCGAAAATTTTGGCGAAGATAATAGTTTATAAGCATAGAATTCACTTAAAATTAAATTTTGTTGTTTAAACATTGATTTATATCTTTACATTTCAAAATTAGATTACAAGCTAGTAACTTAGTAGTCCTGTTTTTTAAAATTTTAATCAAAAAATAAAATATGAAAAAAATCATTTTGTCTATTGCAGTGATCGCAGCGTCGATTTCATTGTACTCTTTTGCTCCAAAAGCGAAAAATTCGGATGCTGTTAATTTTACAGTGACTGCTCAAAAAAGTAGAGTAGATTTTACTGGTTCTAAAAAAAGCGATTATCATACCGGTTATTTTCCTATCAAATCTGGTTCAGTGCAAGTGAATAATGGAAAATTAGTGGGGGGTAGTTTTGTTATTGATGTTGCAGGTTTAAAAGTAACTGATGAAAGAGGGGGAGAGCGTTTACAAGGGCATCTATCTTCAGCTGATTTTTTTGATATAGCTAAATTTACTGAAGCTAGCTTTACCATTAATACTGTTGACTACACAAAGGCTGATAGAGCCACTATTAAAGGTGATTTAAATTTAAAAGGAATTAAAGCTCCAGTTACTTTCACAGCAGTTATTAGAAATGCAGATGATAAAGGATTTTTTGCAGAAGCTTTTATGCCTTTTGACAGAACTCTTTTTGGTATTAATTATGGTATTGGAATGGTAGATTCAGAAGTACAATTAGCCATTCATATTTATGGTACTAAGTAATTCCAGTATTATTTAATAGAATAAAAAAGCTCCTCACTAATAGAGGAGCTTTTTTTTGTAATGCTTTAATTTATTTATATAACCCTTTAAGGTTTTTATTATAACCCTTTAAGGTATTTAAATAGCTCTTAAAGGTTTTTAAATATCGTATTTCTCTTTTAATATGTGTAAGTGATGTAAAGTGTGTCCAAAAATTATAAAACCTAAAGCATTCACTGAAATAGTATTTCCACTGGCGGTTCCTTTTTGTTTAAAGTCTTCTTCGGTAAAAGAGGCAAACATTAGGTTGGTGGATTGTCTTAACACTTTCCATTCTACAAGCATATCTTTCCATTGACGATGAGAAGCAGTGGCATTTTTAGCATAAGCATTTTCATCAAAACCAGGAAGTGCAATGCTTTCTTTTCTAGCAATGGCTAAAGCCCTGTATGCAAAAATTCTTTCAGTGTCAATGACGTGTTGAAACATTTGTTGGATGGTCCATTTATCTGGCGCATAGGAGTATTTTATTTTTTCTATGGGAACTGCAGTCCAAGAATCTATGAGCCGTTCATTGTATTGTTGTACTAAAATGGAATAGTCTTTTCCACTTGTATAATTAATATAAGTTTGATAAAAAGGAGCATATTCTGAGGCGCTGGGTCTGGACATATAATTTAAAAAATGGCTATAAAGTAAATACTAGATTCAAAAATTTATAAATCAAATTGGATGCCTTGTGCTAAGGGAAGTTGTTGACTCCAATTAATGGTATTGGTTTGTCTACGCATATAAGCTTTCCAAGCATCGCTTCCACTTTCTCTGCCGCCACCTGTTTCTTTTTCTCCTCCAAATGCGCCTCCAATTTCTGCGCCACTGGTTCCAATATTCACATTAGCAATTCCGCAGTCACTTCCATTGTGTGATAAAAACAATTCAGACTCTCTCATATTTAATGTCATAATGGCGGAAGACAAGCCTTGAGGAACATTATTTTGAATGGCAATAGCTTGCTCTAAATTTGCATATTTCATCACATATAAAATGGGGGCAAATGTTTCGTGTTGAACCACTTTAAAATGGGGTAGGACTTCTGCAATGCAAGGTTTCACATAACATCCACTTTCGTAGCCTTTACCTTCAAGTACACCCCCTTCCACTAAGAATTTTCCACCCTCTTTTTTACAAGCTTCAATGGACTGAAGGTATAGTTTTACAGCATCTTTATCAATTAAGGGCCCCATATGATTTTTAGTATCTAAAGGATCTCCAATTTTTATT
>CAXBQH010000049.1:0-7268 GCA_963977985.1 uncultured bacterium
TTTGGTAAAGGCGCTAGGGGCAGAGCTATGTTTTAAAAAATTGGCTCTATCTGCATTCAAGCCTTTCGCTTCTCTGTCAGAAATTACATATCCAAATTCTGCTAATTCAATGGCAGGTTCTATTAAAGTTGCAAAAGGTAGTTTTGCATAAGCGTGTGTACTTATCATACCAGCAATACTTCCTGGAACACCAGAGGCAGAACTACCTCTTGTCGATTTTTCTGGTATAGGATTACCTTTATCATCTAAGTACATATCTCTGCTTGCTTTAGCAGGAGCAGCTTCACGATAATCAATTCCAATGAGTTCTCCATTGGCTTTTCTTGCTAACATAAAACCTCCCCCTCCAATATTACCAGCACCTGGAAATACGACCGCTAAACTTAATTGAGTGGCTATAGCCCCATCAAAGGCATTGCCCCCTTCTTGCATAATTGCAGCGCCCACCATACTAGCCAGTGGATGCGCAGAAGTAACTGCGCCGTGATCAAAAGATTTTTCTTTTATAATTTCATATTGATAAGGATTAATACTAGGATGTGCTTTAAAAAAACTTTGGGCTTTTGTTTTTTGGGTAAAAACTACCACTACAAAAAGCATTATTATTCTTAAAATTCTCAAAGGGGTACTCATTTTTTTCATAGGTATTCAATTGAACAGGTAATTTAGTTAAATATTTAATATTCAACAAACTAGGGGCTACCATTTGTGTAAAACTATCCCTTCAAAGGCCCATTTTAAGCCTAAACTTCCTTACATTTAGGGGTATCATTCAGCCCTATATTTAAAAAAAATTAAGTGAAAAAAATGAAAAGTTTGAAATTCTTAGCAGTGCTAATTGTAATGTGTAGTGCGCATTTTTCTTTGAAAGCACAAGTGGTTCCAAGCCCGGCTTCTTACCTGGGTTATACTATTGGAACTCGTTTTACGAGGCATCATAACATCGTATCTTATTTTAATACAATTGCACAAGCCCTTCCTGATAGAGTTAAAATTATTAATTATGGTAAAACCAATGAAGGTCGTGATTTAATAGTGGCAGTTATTGGCCTCCCTGAAAATATAGCACAACTAGAAAAAATTAGAAAACATAATAATGGACTAGTAGATGGATCTGTTGAAGATTTAAATCAACCTGGCATTGTTTGGTTAAATTATAATGTGCACGGCAATGAACCTGCTTCTTCTGAAGCTGCTATGTTAACTTTATTTGCATTGGTAGATCCAGCAAATACAAAAACAAAAGAGTGGTTAAAAAATACCATTGTTATGATAGACCCCTGTATCAATCCCGATGGGAGAGACCGATATGTGAATTGGTACAACAATGCAGTGGGAACTTCAATGAATGTAGATCCTCAAGCAAGAGAGCATATGGAGCCTTGGCCTGCTGGAAGAACTAACCATTATAATTTTGATTTAAATAGAGATTGGGCTTGGCAAACACAAATTGAATCTAAACAAAGAGTGGCCTTATACCAACAATGGTATCCTCAAGTGGTAGTTGATTTTCACGAACAAAGCTACCAACAGCCTTATTTCTTTACACCCACTTCTGAGCCTATTCACGATGCTATTACAAGTTGGCAAAAAGAATTTCAAATAAAAATAGGTAAAAATAATGCTAAATATTTTGATCAAAATCATTGGTTATTTTTTACAAAAGAAAGATTTGATATGTTATATCCTTCTTATGGAGATTCTTATCCAATGTACAATGGAGCCATTGGAATGACCTATGAACAAGGAGGTATTAGTGCTGGCTTAGGGGTTATCGATAATCAATTGGATACAGTGACATTAGTAGCAAGGGCTACACATCATTTCACCACCGGCCTTTCTACTATTGAAATTAGTTCAGAAAATAGAGAAAATTTATTGTCTGCGTTTAAAAAGTATTATGATAATAGCAGAGCTGGAACTATTTCTAATTATAAAACATTTGTAATGACTGCACCACAAGCTCATAGTTTAGAAGCTTTGGCCACATTATTGCAAAAAAATAATATTCAATATGGTGTTTTAGCCCCTGGCACTAATTTTAAAGGCTATGATTATATCTCCAAAAAAGAAGCCGACTTTGTAAGTGAAGGCTACACATTAGCAGTGAGCGCTGCACAAGCACACGGAGTATTAGCACGCGTTTTACTAGAGCCAATTACACAAGTGAATGATTCCAATACCTATGATATTACTACTTGGTCTTTACCTTATGCATTTGGTGTGCACGGTTATGCAAGTAAAGAAAAATTAAATATCAATACCGGTTTTAGTGCTCCCAAAGTTGATCTTGCAAATGCTGAGTATGGATATGTTATACCTTATCACTCATTTAAATCGGCAAAAGCATTAGCGGCACTTTTACAAAAAAATATTAAAGTGAGATATGCAGAGAAACCATTTGTGGTGAATGGGAAAAAAATGGAAGCAGGTACTTTAATTGTATTAAAAACAAGTAATTCAGATAATTGGGCAAAGGATACTAAATTAGTTTGTGATAATTTACAATTAGAAGCTTGGACAGTGAATTCTGGTTGGGTAGAGTCAGGTGCCGATTTTGGCTCTCCTTCAGTTAAAATAATTAACCACGCACCTAAAGTAGCTTTGTTCACAGGAGAAAATGTTTCTGCACTTGCAGCAGGAGAGGTATGGAGTTATTTTGAACAACAATTAAATTATCCTATTACACAATTGAATTATTCTTTCATTAGTAGAATAGATTTAAATAAATATGATGTTATCATTGCTCCAGAGGGAACCTATAAAGACTTAAACACAAAATCTATTGCAGAAAAATTACAATCCTTTGTAAAAAAAGGAGGAGCTCTTATTGCCTTTGAAACCGCAGCACAACAATTAGCTTCTAATAATGAATGGGGTTTTAAAATGAAAGAGATGGCTAAAAATGAAAAAGTAGATATTAATAAACTAAGTAAATATGGAGATAAGGTTACGGATGCTTTAGAAAGTTCTATTCCTGGAGCTATTTATAAAGTGTATGTGGATGCTACACATCCAATGGGCTTTGGCACCAATGGCGTTTTCTTTGATTTAAAACAGGATATGGTCAGTTTTGAACCTAGTAATGATGCTTGGAATGTAGGACTTCTAAAAAAAGATAGCTATATGACAGGTTTTGCAGGTATTAAAGCTAAAAATGCATTGCAAGAGGGCGTAGTAATAGGCGTTAAGGAAATGGGTGCTGGTAAATTAGTATATATGGCTGATGATCCTATATTTAGAAATTTTTGGGAAGCAGGTAAATTAATTTTAGCCAACGCTGTTTTCTTTAATGGTAAATAAATATTGCATTATGATGCGTTCAAAAATGGTTTTGACATTCACTTGTGTTTTGGCTATATCTTCATTAGTAGCTCAAAAGACCAGTTCTGAAATATATGCTCAAATTAAAAAAATGGGCGTAGTGGGAAGTGTATTATATGTAGCTGCACATCCCGACGATGAGAATAATAGTTTTCTTCCTTACTTGACTAAAGATAGAATGTATAGAACGGCTTATTTAAGTTTAACCAGAGGAGATGGTGGTCAAAATTTAATAGGAAAAGAACAAGGTATAGAATTAGGATTAATTAGAACACAGGAATTATTAGCAGCAAGAGCGCAAGATGGCGCAGAGCAATATTTTTCTAGAGCCTATGAATTTGGTTTTAGTAAATCTTCTGAAGAAGCATTGAGCATTTGGAATCACGAACAAGTATTAAGCGATGCGGTATGGGTGATTAGAAAATTTCAACCAGATATTATCATTACACGATTCCCTAGAGATGCAAGAGCAGGGCACGGACACCATTCTGCCTCTGCTATTATTGCTAATGAAGCTTACGAAGCTGCAGCCGATAGTACAAAGTTCCCTGAGCAATTTAAATATGGAGTTAAACCTTGGAAAGCTAAACGAATACTTTGGAATACTTTTAATTTCGGTACTGTGAATACCACCAATGCTAATCAATTAAATGTAGAAGTGGGTGGTTACAATGCCACAATTGGAAAAAGTTATGGTGAAATTGGTGCTGAAGCAAGAACAATGCATAAAAGCCAAGGGGAGGGAAGACCCAGAAGAAGAGGTTCAAGCTTTGAATTTTTTGAAACAACAGGTGGTGAAACTGCTACCAAAGATATTATGGAAGGTGTGAATACTTCTTGGGATAGATTAAATGCGCCCCAGATTCAAACATCTATTAATGACATTTTAAAAAATTATGAAATTGAAAAGCCCTCTAAGTCGGTGCCTGCTTTAGTTCATTTATACAGTTTAATAGAAGCGCTTCCAGCATCACTTTGGAAAGAGTATAAACTTTCTGAACTACAATCTATTATAAAAGAGGCAGCAGGTTTATATCTAGAAGCAAGTACTCAACAACAAGAACTATTGCCTGGCAGTAATTTGCAAGTGCAATTATTTTTAAACCAACGCTCTTCCACATCTTCTGTTTTAGAAATGGTTTCATTGCCCGGTAAAGATTCTATTTTTGGTAAAACCTTAGTTAGTAATCAAAATATAAGTTGGGACTATACTTTTAAAGTACCTACTACACAAGCTATTTCTCAACCTTATTGGTTAGAGCAACCCAAGACCGAAGGAATGTTTGTAGTGAATGATCAAATGCTTATTGGTAAAGCTCAAAACGATCCCATTTTTACAGCTCGATGTAATGTATTAATAGAAGGGCATCATTTTAGTTTTAGTATACCTATTCAGTATAAATATGTTGATCCTACAAAAGGGGATGTATTTCAACCTCTGGTAGTTGTGCCTGTTCAAGAAATTAAATACGATAAAGAAGTGGTATTAATTAATGGTGGTAAATCTGTGTCATTAGGATACCAAGAAATTAATCATAAAGGAACTACGGTGCATCACACTATTGAAATAAAATCGGCCAATGATATTTTACCCACTAATAAAAACGAGTTATATAAAAGGACCATACAATATGATCATATACCTAACATAACTTATTTTGCGCCTGCTACTACAAAATTAGTAGAGCTTAACATAAAGACCAAAGCATCCAAGATTGGCTATATTGATGGTGCTGGTGATAAATTACCTGAAGCGCTCATTGAACTTGGTTGTCAGGTAACCTACTTAAAAGAAAGTGATATTGAATTAAGTAAGCTAAAAGCCTTTGATGCTATAGTGGTTGGTATTAGAGCGTATAATATGTATGATTATTTATCGGATAAAAATGACATATTAAATGCCTATATCGAACAAGGAGGCAATTTAATAGTTCAATATTTAAAAAGTAATCAAGTAGGTATTAATAAGGTCAAAGTAGGACCTTATCCCTTTACAGTAAATGCTGGAAAAAGAGTAACGCAAGAAAATGTACCGGTGGAATTTGTTTTGCCTTCTCATACTGTTCTGAATTTCCCTAATAAAATTGAAAAATTTGATTTCGATCATTGGGTACAAGAGAGAAGTACTTATATGGCAGAAAATGTAGATGCACATTTTGAAGCGCCTCTTTCTATGAATGATAAAGGTGAATCACCTTCTACAGGAAGTTTATTAATAGCGCCTTTTGGAAAAGGGAATATGGTGTATTTGAGCTTGGTTTTATTTAGGCAATTGCCTGCTGGAAATGCGGGGGCTTATAAATTACTTGCCAATTTAATTTCTTTGCCCAAGCATTAGTAGTTACTCTGTGTTATTGTCATTTTCTATGGCGCCAATCCATTTAAATTTTTTGGCTATAAAATAGGCTATAAGCCCTAGGCTAATTACAGTAAGTCCACTGAGCATCATTTTGGTGCCTGTTGAAAAGAAAATAGCACCCCAAATAATTATCGCTAAAAATAAAGGCAGGGGATACAAGGGCATTTTCCAAGGAAAAAAGTTCTTGCCTTTTCTTTTGAATAATAATAGTAAACCAAATGCCTGACCTATAAATTGTATCAATATTCGCATTGCTAAAATGCCGTCAATGACTTCTTTTAATCTAAATAATAAACTAAATATAAAAGCAATGCCTCCTAATACTAATAAGGATCGATGTGGGAAATGTAATTTGGGATGTACTGCTTTAAAAAAAGGAAAGAATGATCTATCCTGAGCGGCAGCGTAAGGAATTCTACTATACCCTAATGTGGCAGAAAACAAAGAGGCAAAAGCAACCATTAAAATTAAAACAGTGGCAATGGAACCTGCCATTGGACCAAAAAGGGCTTGTATAAAATCGCTCACCACAAATTTACTATTTACAATAGTTTGAAATGGCAGCACACTTGATACACTTATATTCATAGCCAGATATAATATAGCAATGCCTGTAATAGAAATAAACATACTTCTTGGTATATTTTTACTGGGATTTTTAATTTCACCGCCCAAATGACAAACATTATAATAGCCTAAATAACTATAAATTGTTTTTACACTTGCAAATCCAAGTGCCGCTACAAATGCATAATTAAAGTTAAAGCCATCATTAATATGTTCAATAGGATCCAAAAAATGTCCGTGTAACACTCCTCCCAAAATTATCCAAGCCATAGTACCTAAGACACCTACCCATAAAAACACAGAAATTTTACCAATGGATTCAATTTTACGATACAATAAAGCAATCACCAGAATAACTACAGACCCACTCACAACTTTTTCTTGAATAAAACTTAAATGAAAAAAATAATTGGCGTACTGAGAAAAACCAATGGCTGCAGAAGCAATCACCAAAGGTGCTTGAATCATTGTTTGCCAAACAAATAAAAAACTCATTAAAGAACCTGCTTTATCTGAGTATCCTTCTTTTAAAAAATGAAAACTTCCCCCAGCTTTGGGAAGGGCAGCTCCTAATTGGCTCCAGACCATAGCGTCTAAATAAGATAATAGAGCACCAGCTAACCAAGCATATAAAAAATAGGGACCTCCCATAATTTGTGCTACCACACTTAAAACCACAAAGGGGCCAATGCCCACCATATCAATCATATTAATGGCAGTTGCGTGCAAAAGACTTAATTTGCGTTCTAAACTTGGCTTAGTATTACTCATATATGACAAGTTAATAAAAATTGCTTTAAATATTAAAATTAAATGAATTCAGGTTTTACAACAGTGCAGTGGGTGAACAATAGTATTATTTATGAAGTTAATTTGAGGCAGTATTCAGCAGCAGGAAGTTTTAAAGCTTTCGAAAATCATATTCCTAGACTTAAAGAAATGGGCGTAGATATTATATGGTTGATGCCCATCACACCTATCAGCAATGTGGGTAGAAAAGGAAGTTTAGGCAGTTATT
>CAXBQH010000050.1:0-5649 GCA_963977985.1 uncultured bacterium
AATTACTAAAGAATTGTTTGGTGGAAAAATAGCTTGGGTGCCTTGGCAAAGACCTGGTTTTGATTTGGGCTTGCAATTAAAAGCGTGTTTAGATAAAAATCCAAATTGCAGAGGTATAATGTTGGGCTCGCACGGTTTATTTACTTGGGGCGACACTTCTTACGATTGTTATATGAATTCTTTAGAAGTTATAGAAATTTGCGCCCAATACATTCAATCTAGTCTTTCTAAAAAGTCAAAAGTATTTGGTGGCGTAAAAATAAATTCAGTTCAAGCAGAGCAAAGAAAAAAACAAGCTTCTTCATTGGCGCCTATTTTAAGAGGTTTATGTAGTGCTGCTACAAAAATGATTGGACACTTTACAGACGATGAACGAGTGCTAGAATTTATCAATTCAAATGACTTAGACAAATTAGCCCCTATGGGTACAAGTTGCCCTGATCATTTTTTAAGAACAAAAATTGCACCCCTGGTATTGAATTTAGCTGCTACAGAAGATTTATCCAATGTAAATGTTATCAAAGAAAAATTAGAGCCTCAATTTATTGCTTATAGAAAAATGTATGAAGAGTATTATGCTACTTGTAAGCATAAGAATAGTCCAGCGATGCGTGACCCAAATCCGGTAATTATACTATATCCGGGAATAGGAATGTTCAGTTTTGCTAAAGACAAAGCTACTGCAAGAGTGGCATCTGAATTTTACATCAATGCAATTAATGTAATGAAAGGCGCTGAAGCCATTTCTTCTTATACTTCACTGCCCAGACAAGAAGCTTTTAATATTGAATATTGGTTATTGGAAGAAGCAAAATTGCAAAGAATGCCAAAACCAAAACTAGTAAGTGGCCGTATTGTATTAGTCACTGGAAGTGGAGGAGGAATAGGAAAAGCTATTGCGAAAAAAATGGCAATGGAAGGAGCTTGTATAATTTTATCTGATAATAATGCGCAAAGATTAGAAGAAGCAAAACAAGAGTTTACGCAATTATTTGGAAATGATGTAGTGGCTACTTGTTTATTAGATGTTACTCAAACAGCTAGTATTCAAAATGCTTTTCAACAAGCTACTTTATCTTTTGGAGGCATTGATATTGTAGTAAATAATGCGGGGTTATCTATTTCTAAAACTATAGAAGATCATACCGAAGCGGATTGGAATTTATTGTATGATGTATTAGTGAAAGGTCAAATGTTGGTGACACAATCTGCAGTTGATATAATGAGAAAACAAAATATTGGCGGAGATATTATAAATATTGTAAGCAAAAATGCACTTGTCAGCGGTCCCAATAATGCAGGCTATGGTTCGGCTAAAGCTGCTCAATTACATTTAAGTCGCTTAAATGCTGCTGAATTAGGTAAAGATAAAATAAGAGTAAATGTGATTAATCCTGATGCGGTTATTGCGGGAAGTAATATTTGGAGCGGAGGTTGGGCAGAAGGTAGAGCCAAAGCTTATGGAATAACAGTGGAAGAATTACCTGGCTACTATGCACAAAGAACTTTATTAAATGAAATTATCTTACCTGAAGATATTGCGAATGCTTGTTTTGCATATGTAAGTGGCTTATTGAATAAATCAACAGGTAATGTTATTAATGTGGATGGGGGTGTAGCAGCTTCCTTTGTAAGATAAATTATTGTGTAAGTTAATTTATTGTGTAAGATAATTTATGGCTATTTTAAAAAAGAATATTAACATCAATGAAACAGATAGCTTTTGAAATGAAATTAATTGCTGGCAATGAAGCTGAATATAAAAAAAGGCACGATGCCATTTGGCCAGAATTAAAAGCTTTATTAAAATCGACTGGTATTAGTGAGTACGCCATTTATTTAAATGAAGCTTCTGGTTCTTTGTTTGGGGTGATGCAAGTGCAAGATGCATTGGCTTTAGAAGCTTTACCGCAAGAACCCATTATGCAAAAATGGTGGGCCTATATGAAAGATATTATGTTGACGCATAGTTCTAATGAACCTATTTCCATTCCCTTAACTAAAGTTTTTTATTTGCCTTAGCATTTTACTTAATAAGAAAATAAATACAATGAGAATTAATAAAAATCTGATAGATCAACACAATAGTGATATTCAAAAACTACATCAAAAAAGATTTGATTTTGTAAAATTGGAAATACCGCAAGTAGAAGAGGTGGTTCAAAAGTTAATCAAATTTAATGTTGCCATACCCAGTTGGGCTTTGGGTACGGGGGGTACTCGATTTGCCAGATTTTCTGGAGCAGGAGAACCCGGCAATTTGGAACAAAAAATGGAAGATGTTGCGGTTTTGCACGCGCTCAATAATGCAAGTGGCGCCATTTCTTTACATATACCCTGGGACATACCTTCTAATTATGACGCTATAAAAAAATTAGCCACAGATTTGAATTTGAAATTTGATGCAATTAATTCAAATACATTTCAGGATCAAAAAGGACAAAGTTTAAGTTATAAGTTTGGTTCTTTACAAAATACCAATAAAGCTATTCGTAAGCAGGCCATACAACACAATATAGAAGTTATAGAGCACGGAAAGGCATTAGGCTCCAAAGCATTAACAGTATGGTTAAGTGATGGAAGTAGTTTCCCTGGTCAATTAAATTTTAGAAAAGCTTTTCAAAATACATTAGAAAGTTTACAAGAAATTTATGCAGCCCTTCCCAGTGACTGGAAAATATTTGTTGAATACAAGGCTTTTGAACCTAATTTTTATTCTATGACGGTGGGCGATTGGGGTCAGTCTTTATTGTATGCAAATAAATTAGGCCCTCAAGCTTATACTTTAGTGGATTTAGGACATCATTTACCTAATGCTAATATTGAACAGATAGTTGCTTTATTGTTAATGGAAAAAAAATTAGCTGGATTTCATTTTAATGATAGTAAATATGGAGACGACGACTTAACCGTGGGAAGTATTAAACCTTATCAATTATTTTTAATTTTTAATGCATTAATAGAAGGAATGGACGCTAGAGGAATGAATCATTCTAGTGACCTGGCTTGGATGATTGATGCAAGCCATAATATAAAAGATCCTTTAGAAGATTTATTGCAATCGGTGGAAGCTATTATGATTGCTTATGCTCAAGCCTTATTGGTTGATAAACAGAGTTTAGAGAAAGCACAAGAAGCCAATGATGTTGTAGCTGCTCAAGAAATATTACAAAAAGCATTTAGAACCGATGTAAGAGCTATAGTGGCTGAAGCAAGACTAAGAGCAGGGGCTGCAATAGATCCTATTGACTTTTTTAGAAAAAATAAAATTAGAGAAGCCTTAATTAAAGAAAGAGGCACTCATAATGTTGCTACTGGTTTGTAATAAATGTGAATGAATCCTCTTAAAGTCATATTAATATTTGATATTGGTAAAACTAATAAGAAGTTATTTTTATTTGATGTTGCTTATTCTTTAGTATATGAAAAGTCTGTAACATTGAAAGAAATTGTAGATGATGACGGTGATGTTTGTGAGGACATTAAAGCTTTAAGTAATTGGATATTGGAGTCTATTAGCGCTATCCAAGAAAATAAAAATTTTGAAATTAAAGCTGTCCATTATGCAAGTTATGGTGCAAGTTTAGTGTATTTAGATGCAAAAATGGAGATAGTAACTCCATTATATAATTATTTAAAACCTTTCAAAGAGGCAAATAAAAAATCTTTTGAAAGTAAATATGGCTCTATTGAAAAAATTTGTTTGGAAACGGCTTCTCCTTATTTGGGTAATTTAAACGCAGGCTTACAGCTATATGCTTTAAAAAATAATAAACCAGCACTTTTTGGTAAAATTAAATGGGCATTGCATTTGCCTCAATATATACATTACTTAATTACAGGGGAGTTGAGTGCCAATATTACCAGTGTAGGTTGTCACACGATGTTGTGGAATTTTGCTCAAAATAATTATCATCATTGGGTGAAAGCGGAAGGTTTTGATACCCTTTTTCCAGCTTTTACAAACTCTAATGGTTTGCACGATAGTTCAGCTGCATTAATTCCCTATTTAAGTTCTTTTCAAGAGCCCTTTGTTCTTATTTCAACTGGAACTTGGTCTATTAGTTTGCATCCTTTTAATACTCAGCAGTTAAGTATTGATGAAATGAAACAAGATGTGCTACAGTATTTATCCTATGTGGGAAAACCTGTTAAAGCTTCTCGTTTATTTAGTGGTAAAGAGCACGAACTTGGGGTTGAAAAGTTAAATAAATATTTTAATAAGCCGTCACAGTATTATACTACTTTACCATACAATGTTAATTTACCTATTAGTGAAAAATTTCATTTAGAGGACTTACAAAGTTTTAAAGATTATGAAACCGCTTATCATAATTTAATAGCTGATTTGGTTAAAAAACAAATAATTAGCACTAACTTAATTATACATAATGCGCCAGTGAAACGCATTTTTGTGGATGGGGGATTTAGTCAAAATGAAATATTTATGAATCTTTTAGCTGCCCATTATAATAAATATGAAGTTTTTGCAGCTGCTATACCTCAAGCCTCTTCTTTAGGTGCAGCATTAGCGGTTCACGATAAATGGAATACTAATGCTATACCCAACAATTTAATATCACTCACTTATTATGCGGCCAAAACTAATATGAATCAATCTCAATGAAATAAATCCTACTCAAAAAACTTTTGAACAATAACAAACAACTAACAATAAAATAATAACTAATACCTTAAATGAATCATAATGAAAAAACTTACTTTACTCACTAGTCTTTTACTACTTTTTATTTTCTGTGGTGCACAAATAAAAGTGGTTCATTTACTAACAGAAAATAAATTCAATCCTATAGGTATAGGTGTGGCAACCCCTAGGTTTAGTTGGGCTATAGAGTCTGCTAAAAGAAATTTGACGCAGTCAGCCTATGAAATAAAAATAACTGAGGGCAAAAAAATAGTATGGTCTTCATCTAAGGTGAACTCTTCTCAATCTGTTTTTGTTGAATATACTGGTCCTGCATTGAGTTCAAATACAAAATACCATTGGCAAGTAAGGGTATGGGATAATCAAGGTGTAGTTTCTGAGTGGAGTGAGACTCATTTTTTTCTCACCGCTTTATTATCTGTAGCAGAATGGCAAGCAAAATGGATTATTCCTGGTTTTGTGGAAGCCGCTAATCGTCCTAGCCCCATTTTTAGAAAACAATTTGTTGCAACGAAGAAAATTGTTTCTGCCATTGCAAATATTACCGCACACGGAATGTATGAAGCACAAATTAATGGCCAAAGAGTGGGAGATGCTTATTTGACACCAGGATGGACAAGTTATGCAACACGCTTACAATATCAAACTTACGATGTAACAAAATTATTAAATAATGGCGCCAATGCTATAGGGGTAACTCTTGGAAATGGTTGGTATAGAGGTATCATTGGCTTTTCAAATAATAAAAATTTTTATGGCAAGGATATTGCTTTGCTTTTTCAATTAAATATTACTTATAGTGACGGGTCTAAAGAAATAGTTATTTCAGATGATAGTTGGAAAGCTAACACAGGTGCCATTGAATACGCTGAGATTTATAATGGTGAAACCATTGATGCAAGAAAAGAAAAAATGGGATGGGCTACAGCTAGCTATAATGATGATGCTTGGTTGCCTGCCAAAATTGCCAGCTTTGATAAAGC
>CAXBQH010000051.1:0-5032 GCA_963977985.1 uncultured bacterium
AAAAGGAGTAGGTCCTTATACTGCTGCTGCCATTGCTTCTTTTGCTTATAATTTACCATATGCAGTGGTAGATGGTAATGTATTTAGAGTTTTTTCAAGATTTTATGGAATTTCAACACCTATTGATACTCCAAAAGGCAGTATTCTTTTTAATAAAATTGCCAAAGAAAATTTATCCCAAACTCAGGCCGGAGTGTATAATCAGGCGCTGATGGATTTCGGAGCCACTATTTGCAAACCTCTGGCTCCTTTATGCATTAGTTGTCCCCTGCAAAAAAAGTGTAAAGCCTTTACACAGCAACAAGTGTCTCTTTTACCTGTAAAACTTAAAACGATTCAAAAGAAAAATAGGTATTTTGATTTTATAATTTTTCAATATCAAAAGACTTATTTTATTCAAAAAAGAGTACTCACAGACATTTGGTCTAATTTGTATCAATTCTATTTAATTGAAAATCAAAAAAGAAGTAAGATGAATAACGCTTATCTAAAAAAGCATATTCATTCCCTTTTAAATTTCGATACATCTTTTATAGAAAAGGTAGAAGTATCCAGTATTTTCAAACAAACACTTACACATCAGCAAATTGAGGCTAGGTTTATATTAGTGGTTGTAAAAAACAAGCCCACCTTTACCTCCCAAGGGCTATGGGTTAAAAAAGAAGGCTTTACAAAATATCCTTTTCCTAAAATCGTTAACGATTTTTTAAAATTAGCATTCCATAAGAGTAATGGATTTTTTCTTTTTAAAAAATCTTAACTTTCCACTATAAATTCATCCACTTTGGAATACCATTCGGGCCTTTTAATGCATCTACTTGCCTTGGATTCATTCAACTTTCAGCAAGAGGGTATTTTGATTGTCTTAATTTCAATTTTATTATTCTTATCTTTTGCAATTGCAGGGGCGGAAGTTGCTTTTTTCTCTTTATCCTATAAAGACATTCAAGTATTAAAAACAAAAAAACACAAGCCCTTTCAAAGAATTGTTTATTTATTAGAAGAGCCCAAAAAGCTGTTGACTTCTATGTTAATAGCGAATAGTTTTATTAATATCTGTATTATTTTAATTGCCAATATTTTAATTGATCACTTTTTTGTTTTTGATGCTATTCCTTTACCTGCAATGGAATTTATTGTAAAAGTAATTGTAGTGACTTTACTACTATTATTTTTTGGTGAAATATTACCTAAGGTAATGGCTACTCAAAATAATATTCGTTTTGCACAAGATTTTGGTTTTATTATTCAGGCAGTGTATGTTATTTTTTCAAAACCTAGTAGTTGGATGGTGAAGTATACCAATTTTATTGAAAAAAAACTTGAGCAAAAAACGAGAGGGAATTCTTATAGTAGAGAGGAGTTAGACCAAGCCATTGAGTTAACCACTTCTGTCAATCATACATCCAATGAAAAAAGTATTTTAAAAGGTATAGTTAAGTTTGGAAATATCACGGTTAAACAAATTATGAAAACCAGACTTGATGTTTGTGGGGTAGAGGCAGCTACAAATTTTTATGGTTTATTAGCGCATATCAAAGAGCATAACTATAGTCGATTTCCAATTTTCAATGAAGACTTAGATTCTATTGTAGGTATGATACACACCAAGGATATTATTCCTCATCTTGATGCAGAGGCTCATTTTGATTGGAAGTCTTTAATTCGTCCTGCCTATTTTGTTCACGAACAAAAAATGATTGATGATTTGTTAAAAGAATTTCAATTGAAAAGAATTCATTTTGCCATTGTTGTGGATGAATTTGGAGGTACGAGTGGCATTATTACTTTGGAAGATATTTTAGAAGAAATTGTAGGTGATATTAAAGACGAGTTTGACGAAGAAGAATCGATGATCAAAAAAATGGATGAGTTTCATTATATCATAGAAGGCAAAACCACCATCATTGATTTTTGTACTTATATGGAACTTCCCACCCATTTTTTTGATGCTGTAAAAGGTGAAAGTGATACCGTGGCTGGATTATTTTTAGAATTAGCGGGTGCCTTTCCTAGTTTACAAGAAGTAGTGAAGTATAAACAATTTAGTTTTACAGTACTTGAAATTCAAAAAAATAGAATACATAAAGTGCAATTAATTATTATACCTATGCCCTCTCAATCTTTAGAAAATGCCTAATTCCAAAATGTTTATTGGGGTGGTACTATTTTTTATGGCCGCTTGTAATAGTCCCTATACCCCCAAAAATAAAGGCTATACTCAATTATTTTTTCCAGAAAAAAAATATCAAAAATTTGATAATGTAAAACTGCCTTTTACTTTTGAATACCCTATCTATGCAGTGATCAATGATTCTCTACATCAGCCAAGCAGTAGCTTTCAAAAAGGTAAATGGTTGAATATTCAATTTCCCGCTCAAGCAGCTACTCTTTATATAAGTTACATAGCCATACAGCCCCAGCAATTAGATACTTTAATAAAAGATGCCTATAATTTTGCCAACAATCATAACAATATGGCAAGTTCAATTAACGATTCCTTATTTCAAAACCCTCAAAAGGTGGAAGGTATATTTTTTACTATTGACGGAAATGTTGCTACTCCTTATCAATTTTTTCTAACCGATTCTACGCGCCATTTTTTTAGAGGTGCCTTGTATTATGATGCCTCTCCCAATCAGGATTCTTTAGCCCCAGTGAATGCATTTATATTAAAAGATATTCACCACCTAATAAATACATTTAGTTGGAAAAAATAATATCTTTAAAACTTAAATATTTCCAATGATTATCATAGACAATGTTTTAGTGAGTGATTTGTTAGTAGAAGAACAATTTGTATGTAATTTATCAAAATGTAAAGGGGCCTGTTGTGAAGATGGGGATGCGGGTGCACCCCTTGATCACAAAGAGAAGCAATATGTAAAAAAATATTATAATCAGGTAAAGCCTTATATGACCAAAGAGGGCCAAGAGGAAGTTAAAAAAGTAGGGCACGCTGTTTACGATGCAGAATTTGGTTGGGTAACCCCCACTATTAAAGGGGGTATTTGTGCTTATGGATACAAGGAGAAAGGTGTCATTAAATGTGCTTTTGAACAAGCTTATAATGATGGTAAAATTCCTTGGAAAAAGCCCATTAGTTGTCACTTGTTTCCCATAAAAATTCAAAAAAGTAAGCAAGATCCCTCTATGGAATATGTCAACTATGAACCCCGTGAAGATTTATGTAAATCTGGCTGTTCTTTAGGGGTAAAACTTAAAGTGCCTGCCTATCAATTTTTGAAGGAATCTATTGTGAGAAAGTATGGGGAAATATTTTATGAGACCTTGGATGCCACTGCTAAGCATCTTAAAAATAAATAACTAATTTTGCCCTATGCAAAGTATTTATGCAGCTTCTTTTTTAGAAAAAAGTAGCGCCAAGGCTGTCGACAAAGCACATCGCAAAAAAATCAATTTTAATATTGGTAAGTACAATGCGGTTGTTCCTAAGGGTAAAGAACAATTCACCGATTTAAATCGTGTCAAAGAATTGGCTAAGAATAAAAAATGGGAAGCTATTGAGCATTTGGATTTATATTTAAATCAATTCGAGGAGCAAATTACAAAAAGAGGTACTAAAGTGTTTTGGGCAGAAGACAGTGAACAAGCTTTAAATTTTATTGGAGAAATATGTAAGCAAAAGCAGTGTACTTCGGTGGTGAAGAGCAAGAGTATGGTTACTGAAGAAATTCATTTGAATCATTATTTAGAATCTATAGGGGTAGAAAGTGTAGAAACAGATTTAGGAGAGTACATTCAACAAATGGATGGTGAAGCGCCCTATCATATTGTCACTCCTGCGATGCATAAAAGCAAAGAGGATGTAGCAAAATTATTTGCAGAAAAATTAGGTACTAATATTAATTCAACACCAGAAGAATTAACCTTGGTAGCTAGAAAAAATTTAAGAGAAAAATATGTGCAAGCGGAGATAGGGGTTACGGGTGCTAATTTTATTATTGCTGATGTAGGTGCCATTGCAGTTACAGAAAATGAAGGCAATGCTAGGTTATCTGCCTCTTGGCCTAAAACACATATAGTAATTGTAGGTATAGAAAAAGTAATTCCTTCCATTAATGATTTAGGATTATTCTGGCCTTTACTTGCCACTTATGGAACTGGACAACAAGTTACTGTGTACAATAGTATCATTGGAGGACCCAGACAAGAAGGTGAATCGGATGGCCCAGAGGATATGTATGTTATTTTATTAGATAATGGCCGTACCGATTTATTAGCCAATGCTAAAAGTAGAGAAGCACTTTATTGTATTAGATGTGGGGCCTGTTTAAATGCCTGTCCCATTTATAAAAATATTGGAGGGCACGCTTATGAGACCACCTATAGTGGTCCTATTGGAAGTGTAATAACACCTCATCTAAGAGGAATGCACGACTATAAACATTTAAGTTATGCTTCTAGTCTTTGCGGTAATTGTACAGAAGTATGTCCCGTTAAAATTAATTTACACGAATTACTTTTAGAAAATAGAAAAGAGGCAGTGGATATCGGAGAAGCAAGTTATGCCGAAAAATTTGCCTGGAAACTTTGGAAACAAACTTCTTTGAATAGAAGATTAATGAACCAGGGTACTGCTCCTATAAAAAATTGGATGATGAATAAAATGTTTAAAGGATGGAGCCAACAAAGATCACCACTTCAATTTCCCTCTAAAACTTTTAATCAACTTTGGAAAGAAGGGCGAAAGAAATAAACTCATTGTTTTACGCTTACATACCATCTGCATCAGAAATTGCTTCCACAGGATTTTTCTGATTTTTTAAACTTCTATTGACTAGGTAAACACCCACCAGTGTACAAATAGTACCAGCAATACTCACCGCACTCATTTTTTCTCCTAAGAGTAAAGAGCCCACCCATATGGCTACAATGGGATTTATATAAGCATATAAAGAAGCAATGGCAGGATTTAAATGTTTCATACTATAAATAAAAGAGATAAAGGCTAGTACAGACCCGCCTATTACCATATATAATATGACGCCCCAAGAAACTGAAGGTATGT
>CAXBQH010000052.1:0-4278 GCA_963977985.1 uncultured bacterium
TGATAACGATGAACAAAGACTGAATTTTAGAAGATATATTGAAGCGGGTGGCGGATTTGTAGGAATACACTCGGTTACAGGCACAGAAAGAAATTGGAAATGGTTTAAGATGATGGTGGGAGAAACTTTTAGTTGGCACGCCAAATTTCAATCTTTCAGTTTAATCAATATTGACCCCACACATCCTTCTATGAAAGATATGCCTCGTATTTGGACCAAAGAAGATGAATGTTATTTTGGCAAGGAAATGTATCCTGGCATTAAAGTACTAATGATGCACGATGTTTCCACCTTACAACAAGATCAAAAAGAATTAATTCAAAAAAATGCAGGCACTTACGATCAATATTTTCCCGCGGTATGGTATCAGTATTTTCAAGGAGGGAATATTTGGGTTAGTACATTGGGGCACGATAAAAATAATTATCAAAATGATGTTTTTAGAAAACACCTTTTACAAGGTATTGAATATGTATTAAATCAATACAAAGGTTTACATTATGAAAAAGCATTTGCAGTAAATTTCAATGACCCGCTTAAATTAAATTGATGAAGATCAAAATATTTTCATTTATTATTATCATTTGTTTCATAAGTGTATTAACTACCTACGGACAAATTAATTTACCAAGTGCCAGTTACAAGAATATGTATGAAATGTTAAAAGAAGTACCTGGCTTGGAAGTTAGTTCTAATGGAGGAAAAACAGGAACTATTATTATAAGAGGTATTGGTAGCTTAAAAAGTCAGCAACCGCCCTTAATTGTTTTAGATGGTTCTATTTTCAATGGCAATATTATTGATATCAATACCCAAGATGTAGATAATATTTCTGTTTTAAAAGATGCCGCTTCCACCACTGTCTATGGGGCACAAGGAAGTAGCGGTGTAATTGTAATAACTACAAAAAAAGGAACCACGGCTCCGGCCCCCAAGGTTTCTAATTATAATAAATCTGCCTATTCTTATTTTATTGAACATCAGACAAAACTTAGAATCATTGGTTTAGAAAACCAAACCCTACTAGAAGGGGTTATTCAATCTCAAATAGATTCTTCTTTAATTTTTATTAAAAAGAAAAAGTCAATTTCAATTCCAATAAGCAGTATTAAGCGCGTGGAAATAATTCCTGAAGACTAGTTATTACAATAAATGCATCAGCATAGTTTTATATCGAAAGCCTTGTTGATGTATATACAATGAACTATTTTTATTGTTCCATTGTTTATTTGCCAAATACAAAAGCACCCACGATTCTTCTGAACGAAATTCACTTATTTGAGGATACTGCCATTGTTTTTGATAAGTTAAATAAGGCACTAAAGCTTCATAAGCTTTTTGTAAAGAGTGATTATTTTTTGTAGTAGTATGCCAAAAGTCTACATTGATATCACTCGCTAATTGAGCAATTACACTAAAAGCAAGAAGATTAAAACAAGAATAATGCAATGAATTGGTTCTTTCTAATTCTAAAGGAAATAGTCCCTCCTTATTGGATTGTTGATCTAATCTTTCTAATGCATTGTCAATTATCTTTTTAGCCAAAGGCAAGCTATCAACAAATAGGGCAATACTTAATGATTGTGCATCAAACCATACCCCGTGATTATTTTTTGTTTGAAATTCATCTTTTCCATTGTCACTTTGTAACATCCAGTTTAAAAAACTTCCAAACCAACTTTTTAATGAATTATTATATTCCGAGGTCCAAGAAGAAGACGATTGTATAAGTTTAACACCATCTAAAGCATATATAAAATGTCTGGTATCAATAATGCCTGTCCCTCTTCCATTATTAATACCTTTTACCATTTGTGCATAATTTAAATGGGGATTCATTAGAGTAGCAGTATCTAAAAACCAAGCATACAGTAATTGAGTAGCTTTAGCAGCATATTTTTCATCCTTGCTAAAAAAATAAGCCAAGCCTAATAAATAAACCTGCTCACATAATTTTGGCATATTCTCTTTGTCTTGAAAAAGTTTTACTTCCGGATTAATCAATCCATCTTTTTTGATATAGGGAAGACCATTTTTTTTGGAGGAATCAGGCCACCAATAAGGAGCTAAACTTATATAGTCGTGCTTGTTACCACTCATAGGAGCATCTAATTTATCCATCACAGTTTTAGGACTGATTTTCAATATATTATTCGCTCTTAATAATAATGCTTGATAGGATGGTAATAAACTTGTATCTCCTTGTAGTAAGGCTTTTTTAGTTCGTTCTAATTGTAAAAAATCTAGCTTAATAGGCTCTGCAGGAATATACAGAGATTGAGCTTTGACACTTATTGAAAAAATAAAAACAAAAACAATAAAGCAGTACTTCATAGCTTGTTAAATAGAGATTAAATGTAAGAGGAAGTTACGAAATGAAAAAAAGAAATCGATTTCGATAAAAACATTTTTTTAATGTTATAAAATAATTATCTTAAAGCAACTAATTTTTATAAAGGTTTATTAACTTGTCAGCTATAAGTTTAGATTAACTTTAGATTTACTTTAATAAATATCTTTATCGTCATCATTGAATAAATTCAAATTGTATGAAAAATAAATTTTTACTATGTAGTTTCATTGTACTGGCTACTATATCTTCTTTAGCTCAATCCAATGAAAGAAATAAAAAAATGGCAATACTCATTCAAGAAAATTATGCCTTAGCCGATAGTCAATATTCCTATATGATGGGTATCGTACCTAAAGACAAAATGCCGCAATCCTTTGATGAAAAAAACAATCAACTTCTTTCAAGAGAGATTACTTGGTGGTGTACCGGATTTTATCCTGGAAGTTTATTATATATCTATGAGCAAACTAAGAATGAAAAAATTAAACAAGAAGCTTTAAGAGCTTTAAAAGTAATAGAACCTAATCAGTTTTACACAGGTAATCACGATTTAGGATTTATGATGTTTTGTAGTTATGGTAATGCTTATCGATTATTTAAAGATGAAAAATATAAAGAAATTATATTCAATGCAGCTGCTTCATTAGCCACTAGGTATCGACCCTCTATGAAAGCGATTCAATCCTGGAATAAAAATCAATACTTTAATTGTCCTGTTATTATTGATAATATGATGAATTTAGAGATGATGAATTGGGTAAGCCAACAGGGAGGCGATCCTAAATATCAACAAATTGCTACTACACACAGTAATACCACTATGAAAGAATTTTATCGACCCGATTATAGTTCATTTCACGTAGTCGATTTTGATTTAACCACTGGTAATGTTTTAAGAAAAACTACCCATCAAGGTGCCGCCAATAGCTCTGCTTGGTCTAGAGGACAGGCCTGGGGACTCTACGGTTTTATTACTATGTATAGAGATACCAAAAATGAATCCTATTTAAAGTTGGCAAAAAATATTGCTCAGTTTTATTTGAATCACCCCAATTTACCTTCTGATATGATTCCTTATTGGGACTTTGATGCAGGACAACAACCCCTGGCAAAAAGAGATGCCTCTGCAGCTGCCATTTGTGCTTCTGCCTTATTAGAATTAGCTCAGTTTAGTACTGGTGATGAAAAAGAAAAATATATTAATGCAAGTGTAAAAATGTTAGAAACATTATCTAACAATACTTACCGTTCAAAATATGGAGAAAATGGCGGATTTTTAATTAAGCATTGCGTGGGTGCGCTTCCTTTAAATTCTGAAGTGGATGTACCCTTAATATATGCCGACTATTATTTCTTAGAAGCATTACATCGATACCAAAAGTGGTATTTAAATAAGCATTAAATTAAAAATGTACTATACTTCTTGTAACGCCTAATTCCAATCCCCTTAATTCTGCAAGGCCCTTCAATCTTCCAATGGCACTATAACCAGGATAAGTAGTTTTTTGTAAATCATCTAACATTTGATGACCGTGGTCAGGTCTCATTGGAATAGATACATTTCTTCTACGCATCAATTGTACCACTTTTTTCATAACCTCATACATATCTGTATCACCGTCTAAATGATCGGCTTCAAAAAAATTACCATTAGTCAACCTTTTAGTATTTCTTAAATGTAAAAAATGAATACGGTCTGCGAATTTGTCTATCATACCTACGATATCATTGTCTGGACGGGCACCTAAGGATCCCGTACAAAAACAAAGCCCATTGGCTGAAGAATTAACACAATTTACAATATCAGCTAAATCCTCTTCGTTACTCACTATTCTAGGTAATCCTAAAACAGAATAAGGAGGATCATCTGGATGAATGGCCATTTGTAATCCATTAGCTTCTGCAACTGGAACCACTTCTTTTAA
>CAXBQH010000053.1:0-4232 GCA_963977985.1 uncultured bacterium
CATCTCCACCGAGTGCAAGCGCTTTTCTAATGATAGGTTCTGCATCAGCACTACCTACGGTCACTAAATGAATTATTGTAGCAGGATCTTTTTCTTTTAATTCTATGGCTCTCACTAATGCGTACCACTCATCATAAGGATTGATAATCCACTGCACTCCATTTTCATCGAACTTTGTATTACCTTCGGTAAAGGCAATTTTAGCTGTCGTATCGGGTGTCTTACTAATACAAACTAAGATTTTCATAAAAAGCTAATTTTGTTATATTGATAGTTGTTTATGCAACTAATGCAAATATAAGTCAAGATGCAACGAATAGAAAGAATAATTGAATTTTTAAATCAACAACCTAAGGATAACTTTTTAAGACACGCTTTGGCAATGGAATACATTAAATTAGGAGACGACGCCAAAGCCCACGATTTACTATTGGCTGTACTCACTGATTCTCCCGATTATATTGGCTCTTATTACCATTATGCAAAATGTTTGGAGCGGATGAATCAAAAACAACAGGCCATTATTTGGTATGAAAAAGGAATGGAGGCGGCAAAACTAGCCAAGGATAATCACGCTTATAATGAATTGCAAAGCGCTTATGAAGAATTAGTGTATTAGGGAGTGGGGCTAGCCTAATCTTTGGGAAATTTTATCATCAATGAGCTGAAAAAAATCCTCAGGCTTATAAGTTCTCCAAGCATTTATTTCCATTAACTCAATGTATCGGTTTAGTTTTCTTAATAAAAAATCGTGTTGTGAGGCTTGATGTAAATTTATTAATACGGCCCATCCATTTTCATCCGATAATTCTTCATACCACTCTTCATAATAATCTTTATCTCCACTATGAAAGTTAAAAACACTTTCAGCAATTAATATAAATTTAATAATACCTTCTTCCATTAATTTATCTAATACTTCTCTTTTTAATTCCATAATATCATTTTCAATAGCATCGTTCCATTCGCCAATCATTTCAATGACTGCAAATTTTGTATCATAGTCAACAAAAAGAATTTTGATATATAAGGTTTTACTTCCAAAGTCATCCCATTGAGGATGTATATAATAATTATACACTGTTTGAGAGAATTCAAATTCACTGTAAGTTCTACCAAAAAATATCGATTTAGGATCTTCTTCTGCCATATATAAATGGCGCCAATGATAATGGGGTTCAATCGTATGCATACTTTAACCTTACTCTACAATTTCTACTATTTATTTTTCTGATGATAGGTGATAAGTCCTTGCATCGGAGATTTTACAATCGTTCCTAATTCAATCTCATAGCTTAATGCGAGCTGTCGGAGGATATCTTTAAATCCAAAAGCTACACTGCCCACAAAGTGAATGGGATATAACCAAGCTTCATTCATTTTAATAATATGCGCGTAGAAAAAATCGTTTAATCCATCTTCAATGATATTTTCTATCATATAGTGACCTCTGTTCTCTACTAAAAATTCAGTGAAGGTGGCTAGGTATTTATTAGGGGTAGGTTCTTTATAAACTTTGTTTAAAATTTCATCTTTTGTGGTGTTAAATTTCTTTTCAAATCGAGACATAATATCTTCATCAAAAGTTTTATACAAATAATATTGTATTACTTTTTTTCCTAGATAAGTGCCACTGCCTTCATCTCCTAAGACATAACCCAGGCCTGGGCTATTTTTTGTAATTTTTTTTCCGTTATAAAAACCAGTATTGGAACCAGTACCTAAAATGCAAGCTACCCCTTTTGAGTTTTGACAAGTAGCTCTTGCTGCTGCTACTAAATCGGTTTGTATATCCAATTTTGCTTTTGTAAAAACTGCTTGTAAAGCTTTTTTGAGTTGCGATACATTCTGAGGATTGCTTAAGCCTGTGCCATAAAAATAAACTGCTTCTACGCTCTCTAACTTTATTTTATTTTTAAATGTTTTGGTAACAAGGGCTTGAATTTCTGCAGCACTTAAAAAATAAGGGCTAATTCCTATACTTTGGAGTGTATATTTTTTTTGTGATTGAACCACCGTCCACTGACACTTAGTAGCACCACTATCGGCAATAATATAATTTCGGATCATAGCTAGCAATCTTAAATGTGAAAATAGCCTTTTTTTAGTGTAATTTTAGCTTGAATAATTGAGCTATGCAAGAAAATAATAAATCAAATTGGACAAGACCACTTTTTTATGCCTTTTTGGTATTAGTGGGAATAGTTATTGGCGTTTTTTTAAAGGGAGATCTTTCATTAGGTATGGGGGGTGCTAGGTCAAAAGATCCTATGCAAGAAATATTGCAGTTAATACAATCTAAATATGTAGATCCCATTACAAATGACAGTATTCAAAATCATTTAGCGAATAATTATTTGTCAGAATTAGATCCTCACTCCATTTATATACCTCCTTCAGATGTAGTAGAAGTTAATGAACAATTACAAGCAAATTTCAAGGGTATTGGTATAGAGTTTATGCAAATTAAAGATAGCCTGTTTGTAACTTATGTAATGAAACAAGGTCCTGCAGACAAAGCTGGTCTTGCCATTGGTGATATACTTTTACAACTTGATGATTCTATAGCACTTTCTGGAAAAAAATGGGATAATGAAGATATTAGAAAAAAAATAAAAGGCCCCGCCCATACTCAAGTTAAATTGCTACTATTAAGGGAAGGTAAAAAAATGACAGTCAATATAACAAGAGATAATGTACCAGTATCTGCTGTGGATGCTTTTTATATTATAAGTCCAAAAACTGGTTATATAAGAATTAACAAATTTGCTGATAGGACTTATGAATCTTTTATGCAGGCTTTAGATTCTTTAGTACAAAAAGGTATTCAATCTTTAGTCATTGATCTAAGAGGCAATGGAGGTGGATTACTTTCAGAAGCCGTGGCTATTGCAGATGAATTATTAAGTGGTAATAAATTAATTGTATATACTGAAGGTGCACATTCTCCTAGGGTTAATTATTATAGTAAAAGAGAGGGGCTATTTGAACAAGGGCCTGTCACCGTTTTAATGGATGAAGGTTCCGCTTCTGCAAGTGAAGTTTTAGCAGGAGCTTTGCAAGATTGGGATAGGGCAAAGATTGTAGGTCAGCGTTCTTTTGGTAAAGGTTTAGTACAACAACAATTTAATTTATCTAATGGAGGTGCTTTGCGTTTAACTACTGCAAAATATTTTACTCCCTTAGGAAGAAATATTCAAAGGCCTTATGAGCAAGGTAAGATGGCTTATGAAAATGATTTTATCATTAGAATGCACAAAGATGCAATAGGAATTAAAGATTCTACTTTTAAAGGAGAAAAATATAAAACGCCTAAAGGACATATTGTATATGGTGGGGGAGGTATTTATCCTGACGAGTGGTTGAAGCAGAAAAATATAATAATGGATACCTCTTTTGCAGTTTTATGGGATAAAAATTTATTGAATGAATTTGTTCTAAAGTGGTATGTAAAAAATAAAATGGCTCTAGAAAAAATAGAATCTCCTTCGGCCTATGTAAAGCAATACAATTCATATGATTTTTGGAGTTTGCTTTATCAATTTGCAAATAGCTCTCAGCGCAGTCAATTAAAATTAATAGAAAAAGATAAAATTGAGGTTCAAAGACAAATAATGGCATTGGTGGCTAGGATGAAATGGTATAAGCAAGGGTATTATGAAGTTGAAAATTCATTTATACAAAATCAATTTTAAGATTATGAAAAAAAAGTATTTAGTATTCACTACCCTATGTATATTATTTTTTTCGGTAATGAAAATTGAAGCGCAAGCTCCTAAAACAGGAGCTGTGCGAGTAGTGGTGGCTGGAATTTCACACGGTCACGTTGCTTGGATTTTAAATAAACCTACTTCCGATCAAATGGAGATTGTGGGAATTTATGAGCCCAATAAAGCCACTGCTGAAAAAAATGCAATTAAATACAATTTGAGTAAGGATTTATTTTACAATAATTTAGAAACTGCACTTGATAAAACAAAACCTGAAGCCGTCTTGGCTTTTGGTTCTATTCACGAGCATTTAAAAGTGGTGAAAGCGGCTGCTCCTAGAGGTATTCATATTATGGTAGAAAAACCTTTGGCTTCAAATTTAAATGAAGCATTGGCTATGCAAGCATTAGCTAAAAAATATAATGTATTACTACTTACTAATTACGAGACCTCTTGGTATCCTAGTACTTATGAAACTTTTAGGCTTATTCAAGAAAAAAACTATGTAGGAAAAATTAGAAA
>CAXBQH010000054.1:0-2770 GCA_963977985.1 uncultured bacterium
TTTTCCTCCCCAAGCATTAATATTCCAATCAACTATGGCTTTAGGATGTTCTGCTTTATCACTAATTAAAAATGAAGGTCCGTGATCTCTGCACCAAGCATCGTTGGTGGGGTGTAAATAAAATTGAACACAGTCCATATTTACGCCAGCTAATTGTAGCATTTTTTGAGCTGAATTTCTCATCTTCTCATCCACTACATTGATACATACTTTTTCAGTTAATGAAACAATTTTTACAAACTCCGTGTAAGAAGGATAAATGCTAGCAATTTTTCCTGGCCAACTTTCTTCTTTATGTGGCCAACTTAACCAAATGGCATCGTGTTTTGCAAACTCGGCAGGAAAATAATAGCCTAAGGATTTTGGAGTAACAGGAGTCATTTTGTTATCTATCAAATTATGATTCAGTTTCTTTATCTAAATATCTATGGGTAATAGGCGCATAAGAATCTATTCTTCGATCTCTTAAAAAAGGCCAGTGCGTTCTATAACTATCAGACTTTGTGGTATCAATATCCACTACAGCCACTTCTTCTTTATCGTGTGACGCTTCAAACAATAAACTTCCAAAAGCATTACTCACAAAACTTCCTCCCCAAAATTTCATTAATCCATTTTGTTCTAGTCCCACTCTATTGACACTAATCACAGGCACTCCATTAGCCACGGCGTGACTTCTTTGTATAGTTTGCCAAGCGTTGAATTGTTCTTGATTCGTTTTTTCATCCTGTGCAGTAGCCCAACCAATGGCAGTTGGATAAAATAACATTTCAGCTCCCATCAAAGAAGTAATTCTAGCTGCTTCAGGATACCATTGATCCCAACAAATTAATATGCCAATGGTAGCAAATTTTGTTTTGAAAACTTTATACCCTAAATCACCGGGAGTAAAATAAAATTTTTCATAATAAGCGGGATCATCGGGAATATGCATTTTACGATATTTCCCTAAATAAGTTCCATCTGCATCTACCACTGCTGTGGTATTATGATATAAACCTTCTGCTCTTTTTTCAAATAAGGAGGCAATAATTACCACTCCAAGTTCTTTAGCGACATTGGCTAAAGTGTGGGTGGTAGGTCCAGGAATAGGTTCTGCTAAATTAAAATTTTCATAAGCTTCAACATCACAAAAATAAAGTGAAGTGAATAACTCTTGCAAACAAATGATATTAGCCCCTTTTTGGGCAGCTTCTTTTATTTTTTCTATTGCTTTAGAAATGTTGACAGCGGGAGATGCCTCACAGCTCATTTGTACTAATCCAACTTTAACAATGGCCATAATTATAAATTATTAACTGAAATAATATACACTAAGTTGTTTTTTGTATGATAGAGTCAAAACTACGAATACCTAATAACTTTTGAGTAATAAAACCTTCCGCATAGTCTACCCCAATGGAATGTCCTAGTTCCTTGGCCCTTCCTTTCACAAATTCTAAAAATGCATTGCCAGATATAAAAGTGTCAGGTTCTGTAGAATTCGGATTGTAAAATTGTGAACTATGCGCTACAATAGCTTCCATTTTTTTATCAATGAAAGCGCTTATATCTATCACAAAATTGGGTGTTAAATTTCTTGATTGTATATAATGAAATACTTGAGTGGGTCTCCAAGCTGCTTGCACTTGCCCGTTATAAGAGGTTTGAATTTTAACCAACCCTGATAAGAAAGCGGCTTCAGACACTAATTGAGCAGCGCGACCGTGATCGGGATGTCTATCCTCTGGTGCATTACAAAGAATTACAGAAGGTTGATATTTTCTTATAATTTCAATAATGACAAATTGATTTTCTTTATTGTTCTCAAAAAAACCATCCGCCAATCCCAAATTTTCTCTCACTCCAATGCCCATCACTTCTGCTGCTAATTGAGCTTCTTTTAATCTTTGAGAAGTTGTTCCTCTTGTTCCTAATTCACCTTTGGTTAAATCTATGATACCCACTTTTTTCCCTTCGGCTACGGCTACTAACAAAGTACCCGCACAACCCAATTCAACATCATCAGGATGCGCACCAAAAGCAAGGATATCTAGTTTTTGCATAAGTAATTTATAATCTCTACAAAGTTAAGTATTCAAAAGTCTTTTTGACAAAAAACCCTCTCTTACTTGCATAAGAAAGGGTTTAATAAAGTATAAAAAGAAATGTTTTTAATTTTTTCTCTTTTATTTTTTCTTCGAGTAACGCTTGTTGAACTTATCAATTCTACCAGCGGTATCTACTAACATATTTTTACCAGTATAAAAAGGATGTGATGTATTTGAAATCTCCAATTTTATAACTGGATATTCTTTACCGTCATCGAACAATACTGTTTCTTTTGTTTGGGCAGTAGATTTGCCTAAAAATTGTATACCGTTACTCATGTCTTTAAACACTACAAAACGATACGCTTCTGGATGGATACCTTCTCTCATAATTAAGATTTTTAAGGATGCACGGATTTTGCCGTACAATTGATTTAATAGGACGCAAATTTAGCTTAAAGCTAGGTTGTAGCCAAATTTTGGGGCTTTTTAAGGGGCCGACCCACCTTATTTCATATTTACAAATTGTAATGGCATACCTAAATTAGCCGCCCTGAGGGCCGCTATAACTTCTTGTAAATCATCAATTTTCTTCCCGGTGACCCTTACAATATCATCCATAATGGCTGCCTGTACCTTTAAACCGCTATCTTTAATGAGTTTCACCACTTTTTTGGCATCCTCCTGTTTCAGGCCATTTTTCACAGATACATCCTTTTTAAAAATTTTCCCGCTAGGAT
>CAXBQH010000055.1:0-1602 GCA_963977985.1 uncultured bacterium
ATTTTGAATTAATTGATATAAAACTGATTTGTCATTGTCAGTTATAGTGGCGGTACTATCAGCCCTAAAATGTCGTTTGAAAGCTAAGATGGCTGCAGTGGTATCCTTAACATCATATCCCACCATAGCTAAGGCAAAAGGAATTGACATTTGGCTAGGTAAGTTCAATTTAGCATCTGGCTCAAACCAAACCCCAAAACCTTTTTGGGCTAAAAGATGCCAAGGAAACTGAATATTGGGATCGACTTTTCTTGTAGGTGCAATATCGCTATGCCCTATAAAATTAGCTTCAGGTATTTTATACTGCTGTTTTAATTGAGCCAACAATAAAAGTAAACTATTAATTTGAGCAGTATCAAAAGGTTCAAAACCATTATTATCTAATTCAATTCCTATGGAGCTTGAATTAAGGTCGATATTATTACCCCATTTAGAGATACCTCCGTGCCAAGCTCTCATATAATCGTTCAACATATGATGTATAGTACCATCTTTACAAATGACATAATGAGCACTTACTTTGGTTCTTTCCAAAGTAAATGTTTTTAAAGTTTGTTCACAAGAGTTTTGTGCTGTATGATGAATCACTACAAAATTGGGTTTACGCAAATCAAAATTGGTAGTACCTACCCACTGGTTTGCCTTAGGAAGTGAATCTATGGTTTGAACGCTGGGATCGGCTTTTATTAATTGAATAAGTTCTTTGGTATGTTTTTTATACCATTGATTGGTTTTGGCATAAGGATATTGATTACAAGCCATTAACATCAGTATCAACGAAATCATCACAACACCCCCTATTTTAAAGAAACTTCTTTTTATTGGTAACATATTTTTGAAATTATAAGATTTAGTGCTGCACTATACTTGGCTCTTGTTGAGATAAACAATGAAAACTTCCTAAACCCCATATGATATCAGTAGAGTCTATACCCACCACTTGCCTAGTTGAAAAACAAGATTGAATTATTTGCAAGGCTTTATCATCCTGTGCACATTGAAAAGTAGGCACAATGATATGTCCATTACTAATATAAAAATTAGCATAGGAAGCAGGTAAGCTTTGACCTTCATAAATAACTTCCGCTGGCATTGGCATTTCAACAATATTGAGTTGTTTGCCATTTAGCAAACGCATCTGTTTTAATTCTTTTAAATTATTTTGCAAAATTTCATAGTTGGCAGAAAGTACATTGCTTTCTACTACTGCAATAACTGTATCTTCATTAACAAAACGAACAGTATCATCTATATGTCCATCGGTATCATCCCCCACTATACCCTCACTTACCCATAGCACTTGATCAATGCCATAATAATCACATAAATATTTTTCAATTTGATTTTGATTTAAATGCGGATTTCTATTGGGATTTAACAAACAAGACTTAGAAGTCATTAAGGTACCAGCCCCATTAAAATCTACAGAACCCCCTTCCATAATAATGCCCGGATAAAATACAGGTAAACTTAATACTTCTGCTATACGAGTGGGAATAACATCATCTAAATCATAAGGCGGATATTTTCCTCCCCAAGCATTAATATTCCAATCAACTATGGCTTTAGGATGTTCTGCTTTATCACTAATTAAAAATGAAG